>JAZQLH010000049.1:0-74646 GCA_045542555.1 Acetatifactor sp. | reverse complement strand
CTTTGCCTTAGAAATAGTAGCAACCTTGGTCTTGTTAGGAACGCCTGAACCGGACTTGATGTTGCAGGCTTTCTTCAACAATACTGCTGCAGGGGGAGTCTTAGTAATGAAACTAAAGCTTCTGTCTGCGTATACAGTGATAACTACAGGGATGATAACATCACCCTTGTCTGCGGTTCTTGCGTTGAACTGCTTAGTAAATTCAACGATGTTAACGCCATGCTGACCCAATGCAGGACCAACAGGGGGAGCCGGTGTAGCTTTGCCGGCAGGAATCTGTAATTTGATATATCCTTCTACTTTCTTTGCCATTGTGGCACCTCCTATAATGTGGTAATCTGGCGCAGGGATTTATTCCCCACTCCCACTTGGAATGTCTGCGGCATGCCGCCAAACACATCCCACTTGTTACAATTATATTTACCGGCGAACCGGAAAATATCGTTAAAAATAAACCTTTCAGAAAGCTCTTAGAGCTTTCTTACCTCTGCAAAGCTAATCTCTACAGGGGTCTCACGTCCAAACAGCTCTACATTGATTGTTGCGGTCTGCTTACTAAAGTCAAGCTTCTGAACCACACCAACAGTATCTTTCCAGACACCTGCAACCACTGCAATGCTGTCTCCCTCAACGAAATCGATAGACACATTATCTGTCTTAATGCCCAAAGGCTTCATCTCAGCTTCTGTGAGGGGAACCGGTTTGCTTCCCGGTCCTACAAATCCGGTAACACCACGGGTGTTGCGAACAACATACCAGGTGTCATCATTCATTTCCATATTCAGAAGAACATAGCCAGGGAACATTTTCTTAGGAACAGTCTTCTTTGCACCGTTCTTAATCTCCACAACATCCTGCATGGGCACTCTGACTTCCAGAATCTGCTCTGCAAACTGAGGATTGTTCTCGATGGTCTTCTCAATATTGGCCTTGACCTTATTTTCATATCCGGAATAGGTATGAACTACATACCACATTGCCTCTGCCATACAATCACCCTCGCTCTTATAAAGATGTCAGGAAATTCACGCCATACTGGAATGCAGAATCCAGCACTGCAATCAGAATTCCCACTACAATAGAAATAACAACTACTGCTACAGCCTGCTTGAAAGTCGCATGCTTATCGGGCCATGAAATTTTCTTAAACTCAGACTTTACGCCCTTGAAAAAGCTGGGTTTCTTCTGCTTTTCAGCAGATTTGGCCTGCTTCTCTACGGGTTTTGTCTGCTTTTCTGCGGAATCTCCCATAAATGACCTCCAACTTATTTGGTTTCTTTGTGCATAGTGTGTGCCTTGCAGAATCTACAATACTTCTTAGTCTCCATTCTGTCAGGATGGTTCTTCTTTTCCTTAGTTGTATTGTAGTTGCGCTGCTTGCACTCAGTACATGCCAATGTAATCTTTGTACGCATTTTTCTACCTCCACGTGTTTTTTAAGCATAAAAAAAAGACCTAAAATCTTATCTCGCTTGAATACTATATCACAGGAAAACACCTTCGTCAACTGATTTTTTCCTGTTTTTCGCAGTTTTTCTGAGTTTTATCCAGCTTTTTTTTGCAAAAAACCTTGTTTCTTCCTATTATATGTGCTAAACTATATTTACAAAGGTGGGATATTATCGGCAAGCACCGAGGCCTCGCCAGCAACTTAATCAATCGTGCGAAAAAGGATTTTCGCCTAATATCTATTTGCCCGGGCCCTATCACGGAAGAAAGGAGGCGTGGCAATGAGTAATGTTCTGAACACAGTCTATAATAATTATCTGACTACCTATACGCCAAAGGCTTTGACGCGATATGATGCGCACAAAAAGTCTGAGCTTCGTAGTGTTTATAATTCCATTGTCAAACAAAATAAAGACGCCCCCTGGTATCTTCCCACCACCAGCAAGGAAACACAGCGCTATGCTGTGGATTTGAAGGAAAATGCCCGCGAGCTTTACAATACCATCGCAGGGCTTGGCGGTCTGGAACAGGAAGGGTTACTCAACAAAAAGACTGCGTATTCTTCTGATGAAAATATAGCTACCGCTACCTTTATCGGAGAACGAGTTTTGGGGGACACCACACCTCAATTCGAAATCATGGTAAATTCTCTTGCCTCAGGCCAGGAAAATATGGGCAACTTCCTTCCTAACGAAAAGGTTGATCTGCCCGTCGGAACCTATTCCTTTGATGTGGCTATCAACGAAATGAACTATGAATTCCAATTTTCCATTGCAGAAGGAGAGACCAATAAAGATGTGCAATCCCGATTAGTTCGACTGATTGGCAACTCAGGAATCGGCATCAATGCATCTCTTGAGGAAAACGAAGGACTCACTGCATTGCGACTGACTTCAGAAGCAACCGGCCTTCCTCAGGGAGCAGACCATATTTTCGAAATTTCAGACGAACATACCAGCAAAGCTGCCGGCACAGTCAATTACTTCGGTCTTAATACCATCACCGAACAACCTGCCGATGCACGTTTTGTTTTGAACAACGAAGAGCGTACTGCTTCCTCTAACCATTTTACAGTGGGAAACCTATTCGAAATTGAACTGATTGGCGTGAGTTCCTCCAATGAAGCGACTACGATAGGATTAAAAGCCGATGCTGAATCCTTAGCCGATAATGTATCACGCCTGCTTGGCGGTTACAACAGTTTTATGCAGGCGGCATCTTCCTATCTGGAATCCCAATCCCGCAGCAACAATCTGGTCAAAGAATTAAAGGGAATTGCTGCTCACTACGGTGATTCCATGGAATCCACAGGACTAAGCATCACCGAGGACGGCACATTACAAATTAATGAAGACATGTTGAAGGAAGCAGCAATCAATTCCTCAGACATCACAGATACATTTTCTTATTTAAAGGATTTTTCGGATTCTCTACTCAAAAAAAGCAGACAGGTTTCCCTAAATCCAATGGACTATGTCAACCGAACCATCGTAGCCTACAAGAAACCCGGCAACAATTATGTCAGCCCCTATAATACCAGCGCTTACAGCGGTATGATGTTTAACTTCTATTGCTAAAAGCTCCTTACCCAAATCAGGTAAGGAGCTTTCTTATTATTTATAAGGTACCTATCTTTCACTTATGCAAGTTCTGCCTCCACCATTTCCAAAGCAGCTTCAATTACCTTATCCATATCATAATAACGATACTGCCCCAATCGTCCGCCGAACAATACATTTTTTTCTTCCTCGGCTAGCTTCTGATACTCTGAAAGAAGCTTCATATTACGCTCATCATTTATAGGATAATAGGGCTCATCTCCCTGCTTCCACTCTGCCGGGTATTCTCTGGTGATAACCGTCCCCTCGCCTTTGCCGAACTCAAAATGTTTATGTTCAATAATACGAGTATATGGTATTTCAGCCTCCGTATAATTTACCACGGCATTACCCTGATAGTTGTCACAATCATCCAATGTCTCTTCTTCAAATCGAAGAGAACGCCACTGAAGCGCACCCAGACAATAGTCAAAATAGGCATCTATCATACCGGTATATACTACCTTTTCATATTCCGGTCTGTCATCTCCTTGTCTGCTTATAAAGTCCTTATAGCTTACACCAAGCTCTACAGGTGTGTCCTCAAGCAATTTTTCAATAATAGCGGTATAGCCACCCTCGGGAATTCCCTGATACCTATCCGCAAAATAATTATTGTCATATGTAAAACGTACAGGCAGACGCTTAATAATAAAGGATGGAAGCTCCTGACATGGTCTTCCCCACTGTTTCTCGGTATAACCCTTCACAAGCTTCTCATACACATCACGTCCCACCAAAGAAAGCGCCTGCTCCTCCAAATTCCGTGGATTCTCTACTTTACAGTCATTCTTCTGCTTCTCTATAATCGCCTTGGCCTCCTTAGGCGTGCGAATATTCCACATGCGACTGAATGTATTCATATTAAAAGGAAGATTATATAATTCATCCTTATATACTGCCACAGGGGAATTAATATAATGATTAAACTCAGCAAACTGATTCACATACTCCCACACCTTACGATTAGAGGTGTGAAAAATGTGCGCACCATATTTATGTACCTGAATACCATTTTGCTCCTGTGTATAAATATTGCCACCTATATTAGCACGCTTATCAATACAAAAACACTTCTTTCCGGCCTTCTTCATTTCATATGCAAATACAGCACCAAACAATCCCGTGCCCACTATCAAATAATCATACTTCATTTTTTCTTCCTTTTATTTGTTTTCCCTAATTACAATTACTTCAAATATTGTAAAACTATTTGCTCCGCCTCTGCAGGGGTAAGCTGATAGTTCTCCTGCAGTTTAACACAAATATCCTCTTTGGCGCAACCAACTTGCTTCAGAATACTTATGGTCGCCAACATCGCTTTATCAATCTGGCGCCGAAGTTCTTCATTCTGCCGCTGTGACTCCTCCGCCTGCCGCTGTGACTCCTCCACCTGCCGCTGTGACTCCTCCACCTGGCTTTGCAATTCATTTGCCTGTTGCTGTAATTCCTCCATCTTTTGCTGTTGTAATTCTATCATATATTGCACAGTATTTTGATCCATAATCTTCAGCGCTTCCGAATACATATCCAGCACCTCCTCCGGTCTGTGGAGATAATCCGTCATCTCCGCATATATTTCCTCTAGCCATGGAAATTCTGCCGCCAGTTCCTCTGCCTGGCACAATGAATCCGTGGCAAGAAATGCAATCCATGCTGTCTGCTCCGTCTTATCTTTAGGATACGGTTTTTCCCTGAACACGTCAAGGGCAACCAGACAATATTCCTGTAAAAGTTCCATCTTTAATCCGGTATCAAACACTGTGCGCCCCCGATGCACATAATGCATTCCTCTCTCGTGAAAGATTTGCGTGCTCTTCTCAAAAATAACAATTGTGTAAACTTTCTTTAAGTCGCCATACTTGAAACAACTTCCCCTTTCCCTCTTAACTCTGCTATATTGACGAAGTACCAAATCCGATGAATAGCAGGATATCCGCTCTCCCGGAAAAAGATAAGGCACTTTCTGTACCTCTACATTTGCCAAGGCTCCATCCTCCAATTGCACCAAAATATCCATAATAAGCAGCACTCCGCCATCCAGCATACTTTCCTCATTAGACAATATCCTAATCACCCGAACAGGCACGTTCAAAAGACTACTGATAAACCGGGATAAACGGTCCGGATGCACATCCGGATTAAATATTCTTTTAAAAAACGGATCATACGTTACAGGCAACGTCTTTTTCCCGGTGCAATAATCCTGAAACCGCCGTTGCCACTCTCCGCTCAATTTCTCATAACGGTTGTATAGCACCGTATTACTCTTTAGTTTCTGCACAAGCTCTGCAATATCATTACTACGCAAATTCCAGCCATGTAAACAGTCCTGCTCCATAAAACTCCTCCTTTATTTGGTTTTAAAATTGGTTACATCACGGCGAAACGCCAGAAATGATATTTGAAGTCAAAACATGACTTTAGAAAAAAGATAGTTATTTTAGAAGTTATTATAGTAATACTAAAACCATTTGATTAAATTGTCAATAGCAATCTCCCCCCAAATACGTTATAATTGCATTATATATTGTACATTAAAGTAACATCTTACCATAGGAGATAACCATGAACATTTTAGTATACCGTTATGGCAGCATTTGCGAACCTGACATTATCGATGCCTTTACCACAACAGGCCTCAATGTAATAGAGGAAAACACAGAGATTAGCAACAAAAATCTCTCCTCTGCCAAACGCCTTTTTTTGGTAGAAAACATTTTAAAAACAGAGCATCCTATTTTCGTTTTCAGCATCAACTTTTTCCCGGTAATTGCAGAAATCTGCCATATTTATAAGACCCCCTACCTATGTTGGACAGTGGATTCCCCTGTGCCGGAGCTCTTTTCCGAATCCATAAAGCTTCCTACCAATCGGATTTTTTTGTTTGACAGGGCTCAGTTTGAAACCTTCTCCCGATACAATCCAAAGGGTATCTTTCATCTGCCCTTGGCATCCTGTACCGAACGATTTGACCGGGTTATCCAAACCATCACTGACGCAGACCGCCAAAACTACAGCTGTGACATCTCCTTTGTAGGTTCTCTTTACAGCGAAAAAAATCCGTTATCCAAGCTGAGTGGCATGCCGGACTACGCCAAAGGCTACATTGATGCACTGGTGGAGGCCTCCCTGAAAATATACGGCTACAATCCCGTGGAAAACGCTATGACCGATGACCTTGCAGGCACCATCAAAGCCTGTGCTCCGTCATTTTATTCCCCCGGCGTTACAATAGCAAATCCTGACAAATACATTGCAGCTCACAGCTACATCGGCATGCAGATTGCCCAGACTGAGCGCATCCGCACCTTAAATACACTGGCACAGTTTTTCAATGTGGATTTATATACCAGAAGCGACACTTCGCCCTTACAGGGTGTTCGCACCCACGGCGGCGTGGCCACCTTAACCGAGATGCCCAAGATTTTTCACCTAAGCAAAATCAACCTGAACATGACCATCAAGCCCATTCAGACAGGATTACCCCTTCGCATATTTGATATTATGGGTTGCGGCGGCTTCCTAATGACCAACTACCAGACCGAACTTACTGAACACTTTGAGATTGGTGTGGACTTGGAAGCATATGCAAGCATGGAAGAATTGGTAGATAAATGTGCCTACTATCTTAAGCACGAAGATGAACGGAAACAAATTGCACAAAACGGTTATCGGAAAGTTTCCGAAAACCACACCTATATCCATCGAATAAAAGAAATGATTAAGGCTACTCTGTAACGAGTAGCCTTTTCTTATTTTGACATATATGCCATCATCAGCTTTTCCACCTGAGGCAGCAAATTATCTCTCTTCGCCTTTTCCAAAATATCCTGCACTGCACTGTTAAACAGATTCGTCTCCAGATACTCTGACCTGTATTTGCGAAGCATATAACAGCGATTCTGATAATATGCGCCCAGATTGGACGACACACCACCCGCCGAGCTCGCAACCTTTAAAAGCACCTCCGGCACAAAACCAATGGGATACTTCCTTGCCACCTTTAATGCAAAATCCCAATCCTCCAGACTTCGCATACTTTCATCGAAACCACCCACCTCTTCAAATACCCGCTTTGGCATCACCACCGTGGGCGCGCCAATGGTATTTTGCAAAAGTAATGGTGCAAAAATATCTCCCTCCAGACTTTTTCCCCGATTCAAATCCGGAACTACATGACGGATATTATAGGGTAGCTGCATTTCGTATGCGGAATAAACCAGACCGCACTCAGGATGCTCTTCATAATATGCCATTTGTTTTTCCAGCTTTGTAGGAACCCATGCATCATCACTGTCATGAAATGCAATAAATTCACACTCCGCCTTGCTTACACCGAAATTTCTGGCCCCCCCGGCACCTTTATTCTCCGGCAGACGATAATAATGAACCCTGTCATCTCCGATGCCATTTACAACCTCTTCTGTGTTATCCTGTGAACAGTCGTCCGCCACAATTACCTCACGCACCGGATACGTCTGCACGAGCACACTTTCTATGGCACCCTGAATGTTCCCCGCCCGATTATAGGTAGGTATTACTACACTGATTGTCCTCATACAACTCTCATCCTCTGTCATTTTACCACTTTTCTAATCCAAAAGCTCCGCAGCCTTTAAAATAGTCTCAAGTCTATCCTGCAGCGAATATTCCGTCAGCACTTTCTCTCTTCCCTTAGCTGCAATGTCTTTCCGGATATCCTCATGCTTTAAGAAAAATTCCGCCTTCTCCACAGCATCTCCCACACCATCGTACAAAATCATCTCCTGCTCATGCACAAATTGCTCCATGAGCTCCGGCTGATAGGAGGAAAGCAAAAAACCTCCCGCTCCCATAACATCCAGCGCCCGCAAAGGAATACCACTCTGTATGCATCTGAGCACAGGATTCAAATTGACTTTGGAGCAGGCAAATACTTTAGGCATCTCCGACACATAATCCACAGGCGGAAAACACTTCACACCCTTTAGAATCTCACTGGCCTGAAAAGAATATAGCCTTGTATCAAAGCGCCTGCCTAACAATGTAAGAAGCGCAAGTCGGTCCTTCCTTGTGATTTCGCTGGCCATGGCAAAGGTCAACGCTTCCTTTCTCAGAACAAACCTGCTATCCGGATGCCCTTCCTTCACATAAGTATTAATTTTCTCCACCAGTTCATCTGTAATTACCTTATCAAACAAATAGCAGCCATATAGATTCTGCTGCGCTGCCATAGTCGCATCCACATACCCCTTGGTATGTTCATCCATTAACGCCTTTACCTCTTGGAGTCTGGATTCATACAGACTTCCTACCAAAGAAACATCTGCATTATATTTTTGATAATCCGATTTTACAACCTGCAAATTGCGAAGTCTGGTGCTATTCACACCCAAGGGCAAATAATACACCGTATCAAATCCGGCCTGTATATAGCTTTCTGCCTGCACTCTATCAAAAAAGAACACATAGTTAACAGGATTACCCAATGTCCGCTCCGGCTCTATCACATTCAATGGATTATCATAGCACCATGCCAGATACTTCAATCCGTTTTCCTGAGCCACCTTGGAAAGCATGGGCCAGAAATTTACGCTGAGAAGTGCATCAAACCGGCTGCAATCCACATTCTTTGCGAACCAGTTTTCAAAAGCCTCATCGTTATTTTTATCCGTAAACTTCCATGAAAAGGTTTCTGTTTGAATATGTTTCTCGCTACATATATACTTTACATCATATTGCAGGTAAGATTCCCACTCGTATATCAGCAAACGCATATCTTTCCCTCTTATCTGTATTAATAGAACCATTATAACATGCTTTTTCCATCTCATAAAGAATGTTTTTATTTCGCCCTTGTTCTCTTAATATCGCTTATGATACAATGGTTTTAGTATTCTACAATACAATTACGGAGAAAACATATGAAAAAAGTAATTACTTATGGTACATATGATTTTTTACACTACGGTCACATCCGTTTACTGGAACGGGCCAAGGCCTTGGGCGACTACCTGATAGTCGGCGTAACCACTGACGACTATGACAAAAGCCGCGGCAAAATCAATGTCCGCCAGTCATTTATGGAGCGCATGGAAGCAATACGTGCTACCGGTCTGGCTGATGAAATCATTGCCGAGGAATATGAAGGCCAGAAAATTGATGATATCCAACGCTACGATGTTGATATTTTCACTTTAGGTTCCGACTGGGCCGGCAAGTTCGATTATTTGAATGAATACTGTAAAGTTGTCTATTTGGAACGGACTGAAGGCATTTCAAGCTCCCAGATTCGCGGCGAAAAAACTCCACTTCGCCTGGGTCTGGTAGGAGACCGCAACTATTTAAAAAAACACCGCAAAGAAAGCCTGTCTGTAAACGGTCTGCAAGTAGTAGCCACCTATACCGACAATCCCTCCGGCTCCAAAAAACTTGCTGAGGACATTCCCCAGGTGGACAGCTACGAAAAATTATTGGCCATTGTGGATGCCGTATATATAGCCTCCCTGCCTGATTCCCATGCTTTGTATATTGAACAGGCACTTCTGCAAAATAAGCACGTTCTGTGCGAGTCTCCTATTGCACTCCGTCAGAATGATTGTGCCCGCCTTTTTGAATTGGCCACCAAACAGGAGGTCGTCCTTATGGAGGCATTAAAAACGGCCTACTCCACTGCCTATAACCGATTACTCCTGTTGATTAAGAGTGGTCGCATCGGAGAAATTGTATCTGTGGATGCAACCTGCACCAGTCTGATGGATATGACACGAATTAGTCCGGAAACATTATCCACCACCAAAAGCAGTCTCTATGCCTGGGGACCGGCTGCCCTTCTTCCCATTTTTCAAATTTTGGGACCGGAATATACCGACATCGCTTTCACAACCTGCTTTGCTGACGAAGCCAAGACCTACGACCTGTTTACCAAAATTGATTTTCACTATCCCCACGCCGTAGCTTCCGCCAAAATCGGTAAGGGTATTAAGTCCGAAGGTGAACTAATCATATCCGGCACCAAGGGCTACATCTATGTTCCTGCCCCCTGGTGGAAAACGGATTACTTCGAGATCCGTCACGAGAATCCCACCGACAACCAGCGCTACTTTTACCAATTGGAAGGCGAAGGCATCCGCTATGAATTGGTGGCATTTCTTCGTTCCATAGAGAAAAAGAAAAACACCTCCTATATTAACCAAAAGACCTCCGAAGCAATTTCTACCGTAATGGAATCCTTCGAACAAAGAATTAATATGAGGGAAATATCCATAAAATATTAACTCTGAATCAATCGATACCTCCCGGGCAAAAGGGTTTTAAACCATGTTGCTTAGGAGGTATTTCCTCTTACAACTTTGCTCGCAGATTTATGCGCACCTCTTCTGACACCTTTAAAACATCCATTGCCTGCTCGGCAGTATAGTGCAAAGCTTCCATCAGACTATGTACATTTTCCAGCAAAGTAAGCGTTATGCCCTCTGCCCTTCCTTCTGCCCTTCCTTCTGCCCTTCCTTCTGCCCTTCCTTCTGCCCTTCCTTCCTCAACCATATCTTTTAATGCCTGACACATATCATAGCCTCCTTCCTGATTTTCATATTCATCCGCACATTCCATCATTTTACTGTTATTCGTCAACGCTGCTATTACCTCAAATGTTTCCTTATCTAAATTTTGATATTCCGGTCTTTGTACCAAGGCTACAAGTTTTCCCTTATCCTTTCTGCAAGGAATTACCTCCAGCATCTGTCGAAGCTCCGTCTTAAACACAGAAAAATCCTCTGTCTCATTGGCACAGAATAATGTCATTCCATAATTTTTAAAAAGGTCCTCCAATTTCGAAGGAGCATCATCAGCTTCCAGCATATCGGCCTCCACAATTTGCTTCCCACCAAACACCGCCCCGTTATAAAAATCAGCAAAACGATGAGGTACCTCCATGTAGCGATACACTGCTTTATCGCACTTTCCCATACAAATCCTCCGTCTTTCTATGATTATGTTGTTTTAAGTGATTCGACGGCAGAACTGCCATTGATAATATCTTTGATTAAATCAGATTAGCTTGAATTGATTTATAGTGTATTAATTGTATTATAGTTTTTCTAAAATGTCAAACAAAAAACTTACAGCTTTTCCTGCGTAAATATATTACAAATGGTATTCGGAAAAGAGTTGGTTCTGTACTCCCCCCTTCACCCCAGTAAAGCACCATGCTTACAAATGGCTAAACGTTTGTCTGGTCATACCGGATCCGATATACCGCCCCTTCTCCATCTTATATTTGGTAACATCATGAAACTGATTCCGAAGTAGCCCTTTCCCATTCTTGTACAAGGTTTCCGCGGGTGCCGGATGTAACCGTTCCGGTACCTAAACCCGATCTCCTTGATACAACAAAGCATTTACAACATTAGCAAATACATCCGGATAGCACTCCAGTTCTTTTTCCGACAAATCTTTTGCCCCATATTACTACTCCTGTCTTCTTTTTTAGTTGTGATGCAGGAAAATGCTCTCCCTGCTGTTATTGGGACATTAAGCAAGAATAATGCTTCGACACTCTTAGAATATTAGAAATCAGATAAATAGAATGTGTTTAGAATAGAAACCTTTGCTTGGATAAATAATAGCATGGTAACAGATTATTGCAAGTATTTTCATATAACATTTATCTGTAACACAAGGCCGGATGATTACTCCCACCCGGCCCATACATGTACATTATATAATTTGCAACCCATTAAAAGATTAATTCCCCTTAATTACTATTCATCCTCCGAGAGCTTAACCAGTTCCTGATAAAAATCAGATGCCACTTTCTCTGCATTAAAATACTCTCGCACATAATCCATTCCGGCTTTGGCTATCTTTTCCAATTCCTCCTCATGACTTTGGTAATAACATATTTTGGCTTTCATATCCTTTAACGTTCCATCATAAGCAATATAATGCACGTTCGGAATAAGCCCTATGGAACGGTACATATCATGATCCATACCAATATATGCCGTTCCACAAGCCATGCCCTCAATCGTACTTATCCCGGGAATTCCCACTCTCTCTTCGGGACAAACAAACATCTTATACTCATTAAACTTCTCTACAATATCAAAAGAGGTATAACTCTTTTGCTGCTGGTGCGTCTCATTATACCGCTGTTTTATCTTTTTAACCAAGTTACAATCCGTCTTCCAAATCGGCATCATTCCCTCATATAGGTAAGAAATATATGAATCAATATACTTTTTAATCCATCTCTTTTTTTTGTAAATTTCCCGACGCATCGGTTGGCACCATTGAGATCCATAATACGAAATGAATCCGGAATATGCTTCCAACCCTTTTACCGTAGCACATGTGCCTATTGCCATTGCCTTGTTTGCCCGCTTTGAGAATTCCGTCTTTTTAACAAATCTATCCGCATATATAAATGGCACTGTAAGCATCTTTACGTCTGTAAGATTATAGAAATGATTCACAAATTCATTCTTGCTTAAATCCACCTCATTTACAAATGCCGAAAAACCATCTTCCTTTAAGCCAAGATATTGCCCTTCCTTAACACGGAAACAATGGTTTCCCATCAGCACCCTTTTACAATTAAACATTTTAGCTGCACGATAACCATGGAAATAATGAAAATACGCTATCAAAATATCCTTTTCATCTATTTTATGAATATCCTCTTCAAAAATATTAGTTATCGCACCTTTTTCATAGCCATTGTATTGATACACATATTCCGCCTTTTCAACTTCTTTTTCTTTATCTTTTTCATCACACAGAATAAAATTATAAACTTGTACATTATGCGCCAACAAATAATCCAAGAAATATTTATGCTTATATGTTTTTACTGCCCATCCACTTTTTATCTGTTCATACGGAACTAAAAGCAAATTTATCTTGTGCAAATTTATAAATACAATATTCATCATATTTCCTCTCTTATTTTATCAAATACCTTACAAAATAATTCCGGTTGATAAAATAGTTCTATATTTTCTTCTATCTTTTCAATGGGCCAATCCCACCACTTAATTCTCAGGAAAGCTTCTACAATCTCTTTATCAAACCTATATCTGATAAGCTTGGCCGGAACACCGCCGACAATCGCATACGGCTCCACATCTTTGGTTACAATTGCCCCTGCCGCAAGCACGGCTCCATCTCCAATTTTTACACCCGGCATAATGCACACATTCGCCCCAATCCAGACATCATTACCAATTTCAACCGGCCTGTTATCTCTGATTTTAATATTCAAATAATCAGCATTATTATTGTGCTTTCCATATTTTTCAAGAAGTTCTTTTCTTGACGCCTTTTGATCCTTTGAATAAAACATGCGATAATCCAAAAAGGGATGAGTACTTACCACATCAAGCGAATGATTAAACCAAATTCGTGCAGTTCCATTTATCGAACAATATCTTCCTATTTTATTTGCTATAGGATATTCTGACAGCAGTGCTTCATACCCATAGGTATACCGCCCCACCTCACATCCTTTATATATAATATCCTCCCTAAAAGACATTTCACCATCGCACAAATACACATAGTCATTATCTGTGAAACCTTTTTTCTCCAAGAAATTCTCTATCTCTTCATACACATTCAGTGTTGCTACAATTACATAATGTTTTTTAGGATTGCATTCTTCAGGAAACTTAACTTCACAATCGTAACGTTCCCTTACCGTTTCTGCACTTTTATCCACAAAGAATGATGGACAACGGCCATATTTCTCTAAAACCTTCTTAACAACCGCTCCTCCCTTTGCAATACCCCACACAACAATTTCCCGGTTTTGTATGTCTTCAAGAATTATCGGTATCTTTTTTTCGCATGTTTTTTCAAATACTCCAATTTGCGTATTTCCCATTTACTTCTCCCTCATAATATCAGCGCATGCCATTTCAAAGATTATATATGATTTCCGTAAATATAATCTTTAACACCGTATTCTTTTAAGCTATCTGTGATTTCATCCTTGAATTTATCTTTAACCGCAATAATAATTCCAGTCTCTTCATCACACTGCATTTCTTGAATTTCACAAACAGGCAGGCCCTCATATTCTTCCGCTTTCCGTTCACCACAACTTACAACAAACCCTTTCGGAAACAAACCGATTTGTTCCATTAACTGCTTATTTCTTCTGCCTGCAACTCCGGCACCATATATATACACATTCTTATGTTTTTTGAAGTACTCTCTAATTTCATAAATCTCAGCCAATTCATCAATATACTCTTTGGAAATGTTTTTATATATGGTATCTAAATACAACTTAAAGTCTCTGCAATAATCTAAAAGCGTGACTAACATTATCGATTTCGGGTTCAAATCATGCTTAGAACCATTTATAATTTCTACTTTTTTATCACAGCTCTGTTTCAAGTCTTCGTAAACAACCTTCCCAAGCCATTCATTTCCATACACATATATGTACTCTACATCTAATCGGTTAAGGCGATCAACAAATTTGTTCTTAAAATCTTTCTGACCAACCCATCTTCCCAAAAATTCATAACGCAACCGCTGATCTTCCAGTCCATAAAATCTACGTTCATACTTAAATCGAGGATATTTATCCAAATCCGGCTCCTCTTGCGATTTTATTGCAATAATCAGCGCATCATTATCTTCGTTATACCAATCCGGTGAAACATTCCTCTCCGGAATGCCCGAAACAGAAACATCCAACACTTTAAATCCGGCCCATTTTGCCAGTGCCGCAAGGCCATCAGAAAAATATCTGTAACAATCATATGGATAACGATGTTCTCTTGTTGAATTAGGTGCTGTTACACATATTATTCCACCCATCTTCAACTTCTTATATATTTCCTTTATTGTTAACCAAGGATACTCTATATGCTCAAATGCTTGCCCTGATATAATATAATCAAAGCTTTCATCCTCAATAGAATGCCATGAATATGGTTCATCCATAACAATATCAACATTAGGCCCCGCCTCTATATCCAGACCAACATACTCTATGTTTTTTCCCGCAAATAACCCCCTATAATTGCCATTAACATCATAACTGCCTACATCCAGAACTCTCTTTCCCTCTTCTACATAGTTGTCTATAAACCACTTCATTCTCAACATTGAACTTGTATGCATATCTGTTGCCCTCTCCTTTTCTTTCTATTTTGAATCACTTAATTATTTCAGCATTCCTCAATGACCTGCTTTAACGAAACAATCCTATCAATCCCTCTACCGGCCAGCAGTTCCTGTATCTGCCTGTAAATATGCACCGTGGAGACAACAATTACATCCACGGGCTCCAAATCATCCTCCGGCAGATATACCGGCACATTGGTCTGTATGGCTCCTGCATTCCGGTCAATCAGATAAGCACATTCTACACTGCCGTCTCCGTCCATAATCTCATTTAGTAAATGCTTACCCAAAGCCCCAAAACCATATATTGCAATTCTTTTATAATTCTTTTCTTTGAAATAATCCGTAACACTGCGCTTTTCTTCCTTTAATCCAAGCCATTTGTCAAACAATCTGGATTCTGTTAAGTAACGTTCCTTATCCGATTTCAAATTATTCAGGATTTCATTTTCGGAACCATCCGCACTCTGCAAATATTTGTACAACTCTTCCTCGTAATGCTCTGCCGCATAGCGAAAGGCTTCCAAATAGCCGGCTCCATCGGTGGCGTCAGGCTCCAGATACATTCCCTCTCCCCACTCATTCCATGCATTGATAAACACATACTCATTTCCAAGTGCTGCATTCTTGGCCAAAAGCTCTGTCAGGTACAATTTGAATTTCTCAGGATTCCCGTTATAAATTACCGTGCCGCCATTGCCACGTCTGGGCGTATCATCATAGTTCACAAACCCGCCCCAGAAACATTTCGACTGTTGCCCCCGATAATCCAAAGATGCCCTGCACACCTTCTCATAGGGCAAAAATCTGGCCACTTCCATCCTTGCAGGATTGGCAAATCGTTTTAAGAAGTCTCTTTGAATCGTGGCCTGAGGCTCATGTACCAGTCCGGCGTCCAGCACCGCAAGCTCGTCCGCTCCCGCATTGGCACCAATCACATATACTCCCGCAAAGCCTTCTTCCACCGCCAACTCATTCCACATCTGAAGCATCTCTTTAAGGCAGGGAATGCTTGCAGATTTATAAATCATAAACACAGGCTTATTCTCTAATTTGATATAACGTTTATCTTGGAAAAAGGGTAGCAGATAAGCAAAATGCATTTTCCATGCATCTTCCTCCCCATACTGTTGCTCCAGCAGAATACCATCCGAATCTCCATCTGATTCCTTGGCTTCAAAGCTACCCGCCCAGACATTTGCGTTGTTCAGCTTACTCCAGGAGCGTACCCAGGACTCATTGGCCCAACAAAAACAGAACGGCATGTCAACATCCGTCCACTGTAATAAATTCTCTGCCGGCTTCTCTAAGATTCTCCTGCCATCCTTAAACCAATAATGATAGAACGCCATACCATAAATACCATACTGCTTCATCAAATCTGCCTGCCACAGCATGGTTTCTTTCTGAAGCAAATCATATTTATAGCCATTTTGAGGGCATTTTGGCTGTTTGTGTCCCTCAAACAACGCTTTGGCGCAATCCATGGCACGCCACTCCGTAAAGCCCTCGCCCCACCACAAATTATTCTCTTCTACATTATGAAATTGTGGCAAGTACATTGCGATTGCTTCCGGCTTTTTAAACATTTTCTGTCATCCTATCTTGCATTCGTTCTCTATATGCTTTTATCCGCTCCGGATACTCTTTATTATACATCACATACTCTTGTTCACGCAATGCCATGTATTTCTGACACTCCTGCAAACACTCTGTATTTCCTTGTTCCAAGGCCATCCCAGCCAATTTAAACGCCCAGTAGCCCTGAAAGCGTTTCACCCATCCTACAACCGATTCCTCCAAACGTTGCGTTTCCATAAAGTTAATCTGATACCCATAGGACGTTAGTATCGGCAACAACTTTCCTACATCCTTCGTATGAACCGCAGAACCGGAATGCTGATAATAATGATAATACCCTTTCGCTATCCAAACTGCAGTCCTGACATTTTTCATTGCCTGCAACATCCACCAGCTATCTTCGCCCGCACGTAAATTTTCATCAAATAAAAGCAATTTCCCGGCTGCATTTCGTAAGCACTCTCTGCGAAACAACTTACACCAGATATATGCCGAAACCGCTTTGTAATAATCTCTTTTATAAACATACTGAATCAGTTCAGATCTCCCAAATATGTCATTTGGAATCTCTAATCTGTTTTCCATTTGCTTACAGGAAATATCCGTATCCTCTGAATAAGAACACAGACCAATATCTGCATGATTATCCACCATCTTACACAGCAGGCTTTCATACATCTGTGGTTCTATCCAGTCGTCTCCGTCCACAAATCCGATATACGCTCCTAATGCAGACTTCAACCCATTATTCCTCGCTACACTGACGCCCTGATTTCTCTGATGAATGACCTTAATGCGCTTATTCTTCCTTGCAAAAGCATCCAGAATATCACCGCTTTCATCCGTAGAACCATCATTTACACAGATAACTTCCAGATTCTTGTAGGTCTGGTTCAAAACACTATCCAGACACCTTTTCAGATAAGGAGCAACATTATAGATTGGAATAATTACGGATATCATTTCTTCCTGCATTCTGCCATCTTCTCCATTAACTCCGCCATCCATATGGATTCCTCCGCCGACAATGCCGTAGAACGTTTTCTACAACCATAAACCCTATCCGATATCTGCTCTCTGAATGCCCTGATTTCATATCGAAGACCATCTCCATCAAAAAAGAACTTATATTTCTTGTTCTGAGAAGTATCTTCAAAACATACTACGAAATCTTTCGTCAACCACCACGGGGAGGGTGCCAGAATATATCCCTTCGTACCTGATACAATCAGGCAACCTTCCGATTTTACCGTCAAACCGGTTTTGGCCAGAGCAAACGCATCCTCGTAAATCAGATGCATCTTCATAAATCCATCCACATTTCCTGGCCCGGCAGGAAGCCATTGACAAAACGCATCCTTCGGTCTTCCCAGAAGCTTTACAGCCGGCAATAATGCATAGGTACCCATTTCATAAAAACTGCCCGCAGCGCCTTTACCGGCAAGCTCCCTTCCCTGTGGGTCCGTAAGCTTGGTAAAACAGGCTTCCACGTCCTTAATCTCACCAATAACACCGCTTTGTGCCACCCGCAAAAGTTCCCTGAACCCCGGGCAATAAGCTGTCTTTACCGCTTCTATCAAAACAAGCTTCCTATCCTCGGCAATTCGAAACAATTCCTTGGCTTCAGCGCCCGAAAAGCATAAGGGCTTCTCACACAACACATGCTTTCCAGCCAACAGTAAATCCTTGGCATATTGATAATGGGTCTCATGGGGGGATGCCACATACACTGCCTCCACCGCATCACAAAACTTGTTCCAATCATCTGTAT
The DNA here is from genome assembly GCA_045542555.1 of Acetatifactor sp. Lineage (GTDB taxonomy): Bacteria > Bacillota > Clostridia > Lachnospirales > Lachnospiraceae > Acetatifactor. Next base: position 56,124 of record JAZQLH010000049.1, on the reverse strand, counting down.
ACACGGGAATACCCCATTTTTCTGCAAAGGTCTTGGCACTGCTTCTACGGGGATTATAAACTGCTTCAATCTGAAATTTATCTACCGTTTCATTCTCCGGCACAAAGCGTCCTGCAATGCGCCCGGTTCCGATAATACCTAACTTCATGGCTATTCTCCTGCTTCTGCTTTCATTTCGGCAACCTTCTTTTTCAGAAATTCCAATTGCTTTTTGAATACCGGATAATTATGGGCCCCGGAAAACCTTACAGGCTTTTGCCAATCCCCGTAGGTTAATTTCAAAATTTCCTCATAGCCTCCCGGAAGGGGCATCATAATATTTTCATAGGGAAGATACTCCACCGTATCAAACCAGGATTTCTCAAACTTATAGTTGCCTTTACGGTTTATATAAGAGCACCACTGTACCAGATAGTCGCCTTCCTCTTCCTGATAGGACATTACCAGCTGGTTGGCAAGTCTCCACATCTGACTGCGCAGGGGCTTACTTCTGTCCACCTCCACGCCGCAGTACTCTTCCACATCCCGTACAGCAGCCTCTATGGCTTCCTCATCGGGATTTTCCGCCGTAATCAGCTCCACAACCTGCCAGATTACCACAAAAAGACTCTTTACCACTTCTGCTTCCTGTGGGTCTCTTGGCAAATAGTCCAGAGGAAATATATCCATGGTTGCCACAAAGGGACACTGATGATATTGCGCCAAATGTTCCTTGGACAAATTCATTTCCTTCCCATTGGAAAACCCTGCAAAAAATTGTTTGTGCGCCTCATTATTAAAGGAATTGGACAATCTCCAGCCTTCAGGCAACTCCTGTGGCAACACCTTCATAAGACGTTCATAATCCGGACGCTTTAACATAATATCAATATCATCATCCCAAGGAATAAACCCCTGGTGCCTTACCGTTCCCAAAATAGAACCATAGGCTGCATAATAGGGAATATTATGCTTTTTACACGTCCTGTCAATCACAGTCACCATATCCAAAAGACAGGCCCAATACCGCTTCATGGTCTCGTTAATATAAAAGCCTTCCCGCTCCTCTGCCCGGTAAAATTCCTCCGGGAAACTCAGAATACCCATTTATTTTTCCTCGCTATTGTTCTGCTTTGCCTGATTGGCAACTCTCTCTTCCATTTCCTGTATCTTCTTGCGCATCTGCTCCAGCTGCTTATTATAATAAGGATAATCATGTGCCGCTGTGTTGCGATATTTTTGGGAATAATCTCCATATTTTGCAGTCAGCACCTGATGATACGCATATGGCACCGGCAATTCAACTGATTCAAAAGGCAAATAATCCACATCATCAAACCAATGCTTATCCATTTTTATAGACCATTTAACATAATTCAAATATTCTACCACCTGGTCCGCATCCGCTTCGCCATAAGAACCTACCACCTCATTGGCAAGCTTCCAAAGCTGAGTAACTAAATCCTTCTCTCTGTCAAACTTAACATTACAGAAGTCTTCAATCCCCTTCAGCGCAAGCTCAAGGTCCTTTTTATCCTTCTTGGACGGATTCTCCGTCTTAGCAAGACGCACAGTCTTCCAAATCAATGTGAAAAGCGTTTTTTCCGCATCTGCCGCTGCCGGGTCTCTTGGCAGATAATCTATGGGGAAAATATCTACACCCACAATAAAGGGACAACCATGAAAAGCTCTCAAACGCTCCTGTTCAATACTGACAGAATCCGAATTCATAACGCAGGTCCAAAACTGCTCCTGTCGATGACCACATGCCGCATTGTACACAATCCAACCTTTTGGAAGTTCCTGTTGCAGCACCTCCATCAACCGATTATAATCGGGACGCAACAGACAAATATCTATATCATCATCCCAAGGCACATAACCATTATGACGTACGGCCCCCAACAACGTCCCCCAGTCCGCATACCAGGGAAGCTGATACTTGGCACAAACATCTGCTATCACAGCCAGAACCTCCAATCCTGCCGCCCACACAGTCTTCATCGTAGAGTCAACCAGGAAATCATCTCTTACTTCATTCTCAAAAAATCCCTGCGGAAAACTAAGCATTTCTCATCCCTCACATTTCATTTATTAAAAAAAGGCAGACCCGAAAGTCTGCCCTTTTAAATTCTCTTGTATTACTGAAGCAGTGACAACACACCCTGATTCGCCTGATTAGCCTGTGCCAACATTGCCTGACCTGCCTGAGCAAGTACATTGTTATTAGCATATCTAACCATTTCAGTAGCCATATTGGTATCACGAATGGAGGACTCGGCTGCAGTGGTATTCTCTACAACGTTGTCGAGGTTGTTAATGGTATGCTCCAGTCTGTTCTGAATAGCACCAAGATCGGAACGCTGCTTGTTCAGCTTGGTAATTGCCTTCTTAATGCTTGCATTCAATGCACCTGCATTGGAAGCAGTAGTAGCATCACCGGAAAGGCTGATGGATGCACAGCTCATAGCTGCAATGCTCAATTGAATGTACTGACCGGACTCTGCACCTACCTGAAGGTTTACGCCACTTGCACACTCACCATTCAACAGATTTACCTCATTGAAGGTAGTGGTGGAAGCTACTCTGTCGATTTCACTCATCAACTGCTGTACTTCGCTGTCGATGTATCCACGGTCCTCAGAAGTAAGAGTTCCGTTCTCTGCCTTAACTGCCAGCTCATTCATTCTCTGAAGCATGTCATGTACTTCATTCAATGCACCTTCTGCGGTCTGCACCATGGAGATACCATCCTGTGCATTAGCAGAAGCCTGAGTCAGACCACGAACCTGACGTCTCATTTTCTCGGAAATTGCAAGTCCTGCTGCGTCATCTGCTGCACGGTTAATTCTGTAACCGGATGACAATTTCTCAGTAGATTTTGCCTGAGAAGCAGTTGTAAGACCCAGCATTCTGTTAGAGTTCATAGCGGTTAAATTGTGTTGTACTACCATAATATATTCCTCCCTGAATTGACGCTTCATCCTGAAGCTTGTTTAATATGTATTTGTCCACCGTCTCACTTTTGACACGTCCTTGTTTTCAATAAGCAAATTCAGTAAACTTGTTTTACTTGATTAATATATCGGTAGCATTTGGGAAAACTTTAGAGCTATTTTTTATTTTTTTCAAAAACTTTAACACATTCTCTAATCATTTAGATAACACTCCGCTCATTAGGTATTGCATACAGCACAAGTTCACTTGTTTTCATCATGTTCCAAGCCACATCACAAGGATATTTTCGCAACACATACCTATAGTCACCTACAATACTGTCAATATACTGAGGTATATCAACCAAATCCTCCTTGTTATGATAAATACAAATAGCGAGCACCGGACGATCTCTTTTAATAAAGCCCTCCATTGTTTTAAGCATATCCAATTCTGCGCCCTCTATATCTGCATTAATTAATGTTACCTTTTCTTTTATATAATCCCCAAAATTTGTATCATCTGCAATAAATTGTTTTATCGGAACAACCTTATTTTTATACTTGCTTGGAAGATAATCCAGATTATTGCACAACTTCTCATACATTTTATCTTCCCCTTCAAACGCATAAATCACCTTTGCTGAATACCCGTTACTATAGTATAGGTAAATTGTATCGCCTAAACAAGCACCGCAATTTACCCACACTTCCTCCTCCAAGTGTGTGTATAACTCTTCCGGTTCTTCCATCGAATACCCCCCTGCAAAATACTTATTCCGCCCTTCACAACTTTTCAAACCATAAGTTCCACTTTGAATGTACACACGAATAAACTCATTCATAATCTGCGTTGACAACTCATCTGCAAGCAAATTATACGTTTTCTCCAACTCCGTGATATGTTCTCTGTAATACCTTATTCTCTCAAAATTATTCCATGTCATCGTAAATCGCAGAATTGCCTTTTTGTCAGATTCTCTAATTGAATAAAACTTATCAACGCCACAATTTGCCAGTAATTTAACAAGTTTCATCTGCTTCATGCCCATAAAATAGGAGGGATAAAATATTACAAATGTTTTTTCCGGCTCTTTTACATATTTATGAAATTCAGCCGCACTTATATAAGGAATCTTCCCAAACGCATACTCTCTTGTTATGTGTTCATCAACAATTCCTTCCACCTTTATATCATTGGCTCTAAAATAAGATAAAATCGAGTCCAATTCAGAGCCATCACCGTACAGAAAAACTCTATAACCATTCAATTTTATAAGTGGTATTACTACCCCTCCCAGTTCTATCGCCTCTACGATATTTTCTTCCCTTTTTTCCGTCAAAATCATTTCTTTTATGTGGTTCCAATCCATATCCCTTCTCCTTAACACCTTAAGAGGGACCGGCTTTGTAGCCAGTCCCTCTGTTAATCATATAATAGTAACCTTTATAAACCGTTCTCAGTCTATAACTATCTCAGCTTCAAGGTTGCATTTGCAGTCTTATCAGCTACGCCATCAGGAGTACCGGTCTCATAGTAAACCTTAACAGCTACAGTATCTCCGGTCCAGAAACCTGTAAGTGCACTAGCAAATGTGATTGTACCATCAGCATCGGTTGCTGCAGCCCAGCCGCCCTTCATATATGCATAGATATCGGTCTCTGTACCCTGATAATCAGCAGTTACCTTAACAATATCAGTCAGCTCGCCACCACCGGTTGTGTAGTTCAAAACAAGCGCCTGAGTAGAAGTAAAGGTAGGTCCTACTTCAGTTACACCATATACAGGTGCATCGGGATCTGCATGTGTAGTGTCGGTAAACTCATAAACAACGCCAACCTTGATACCTTCCGTAATCTTGGTCCAGTCAGTATTGGTGTTCATAGCTCCGCCCAACGTAAATGCAGCTACACCATCTGCAGTAATTGCTGTAAGCTCAAACTTATCAGAAATATCATTACTGGTTACATCATTGCCACTGGTATCAGCAAGACCGATGGTTGCACCAGCCTTCTGCTCATATGTAGCCTTCTCTAAGTTGAATCCTAACATACCGGAACCAACAATCGCAACATCACCGCCGGATACTGCTTCGCCGTCAAAACCTACCAAATCAGCAGCAGCTGAATCCTTATCTAAAGTAACACCCGCATCAATCGTTACAGGAGTAGCACTCAGATATACCTTATACTCGCCCTGCTCAGCATCTGCAATAGCTTCTGCAGAATCAACAAACTCAATCATACTTCCACCTGCAGTGGTATTCAGATCCTCAGCAGTGAAAGAAATCATCATTGTCTTATCAGCACTACTCTTGTTGATAACACCATAGTTCAATGATACAACCTGATCATTCACAGTCGTATCGGGCGCAACGGTAATATCATAACCCTGAGGGTTGAAAGCCATTGCAAAGCTTGTGGGAACTACTACATTGGTAATGTTCATGCTGTAAATAGGAGCATCTACAGACAAACCATCATCCTCTGCTGCAAAGGTAGTCATTGCTGAACCAGCGATCAAGCATGCGCTCAGACCCATTGCCAATAATCTTCTTGTTTCTTTCATCATACGTTTTTCCTCCTTGAAAAATAAATTAGTTTCTTACGGTAGCTGTAATCATGAACCCAACCGTGTTAACTTCCTGGTAATTCTCATCCACCATAGTATACTGCACTTTCATGGAATACTCGCCTGCATCCAGATCCTTATCAAGCGTAATACCCTTAATCTCAGAGCCTACCGGAATTAACGGCGATGAATACACCACTTCTCCTGTATCCTCCAAAATCACATCGAAGTAAAAAGTATACCGATTGGATTGTGCATTTGCAACATATGCATTGGGCGCTTCCGAAGTTCCGTCCGGAAATGTCCAGCTTGTGGTCATCATGCATTCAAACATTCCATCAGCAACCTTATCCTTCATGCCTTCTACAATGTTCTCAGCCGTGTCCTCATCCTCAACAAAACCTCTGGCTAATACTTCTTCGTCCACCACTGCGCCGCTTTCCTGTGACGCGCTTTCTGCCGGCTCTTCACTCCAAATTGCCCGGCAGGCAAATACCGTTGTCGTCGCAACCACTGCCGCACCGGCTACAGCCGCAACAGGTATTAGCACCTTTTTCATGCCACTATTGCGCTTGGTCGTCATAATCACCTCCACCTCTTCGATATAACATACCCTTTATTGGCTTCCGCTCCATCATCCACCATTTCCTAAAGAGTACTTTATCTTTATTACACTTGTTATATCGACTTTATTTTACCAAACTTTAGCTTTTTTGTAAAGAAATTTTTGTCATTTTTTTAACGGAATGTTTTTTTATCGGAACAATTTCTGTTCAATCGCATCCACCACTCTCTGTGACGCCTTGCCGTCAAACACTAATTCCACATCTTTCTCAAACCGAACCAATCCCTCAAGATACTGTTTTTCATCAAACTCCAGTATCCGTTTCTCCAGCTCTTCATTATCCTGCGCAATGGGATAGGGCAGCACCGTATCAATACTTGGGGTCATTTCCTTATTGTTTGTCACAACTGCATCGGAATCCGTGGACATATTCCACAAAAGTCCGCCTCTGTCCTTCACATATTCTGCAATATCATCCGCATAAATAAATACAGGCATATGGGCAAATCCGGCATCCATAGCTGCACTGGAATAGTCCGTCACAAAGGCATCCATGCCCGCCAGGATTTCATACATATCATCTTCCTGGCTGACGTCAATCAATCGGCCCTGCAGCTTTGAATCCTTGTATTCCTCCGCCCCCACGGCAAGCTGAGGGTGAAGACGCAAACACAGATACCACGTCCCACCGAATCGCTTCTCCAGATTCGTAAGCATCCTTTCAAAATCCAGCGTCCACACCTCCGAAAACACCATTCGTTTCCCATCCTTAACACCTTCTCTGAAGGTAGGTGCAAACATCACAATTCCGGCATCCATAGGCAATCCGTGTTCCTTGCGGAATTTCTCCTTATAAAAGGTCCTGTCTCCATACAAAACATCACATCTGGGAGCACCGCTTAACAGATACTCTCCGTCATAGACCATTCCTTTGGGATACACCTCTGCACACCATTTAGAGTCAATTGCCACATGGTCTATCATATCCGAATCGTTCTTACTTACCAGATAGGCAATCTCTGAAAATGCCTCACCTCTCCACAATCCGATGGTCTTAAATGCAATGGTAGCATGCCAGGTATTCACATAATATTGTTTCTTTCGCTTACGGGTTCCGTAGGGCTTACGATAATTATCAATCCATATCTTGGAAGTAGAAAGCCAATAAGCCCTGTTCCACAGCGTATTGGGAACCTTCTTGATATAATCCGGAAACGCCTTGTTCCTATCATTCACAAACCAGACAAACTCGTACTCCGGATTACGCTTATGTAACTCCTGCACAATATATTTGGGATTACAGCCAAAACCGCCCCTTCCCTCAAATGCACACACTGCAATTCTGTTCTTTTTGATGGGAAACACGGAACACAGATAAAAGCAGATTCTGTCTCTAAATGCCTGTATTTTTCGTTTTTGTAAATAACGCTTCGCCCGTTTATTATTCACGGTGTACCTCTTTCTTTCGCATACTTTAGGATTCATTATACGCTCTTACCACTTTGCCCACAAGGGGCAACCGCTCCCATATTCTTCCTTTTTCCTCTTCCCCTCTAAAGCATTTGCGTTTATAATAAAACAGAGGTGAAATACATGAAAATAATGATACTTGCTTGGAAAAGCTTTGGCAATGAAGATATGGATGCCGCATTCCGGGAGCTTGGACATGAAACCGTCCTTCATCCCTTTTCAGATAACGGAGATAAATCACAGGAACAGTTAAAGGAGGAATTGATTCAGGCAGTGCGCAAACACACACCTGCCTTTCTCTTCTCTTTTAACTATTTTCCCGCTGCCGCCTTTGCCTGCAAGGAGTTAAATCTCCCCTATGTATCCTGGATTTACGACAGCCCCTATGTGCGGCTGTACCATTATACGGTAAACTTTCCCACCAACCGGGTGTTTGTATTTGACAAGGAACAGTTCTTGGAATTCCATCAAGGCGGAATCCAAACCGTTCGCTATCTGCCCATGGCCGCCAACACAGCCCGCCTGGGCGCCATGGAGGATTGGAATACCTTCCGAAAGACCCCCTGGTTCAACCAAAATCCGGTAGCGTTTATCGGTTCCCTCTATACGGAGAAGCACCAGTTTTATCAGCGCATGGAGTCTATTACCCCTTACACCAGAGGATATCTTGAGGGACTCATGGCTGCCCAATCCCAGGTTTACGGCTATAACTTTGTTCAGGAGCTTCTGCCAAAGCATATTATAGAAGATATGCAGAATGCGTTGCCCATGCATCCGGGCAATGACAGTCTGGAAAGCATCGAGTATTTGTATGCCCAATATGTCATCAACAGACAACTCACCGCCATAGAGCGCCGGGATTTGTTAGAAGCAGTCTCCAAGCGCTTTATGCTGGATTTGTACACGCCGGATAAAACCGTATGCTTCGAGGGTTGTAGCAATCACGGACCGGTGGATTATTATGATTTTGCTCCCTATGTGTTTAAGCAGGCCAAAATCAATTTAAATATCACCCTGCGTAGCATTCACAACGGAATTCCCCTTCGCGCCTTTGATATTATGGGCGCCGGCGGTTTCCTTTTCACCAACTTCCAGGCAGACTTTCTGGACTTCTTTGTGCCCGGAGAGGATTTCGATTATTTTGAGAACAAGGACGATATGCTTAACAAAATAGACTATTATCTAAGCCATGAGGACGAGCGGGCACAAATTGCTGCAAACGGTTTCTGCAAAATAGCCGCTAATCACACCTATGTACACCGCGCAGCCGAAATCATAGACTTTATATAATAGATTCTACCAGCTCCAAAAGTTCCCAAGCCCTTTGTTCCCATGTATGTTTACGACATGCAACCTCGTAGCCGTTCCTTGCAATCTTTTTCCATTGATTATCTTTTAAGAGCTGTTCGATTTTACCGGGCAGCTCTTCTAACCCGCTTAACCGGAAAGTCACAATCTCCTTCCCTTCTTCAAAGTGTTCCTTCAAATAAGAGGTCTCCTCCGACAGACAAACCGCCCCCGCCAACATAATATTGGCAATGCGCTCCGTCATACCTGCCTTATGCCAGCTCATGATATTTAAACCAATTTTGGCCTTCTGCCATTCTCCTACAGACTCCTCTACCGTAACCTCCGGGTGACGGATTAATCTATGTGCGTTGGGGGATTGGAACGCATCCCAGGAATCTCCATAGACATGAACCTCATATCCGGCCGCCAGAATGGTTTCCATCACCTTCTTTCTGTAATGGTTGATAACACTCTGACAGATTGGTTTAATGCCCGCAAACAGCTGGCTGTAATCAAGCAGAGAAGCATCCATTCCCTGCCCGGCAAGCATGCTCTGCATTCCTTTTACAAATGTCAGTTCCGGATGCGCTAACATATATTCGTAAAACGCTTTGTCCAGCCCCTTAAAAACCTCATCCGACTCTTGCTGGTAGCTTCCGATAAACACGATATCGTAGGGCTTCTCATCACACTCCGGCCACGCCGGGCTGCACCCCGCCGGCGGAAACATCATCGCATTCTGTCTGCCAAAATATTCCTTAATATACTCCACATAATTGGCATCATGACACAAAATATAACAGTCTTCAGACAAGTCCGCAAAATGATATTCATAAAATACCGGATTATCAAACCAAAACTGCATTTTCGGTCCACGGAGATTTTTAAAAAATTCCATCCGAAAAGCCTTTGATTGAAATCCGATTATGGCTTTACAGACATGATTCATCAGGTACTCATAGTCTGTTTTGCCCTGTTCTGCCAATATGCACGCCTGCCCCATTCTCTTTATATGATAGAACAAACTGTCTGCAAAACCCTTAAGCACGCCAAAACAGGTATCATCTCCCCTAAGCACCACAATGGGCGCAGTAGCCGCTACAATCTGTTCATAATTCTTTTGATCGGTAATGAATCGGTTCAGTGCTTCTTTAAAGCAACCAAGCACTCCACACTGCTCCATCCCATAGCAAACCTGTGTCAATAACCCTTCCATTGTGCCGCCATCCTGAAGCTCTTTCATATAGCTTCTGACAATATAGGCACAGGTATATGCATCCTCGGCATTTACGACAAAAACCTCTTCCTCCATTCCGGGAAATACAAAAATTGCATTTCCATTGGCCTTAGAAAGTCTGCACAAGAATTCAAAATCTGTCATTCCCTTTAATTTCTCATTGTAATTCCCTGCACGGGACAGCATCTCGCGCGAAAAGGCCAATGCAATAATCTGCAACGAAAAGCATTCCGGCACGTTCTCCGGCAACAATTGAACCGCATCCTGAGCTTCACCCGCACAAAATACCAGCACATCACCACAGGCAAACATATCCTCTTTCTGTATCAGTTCAAGGATTTTCACACCGGAAATCTGATTTTTGTCTACAATTGCAAGATACTCCTTCTGACATCCGGCTATCCATTTATTTTTATAGGCTACATCGTGAATCTGCTCCGATGTCAGCTCCAATATTCCTAATCTCTCTTCCACCATATCCACCTACATTTTCAGCAAACCCTTCTTGATATAATCCCGCAGCGCACCGCAAAAGACATTTAGCTGCCCTTCGGAAACCGTTTTCTCCAATAGCTCCAATACAATTTTATTGGTATCTGTCACCAATTCCTTCACATACCTGTTTTGGCGATAATCCGAAACCCGTTTTCGGGTCTCCTCCTTTAATCTTACAAAGAACGCATAAGGAACCTCATCCATTCTAAGAATCATCATTTTCATGGATATCAAATAACACAATGTTAAAAACTGATACTCCATCTCCGCCCGATACGTCTGCATCAGGCCCCTGCGCTCACATTCCTCCCACAACATACTGTTTACCGTCAGTATATCAAAATGATGGGTAGCATTGGCAGATAAAACCGTAGACTGTTCATTTACAAAATAATGATATAATCTCTCTTCTAAAATATAAACCTTTCGGGCATAAAAATATAAAAGCGTCACGAAATAATGGTCCTCGTAGGCGAGTCCCTCCGGGAAAAATATTTGATTTTCAAATAACAACTCAGCCCGATACAATTTGTTCCACACCAAATATTCCATAGAAGAACCTGCAAGAAAGGCTTTTCGCTTCTCTATCGTATCAATATACAGCAGCTTATCTGTTCCCCCTATTTGTCTCGGCGCAGGCTTTTGATTGTCTAAGCCGGTATCCCGAAGACTTCTGCACACCGCAATATCACAGTCATTTTCAACTAACTTATGATATAGTTTTTCGTACATATCCGGTTCCACCCAGTCATCCGAATCCACAAATCCGATGTAGGGCGCTGTTGCACATTCAAGGCCGATATTTCTCGCCCTGCCCTGCCTGCCATTTTCATCACAGTGAATAACAGTCACTGACTGGGGATAGGAAGCCTCCAACGCTACCAGCCGCTCCCACGTATGATCCGTGGAGCAATCATCTACAAAAATAAGCTCCAGGCAGTCTATCCCTATGGTTTGATTTACAAGCGAGGCAAAACATCTGTCAATATACTTTTCTACATTGTAGCAGGGAATGATAATGCTGATTAATTTGTCCACAAATATACCTCCGTGAAAGAAAATAGGGCTAGCGTTACGCTAGCCCTATCTTGGTAGTCTTTGCCTATGAAGCTCTTACAACTAGCCGAGCAGAGACAATACGCCCTGATTGGACTGGTTAGCCTGTGCCAACATCGCCTGACCTGCCTGAGCAAGAATGTTGTTGTTGGAGTACTTAACCATCTCTGTAGCCATGTCGGTATCACGGATAGCGGACTCAGCTGCAGTAGTGTTCTCAACTACGTTGTCGAGGTTGTTGATGGTGTGCTCAAGTCTGTTCTGGATAGCACCAAGATCGGAACGCTGCTGGTTCAGTTTCTTGATAGCACCCTTAATGCTCTCGTTCAGAGCACCTGCATTAGAAGCAGTAGTAGCATCACCGGAAAGGTTGATAGATGCACAGCTCATAGCTGCGATCTTCAGTTCGATGTGCTGACCGGACTCGGCACCAACCTGCAGAGCAACACCGCTTGCGCAATCGCCGTTCAAGAGGTTAACCTCGTTGAAGGTTGTAGTGGAAGCTACACGATCGATTTCGCTCATCAGCTGCTGTACTTCGCTGTCGATGTAACCACGGTCTTCAGAAGTCAGAGTACCGTTCTCAGCTTTAACTGCCAGCTCATTCATACGCTGAAGCATATCATGAACTTCGTTCAAAGCGCCTTCTGCGGTCTGCACCATGGAAATACCATCCTGTGCATTTGCGGAAGCCTGAGTAAGGCCACGAACCTGACGTCTCATCTTCTCGGAAATAGCCAAACCTGCTGCATCATCTGCTGCACGGTTAATCTTGTAACCGGAAGACAGCTTCTCTGTGGACTTCGCCTGAGTAGAAGCAGTAAGACCAAGCATTCTGTTAGAGTTCATTGCTGTTAAATTGTGTTGTACTACCATAATCCTTCCTCCTTGAATTAAAAGATCTCATCCTTGAGACCAGTTTGTAAGTTGCTACCATCCATCCGGTTCGCACATACCGGATTTCAAGTAGTAGTTACAGCAACCGGAGCCATTGTGCGAATGCCTCCGGGTACCTTCTGTTAGGGTAAGTTCTGCACTGAATTAAGAATTCATTTGCTTTACTTGTTAAGTATATCGGATAGATTTTCAGAAACTTTATAGGAATATGAAAATTTTTTTATTTTTTTACATCACCCTATTGTTTGCTGTCCATAAAACGGGATTGTGCCAGGTTTGCACCACTCATGCTCTTATAATAGTCGTAGGCAGCCTTGGAACTCTGGCGGTTCTGGCGGACACCGGCTCTTGCCTTGGAAAAATAATCCTCAACCAGCTTCTTATTCCGGGCCTCCTGGGCCTGAATTGTCACTCCCATCTCTGTAACGGTAGCAATTTTGGCCTGAAGTTCTTTGATTTGATCTGCATGCTTTTCACGGTTTTCTCGAAGCTCCTCTGCCAATCCGGCATACATGACTTCAAATCCGTCGTCCAGTCGCATCAGGCGTTCTATCAATTGATCCTTGGCCTCTACTGCTTCATCAAACTCCTCCAAATCAGCCGTACCGTTTTTGAAGGACGCTTCCTGCTTCAGATTATAGGCCTGAATCTCTTCAAGAACCTTTATCTTCTCATCAAGACTTTCGGACAAAATGTTCAATTGACTTTCCATTAGGCATTCCCCTTCTCTTTGACAACACGCATGACTTCTTTCCAGTTATCGCGCACGGAACGCAAATGCATATTCACTTCTTCCAAAATTTCTTTGTCCTTCTTTATGTTAGCCTCTACAAGACGTCTGGACAAGTAAGAATAAATATTCTCGAAATCTTGAGCCACTGCATACTGCATATCCAAGGTCTGACGGAGATAATCAATAATTCTCTCAACCTTTACAATATTGGCATGTGCCTTGGGAATATCCTTCTGCTCTATGGCAAGCTCTGCAATATTGCAGAATTTGATTGCTCCCTCATAAAGCATCAGGGTCAGCTCCGCAGGGCTGGCTGTCATTATTTTATTGTTTTGATACTGTGCATAAGCGTTAGGCAGCGCCATGTCATCATCCTCCTAAAAGTCCTGTTACCGCACTTGCATTACTCTGCATCTTCGCCATTGCGGTCTCCATTTTAGCGAATTTGGCATACCACTTGTCCTCATAATCATTTAACTTCTGCTCCAGATCGGAAATCTTAGAAGTATAGTCATCATAGTCGGACTTCATTTTCTTATCATCGTAGAAGTTACCAAAGCTTCTGTATCCGTTTACGGACTTAGACATATCCGTCATCTTGTTATACAGATTCTGAGACAACTGTGTGAAGAAAGAAATTACTGTGTCAGGGTCACTGCTGATTATACCCTTAAGCTTATCAGCATTGCCGCTTGTTGCATCATCATCCTCATCTCCATCGATATGATATGCATTTTTCTCATTGTCCGCAGAATTGAAGTAACCCAATGTATTGATACCAAAATCACTCAGATACATGGTCTTACCGTTCACTTCAAAGCCGGACGCCATAATTCCCTTCAGCGCAGAGCTGATGGAAGACAAATTGCTGTCGCTGCGGAGCAAAGAATCCTTAATCTTCTTCTCATATTCTTCCACTTCCGACTCAGACAACACTTCCTTCTCCTCGGAAAGCAAAGGATCATATCCTCTGGAAGAATCTGCGTTGTAGAGCTTATCCATCTCATTGATGATGGAATTATACTCCTTTAAGAAATCCTTCACCATATCATAGATACCATCAGTATCATTCTGAGTGGTAATTGTAACCGTCTCTCCTTCCTTTGTCTCCGAAAGAGCGGTAAAGGTAAGTCCGTTAATCTCAAAAACATTGGTGTTATTGGTAAACTGGGCACCATTCAACGTAATAATTGCATCCTGCGCAGAAACCTTAGTAGCGCCGGTAGCAGTGGTGTCTTTGGGATCATAATCCGCCATAACGCCTGCTGCATACTGAGCCTTCGCATAAAAGCTCTCCTGTTGCTCAGAAATCAATTTGTCCGTTGCAGTTGCACTGTATGTAGTAACACCGTCTACTGTATCAGCAGTCACATTCACATACTGCTCAATATCAGCAATCTGGTCATTCAACTTCTGTACAACTTCATTCTGCTTAGCCAAAGCCTCTGCATCGGTCTTTTTCTCTGTAAGAGAAGCTACCTCTTCATTCAGAGTCTTGATCTGCTCATCAATAGACTTCTTGTCGTCCTCGGTGAGCGCAGTATCCTCTTTCTGCTTTTTGAGCTCCTCAATTTCGGCCTTCTTGGCATCAATCTGAGTAGTATAATGATCCACCGTATCAAGCGGGTTGTCTTTATACTTTTCTTCAAGCTTAGAAATCTTGTCCTGAGCAGTCTTTAAATCTGCCTGAGCAGTCTTGTATTTCTCAAGGTAAGAATCTACTCTTGACTGTACAGAAGAATCTATCAGGCTCTGCATATTGGCAAGGGTCAAAGCCTTGTCGCCTGCAACATAATAGCCTGCATATTCCTTGTACTGTGCCAAAGAAGCAGCATCCTGATTTAAGTTTACCTGAAGTCCCAATGCGCTCAAAGCAGCCTGTCCGCTACCATCAGATGCAGTAAGACTGAAATCATTGCTCACGCCGGATTCCTTCGCACTTACAAAGAAACGCTGGTTCTTGGCATCAAAGCTTGCGTTCAGGCCTGCATCCTTTAACCTGGTAAGTACATCAGAAATCGTCGTATCACCATTTACAGCAATATCCACTGTACCCTTAGCACTCTTTACACTAAAGGTTCCCTCTCCGCTCACACCCAGCTCGCTGAGCTTGGTCATAGCGGTATACTCACCCTTAGAAGTGCCGTCTGCACCCTTAAGCTCTGCACCGGTCAAATAGCCTGTTTTGGCCAACTGATCAATCTTAAGAGACTGCACACCATTCACGGCATTTCCGCCGGTAATTACACTTACAGCGCTTTCATTGGAGACCTTTGTGGTCTTCTTGCTGTAAGCAGACTGGTAGCGCATGTTACTGATATATTTGGACTGCAGGTTCTTTAACTTGGTATTTAAATCCTTCCAGGCCTCCTGCTTCCAATTCGCTTTAATCTGAGCCTTCTTCGCCTCATTCACCTTGGTACTCTTGGCTTCAACAAGCTGCGCAATCAGGCTCTCTGTGTCCATTCCGGACATCATACCGGATAATCTGATTGACATTGTTTACCTCCTTTTCCCGATTAACGTCTCTCGTCAACCAGGATACCGGCAAGCTCCCATGCCTTAGCAATCATATCCAATGTCTTCTCGGGGGGAAGCTCTTTAATAACTTCTTTGGTATCCTTGTCTACCAGCTTAATCGTTACTCTGTTAGTACCCTCATGAATACCGAATACTGCTTCTGAATTTCTCATGTTCTTGTTGAGCTGCTCCACAGCCTTCTTAATCTGCTCATTGCTGGGCTGCTCCTGCTCTGTGGAACTATTATTCTGCCCTTTGGACTGGGCATTCTCCACCACGCTGGTGGTTTTGTCCACTCTCTCTGCTGCCTGCACGGTAGAATCAGCGGAAACCTCCGGCTTCTCCACCTGCACTACAGGCTTAGGCACATTCATTGTCTGTGCCTGTACACTCATTACACTTCCTAACGGTTCAATTGCCATTGTAGTCACCTCCGTGTGAAAATCCTGCGTTCTCCGAAAAACGCAAGTCAATAAAATCTGGTTTCTTATGTTTTTTATCGGTCACTTCATTTTAGAAATTAATAGCTTTTTTAAAATTTTTTTATTTTTTATCAGATAACGAATAAGGGATTCAAAATCATTCTCATGACTTCGAATCCCCTACTCAATTCTATTTTAACCTAACAGAATACTAACTTAAAAGCGCTTTCAACGCCTCCATGCCGTCTCCATCCACAGCAGCCTTATTAGCTTCCTGTATCTGCATATATACCTCTTTACGGTATACCGGAATTTCCTTGGGAGCAGAGATGCCAAGTTTTACCTGATCACCCTTCACTTCCAAAACAGTAATCTCAATATTATTGTTAATAACCAATGCTTCGTTTTTCTTACGGGATAATGCCAGCATCCTACTCACCTGCCTTTCTCGCCTGAAGGATGTCATAGATGGGGAATTTCACAGGATAAGTACCACCCTCCACAATCAACTGACATGCCTTGCGCTCATCTACATTGATAATAATGGGGCCCTGAAGATTTACTGACATCTTGGTCAAATCGGAAGGTACGGTTACGGTTACCAACACCAAAATATTTTCATCGGTAAGACAACCCATACCACTTAACAAATTATCCTCTACCGTCGGATCATAATCAGGTCTTACAATCAAGGGATCCATAACAGGTAATGCGAATCCGGGTTCATCCACAGACTGCAGGAAACGGATTCCGGCACTCGTTCCTTTCTCCTCATCATGAAGCAAAGTAAAACGCTGCAAATCCGGAAAACCAATGATGCCTTTCTCAAAGGTGATAATTTTGTCATCTGAGATTTCGATTTCTCCAAATGCCTTAGTATTGATTCTCATAAAATAGTCCCTCCTTAAATGAAGTTTAACAATGTTGTCTGCATTACTTTACCGGTTGCCATCAATGCTGCCTCGTAGGTTAATTCCGCAGAAGAAAGCTTAATTGCAACCTCTGTGATATCAGCATCTTCATTCTCACTCTTAAGGGTCTCAAACGTAGTTTTCTGACTCTGCATACGATTGGAAATCAGTTCCAACTTACTACTTCTGGTACCACAGTCTGTGATACACAGACTCACATCATCCAGATATCCCTGAAAACTTGTGATTCCTCTTTCAAAGAGCTTCTGACACTTATCCTTGGAAAGCGTGAGTGCCTTTTCCACTGCATCCAATTGCGTCTGCAGTTTATCTGTATCTGCGCCCTGTGCTTCCATCTCTTTTTCGATTTTGGCTTTTATCTCTTCGAGGTCTACAACCTCCTGTAAAGCAACTACCAAATCATCTACCTCTCTGCCTATTCCATGCTGAAAGCACTCGTCTGCAGTAGAGTTTACCCGAATAGTCTGATTAAATCCCACATCATATTCAATGGCCTGTTTTTCTACCTCACCATCCAAGAACACTTTATTGTATTCTATCTCTTCATCAGTGCCGGGATTGGATTTGCAGTAAAAATAGTGCTCAGGTCTTAAATCCGCCGTTTTCCAGTCTTCTTTCTGATAGGTCACACGAATTTCACCTTCATTTTTCACTGTAGCCACATCATCTTTTATGGACATAAGTTCATTGTATTTATCCGCTCCCAGCAAAACCTCACCTGTTTCAGGTACAAAATATGCTTTATCTGCATTTGCAGGATTTGCTGCCATCGTATAGGGATCCTGATAGGAATGCATCACTTCCGGAGTAATGCTTACGTCATTGCCGGCCGCATCCTTATAAGTAATAGTCGGCGTCTCATCGGAGCATTCATTATATGCCAGACGAATTCGATACACTTCAATGGACCGGACCTCCTGCTCACTGGAGTCAGTCAGTGTAGTATAGTTTGACGCATTCCAATCCATAAGATTACCCGTATCCACCTTAGTCAACGTGTCAATGGCACCCTGGTCCAACTGTTCGGTAATTTCATAGGGTATCTTGGTATCCTCAGAAAAGCTTAAAGATGTATCTGTGCGATAGCCTGTAAACACATATCTGCCTGCATAATCCGCATCACCTGTGATATACACCTCTTCTCCGAGAGATTTAAGCTGTTCCAAAATAATCTGACGGTCAGAACCGGTCAAATCTCCGTTAGACCCCTTCGTACACTGCTCAATCATATTGGTCACAATTGCAGACATATTTTTCAATGCATCTTCCGTCACATCCAACCAGCTTTCCGCATCGGGAATATTTTTGCTGTAATACTGGGTAATCTCAGTCACGCTGCTCCGAAGACGAAGCGCTCTGATTGCCACGACAGGATCATCGGAAGGTCTGTTGATTTTCTTCTGAGTAGACATCTGGGTGCTGAGCTTATCCTGGTAAATCTTGTTGGTATTGATATTTGCCAGATTATTACGCTGCATAATCTTGTTTGTAATTCTCATATTGCTCCTTTCCGATGAATCCCCAAAGCAGCTTCATCTTTTATACTCCGGTCTCTAAAATCAACCGATCGTAAATCTCTGTCAGCGTCTGAATCATTTTGGATGCCAGATTGTATCCATTCTGGTATTTTACCAGATTAACAGCCTCTTCATCCTCATCCACACCGGAAATACCGATTCGCTGATTATCAATGGTATAAGAAATATTGGAATAACTTTCAACAAACGTACCTGCTCTGCTGGTATTCAGTGCCACATCCGAAAGAATTGTCTGCAAAAACTCTGATGCCGAAGCGCCTCTGAAAGTCATCTGTTCCTTATCATAGGGCATGTTGCTCAGCTGCTTTAACAAATCTCCCTGCTCCACGCCATCACCGGTATTGCTCTTCTCTGCAAGAAGTGACGGATCCCATGCTACCGCATCCATCAGGCTGACATTCTTGGCAGTCATGCGATAATAGCTGTCATCATTTACTTTTACCCTGACACTCTTACCTGTGTTATAACGGGTATTGTCCGGCATATCAAACTGTTCATCGTCCGTTGCATGATCGGCAGCAAAAAGCTTCATACCGGGAATATTTTCTGAATTGTAGCCACTCTCCAGAATATCATTGAACTTCTGGCTAAAGGTTCTAAGCCACTCATTCATCTGATTCATGTAATAAGGAATGCCCTGATAATCAATACTGCTACCGATATTCGCCATCTTGCCCTTACGATCATTCGTCAGTCTCGCCGAGTTCTTGGCATCATCTCCGATGGTTGCAGAAAGTGTAAAGGTATAAGAATAAGTATTACTGTCTGCATCGTAGATATATTCCCATGAATCGTAATAAAATTCCTGATTACCCAGATTGATAATACCGCCCTGGTCAGAAAGATTACACTTATTCAAATCCTGTAAATAGGAATTGCTCACCTGAATGGTAACAGTATCATGTTCCTCTCCGGTATCAGGATTGGTTGTGACGCCTGTATCGGTAACCAGGCCTACAAAATTTTCTCCGTTGTTACCGTCTCTCATCTCCACAAGGCCTCTTAAGTTGCCACCCATAGCCGCATTGTAGAGATTAAATTTCTGTCCGTCCTCCCAATAAACATCATACAGTCCGTCAATATCTGTCTGGTTTACCTTCTCGTAGGAGGCTCTTGCCACACATTCCAGTCCACGATACTCATTGGTATCCACCAGGACCTGACCGCCGGCTATCTTAACCATATATCTGTTACCACCGGTCTCCCTCTCAGGATTGTTCGCATCGTGGATAGGTGTCTCTATCGTCTCAATATCAACAATTTTAGAAAGTTGATCCAAAAGAAGTGCTCTTCGGTCTCTAAGTTCATTTGCATTGGTTCCGGAAAGTTCAATGGTATTAATCTGCTTATTCAGATTAGCAATCTCTCCGGCCAGGGAATTGATTTCATCCACCTTGACCTTGATTTCCTGATTGACATCCTTCTGCAAGGCCTCTATATTACCGGCCAGACCATTAAAATACTCTGTCAAATTCTCCGCAGTTCCTACAAACTGAGATTTATTACTGGTATCACTGGGATTTTTCATCAGCTCCTGAATACCGGTAATCATCATCTGGTCAAACACCGTCTTGAATCCGGCATTTTTACCATTATCATGGAAATAGGTCTCCACCTGTTCCATATAGTACAGGTGCATGTCATATTTGCCGACCTTTTGATTATTGTTCCAAAACTTCGTATCGTAAAACTCATCTCTTACACGTTCAATGGAAAGTGTCTCCACGCCTGCGCCGGCACAGCCATAAGTTTCAAACACGCGAATTGCATTGGCCGCCTGCTGATTAACCTGCTGCCTGCTATAACCTTCCGTCTGTACATTCGCAATATTGTTGGAGGTCGTATTTAAGGCAGCATTGCTGGCCAACAGTCCGGTGTATGCGATATTCAGTCCAAAAAATTGTGAGGCCATAAGCTACCTCCTTTCCTATACTCCTAAAGTATTGATAATATGCGCCAGCATCTCACTGATAGAATTGATATATCGGCTGGATGCGTTGTACGCATTCTGGAACTTAATCATGTTTGCCAGTTCCTCATCGGAAGATACATTTAAAATCTGCGCTCTTGCACTCTCAATAGATTCCACCGTATTCATCTGGTTGTCATTGATACTTCTGTATATATATCCGGAATTGGCTACCTGACTAACCATATCGGAATAATAATTATTGAAAGTAACTTTCTTCTTTACATTTGGATTCAAAGTGTAAATTTCTTCTGTAAAAGCATTCTTTAACGCATCGGCAGTTGCCTGGTCTTCCGAACCATCCTCCAGTCTTAAGCCAAGCATGGAAGGCTTCTGCATCAGTTCCTGATTTACACAAATATTTCTCAACGTGTATAAGCTGTCCGTGCGGGCCGGATCTTCTTCAACATATACCCAATAGGTTTGTCCGTTCTCATCCGTAACCTTGGTATATTCGTCCGTGGTCGCCTTGTCAAACAACTGAATGGGCGTCCCGTTCTCGTTTCTCATATAACCTTCAAGGTCATGTTTCACATATCTTACATTGGTAAGCGTCTGCGTGGTACCGTCTGCATTCCTCACCACCAAATCGCCCTGCTGTACTCCTGCAGCCTTGGCAAGAATACTGTTAATACTGGTCACCACATTATGAATAAGCTGGTCAAATTCTGCCTGAATATTCATTATAACCGACTGGGATACATCGTCATATCCTTCTTCGGTAATATCCGTATAATCGGCTCTGTGGTCACCTCTTGCAAGAAGCATCGCTTTCAGTCCGCCTACATCCGTTCCTAAATCGGAAGATATCTCAAGGGACAAATCAAAAACTTCCGCACCATCGATATTGTAAATCTTACTGCCGTCAGTGGCTAATGTATAGGTTGCATTCTGAGGCCAGAACGGTGTGTAAAAACCCGTAGCACCATCCACATCCATGGCAATTTCATAGCACATGCCACCCTTCACAAAATCCACGCCCTCAATCTGAACAGACACATTTCCTGAAATATCTTCCGCAAAAGA
Source organism: Acetatifactor sp. (assembly GCA_045542555.1). Taxonomy (GTDB): domain Bacteria; phylum Bacillota; class Clostridia; order Lachnospirales; family Lachnospiraceae; genus Acetatifactor. The sequence goes on along the minus strand of JAZQLH010000049.1, from coordinate 34,487 downwards.
CATATTGGTCAGTTCAGCCAGCTCATCCAGAATCTGATTCCGGGCATCGCGCAAATCATTTGCACGTTCTATGCCGCCACTCTCTATCGCTCTGATTCTGTCATTCAAATCCAGAATCTTATTTCCATAATCATTGATTTTGTCTACCTGCTGTTTTACCTGCAAATTCAGATTATCCTGATAAGAACAAAGGCCATCATATACTGCTCCCGCTCTCTCCACAAACTCAGATGCCCTCTGCACCAAAAGTCCCTGTGTAACACTGCTGGACGGGTCTTTGGAAAGCTCCTGCACGGAAGTCCAGAAATCTGCCATAGTAGACTGAAAAGCTTCACCATTCAACTCTCCCAACTGGCTTTCCACTTCTTCGAGCACATCACTGGAAACCTCATAAAACATACTGCGTCCTGATTCCTTACGGTATGTCTTATCCAAAAAATAATCTCTGATTTGTTTTACCCGGGAATAAGTAGTACCGAGACCATACTGTTGATATGACACCGCAGCGGCAGTTCTGGAAAGAGTCACATAGCGCTTATCTGACTGTTGCACCTGCTGTCTGGTATAACCAACTGTATCGACATTAGAAAGATTATGCGCTGTGGTATTCAGCGCATTTTGACTTGTCTGTAATCCGGAATTTCCTATATATAAACTACCCATCAATGGCATATCGTCTCACCTCAGCTTCCCAAGTGGTTTTACCCGCTGTTATTGCTTTGCATCAAATCCGCGGCTCACACCCATGGTATCTCCTGCATTGTATGCGCCCTTATTATAGTTGGCAGTCTCCGGCGCCGTCTTAGCTGCCTGAAGCAGTGTGATTTCAAATTCCACCATTTCCAAAGCATCCTTTAAAAGCGCTCCGTTCTGCTCATTGACACGCTTTAACTCCCGCACTGTCAGGCGCAGTTTATCATGCACTCTAATCAGCGCATTCTGCTCTTCCGGCCTTGCCGCCAGCATGTCAATCAGATTTGACAATGTAAGCTTTGTAACATCCTTGTTCAGCACCGTAGCGATATCCGCAGTTACCTCTGTGCGCTTGCGCTCCAGATTGCTAATCCTGCTCACCAGGGCTTGTTCCTCATCCGTGATTTGTTGTAAATTTTCAAGATTGCCGCTCACAATAATCGGCGTCTTGCGCTGGGATACCTCAAGCAGCCCCTCATATTCGTCGCATTCCCTGCTCAAAACATCTATCAGGTTTTCCATCAAACTTGCCACGGGGCCATCCTCCTTATACCAGCGCGTTGTACTTCTCTAATAATTTTGCCGCAAAGCTGCTGTTGTCCACACTGTAAGTGCCGTTTTGAACACTTGTCTTTACAGCCGCCGTCAAATCCTCTCTGATATCAGGAGTAGCTGCCAGCGCTGCCTTAGCGGTCTGAATATCCTTGCCGATACTGCTGATTTGCACCTGATCCTTAACAGAACCGGTGACCGCTGCTGCGGTGCTACGGCCGGGCTTCTGAGCCTTGTAAAGCTGTTGCACCTGTGTATAAGCTTCTATACGCATTTGGATTCCTCCTTCCTTTACTTTTCCAAATTTATATCAAATATTAAATATGATTCACATTATGTATCGGCGTTATTTGGAAATTCTTTAGGGTAATGAGTTGATTTTTTTTCTGATTTTGTGTAGCATGAGATATAGCTGTACAATATTTAGCGACTATATAAAGGAAGGGCTTCCTTATGAATAAAAATAAAAAATCTGCAACTACTATTGTTTTTGTATTGGTATGTCTGCTTCTATTTGTTTATATCGGCATTTTTACTTATCTCAATATGTTCAAATTCACACAACATGTTGACTCTGACATTGCAGTGGATGCTTTGCTTTCCCGGGAAATCTGGATAGAAAAAAATCTGACTCCCGACAACTGGATAGCCAGCACCGAGCGATTGGTGATAGGCGTTCCGGCACTTGCCTCTTTATTTTACGGTGCAAGCCACAGCATGGTATTTTCCATGGGCATTTCCTGCGTAATTGTAGGAATTCTTCTGTTAGCAACCATTGCTTTCACATTAAAACGTTGTCGCATCTCCAATCTGGGAATTGCAACCGCATTGCTTTCGTTGTGCGCCCTTCCCATCAACGGACTTCGCAACGACGGACAGATGGTCCCCTTTGTGACCCTTTTATGGTTCCTCTTTGCAGACTACTATGCACTGCACAGTATTTGCCTTTTTTTGTGCATTGCTTTTTATCTTCACTTAAGAGAAAATATTACTGACAATATCCCTTCCGCCAAAAAAAGTTCCACCATCATCGGCTGGCTTGTTTTAGCGGGATTGTGCGGAGGTCTTGCCCTTGGCGGAATGCGCTGCCTTCAGGTAGTTATCCTCCCTCTTGTAATCTGGGAAATTCTTCTTTTATTTTTCGAAAGCAAGCACATGGGAGAAAAGCTGCCTGCCAAAAGATTCCGGGCTACCGGATTTATTTTGACATTACTTCTCGTAGGAGTCCTGGCAAAGCTCTATCCCACCAATGTGGACTATCCCATGTATTTCCAGACCGGTGACGGCATGATTTTTCGTCTTACAAGAGAGGTTCCCGCCGCAGTTTTGTCTTGCCTTGGAATCGCAGGCAATTGTCTTCTGACTTCTTTTTCTGCAATTATGCAGATGGGCATTGTGGCAGTATTGATATTGACCATTTACGGCCTTATCTTTTTACTGCGCCACAAAACCAAGGACAAAAACAGCGTTCCCATGACTCAGAAAATGCTGTTACAGGCACTTTGTACCTCCTTTTTATTCACTGTGTTTGTAGAAGTGGTAACCACCGCCGAGGCTGCCCACAATTACTTCTTTATGGTCTGGTTTGTTGTCATTGCCGTATTTGCAATGTTAATTACCTACTTTGAAAAGGCTGCGCCTTGTTTTGCAAGACTCATTGCATTATGCGTGTGTTGCTTTGCCGTATGCAACATTTTTTATACCTACAAAGACTGTATTACCACCGAGGATAATCTGGCAGAATATGAAGAAGTCATTGCCTATATGGAGTCCGAAAATATCACTCACGGATATGCTGAATTCTGGGATTCCTCCCGCATCAGCCTTATGACTGACGGTGCAATTACCATGGGGCATTGTTACCGCATGGAGGATATGTACATGTATTGGTGGACCACAAGTACCAAATGGTATGTCCCCAATCTTCCCGAACAAATGCCTACCGCCTATGTGGTACACACAGAGGACAAGGATGCCTTCATCGCCCAGTTTGAAGACCCTTCCATCGTTTCACTTGGATTTGAAAATGAAAAATTTGCAGTTTACACCAGTCAATGGAACTTAGTCCCCATGACTTGACAAAGGAGCGTTTATGAACCACCACGCAAAAGAAAAACTGATTCCCGGGATATGTATCAAAATCCTATTGGTATTTGTTTTGTTTATCGGCCTCTTTTTATCCTTCTACAGTGTGCGTTACTCTTACTATTCGCCCACCAGCTATAGAGGCCCCGTTGTAATAATAAAGGACAGCGTTTTATGGAATATTCTTACATTTATCTTCGTTGTCGCTCTGTCAATAACGCTAAATTTTCTTATGGAGAAATTCGGAAATCGGCAACGTGTCGTGGGATATACTTTTCTGGGGCTGACCTGTCTTTTTTATGTAATCGTCGGCCTAATCTGGGTATCGAACCTTCCTTATTATCCCAGCGGCGACCAGCTTAACGCTACAGCTGCCGCCTATTACCATCTGGATGGCAATTTTATCATGCTGAAGGACTCAGGATATCTGGGTAAATTTCCCTACCAAAAGGGATTGACAATACTCTACGAATTACTGTTTACCTTATTCGGAGACTTCTGCTATCCCGTTGTTGCCAGAATACACATCCTTCTGGGTGCCATCACTTTGGTAACGGGATATTTATTTATAGAGGAAACCTCCTTGCATAGTATTTGTAAGATTTTATATTGTCCGCTTTTCTTATTTTGCGTCCCCTATCTTATTTTGACCCCTTATGCATATGGTGATTTACCCTCCATTTGCTTTTGTATGGTACTTTTTTGGGCATTGCTTCGCTATGCAAGAACAAACAATAAGCTTTATGTGGTTCTTTGTTGTATCATGGCAGTGCTGTCCCTTATGGTTCGTATGCACACATGGGTTGTACTGATTGCAGTTTGCATCGGCATGCTTCTTGTTGCCATTCAAAAAAAGGCGTTTGCTCCTATTTTAGCCGCAGCTCTTATTGTTGTCAGTGCATTCACAGCCATAAAGGCGGTGGATTACTCCTATCTATTGCGCTCAGGTTATCCCAGCACCTATGGCGCACCAATGGTGCTTACATTGGCCATGGGCATGCAGGACAACGAAGGCGGTCCAGGCACTTATAACAATTATCAAACCACCATCATGAACTCCGTGGATTATGACCGGAATGCAGCCTCCGTCATCGGTGCCGAAAACCTTCGTGAAAGTCTTGAGCACTTTGCAGATGACCCGGGCTACGCCAAATGGTTTTTTAAAACAAAACTGCAAATGCAGTGGATAGAACCTTCTTTTGAAACGCTGTTATCCACGCACTCCTTTGACGAAGAACTGCCGCTTCCGAATTGGATTAGCGAAATATATTACGGCAAGCTGCACGACCCGCTACTCACATTTGCCGACAGATATCAAAGCATTATTTACTTTGGATTTCTATTCTTTGTCCCTGTACTTTGGAAAAAAAGCAAAGAAAATGTAGCATGTTATATCCCGTTGATTGCCATCGTAGGCGGATTCCTTTTCAGTATCATTTGGGAAGCACAATGCCGCTATGTCCTGCCCTATTACCTGTTCATGCTTCTGTATGTACCGGACGGAATATGGCAGGTAGGCCGGTGGATAAAGCATTTATGGAAACATCTTAAAAAACTTGATTAAACAACAAAACGGCCACTGGTTTAACCCAATGGCCGTTTGTTTATCTTATTAAACTTATTTCATCATACCCATAATCCAGTCAAGCAAGTTGTACTGATTAAACAGACCAACTGCTACCAAAGATACAGTAGACATAATCTTAATCAAAATATCAAGGGAAGGACCTACGGTATCCTTCAAAGGATCACCTACAGTGTCACCTACAACCGCTGCATCATGCGCAGGAGAACCCTTTTTCTGGCCCTCGATTGCACCGGACTCAATGTACTTCTTACCATTATCCCATGCACCACCTGCATTACCGGTAAAGATTGCCAACATGATTGCAGAAAGGGTTGCACCGATCAATACACCACCAACAAACATAGGGCCACAAAGGAAACCGGCAACCAGAGGGAATATGATGGAAAGGATTGCAGGAACTCGCATCTCCTTCAACGCACCCTGAGAGGAAATCTCAATACAAGTCTTGTAATCAGGCTTTGCCTTACCTTCCAAAATACCGGGAATTTCCTTAAACTGTCTTCTCACTTCTTCAACCATTCTGCGGGCAGCTTTTGCAACCGCTTCAATCAGCATACCGGAGAACAGGAAAGGAAGTGCTGCACCAATCATTGCTCCTGCAAGAATCAAAGGATTGGTAAAGTTAAGCTCCAGAGGAGTGGTCGGGTCATTAAAGGAATACAAATAGGAAACAATCATGGACAATGTTGCAAATGCTGCAGAACCGATTGCAAAGCCCTTACCGATTGCTGCCGTAGTATTTCCTACAGAGTCGAGTTTATCCGTAATCTCTCTGACAGCAGGATCCAGACCGGACATCTCTGCAATACCACCGGCATTGTCAGAAATAGGACCATATGTATCAACAGAAACAGTGGTACTTACGAAGGAAAGCATACCAACTGCCGCCATGGAAATACCAAACATACCTGCAACTGCATAGGATGCAAAGGTTGCAATACCCAGAAGAATCAAAGGTGCCATACAGGACTTCATACCAACTGCAAGACCCTGGGTGATGGTCAGTGCCGCACCCTCCTTGGACGCCTCGGCAATCATCTGCGTAGGCTTGTAATCATAGCTGGTATAATATTCAGCAATCATACCGATGATAACACCACTGATAACACCAATGGAAGCCGCAATCCAAGGAGAAAGGAAACCAACCTGGAAACCTGCACCCTTAAGGGCATCCGCCACGGACGCATCACCAAAAATCAAATAAGTTGCACCCAAACCGGCCAGAATGGTAAGTGCTGCCGAAACAAAGGTTGCAGTATTCAAATCCTTATGAGGATTATCAGAACCCTTCTTAAAGAGAACCGTTGCAATACCGATTACACAGGCAATCAAACCACATGCGGCAAATACCAAAGGATAATAGAACATCTTCTCTACCATTGCTTCACTGACAGTTCCCTTATTTACCAAAGAAACCAGGAACAGATGCACTGCCAGAATAATACCGGAAGTAATGGAACCTACATAAGACTCCAAAAGATCAGAACCAAGGCCTGCAACGTCGCCTACGTTATCGCCTACATTATCAGCGATGGTAGCAGGGTTTCTGGGATCATCCTCAGGGATATGTGCCTCAGTTTTACCAACCAAATCCGCACCCATATCTGCAGCCTTGGTGTAAATACCACCGCCTACACGGTTAAACATTGCCACAATGGAACATCCCAACGCATAACAGGACAAGCACTGTGTGAAAACTGCGCCGTTCTGAATTGCCTCAACAGACATCAGTCCCATTCCGATACCAAAAATTACATACACAAGGAAAAGACCTAACATTGCGAAACCGCCTACGCACAATCCCATAACAGAACCACCGCGAAAAGCAACTTTCACTGTCTCTCCGATACTCTTTGTTTCACGTGCCTTATTGGAAACGCGAACATTTGCATAGGTTGCAATTTTCATACCAACCCAGCCGGCAGCAGCTGACATACTCACACCAATAAGAAAGCTGACTGCTGACTGCCATGCCATAAGTGCAAACAAAACTGCAACAATCACTACGACCACTGCAATAATTTTGTACTCATAAGTAATAAAAGCATTTGCACCGACTCTGATGGCCGCTGCAATTTCAGACATCTTGTCTGTACCTTCCTCCATCTTCTTTACCGTAGCAAAGTTGAAGGCTGCAAAAGCTATTGCAATAACTGCTGCTGCAATAACTAAAATCAGTAGAGTTTCCATAATTTGTAACTCCCTTTCGTTTGTTAAAATTTAGTCTTTTGAAGCATTCTCACCCCAAAACGCTATACAGTCAATACTACCAAATTTCAACAGTAGGGTCAACGCTTTTCGTGCATTTTCTACAAATCACATAAAATTTATGCAAACTATCTATTCAATTTTACCAACGCCTTTTCCAGACGAATTCATATATAGATAAAAACCTACACAAATTGCCGCTGAAATCGCTGAGCCAAGAGGGGCAGCCACACCCATGGGAAGCAAATTATCAGGAAACCACACACTCGCAAAATATGCCCCCGGAATTCTCGCCACAACAATTGAAACAATATTATGTATAAAGGAATACTGCGCCTTTTGACACCCACAAAAATATCCGCTGAAACAGAAATGAATTGCAGCAAAAAAGGCATCCCATGAATAACTTCGCAAATAATCGCACCCTGCCGAAATCACTTCCGGCTCTTTCACAAATAACCCCACAAGGCTGTCCGGCGCAATTTGACAATAAATCCCGCACAAAAACCCCCACCCCATGGTTACGCACAACGCCCAGCGAAGCGCTCCCACAGCACGCTCAGGCTTTCCTGCGCCCATATTCTGGGCGGTAATAGCCGATACAGAAGACAAAAGTGCAGAAGGTACCAGAAACAAAAATCCGATAATTTTCTCAACCACACCCACTGCAGCCGCAGCCACCAGACCTCTGCTGTTAGCAATCACTGTTATCACAATAAAAGCAATCTGAATAAAGCCGTCCTGCATGGCAATAGGCGCACCCACACGCAAAATGCTACCCACGACCGCTTTATCCGGCTTCAAATCTTTCTTGCAAATCCTGATTCCCGGCAATATACGCGGCATAAACAAAAACGCCAGAACGACACTCACTGCCTGTCCGCAGACTGTGGCCAGAGCGGCCCCTGCGGCCCCCATGTCAAAACCTCCCACAAACGCAAAATCCAACACCACATTCACCACACACGCCACCGCCACGAAATACAAAGGATGTCCGGTATCACCTAATCCCCTGAAAACGCTGCTAATGACATTATAAGCCACGATAAAGGGTACACCCGCAAAACAGATTGCCAGATAGTAAAACGTCTCCTGTACAGCCTCCACAGGCGTCTTCATCACAGCTACAATCTCATTGCAAAACAATAACAGTCCTGCTGTCAGAATTATGGCCAATATTCCAAACAGCACCACAGTACCCCCGATGGTCTTTTGCACTGCTTTATCATCCTTCTGCCCCACTTCTCTGCCGATTTTTACGGTGGTTCCCATGGCAAAGCCCACAATGATTACCGTAAGCATATGTGTCACCTGACTGCCAATGGAAACAGCTGTTGTGGTTGCGGAGGTGTCATACAATCCCACCACAAATAAATCCACCATGCTGTAAAAGGTCTGCAAAAAACAGGATAATAAATAAGGCATTGCAAATAACAGAACTGTTTTACTTATTTTGCCCGTTGTCAAATCATTTTCTCTCATAACTAACTCCACGCAAAAGGCGTCCCGCAACTTGTGCAGGACGCCCTTAATACTTCATTTATCTAATCTTAATTACTGATCTACGCTGTAGTTGGGAGCTTCCTTTGTAATATGAATATCATGAGGATGGCTCTCCTTCAAGGATGCAGCGGAAATCTTCACAAACTTACCTGTCTCCTTCAAGGTCTCGATATCAGATGCACCGCAGTAACCCATACCGGAACGAAGACCACCCATAAGCTGGAATACGGTATCCTCTACGCTACCTTTGTAAGCCACACGGCCCTCAACACCTTCAGGAACAAGCTTCTTGGCATTACTCTGGAAGTAACGGTCCTTAGAACCATTCTCCATAGCGGCGATGGAACCCATACCACGATATACTTTATATTTTCTTCCCTGGAAAAGTTCATACTCTCCGGGACTCTCCTCACAACCTGCAAACATGCTACCCATCATGCATACACTACCACCGGCAGCAATTGCCTTGGTGATGTCGCCGGAATACTTGATACCACCATCAGCGATGATGGGAACACCATACTCCTTCGCAACTGCATAACAATCCATAATAGCGGAAATCTGGGGAACACCGATACCAGCAACCACACGAGTGGTACAGATGGAACCAGGACCGATACCAACCTTAACAGCATCTGCACCATGCTCAATCAATGCACGGGTTGCCTCACCGGTAGCCACATTACCTGCGATAACCTGCAAATCAGGATACTTCTCTTTAATCATCTTCAGGCAGTTCAATACATTCTGGGAATGACCGTGTGCAGAGTCAAGTACAATAACATCAACCTTTGCTGCCACCAAAGCCTCTACACGCTCTAAAACGTTAGCAGTAATACCAACACCTGCACCACACAAAAGTCTGCCCTGAGAATCCTTTGCTGCCAAAGGATACTTAACAGTCTTCTCAATATCTTTGATGGTGATGAGCCCTTTCAGATTATAGTCCTCATCAACAATAGGAAGCTTCTCTTTTCTTGCCTTGGCCAGAATCTGCTTTGCTTCCTCTAAGGTAGTTCCCTCGGGAGCAGTAATCAGACCTTCGCTGGTCATAGACTCTTTAATCTTCTTGGTAAAGTCAGTCTCAAACTTCAAATCACGATTGGTAATAATACCAACCAGCTTGCGTCCTTCCGTGATGGGCACGCCGGAAATACGAAACTTTGCCATAAGTGCATCTGCATCCGCCAATGTATGTTCGGGAGTCAAAGAAAAAGGATCCGTGATGACACCATTCTCTGAACGCTTTACCTTGTCAACCTCTTCCGCCTGCGCCTCGATAGACATATTCTTGTGGATGATACCGATACCACCCTGTCTCGCCATTGCAATTGCCATGCGATGTTCCGTAACGGTGTCCATACCTGCGCTCATCATCGGAATGTTCAGCTTAATCTTCTTGGTCAACTGTGTTGTCAAGTCTACCTGATTGGGGATGACCTGAGAATAAGCGGGTACCAGCAGCACATCATCAAAGGTAATGCCTTCGCCAATAATCTGTCCCATTTTCTTTCCTCCTATTTGCCTTTTTTATTATAAATTATCTTTTGATTCCTATGAGTTTATCAGAGATTTGCATCACTGTCAAGTCACAATTTAGTCATTAAAAACCTTTCTTGGAGCCACATTTTTCAGCGCTTTTACCATATCCTCAGAAGGACTTAAAATAACCTTCAATCCGCCCTCATAATACATGCAATAACGCTTGTCAGGAATTTCACCCTCTCCTGCGCTGTAATCCACGATTTTTACATTGCGATTCTTATAATTATCCAAATGCCATGAATTAATAGGGGCAAAAATTTCCATTCGTTCAATCGTATAGGTTGCCACCTTTTTGCGCTTGGACTGTGCTAAAATACTGTCGATGGACAATTCCTTATCCAGATAAAGATATTCATATTCCACGTTAGAATACAAACCGACAAAATAAGCTCCTACTCCGGTGATAACTGCCGCAATCAAGGGCCAGATAAGAAACATTCCCAAACAAAATATAACTGTCAACACAATAAGGAAAATCTGCAAAAATTTCTTTCCGCCGGATTTTTTTGCCTGTACCAGACACTCTACATAAACATCACTCATAATATAACCATCCTTTTCTCAAACGTATACACTTTAATGATATAACAACTCAGGTTAACTTTCAAGACAAGATATTTGACAAACAAAAAATGCCCCCGCCCTTAAGAGCGGAAGCATCTTCTTTTCCTTAATATTGAGGTTCGTTATCATTGCTTACGGTTATCTTGTAGACCACGCCTTCCTTAATTATGAACTCGTAACCGTTCCCCCATGAAGTATCCTTGGGATCGCAAACCGTATAATAGATATAGCCAGCGCTGTCAAATTCCTCATATTGATAATCCTTAATCTTTGCCAGCATTTCATCCTTCGTATCTCCGGGATTAACACCGCAGGGAATTTCCATATCAAAGTGAGGCTCATAACTGTTGTAACTCTCAAACTCTGTCATCCAGCAATTCTCAGGAATTGTGGCATAATCTGCGTAATTATCCACCTTTGCGCTAAATGACTGGTCACCATAAATGAATCTTACATAACCGTAATTATCACCGCCGATTACCGCCTCACTATACTCGGTGTCTATTTCAAATCCGTTTGCAATCAACTCAGATACGGGACAGGGCAAGGTATAGTAATTGCCTTCAAGTTTAATATCATAAGAATACAAATCTTCGCTCACTGCAGAAGGTGCCTTGTACTGCTTTACAAGTTCAGGGACTTCCTCATTTACAGAGTTATCGAGACCTTCCACCTCAATCCTATTGTCGATTTCAATCTCTTCTACCACACCACTTTCTTTCCAAACGCTGATATCCACAGACTGGTAAAAGTCTTTCTGATAAGAAAAGTCATGACTATACTCACCATTATACTCACTATAAGGAGTGCCATAGGCCGCCAAAACATCATCCCCGTTAGAGACTCCTAATGTAATACCACCGGGCAGAACAACATCCATGCCACCTTGTTCAAAATAATACCAGTCGATTGTAATGCCTGTAATCAAACACTCATTATAGGGCTTGGTATTCATGGACAGATTTGCAATATCCGTATAAACCTTAACTCCATCCTTCTCCCATGACTCAACTACAGAATACTCATTGCTGCCAAGAGTATCCGTTTCCTCACCCAGATACTCCCAACCCATTGCCTCAAAATCTTCATACCACATGGGGAACTGATATACATCGCCATCAATGGATACCTGGAAAGAATCCCAACTGTCAGAAGTTCCGGAAGGTGCCTGGGTCTGAGGCTTCTCTTCGGACTCTTCCTTAGACTCCTTCTCTTCCTTGGATTCCTTCTCCTCCTTGGACTCCTTCTCTTCCTTGGACTCCTTCTCCTCCTTAGATTCCTTCTCTTCGTCAGACTCCTTATCTGCGTCGTACTCTCCGCTTACTTCAATGCCCGCCTCTTCCAAAGCAGCCTGCAAGCCGGCCTCTAACGCTCCACAGCCCACAAGTGAAAAACTACAGGTTACAGCAAGCACAACCGCCAGCAATTTCTTTTTCATAATAATCTCCTTTGCATTATATGCCTCCGAACTAAAAGCAACAGAATCATTTTAGGTCTTTTTAGGCTATATTGCAATATTTTTTTCCAATTTTCTCCATTTTGGGGTCAGGAAAAATGCCAGCATACACAACATACCGAAGCAAAAACTGATAGGAACGCTTGCCATCACCAATTTACCATCAATAAAGTTGGAGATAAATATAGCTACCGGAATCCGAACCGCCCAAAGCATCATCAAATTTACTATTGTGGGATATTTCACCTCTCCAATACCGTTTACAAAACAGATAATACCGTTAAATACCGCATACATCCAAGTAAACGGAAGCACCACGTGGATGTATCGCACCGCCAGATTCAAAACCTCCATGTCATTTGTAAACAAATCTAATATAGGGCGACAGACTGTAACAAAAAACATGCCCGCAGTACAAGTCACTACACCTGAAAACAAAGGAATCCTAAGTGCCCCTTTCCTCAAACGGTCATAATTCTTTGCACCGAGATTCTGACCGGCAAAGGTAGTTGCCGCCGATGAAAAGGAAGTAATTGCCACATTAGACAGCCCTGTAATCTTCATGGCAATGGCACAAGCCGCCATAAAAGAAGACCCTTGTGCATTAATCAGCGACTGCATCATAATATGTCCCAGAGAATATAAAGAATTATTCATTCCCAGTGGCAGTCCCACTTCCATCACTTCCTTCAGAACCGTCTTCTCAAAGCGCCTGGGCAGAAAAGTAAACGCAAGCTCCGGATACTTCTTTTTAATATACACAATACTGAATACCCATGCGCAATACATGGCAATAATGGTTGCTAATGCCGCTCCTGTAACACCCATTTTACAAACAATAATGAAAAACAAATCCAAAACGATATTAACAATACATGAGATAACCAAAAACAACAAAGAGGAGTGACTGTCTCCCACCCCCCGCAGTATTCCGGCGTTCATATTATATCCCATATTGCCTAAAGTCCCCATAAAAATAATCTGTACATAGGCAGTAGCCAACGCAAAGGTATCATCCGGCACCTGCATCAGCTTAAGCACCAAGGGCCCGATAAACAACCCCAATACCGACAAAGGTATTGCGCAAATATAGAGAAAAGAAGTCGCCGTTGCCACAACCGCCTTCAGCTTATCTAAATCACCGCTTCCCACTGCCTGGGACACCAGAATGGACACACCCGTTCCCAACCCCAGAAAAATGCAAAGCAATACCTCAACCGGCTGTGCGCTGGTCCCAACCGCCGCCACCGACTGTGAATCGCAGAAATTACCCACAATCATGGTGTCCACCGTGTTATAAAGCTGCTGTAAAATATTACCTGCACAAATAGGCAATGCAAAAAGAACAACCAGCTTCATAATTGCCCCCCGGGTCATATCTATCTTTTTAGATGACTGCATACTATGTCACTTCCTTTCTTGCTATGACTATACTATACAGCAAAAAATATGCGTTTGCCATTGTCAACTTATGCATTTGCCAACGAAACACTGTTTTTTTATCTATCGCAAAAAGGCGCCTGTACATTATGTACATGCGCCTTGTCATCCTTCTATTGCGTATAATAAGCAATACCTATACTCTCCACGCCGGAATTACACGCCACCGTCAGGGACGCCTTCTGAATCATTACCCTCTCAAACGGAACACATTTCTGTATTTCATTTCGAATCCAATCCAGTTGTTTTACACTGCATCCCACATGAGTAATTACAATAATTTCCTTGCTAATCTTGCGTTTTTTGCGAAGATGCCAGCGGATTGTCCATCTCCATGCAGATTCAAGGCTGCCTCTCAAAAGGAAGGATAAAACGACCTTTTTCTGACGTATCACTGCAACAGGATGCAATTTAAACAACCTGCACACTTTGGCTACCAGGGCACTGGTTCTGCCGCTCTGCCAGAAAACATCTGCTCCCGGCATGACAAAACAGGTCTGTACATTCGCCTTCATCTTGTCAACTTCCTGACATATTTCCTCTGCACTCTTTCCTTCAGCTGCAAGCCACGCCGCCATCAAAGTCACTAATCCCATGCCACCTGACACCTGACCGGAGTCAATCACGTGAACATGGTCGAAACACTTCGCCGCCTGCATCGCAGTATGATAGCTCTGTCCCGTTCTGGAGCCCATGGCAACATGAATAATCTCTTCCGCTTCTGTAAGTCTCTCTGCAAAAAACTCCTCAAACTCCTGAACCGTCACACCATCCGCACGAACACTGCTGCTATCCGCAGTCATATATTGTGACAAGCTGTCCGAATCAATTTCTCTGGTATCCGCAAAACGCCCGTGGGGAGTTTTGATATACAGATACATCAGCTTAATGTTATACTTTTCCAAAAGCTCTATAGGCAAATCGCACACACAATCTGCCGTCACGTATATTTTTTTACGTCTCTTTGTCACGGCCTTTTTGTAGTATTTATCTTGCTGGTTTTCTGTAGAAGCATCCTGTAATTCAATAATTTCAGGCGGCAAAAACTGCCTGATTTCCTCCTCCAGAATCCGTCCCTGAATGGGTTTTTCCACATATCCGTCAAAGCCCTGCTCCTGATAACCTGATTTGGCATCAGACTGCACATTTGCCGTCAAAGCAATTACAGGGGTTTCTCTACACAAACCATTCTCCTGACTGCGAAGTGCCTGCAAGGTCTCAGGCCCGTCCATATCCGGCATCATATGGTCCAAAAGAATCACATGATAAAACTTCTTCTTGGCCATATCGAGGCATTCCTTGCCGCTTTGCGCAATATCGATCTGCACCTTGGTATAGGACAACAGCCGCTTTGCCACCAGCGCATTCATATGATTGTCATCCACAATCAGCACTCGGGCTTCCGGTGCCATAAAACCGGGCTTGTAAGATTCGCCCTCCGCTACACCATGCTGTAAGAAATCCACTACTCCGATGGGGCGTTTGTCCACTATCTTTTGTGACAATACCACCGTAAAGGTCGTCCCTTTCGTATAGATACTGTCCACCATAATTTCGCCCTGCATCAAATCTACAAGTTGCTTGGTTATTGCTAACCCCAATCCACTTCCGGCAATGCGCAAATTGCGGTTCTCATCCACTCGGTTAAAGGAGTCATACAAATACTCCATATCTTCTTTACGAATTCCGATACCGGTATCTGCTATCTGAACCTTCAAAAGAACTTCACCGTCTGCTTTTTCTTCGGCTTCCGCAGATATTGTGACAGAACCTTCTCTTGTGTATTTCACGGCATTATCCAAAATATTTAAAAGCACCTGCTTTATGCGTTTTTCGTCACCGTACAATACAGCCGGAATATTTTTATCAATATCAACATAAAGCTCCAGCTTCTTCTTTTGAGCCTGAATACGAATCAGTTCCACCAAATCACCAAACAATTCTTCTGTTTGGTATTCCACCGGAACCACTCTCATCTTTTTCATTTCCATCTGAGACAAATCCAGAATATCGTTTACCTGATTTAAAAGCATTTTACTTGCCAGTTGAATATCCAGCGCATATTCTCTGTTCTCTCCACTGGGATTGTTTCGTAAAAGCATTTCATTCAAGCCGATAATTGCATTAATGGGAGTCCTGATTTCATGGCTCATATTGGCAAAAAATACGCTCTTGGAATTGCTGCTTCGCTCAAGCGCTTCCCTCTGTGCAATATTTAATTTATGCTCTGTCTCAAAAACCTTCATCTGAAGCTTCACAATTGTTCCTGCACACATGCCCACCGCAAACACCGAGAAAAAAGAATCAATATAGGCAACAGCCTCCGTGCTCATGGGGACAACCAAATCCGGTTTGAAATAGGCCAACAGATATGCAGCACCATATGCAATCAAACTCAGAGCCAAAAATACGAACTGTTTTTTGCCCGTAAACATCAGGAAAATGTAAAATACACCCAATGCCATCCAAATGGGCGGCCCGCCTTCCAGCGCTCCACTAACCAAAAACATCCCCGGAAAAATCACAATAATGATGATAAATCCGATTGCTGTGGCAGCAACATCATATTTTCCATACTTAAAGGATAAGCACAAACAACTTCCCATAACGACCAACAATAAAATCAAGATTGTAATCAACAAAGGATTTAACTGCATGGTCAAAAGAACCTCACCGATTCCGATAATGGTAGCCAGTCCGCCTACCATTATGAAAGAGCGAAGCATTCTCTCCCTCAGCTCACAGTCCTTCCCAAATATAAGCTGATGCATTTTCTTCCACATAGCTATCTCTCCTTACTCTCCAGTTGATTCTTTAATCGGGTCGTCAATTCAACTGCTGATACATAATCGCACATTTCCACTTTTTTCCTAACCGGTTGCAGCATCTCCTTTAACGGAGTATCGATATACTTGTGGCCTTGCAATTTTTCCACCAGTTCAAGGAGTTTCTCTCCATCCCATTCATACATTGCAGCTTCCATCTCTTCCATGATTTTGCCGAATGCAGAAGGCTCCAATACAGCGTATTCTGTATCCTGTATTTCTTCCTCTGTGGTATCGATTGCACGGCTTTGGGCAATCCATTCATTTTCTCTCAACTCATTAAACAATCTGCGATATTCGTCCATCAGTTCATCATGTCTGTCGCGAATATAATCAATACGCCCCTCTTTTCCGGCAAATTCCAGTTTTCTGGCAAGCTCTCCCAAAAAGACTGCACCGATACTGCGCATCGCTCCTTTGATTCCATGCACCGCAATCACATAATTCTTCCAGTCTTCCTTGGTAAACAACTCCTCCGCAAGCCTTCCCATCTCGTCGCTGTCATCACAATAGCCCTGAAGAATCTTGATATATCCTTCAATACCATTGCAGTATAGAACACCCTGCTTCACATCAAGTCCCTTATTAGCCAAAGACTCTTCCAACCGGCTCATATCAGGCAGTGTATTTGTATCCGCATCGTCCCTCTTTGCTTCAAGGGCATTGTCATCGATTACCGCCTCTTTCTCCTCAACCTGCCTAAGCATATCTTCCTTGAAAATTATTTTATTGGGCGGCAGATGCCTTTTCAACACACGCTCCAAAACCGAACGCTCCACAGGCTTCTCCAGGAAATCATTAAAACCTTCTGCAAGGAACATTTCTCTGGTTCCTGCCACTGCATTAGCCGTCAACGCAATTATGGGAACTCTCTGGAAATATGCTCCCACCTTATGTCTGATACGATGCAAAGTCTCCACGCCGTCCATCTCGGGCATCATATGATCCATGAACACAAAATCGTAATCCGCTGTGGATATTTTTTGCAAAGCCTCTTGACCACTAATGGCCGTGGAAACCTTAATCTTGTAATTAGACAAAAGTCCTTCAACAACCCGGATATTCATACGGTTGTCATCCACAACCAGAACATGGGCACCCTTCGTTACGAATTTCTCTGAAAAACCTGCCTGTGCTTCTTCAGAAACACTCTCCGGCACATTTACAACTGAAACAATTGTCAATATATGGAAAGGTTTATAAATCTTCAAAATCTTCGGATTGTCTATCAACTTCTCATCAGGTCTGTCCAGTACCACAATCACTTTTATCTTAAATGCCAAATCATCAAAATAAGACTGATTTGCACGATATTCCGCCATACTGATAAACAAATGGGTAAGTTGCTCTTTGCCAACCGTTCTTTGCAGCTGTGCAAACTGCTTACAAATATGACATTTTATCTTCAGCTGTCCTACCATGTGAGCAATCATATTGGAATACTCATCACGTATTTCCGCCATAGAGAACTGTTCCATATCAATATAGGTAGCCACGTTAAGATTTTCTTTGTCGCGCAAGGTTGCCATAGGCGCTTCATCCAGTACTCTTTGAGGCACAGCTATCTGCACCACAGTACCCTTGCCCGGTTTACTTCTTACCGTGATGGCTCCGCCCATCTTTTTAACCAGTGCATTGGAAATCGCAAGTCCGAGACCAATTCCGCCAACCTGGCGATTTCTGCCGGTATCTGCCTGATTAAATCGAGTGAACAACTTTTCCAGACTGGCCTCATCCATACCAATTCCGGTGTCTTTGATTGCAATCAAAAGATTGATGCCATAGGCTTCCTTACGATATCCTACAGTGACGCACACACATCCCTCTTCCGTAAATTTGATAGCATTATCCACCAGCTTCATGATAACTCTGCGAAGCTTCTTCTCATCCCCCAGAAGCGCACGGGGAATACTTGCATCGCAATCCACAATCAGTTCAATCCGCTTCTCTGCTTTGCGGGCCATACTCATATTGATTACATCGTTAATCGTAGAAGAAATACTGTATGCCTCTTCTTCCAACTCAATTTTACCGGACTGCAATTCGGAATAATCCAAAAGGTCACTTACCACCGCCATCAGATTACGTCCGGCAAGTTGTATATTCATTACGTTTTCTTTCGTTTTATGTGCAAGCTCCTCCTGCAATACAATTTCACTCATACCGCAAATCGTATTCAAAGGTGTTCTGATTTCATGGCTGACATTCGCCATAAAATCGTCCTTACTGCGCTCCAGTTCACTTAATTCCTCAATCACCTGAAGCAGCTGCCTGCTTCCCTCACTGTTTCTCTTAGTCCACACATACACCACATATTGCAAAAAAAGCACATTGGCTAATTGAAGCAAGGAGGTGAAAACATCGTAAAGGTTGCCCCAGGGAAGACTGTCAAGCACAAACCTATGATAACCAAAAATAACCAATATGGATATTACGGTATACCAGATAATATCTGTCAGACCATACAGACCCAAAAGCACCACAAACAACGTGTATATCGGCAACACACGAAGGATACTGTCCGTGTAAAATGCATGAAGAACAATGCTCAGTTGCATCATAATCGATGTAAACCGTGCACGAAACTCATAACTCTTATACTGTCCCGCAAATATAATCCAGCTCGCCCCAAGCATCAAAAGTACAAACAGGGAAATCCATTCTCCTTCCCCCTGCTGTATTGCGGATATGGCCATATTCAGACCATAAATTGTATATATAATCAGCTGAAACTGTTCTATTCGTTTTTGATTGGAACCCTCGTATGTAAACTTCTCCAAACCTTCATCCTCCTACGACGATATTTATCGCCGCTTATGCAAAGAGGGAGCCCTCAAAGTCGTTTTGACTCAAGAACTCCCCCTTCCTTCATGTATTAATATTTACCGGAATTACCGATTAAAGAAATAATCTGCTCATTTTTATTGGAAGCCTTGTCACTTCTGCGGTCTGCGGAAGCACTTCTGCCCTTCGCACTACCGGACTCATTGTCCAACTTATATACAGACAAAAGCTCACGCACTCTTCCCACCTGCTCTGCCAATTCCTGACTGGCAGCCGCACACTGCTGGCTGGTAGCAGAATTGGTCTGAACAACCTGAGAAACCTGCTCAATAGCCTGGTCAATCTGTGCAATTGCAGTTGCCTGGTAATTGGAAGCTGCAGCAATATCAGTGATAATCGCTTCACTCTGGGTTACTGCCTTGGAAATCTCATCCAGCGCCTTAGCGGTTTCATCTGCAAGCTTGGAACCTGTAGCAACCTTCTGAATGGAATCCTCAATCATCTCTGCCGTCTCAGCTGCTGCCGCAGAACTCTTAGCTGCAAGATTTCTAACTTCCTCTGCAACCACTGCAAAGCCCTTACCTGCCTCGCCTGCTCTTGCCGCCTCAACAGCCGCATTCAGTGCCAGAATATTGGTCTGGAAAGCAATGTCATCAATTACTTTAATAATCTTGGAAATGCTCTCAGAAGACTTATTGATTGCCTCCATGGCAATTACCATCTGACGCATCTCCTCATTACCCTTCTTTACATCGTCGATGGTCTGTTCAATCAAATCTGCTGCCTCATTAGCCTGTGTTGCATTCTGTTTGGTCTTCTCAGCCACATCATCGATGGATGCAGTAATTTCTTCAATGGCACTTGCCTGTTCGGTAGAACCCTGTGCCAGAGCTTCACTGGCACTTGCTACCTGTGAAGAACCTGCGATAACGATCTGTGCTGAATCCATAACTTCAGCCATGGTATCATGGGTTTGTTCAACCAGTTTTTTCAGGGAATTACCAAGCAAATCAACATCTGACTTGGGATTAACCCCAACAGTAAGATTGCCTTCTGCAACCTCTCTTGCTGCATGTGCATTATCACGGATACTGTCTATTACCTGCTGAAGGTCATCAATCAGCATGCCAAACTCGTCATTCGACTGCTTTTCAAGCTTAATGTCTACATTACCTACAGCAAGAGCATCCGTTGCTTTCTTAACCTCTGCAAGAGATTTACGAATTTTGTTGGTCATCGTTATGGAAATGCCTGAAGTAATTATCATCATAATCACAAATTCAATACATGTCACCTTCGCATAGGCACTCAAATATGCTTCCTGGTCTGCCATGGTTCGCATTTGTGCAGCTGCATTATATCCTGTATACAGTGAAACAACTAAAACAAAACCGATAATAATAAAGCCGATTGTTAATTGAGTATGTATCTTCATCTTTGAATTCTTCATAGTATTTACTCTCCTTCTTCCTCAGATTCTTCACTTGCCTGTTCCAGCATAGCTAACTCTTCATCTTTTAAAAGTTTATCCGGATCCAGCAAAAGCTTCACATCATCTCCCACCTTGCCGATACCACAAACATATTTGTTTTGCGCCTTCTCCTCGTTTCCGATTGTAGGCGGAGGAAGAATGTCTTCCGGCTTGATTTCTACCACCTCTGCAACCTTTTCTACAATCAGTCCCACTACCATGTCTTTTACATTAATAACAATGATACAGGTTCTGTCCGTATACTCGAGAGGCTCCTGTCTAAACCTTACTCTTACATCAATTACGGGAATTATCTTGCCTCGCAAGTTAATTAACCCTTTTATGTAATCCTCACACTCGGGAATTTCCGTTATTTCCTGATATACAATAATCTCTCGTACATATTCTATTTTCAGGCCGAAATGCTCATTCCCTGATTTGAAGGTTACATACTTGTCCTGCTGATTGTTTTGCTCACTCATATGCAACGTTTCCTTTCTGTTTTCAGATTATTCAACCAAGCCTGCCGCATCCAGAATCAATGCAATACTGCCGTCTCCAAGCTGGGTACATCCCGAAAGTCCTTTTACTTTCTTGATATAATCCGGAATCGGCTTTACCACAATCTCCTGTTTGCCCACCAGCCTGTCCACAAACAGACAAATAATCTTTTTCTCAACCTCTACAAGCACCAACATGCCACTGTCCATATTGGGCTCATAATCTGTCAGCTTGTACCATTCGCCCAGACGCAGAACCGGGTAACACTCTCCTCGGATCATTACAAATTCATCGCCCTTAGGTTCCTTGATCAATCGGTTCTCTCTCACACCCACGAACTCTTTGACAATGCCGGTCTCCACAACGAAGGAGGATTTTCCTACCTCCATCACAATACCGTCAATAATTGCCAGGGTAAGAGGTATCTTCATAATCATGGAGCTTCCCTCGCCGGGGGTACTCTCAATTTCCAGGCTGCCGCCGATGGACTGTAAGTTGGATACTACGACGTCCATGCCCACGCCTCTTCCGGAATATTCCGTAACCTTCTCGTTGGTTGAGAAACCGGGCATTGTAATGAACTGATACACTTCCTTGTCCGTGTAAGCACTGTCCGGCTTAAACATATCCAAAAGTCCTTGTTTACGGGCCTTCTCAAGAATCTTATCCCGGTTCAGTCCCTTACCGTTATCCTGCACAATAATCCATACCTTACCGGATTCGGTTTTGGCTGTGAGGGTTACCTTACCCTTCTCTGTCTTGCCGGCCGCTTCTCTTTCCTCCGGCATCTCAATTCCATGATCCACAGAGTTTCGGACAAGATGCATAAGCGGGTCGGAAATATGCTCAATAATGTTTTTATCAACCTCTGTATTCTCGCCTACCATCTCAAACTCAATATCCTTACCAAGCTTTCGGGATACATCAAATACAATACGATTCATCTTCTGGAAGGTATTGGTCAAAGGCACCATTCGCATACTCATGATGATATTCTGAAGGTCTGTGGAAATCTTAGTCATCTGACCTGCTGCCTTATTGAAATTGTCAAGCTTCAGTCCGGGAACCTTCAAATCCTGATTCTGCAAAACCACGGATTCTGCAATAACCAGCTCACCAATCAAATCCATCAGCATATCCATCTTATGTACATCCACACTGATGAAGGTTGCCTTCTCCTGCTTCTTGGGTTTGTCCTTGGCCAGCTTTTTACCCTTACCGGGTTCCTTGGACTCGATGACGAAATCACCGGGAGCAATGGGTTTGCTTTCAGGAGCCTTCTTCTCCTCAAAGGGATTCTCCATGAAAACAGACGCCTCAGCTTTCGCTTCAATCTCTTCCACGCTGGATTCCAGATCTATCATAATCTCTGTTCCGAAGCTGTCGAAACCTCTCTGGAATTCTTTGGCCGTACATTCATTAATCTCTACTTTTTTGAGCTCGTACCCCTCCTGAACCAGCCCTTTAAGTTCCTCTTCTGTAGCTTGCGTCTGAAGAAGAATCTTGAATCCATTCTCCATCAGTTCGCTCACACTGGAGTCGTCCGAAATTAAATCCTCGGGATAATGCAGCAAATCCTCTGCTATCTCTTTTAACGAATATACCGTCTTGTATGCATGTACATTGGCCAGCTGCACATCCGGTTGGAAGGTCAGATAAATCTTGTAAAAATGACTGGCACTGGTAGCCATGGGAGCAATATAGAATTGCTGAGGCTCCTCGTGTACATTTTCTTTGATGACCTTATCCTTCTCTCCCTCTCCGTTTTTTAGTGCCGTAAGGAATTTGTCGATATCTGCCACCAGCTCTGCGCTGCTTCCGTCTGCCGACTCACCATTTTGCAGTTTGTCCATTTCCCCGGTTATAAAGTCAGAAACCTGTAATACATATTCCACAAGTTCCAGATGCGGAACACTTGTGGGTTTGGATTCTCTAAGATAATAGAATACATCTTCCAATTTGTGTGATATCTTAGTAATCTCATCAAACATCATGACTCCGGACGAACCCTTTATGGTATGCATGGTTCGAAAGATTTCATTGATACTGTCTTCATCAAAACAGTCCTCATCCTTCTGTTCCAACACAATTTCCTGAAGTCGCTCTAACAGCTGTCCGTTTTCAAACAGGTACATGTCTAACATCCCCTGTGTATTAAACTCTTCTGCCATTTAGCTCTCCTTTCCGGGCGGACAATCTTGCGCCTGCCCCGTATCTATCCTATATAAGGCCGAATTTCTTCAATGCCTGCTCAAATCTCTCCTGATCAATGGGTTTGCCGGAGTATACACTACATCCTAACTCAAACGCCATCTTCACATTTTTCTCTTCATTTAAGGCTGTGGTCATAATAACCTTGGCTGCCTTCTCCTTGGGAATATTGCGCTCTTTCTCCAGATTGCGTATACCCATAAGCGCCTGATAGCCATCCATGACGGGCATCATGATGTCAAGACACACCAAATCATAAGGCTCGTCATCTTCAAGCGCCATCATAAAAGCATCCACTGCTTCCATACCGTCTACAGTAACATCACATTCACCATACTTTGACAAAAACCCTGCCATAAATTTTCTTGTTACGAAATCATCTTCAGCCAATAAAATCTTCATATGCATTCTCCTTTTTTGTCTACTGCATTTTATTAAGCAGCATATATATACGTTTTGCTATATCCGGTAACTTTTCCTGATATTCTACTGCACCAATGTCATATGCGACCTTGGGCATTCCATATACAACACAAGTAGACTCATCCTGCCCGATTGTATGAGCACCTGCCTCTCTCATTTCCAAAAGGCCCTTGGCGCCATCGCCACCCATACCCGTCAAAATAATACCTACTGCTCTATCCCCGGCTACCTCAGCCACTGATCGAAACAACACTTCAACGGAAGGACAATGACCGTTTACTTTTGGCGATGTTCGAATTACAACCTGATAGGTTCCGTTCTTTTTCACAAGATGCATATGGGCATCTCCGCCCGGTGCAATAAGCACTTGTCCCGGCACTACCAAATCTCCCGATTGGGCCTCCTTTACCCGGACCCGGCACTGGTCATTCAGTCTTGTTGCATACATTGCCGTAAATCCCGGCGGCATGTGCTGCACCACCACCACTCCCGGAATATCCGGTCCAAACTCCTTCAATACCGTTGCAATTGCTTCTGTTCCTCCGGTGGAGGCTCCGATTGCAACAATCAAATCTTTATTTGCACTTCCCAAAGGCTGACTCGGCGTCGCAAGCGGCATCGTTTTACGTCCGCCAATCTTGGCAATGGAAGCAACCTTTATCTTTACTAAAAGTTCATTTTTAATGAACGATTCCAACTGCTCCCTGTTAGCCCCGACAGGCTTAGCTACAAAATCTACCGCTCCTGCTCCCAGTGCATCAAACACCTTATCACTCAACGCACTGATTACAATAACAGGTAACGGATACTGCGGCATCAGCTTACGCAAAAAATCTATTCCATTCATTCTGGGAAGCTCAATATCTAATGTCATGACATCGGGCTTATGCTCTATAATGGCATCTCGTGCTTCAAACGGATCCTTAGCTGTAGCCACCACCGTAATAGCAGGGTCTGCATTCAGTTTTTGTACTAACAGCTCCCGAAACACCAACGAGTCTTCCACGACCAATACTCTGATTTGGCGCATATTCACTACTTCCCTTCCGGTTTACGAAAAACAGACGGTTGAATCATATCAAAGGGACATTGACTTTTGTCCAAAGTCTCCGTGCGCCCTACAAACAAATATCCTCCGGGCTCCATCACATCATATACCTTCTGAATCAACTGCTTTCTCGTCTCATTATCAAAATAAATCATTACATTTCGCAAAAAAATGATGTGCATCTTCCGCTTAAATGGAAAATCATCCATAAGATTGAATTGTCTGAAAATCACTTCATCCTTAATCTCTTTTACAATTTCAAACTGCTCCCCGCCGTTTATCGGATGAAAGTATCTGCGTTTCCAGTTTTCCGGAATACTTTCCACATGTTCCCTGTCATACACACCACGAACGGCCTGCAAAAGCACTTCCGTATTGATATCCGTCGCAAGTACCTTCGTATCCCATGCATCCGCTTCCAGGTTAAAGAAATCCTTCAAAAGCATTGCCATCATATAGGGCTCCTGCCCCGAGGATGCCGCACCACACCAGATGCACAGATCCTTTTTGCGCTCTTCCTTACGCTTAAGCTCCGGTAATACCTTCATGCGTAAGTAATCGAAATGTTCAAACTCTCTCATAAAGAAGGTGTGATTGGTTGTAAGAATATTTACCAATTCCCCTTCAAGCCTGCCTGTAAAATCCGCTTCAACCGCACGCATATACTCGGTGTAACTTTGATATCCGTTCCACTGAAGGTAATTATCAAGGCGACCCTGAATAATCTCTTTTCTGCGATCCAACGATATACCATATCTGTCTTTGATAAAATGATATATCCGCAAAAATTCCTGTTCCGTCATAGTTCTGTGCATATTTTTCACCTTGTCCGACTAATGAAGCTGTCTGACGATTTTTTTCAGAATCCAATAAATATCGGGATTAAATTTGCTTTCTGCATCCTTGTCCATAATCTCGAAAGCATCCGCCTGTTCAAATGCATCACGATGGATTCGGCGTTCTGTCAATGCGCAGTACACACTTACCACCGCCACTATCTGGGCAGATAATGGTATCTCGTCTCCCTTTTTACCTTCAGGATATCCGCTTCCATCCCAGTTCTCATGATGAAATTGGGCGATATCCACAGCCATCTGAATAAACTTGTTGTCGATTCCGAAATCTATGATATCATTCAAAATCTTTGCACCGATAACGGTATGGGTCTGCACAATTGAATCCTCTCTTGCATCAAGAGCGCCATTCTTTTGCAGGATATCTGTAGGAATCGCCAGATTACCCAGATCACACAAAGGAACTGCCAACTCTATAGTGTCCACATAACTGTCCGATATCAGATGTCCGAACTTGGCCGACAACTGCATAGCTTCCGCCAAAATACGACAATTATAACTGAGTCGCTCCATATGCTCCTCATCATAACCCGCATTTTCTTTTGCCACGCGAATCAGTGCATACAATACACTCTTGCGCTCCTTTTCCATCTGCTTACGCTGTTCTCCAATGGAGAGATGGAGCTGACGATTCATCTCCGCCATACTTCTGTTGGCTTCATTTAATTTCAGATGCATACCCACACGGGCTTTAACCACTTCCGGAATAAAAGGCTTGGTAATATAATCCTCACAGCCCAATGTAAATCCCTTTACAATATCCGTAGGGTCATCAAATGCCGAGATAAAAATAATCGGAATCTCCTTCGTCTCAACATTTGCTTTTAACTTTTCACAAACCTCGTAACCATCCATTTCCGGCATGGCAATATCCAAAATAATTAACTGAGGTTTCATATGCTGCACCATTCTAAGTGCCTGCATACCATTTTCCGTAAGTATGGGCTGCATTCCCATGTCGGATATGATATCTCTTAATACAAATCTGTTCGCTTCCACATCATCTACTATCAGTATCCGTGAAAGTCCTTTGCCCGGATTGACTTCTGCCATATCTTCCTCCACCGTGTTACAAACTCTTTTGTAAATTCTCATAAGCCGTAGCAGCTTTTTCGTAGTCACCCTTTTGAACTGCCATCTTCAAGCGAAGTGCTGCACTCTTAATCTCAGCGGGAGCTTCATTTAACAGTTGCTTTATTGTCTCTGCAAAGCCTTCCGCCTTCTCCCAGTTATCCATCTCCATACTGAGAATCAGCTTGGACATTTTCTTTTCCACTTCCTCGGCATTTTCCTTCTCGCCATATTTCCAAACATTTTCTCCAACGGTCTGCTCCGACAACTTCTGCAATTTGTTCATTAAAAGCTGCTCTCTATTGCCTGTTGAATACTCGACTCCATGCATCACGCCTTCTGTCGCCGGCATTTCTACCCAGATATTGAAGGAAAAAATCGTTCCTCTTCCAAGTTCGCTTTCCACATGGATGCTACCGCCCATCAGCTCTACAAGCTGCTTACAGATATTCAGCCCCAACCCGGTTCCACCGTATCTTCTGGAAATAGATGCGTCTGTCTGTGAAAAGCTTTTAAAAAGCTTCTCCTGATTCTCCTTGGCAATTCCGATTCCCGAATCAGTTACCATGAAAAAGAGTTCCATTCGATTGTTGGCCCATGCGGTCTTAATAATATCTACATTAATTTCACCCACTGATGTAAATTTGTACGCATTAGAGATCAGATTGTTCAAAATCTGCACGATTCTCAGTTCATCTCCCACAACAAACTCCGGTATCTCAGGCGATACATTGATGAAGAAATTCAGCCCCTTTTCGGTAATCCGGTTGCTGTGATTGCCTCTCACATAGTCAATCATATTGCGAAAATGGAACTCTCTGGGCTCTAATACAAACTTGCCCGCCTCCAACTTGGAAAAATCCAGAATGTTATTAATTATGGAGTTCATATCCCGGCATCCGCGTTCCACCAATCTTAGGAGTTTCAATTTACCAGCGTCCGTCTCCTGACCGATTAACTCCTGCGTATTGCCCAGAATTCCGTTTACAGGCGTTCGAAGCTCATGGGTTACATTGGCCACAAATTCCGACTTGACTTTCAGGGCATCCTCCGCTTCCTGACCTGCCAGCACGATTCGTTTTTCCAGAAAATTTTCGTTGCTGATATCATACGCCAGACATATGTATGCGGAATCTCCTGCCGTTCCTCCCGTCTCAAACAACTTCATTCTTGCAGGAAAACAGGTTCTGTTAAAACGGTAAGCCATTACCTCCCGAAGAACACCAAGCTTTTGAGCAGGATATATCAGTCGGTTATCCTCTACCTGAAATACCTCCGGGAAAATCTCCGTAATATAGACTCCATACAGCTCATCACCATATTCCAATTGCTCCATCGCCAATTGGTTAGCGTAGCAAATCCGTCCATCTAAACTAATCCCCATTATAATTTCCAATGCATTTTCTACCGAAAACTGAAACAATCCTTTTTGCTCCATTTTAGCCCCTCCAAAATGGGATTATAAAATCATAATATACATTAAAGTGATTATACTCCTTTTTTTCTCAAAAATCGATACTTTTTATATAATTTTTGTAAATTTTTTGTAAATTCGACATAATTGAAAGAATTTTATTATTTGCACAGTTTTCCATACAGGGCGCTAAAATAAAATGCCGTAAAACACGAAATGCCCCACCGGCTGTATCAGACCGTCAGGACATTCCCGTTGTCGCAGTCTGCATCTACGACATGAATGGAGTTTTTCATGATTTCTTAGTTAGTCTTGCCTAACTTGAGTTAAATATAACATACTTGTTTTAAAAAAGCAATACAAAAATTTATTTGGCGTCTCTGTTAATAAATTCCGGAGAGGTCTTGGAATAAACAAATTTCTGCGCCTGATAGAGGCTTGCATATCCCGACAACACATTACAGAAGGCAATCACAATGGCAAAGGGCAAAAGGTTGGCACTGCCGAAAATTTCAACAGCCAGAATCAGGCTGGTTATGGGTGAATTGATTACACAACAAAACAATCCCACCATGCCAAGCGCTGCTGCCAGATGCGGATCTACCCCAATAAAACCACCCACTGTGTAACCCAAGGTTGCACCAATAAAAAATGTGGGAACAATCTCACCACCCTTAAAACCACAGCCTATGGTTATAGCCGTAAACAGCGCCTTCAGTACAAAATCATAAGGACGAACCTGCTCGTAAATTGCTTTGTCCACCACATTCATACCTGCACCCAGATAATCTGTTCCAAAAAGCACCACCAATATCAACAATATGGCGGAACCTGCCCATACACGCAAATACGGACTGGTAAACCACTTCTCAAACAACTGGTGACTCTTATGCATCAATGCGACAAAAACAATGGATACCACCGCAATACAAACCGACAGGCCCAACAGATACACAAAATTATGAGCATCCATAACCATGACTGTATTCAGGTTGTAAGTAACGCTGTGACACCCCAAAACCTGTGCCGTAAAATAGGCCACCAAACCACTGCACAAACAGGGAACCAATGCCGCATAATAGAAGGTCCCCACACTCACCACTTCCATGGAAAATATGGTTGCCGTAAGAGGGGTTCCAAAAAGTGCCGAGAACACTGCCGTCATGCCGCACATAACAAGTAATGACATATCCTTTTTGTCCACCTTCATCAACCGTCCCAATGCCGTAGCCAGAGAGCCGCCAATCTGCAGCGCTGCGCCCTCCCTTCCGCTGGATCCACCCACAAAATGGGTGATAACCGTTGCCAGAAAAATGGCCGGTGCCAACATACGGGACACTCTTTCCTGCTGTCTGACAGAACGGATAATGGTATTTGTTCCCGGCTGATTGTGCAGACCTGCAAAACGATACAAATACACAATCAGCATACCGCCGAGGGGCATCAGGCAGATTAACCACCCATGCCCCTCCCTGATTTCTGTCACGTAGTCGATGGTGTGATGAAAAATGGCACCTACCACCCCACAGACACTGCCCAATACCAGTGATATCAGAATCCATCTGATACCGTATTTCAAATTATCTTTAAATTCGTATATGTTTTCTTTAACTACTTCACGCATCAGACTAATCCCTGAACCAGAATCACCAAAATCAAAACCGGAAGCACAAACCGGAAGTAAGGCTTCAGCTTCCGGGACATCTTAAGGCCTTTTCCGGTATTTACCTCTTCCAGATACCTGTCAAATCCCCAGCCCCACTTAGTAACACAGAACAAAAGATATATCAAAGAGCCCAGGGGCAGAAGCAGATTACTCACCAAAAAGTCCTCACTGTCCAGAATATCCTTGCCCTTAATCAGGCGGACATCACTCCACAAATTATATCCGAGCACGCAGGGCATACTTGCCACAAGGATAAAAATCACATTGATCCATACTGCCTTCTTACGACTCCATCCAAAGTTATCAATACAGCTTGCCAGCAGATTTTCAAACACTGCAATAACCGTGGTGAAGCTTGCAAAGGTCATAAACAGAAAGAATAATGCTCCCCACAAACGACCACCGGTCATATTTACAAACACTCTGGGCAACGTAATAAAAATTAAAGACGGACCTGCATCGGGCTGCACACCGAAACTAAAGCATGCCGGGAAGATAATCATACCGGACATCAATGCCACAAAGGTATCCAGTGCACAGATACGTACAGCCTCCCCTGTAAGGGTATTGTCCTTAGACATATAGCTGCCAAAAATCTCCATGGCCGCGATACCCAGACTCAAGGTAAAGAATGCCTGGTTCATTGCAGCTGTGATAACTGTTCCGATACCCTGTTCAGCCGCTCTTCCAAAATCGGGCAAAAGATAGAACTTCACGCCCTCTATCGCACCATCCAGGGTACAACTGTTGACAGCCAGCACCACAATTAATCCCAACAAACCAATCATCATGACCTTGGTAATTCTCTCCAGACCATTTTTCAGGCCAAAGCTACATACAATGAATCCGGACAATACAATAAGAACCATCCACAGCGTCATCTCTTTCGGATTCGCCAGCATCGCACCAAACACGGCATCTGTTCCCTCTGTCGCAACCCCCTCAAAGCTTCCGCCTACAAATTTCACAAAATATCCCAGCATCCAGCCTGCTACTGTCGTATAATACATCATCAAAAGGTAACAACCAATAACACAAAACCATCCGTGAATATGCCACTTGCTCCCTTTTGGTTCAAGCTCCTTATAACCAAGGACCGCACTCTTGCGACTTGCACGACCTACCGCCAGTTCCATAGTGAGTACAGGCACACCCATAATCAACAAAAACAACAAGTAAAACAATACAAAAATACCACCGCCGTTAGCGCCTGCCACGTAGGGGAATTTCCATACATTTCCAATACCAATTGCACAACCGGCACTAACCAGAATAAATCCAAGTCTGGATTTAAAGCTCTCTCGTTTCATATGTAACCTCCGAATGGTATATAATTCATCTTTTACATAATATCAGAATTTCGAACGAAAT
Source organism: Acetatifactor sp. (assembly GCA_045542555.1). Taxonomy (GTDB): domain Bacteria; phylum Bacillota; class Clostridia; order Lachnospirales; family Lachnospiraceae; genus Acetatifactor. Next base: position 3,214 of record JAZQLH010000049.1, on the reverse strand, counting down.
ACTACCTCGAATTTCCTGCGCAAAAAACACCCCCGAATATTCTTCGAGGGTGCTCTCACAGAAAAGGATTCAATTAATTACCTGTACTTTGACCGCAGCCGCCACAGCCGCCGCAACCTGCGGAATTCGACATGTCTTTGCAGGAACAATTGCCGCCTGCAGAACATCCGATACATTTCACGCCATTTTTCTTGGCTTTAATGATATACGCCACTGCACCGCCGATAATCACGGCCAGAATCAATATAACAATTGCATTTCCCATACGGAACACTCCTTCTTATGCAACCTTCTTTAACTCGTATTCCTTGTTCATCTTCTTTCTGGAACCCACAACGATAGCTACCACTGCCGCAATGATTGCTGCCACTGCGATGAGACCGGGAACAAATGCAGTTCCAAAAGCACCGGTAGTAACCAAAGTACCAATCTGGTATACGAAGAATGCTACTACATAACCGGTTGCAAACTGCATACCGATACCTGCCGCCAACCACTTCTTAGACTTAATCTCAGAGTTCATTGCACCTATCGCTGCGAAGCAGGGAGGGGTGAAGAGGTTAAAGCACAGGTAAGCCAAAGCTACAACTGCAGTCATCTGGACACCGTTTACATGCATGCCTGCTGCTACGGAAGCTGCTGCACCTTCAACGATTTCGAAGTCACCATTAATCATGGTCTCGCCCATAGCATATACTGCTGCCAAAGTACCAACAACCTCCTCCTTCGCAATGAAGCCGGTGATAGCTGCTGCTGCAAGCTGCCAAGCTCCGAAGCCAAGAGGAAGTAAAAGTACTGCAAAAGGAGAAGCGATACTTGCAAGAATGGACTCTGCAGGATCCTCTACCATCTGGAAACTCCAGTTGAAGGATGCCATGATGGTAACAACTGCGTTACATACCAAAATGATAGTACCTGCTTTAACAATGTACGCCTTACCACGATCAAGCATGGACAGAACAGCCTTCCAAAGGCTGGGAGCCTTGTACTCAGGAAGCTCGATAATGAAGAAGGACTTTCTGTACTTATAACCGGAAATATACTTTACAATCAATGCCCAGAACAAAATAAGCAAAATACCTGCAAAATACATTACAGGAGATACCCATGTGGACTCAGGGAAGAATGCACCTGCAAACAAAGAGATTACAGGAATCTTCGCACCACAGGGGATAAAAGGAGTCAACATTGCAGTTGCTCTTCTTTCTCTCTCGTCACGGATGGTACGTGCTGCCATAACACCGGGAATTGCACAACCGGTACCGATTACGAAAGGAATTACAGACTTGCCGGACAGACCAACTCTCTTAAAGATCGGGTCAAGTACAACCGCCACACGAGCCATGTAACCACAATCCTCCAACAGTGCCAGAAGGAAATACATAACCATAACCAGAGGCAGGAAACCAACAACGGCTCCAACACCACCGATAATACCGTCAACCAGAATAGTTGCAAGCAAGGGATGTACATTAGCTGCCTCTACCTGACCTGCCGCCCACTCCTGGAAGGTCTCAATCCAGCCAACCAGCCAGTCGGCAATCCATGTGCCAACGGTAGACTGTGAAATATAGAATACAAGAAACATTACCACAACAAACAAAGGAATACCTACAAACTTGTTGGTAATTACAGCATCAATCTTGTCGTTAATATTCTTATCCTTGGTCAGAACCTTACGCTTCTCAACATCCTTAACAACCTTATTTACAAACGCAAAACGCTTTCTATCCTCAGCCTCAACAGCCGCCTTATCAGTAAGATCAATGTCTGCCTGATTGTAAGGGGCCTTCTGCTCCTTACCCTTTAAGTCTGCTGCAGCCTTAACCAGCTCCTCCAAACCTTTTGCGGAAGTGGAAACGGTATTTACAACGGGACATCCAAGCTTCTCAGACAGCTTGGCAGCGTCAATCTTGGTCTCTTTCTTCTCGTTGATATCGCTCTTATTCAGTGCTACAACCACAGGAACGCCAAGCTCCAGAAGCTGTGTGGTAAAAAACAGGCTACGACTTAAGTTGGTAGCATCCACGATATTGATAATTACATCGGGATTCTCATGCTTTACATAACTACTGGTGATACTTTCCTCAGAAGTAAAGGGTGACATGGAGTATGCACCGGGCAAATCCACTGCAACCAATTCATCAGAAGTAGGGCAGAAATTCTTCTTAATAGGGCTTTCTTTTTTGTCTACGGTTACACCTGCCCAGTTACCAACACGCTCGTTTCTGCCGGTGAGTGCGTTGTACATGGTGGTCTTACCACTATTAGGGTTACCTGCTAAGGCAATACGCATTTTGAGACCTCCTCTTTTCGCTCAATCTTTTATAAGTTGCGATTTGCTAACATTAGATAGTTGCATCTAACTCAACTTCTAAAAATATGTGGTGATTGCTCACCACAGTATCTTTAAACCTCAATCATTTTGGCCAAATCATGGTCAAAAGTGTATCTGCCATCCTTGATGGAAACCACAAGGCCTGCCTTCATACTGGATACAACCGTAATCGGCTCTCCGCTATAGCAACCAAGAGAAAACAAGAATGCATCCACCTCTTCATCTCCGGTAACAACATCCTTCACTATGTACTCTTCTCCTACTTGTGCTTCTGCCAGGGTCATACCCGCCTCCTATATCTTTGCTGCAATTAGTCATCACTAACCATAGTGAGTCTAGCACAGCTTGACGTTTGTGTCAAGAAGATTTTTGGAATTATTTTCCGTCTTTTTCCAATTTAATGACTTCATCTATTTTTTCTTTTATTTGCGCACGAACTATTTCTATGATTTGATTGGTTTTCAGATTTTTATATTCATCATAATAAATCGGCTTCAAAAAATGAACCTGCGTGGTGACCTTTCCGATATAGGAACTGTTCCATGCCTTGTAAGAATCAATCAAAACCACCGGTACGATTGGAGTTTTGGTCTTGATTGAAACTTTAAAGCAACCGGGCTTAAACTCTGTCAGGCTGTTCTTTTTTTGATTATCATATTCACCTTCCGGGAATATAATATATCTTCTGCCCTGCTCTATCTCCGCAGCCACTTCATTGATGATGGAAAACGCCTGTCTTACATCGTTTTTATCCAGACGTTTCCCTCTTATCATATTGATTAACTGATTGATATAAAGGTCGTAGGATTTATCTTTATCCATAACTACAGTACATGGTCTTTTATGTCCACATACGATTCCATAGGCATCATATTT
>JAZQLH010000048.1:0-7269 GCA_045542555.1 Acetatifactor sp. | reverse complement strand
CATTTTTTCATTTTTGTAGGACAAACGCACCGTTTCGGCCTTTTTTAATTTCCCTCCCAACCAATCTTGTGATTTTTTGTTTTAGTTGGGAAATTCACAGCCTCTATGTTATGAACAGCGCGATAACTTCCAATTTATCGTTTTCTTACGTCGCCAAAATCCAATCATCTCACACAAAAGTATCCATACACAATTAGTGTCTTATGAATTCAAGACGATTAATAGGCACTTTTTCCAAATAGGACTTATCTCTGAAAATAAAATGCATTTTCAATATGTTCTATCCGGTCATCCCCATAAATCCCGATGACATCAAACCTGTAAAAGACATTTTCCGGCGCTTTTCTTCCTGCTGTATAATAAAGAGCCACCTTGGATATTCTGCGTTGCTTGCGCACATCCACAGCTGCTAACGGGTCACCGTAACGATTACCCTTCCGATATTTCACCTCACAAAACACTATCATATTCCCAGCTCTTGCTATAATATCTATTTCTCCGTAGGGATTACGATAGTTGCGCTCCAGAATATTGTAACCTTTCTGTTCCAAATATCGGGCAGCCATTGCCTCATAGTCCGTTCCGACCTGTCGTTTATTCATTGACATATAGTTACTGTTTCACCTTGCTCTTTAACTTATCCATGGAATCTACAAATATCAAAATCTCTGCCACGACCTCATAAAGCTCAGGAGGAATCATATCTCCGATTTCCAGTCGTGACAAGGTATCGGCCAGCTTGTCGTCCCGATGGATAGGCACGTCACTCTCCTGTGCTTTTTCAATAATCCGCTCTGCCAAGGCACCGCGGCCGCTGGCAATGACCTTCGGTGCGTCCTCTGCCGGGTTATATTCCAGAGCAATCGCTTGTTTTATCTTGTTTTTCTTTCCATCTGCCATCATTTTCCCTCTATGCTCTGACATCAAAAGCATATTGTGCAATAGGTTGTGCCTGCTCGTTGGCAAGCAGCCCCTTCAAGCCACTCTCCTTAGAATCATCACCACGCACCTGCATTGCAAAATCACAATTATAGCCGCGTTTTTGAAGCCTCTTAGTCAATATATCCATATGCTGCTCCAAAAAATCCAGCATTTCATCATCCTGTACATAAAATCTGGTGTTTACATTGTCCGCCTGCATGGCAACATATACGTCGACAGGTCCCAGATGCTCCATATCCAGATGAAGCAATGCACTTATCTGCCCGTCTGCCACCGACAAATTGCGTTTATTGGTGTAGACATACAAATCTCCGTGAGCCTCGCCATTTTGTAAACGCAGAGGCAATTGTACATAGGTATATGCCTGATTAAGCTGCTGTAGAAAATCTACATTCTGAGCCATGTTACTTACAGCCTTAAATGCAACGGATTGATTTTGCCCGTTTTGATCAAGTATATGACTCAATTCCTTTAACTGTCTGTTTATTCTGCTGTAAAGTTCCTCTACTTTGCCGGAATCTGCCACATCCTCGGGAGTAATCGTCCACAACTTAGATAAACTCTCTGACAAAATATTCTGTCCATCCTTATGCTCTGTCAAAATCTCTAACAAAGCCTTGTTGCCATCAAAAGAGCCTCTTATTAAAAGTTCCTGCAACGCTTTTGCCTGTTCAGCTACCTTACCACTCTGTATTGCCTGATTAAACTGTTGAAGCAAATCCTTATAGTTGTCTGTCTGTCCTACAGAACGAAGCAGGGAAGTCAGATTATCCTGGAGAGAAACCGTTTGATTCACCACACTATTTGCCGGTTCTTTTTTTGTATTCTCTACAAGCTTCAGCACATCTTCATCTGCATTCATATTCATCTGCTTTACAGCCTGATTCAATGCCTCTTTAAGCCTGTCTGTTGCAGATTGTGTTTCACCTGTAACTACTTGACTATCCTGCACATTCGTCTGCTGATTTCCGCCTTCTGCATCCTTTTCAGCCTCAACGATATCTAAAAAAACCTTAGTAGTCCCATTTGCGTCCGTACTCTTTTGCACATTCTGCTCCGCTACCAAACCATCCTGTGGCACATCTTCTCCCGAAAGCCCCTGCACCAACTGCAAAACTTCCCCAAACATCTTGGCTGCACCTTCTGCATTTCCCTCTGCCACCATGTCACCCATAGTCTCGCCGAGCGCATTTTGAATATTATGCATCCCATCCACAAGTTGATGCGTTAAATTTTTATAGGAACTAACCTGTGTAAGATTCTCTTCATTTACAGCAAGTCCCAAGCGATGCAAATCTACCACATCAGAAATATTAGAATTCGGAAAAGTATTCACCTCCCGAAACATCTGTTGCAAAGCATTCTTGTCAATAGAAAGACCTGCCTCCATCATCAGTCCGGTCATGGCCACCGTATCCTGCGTCACCGGTAAGGAGGCCATCTCCAAAGCCTTCAGCGCATTGGCCTGAGTGGCCGTATTAGCAAAGAGCGGACTAAGCTGCAAGGTCTGACCATTGTTTCTGACCTCAAAGGTCATGGTCTTACCCACCTCCAAATTAATGTTCTGATCCACCTTAGCCTCCAGAATAAAATCATCTGCAACCTTAATCTGCACCTGATTACCCTCTCGGGAAATCACCTCGCCCTGAAGGGTCTGCCCGGGTGTAAGGGCCTGTATCTGACGACCAACGGACGCATTTTGAGCACTGTTTGCAACAGACTGTGTATTTGTAGTCTGTGTACTTGTGTTCTTCAGTTGTCCGTTGTTTAAAAAATCCGTCAGCTTCATACAGGTTCCCTTCTATAATATTAAATAAAATTCTTAATAAAACTCTTTCTATGAATGGGCGTCGGACCATATTTCTTTAATGCCTCAATATGGCTCGCACTTCCATACCCCTTATTGCCTGCAAAATCATACTCCGGGAAAAGCTTGGCATATTCCACCATAAGCCTGTCCCTCGTTACCTTAGCAATAATGCTGGCTGCACCAATGGAAATGCTCTTGGCATCCCCCTTAATAATAGGCACCTGACGAATGTCTACTCCCGGTATTGTCACAGCATCATTTAACAGAAGCGTGGGTGCAGGATTCAGTTTTCCAATTGCCTCCCGCATAGCCTCATAGGTAGCCTGTAAAATATTAATTTCATCAATACGCTCAGGGGACGCATAGCCCACTGCACAGGCCACTGCCTGTTCCATAATGACGTCATACAACTCTTCTCTCTTTTTTTCGGTAAGCTGTTTGGAATCATTAATATATAAAATGTCACAATCTTTGGGCAAAATTACGGCTCCTGCCACCACAGGCCCCGCCAAAGGTCCTCTTCCCACTTCATCGATTCCGCATATGTACGCATATTCTGCATATTCACGCTCATAACGTTTCAGCTCTTCCGTGCGCATACGCTCTTTTTCAAGAGCATGAATTCGTTTTCGTGCAGTCTCAACAAGCTTTATTACTCCTGCACGCTCATCGGTCTCATACTGACTTATAAAGGCAGGCAGCTCTGCCACGCAAGCTGCCTGTAATTGATTTTTGATTTCTGCCAAACTGACTGCCATCTTTTTCCCATCCTTTACTGATGTTGCAAAACACACATTTTTTCAAAGGGCCAGATACGAACCCACGCCCGTCCGATAATATCATCCCGATGAACATTGCCCACTACGTCCATTCTGCTGTCGCTACTGTTATTGCGATTGTCACCCATAACAAAATACTCATCTTCACCCAGGGTAATCGGAGTTGACGCACGTCCTATTTTATCGGGCTGAATAATCTCCCTGCCATAGGATTCCTGCAACAATTCACCATCTATATAAATATTACCCTTCTCATCGATTTGTACCGTTTCACCCGGCAATCCGATAATACGCTTGATATAGTAGGTATTTTCCTTATATTGAAAAGGAAAAACGATAATATCAAACCGTTGCGGTTCACCGAATCGATAGGAAATTTTATCAACCAACAAATTATCACCGTGGGAAAGGGTTCCCTCCATGGAGCTTCCATCCACCTGCGTTCTTTGTACAACAAACGTAATCAAAAACCATGTGAGAAGCAACACAAAAAGCAAATATAATCCCGTGCTCAAAAGCTCCCTTAATACCTTTTTTTTCATTACAGTCTATCTCCTCTCCAGTGTCATTCGTCCGAGCCTTCCGCTTCTGAAATCATCTATAAAAAGTGCGGCAGCTCTGCCCAAATCAGGAGTTTCGCCCTTGGTATAGCACTTTCTGCTCTCAGCAATCCGGGCAAGGATTTCCGAAGCCTGCGCCTCTGTCAGCTCTTTCGTATCCTCTGCTTTAACCGAGGTATCAGATTCCCATCCATACCTTTCTGCCAAGGATTTGGGGTAATATCTGTCTATTACACGGATTAAATCGCAGGCCAATTCTTCCTGAATCATAATTTCATCATTCATAGAGCCGATAAACGCCAGACGCATACCAACTTCCTGATCCTCAAACTTGGGCCAGAGAATTCCGGGAGTGTCCAGAAGCTCTAAATTTTTATTTAATTTAATCCACTGTTTTCCCTTGGTAACACCAGGCTTATTGCCGGTCTTGGCACATGCCTTTCCCGCAAAAGCATTAATAAAGGTAGACTTTCCCACATTAGGAATCCCCACCACCATGGCGCGCACCGGACGATTCACGATACCTCGTTTTCTGTCACGCTCTATTTTCTCCTTACAGGCCTCCTGTACCAATCCGTTAATGGCTTTTACGCCGGCCCCGGACTTGGCGTTAATCTCAAGCACATGAGCTCCCAACTCCTGAAAATAATCCATCCACTGCTTATTCTGCACCGGGTCTGCCAAATCCGATTTATTCAAAAGAACTATACGGGATTTGTTTTTACCAAGCTCATCTATATCCGGATTGCGACTACTTAACGGAATACGCGCATCTACAAGCTCTATAATCAAATCAATTAATTTTATATTTTCCTGCATCATACGAACTGCCTTCGTCATATGACCGGGATACCACTGATAATTCATATTTTCTCCTCTACTTCACAAAGCTCATGTCCGCTTCCTCACAAGAAAACGCAAACCATGCCTTTCCAATAATATCTTCTTCCTTTATAGGACCGATGTTAGCAGAACGACTGTCCTCACTGTTATTGACATTGTCTCCAAGGCAAAAATACTCTCCTTTTCCCATTGTCAATGTATTTACCGCTATCCCTGCATCCAGAATACGCTCATCCTCTGTCCATTGACTCTGCTCGCCATTCACATACAGCACGCCTCGCTCGATAAGCACCGTATCTCCGGGAACTGCCACCACTCGCTTGACATAATAATGAGCCTTCTCATTACCATTTGGCAAAAAAATTACCACATCACCGTGCTTTGGTGAAGAGAGCACATACCGAAACCGGTCAATCAAAATTTCCTGCCCACCGTAAAGACTTCCTGCCATGGAATCTCCTACCACCGACGTAGTCATTCCAAAGAACCATACCGCCACAACACCGATAAATATTGCCACAATAACGCCGAAAATCCAACTGAAAATCTCCTTCAACAGTGCAGAGCTTATTTTCTTTTTACGTCTATAAAAACTTAAACCTTTTTGCCGCGCCATAACCATCTCTCCAACCCGAATGCATCACACTATATTATAACACAGTTTGATAAAATAGAAAAGGGCAATTGCTTTTTTGCAATTGCCCTGTCCATGCGTCTTACTTATTTAACAAGCTCTTTAACCTTAGCCTTCTTACCAACGCGATCTCTTAAGTAGTTCAACTTAGCACGTCTAACCTTACCACGTCTAACCACCTCAATCTTCTCTACGTTGGGGGAGTGAAGGGGCCAGGTCTTCTCAACACCTACACCGTTAGAAGTCTTTCTTACGGTAAAGGTCTCTCTGTTGCTTCCGCCCTGTCTCTTTAAAACAACGCCCTCGAATACCTGGATTCTCTCACGGTTACCCTCTTTGATCTTACCGTAAACCTTAACGGTATCACCAACATTGAAAGTCTCCACGGTCTCTTTTAACTGTTCTGCTTCGATTTCTTTGATAATATCACTCATATTGAGCCTCCTTCATAAAATGGATGTTCTTAATACATTCTGTAACAGAGGACCATCTCGTTTTCACAACATTTGATATTTTAACACACTTATTCATTTAATGCAAGTGGTTTTTATATTTTTGCATATCCACATAATACCATAAGCCGCCACAGGTAATAAGAAAATAAAACACGGAAACACATATCTGGGTTTTGCTTCCCACAATATACTAAACATAAAGTTTCCTATAAAAAAAACAGGGAAAATTAATTGAAAGTCTGTTTTTTTCTCTTTCATAATGCAAATAAAAGCCAAAAAAGTTCCGAAATAAATCAAATTCTGATAGCACTCCATAAAATGCCATATTACATTACGCAATGAACCATAATAAACTTCCCACAACAGTCCATCATTTCCAAACTCTCTTGTAAAAAATAAACTTTCATAACTAGGGTCTGTCCATTGCCATAAAATTTTTTCTTTATAAAAATATAATCCTTCTTTCGGGTTACTTAAATAGTATCCTAATATTCTTTCAATTTCCCTATATGACGCTTGTTTAGTAAGTTCTACATTATACCCCGTTTCTTCAAATGTAAGTATTGTAAATGAATTAAAAACTCCATATCCCATGGAACTCTTTTCCATCCCCATTACAACCCAGGCAATAGAAGGAATCGAGTCATAATGTTCTATGTATTCGCTAAAAATCAATTGGCTACACCCTGCATATAACAATGCTGACACAATAAGCGTAAGTACAATTTTTAAACAAGATATTTTCTTGTTCATTATCGCATTCCATATTACACACAAAACAAGTGCCAACAACATAATCAAAGCATTTTTTCTAATCCATAGAGCACAAAACATGCTAAGCATAATTCCTATCAACCTTGCATATGTAATACGAGCATTTATCGAACACACAACTAAATAAACCGTCAAAAACATAAAAAACAATGAAAGTATCTCCCCATATATATATGCCGTAAAGACATACGCCGGGATACAAAAAAATTGCAAACACAGATATAATTTATTAACAAATGAATTCTTCCACAATTCGTTTGTTAAGGAGTATCCTAAAAACACAATCCCAGACAAAGCAAAGCAGTTCAATATCTGGTAACACCACCATCCCTCCGGAATAAATTTCATCAAGCAATATAAGACACTAAACAAGCCTACTTGATGATAATAATTCGACATGTATCCCCCCTGATTGAATGTCGACCAATCACCATTCAATGCATTCCGAACATCATATATTATTTGAAAAGAA
>JAZQLH010000047.1:0-17025 GCA_045542555.1 Acetatifactor sp. | reverse complement strand
AGAAGAGTGTTTACGGCAATCAGGATTATCAGTATCTTTGTGATATGATTGCAAATAAGGCAAAAGAGACCGGAAATGAAATTACGGTATTTCAGTCCAATCATGAAGGTGCAATTATTGATAGAATCCAGGAGGCTTATTTTGACGGGACGGAAGGAATTGTAATCAATCCCGGAGCATTCACCCATTACAGCTATGCAATCAGAGATGCACTGGCAAGTATTGTGGTTCCTAAGGTGGAAATCCATATTTCAGATATTACCAAGCGTGAGGAGTTTCGCAAGATTTCCGTGACTAAGGAGGTCTGTGACCACCAGATTTACGGGCAGGGACTGGACGGATATCTACATGCAATTGACTATATTTTGAATAAAAAATAAAAAAACAGTTGAAATAGGCCATTTTTTATATTAAAATGGTAAAGAATTATATCGTGAAAATTTAGGAGGAACATATTATGATTTCTGCAGGTGATTTCAGAAATGGTATTACCATTGAGTTTGACGGCAATGTTTACCAGATCATCGAATTCCAGCATGTAAAACCCGGAAAGGGCGCAGCTTTCGTTCGTACAAAGCTGAAGAATGTAAAGAATGGCGGTGTTGTCGAGAAGACTTTCCGTCCTACTGAGAAATGCCCTCAGGCGCGTATTGATAGAAAAGATATGCAGTATCTGTATTCTGATGGAGATTTGTTCTACTTCATGGATACCGAGACTTATGATCAGGTTGCATTAAACGGTGATACCGTGGGCGATGCTCTGAAGTTCGTTAAGGAAAATGAGATGTGCAAGGTTTGCTCTCACAACGGCAGTGTATTCTCCGTAGAGCCTCCTTTGTTTGTTGAGCTTGATATTACCGAGACCGAGCCCGGATTCAAGGGCGATACCGCTACCGGTGCTACCAAGCCCGCAACTGTTGAGACCGGCGCACTTGTATATGTTCCTTTGTTTGTAGAGCAGGGCGACAAGATTAAGATTGATACCAGAACCGGTGAATATCTGTCTCGTGTATAAGTTGCAGTAATCTTTTCTATAAGGATGTAAATGTAAGACAATGGACAGGCTTTCCGCATAAGCGGAGGGCTCCATTGTCTTGTTTTATTTAATGAAATCATCCGGAGGAAATGAAATGAAAAAAATTAATAAAGAAGCGGTATGTGTTGATATCCGCAAATTTGCAGAACTTGTAAGCAGGGTAGTGTCCGAGGAGCTGGGTGGAGAATGTCAGGTAAAGCTCCAGGAGGTTATTAAGAACAATGGTGTTGTGCTGCAGGGCCTGGTGATATTGAGCGGGCAAAGCAATCTCTCGCCTACCATATATTTGAATTCTTTTTTAGAAGCTTATGAAAATGGTGTGCCGATTACGTCGATTGTGGAGCAGATTTTGGCAATTTACAGGCAGGAGCTTCCCGGAAAACGGGTGGATTTGGAGTTTTTTAGAGAGTTTGAGAAGGTGAAAGACGGCATCTGCTATAAATTGATTAACAGAGAGAAAAATCATGCTCTTTTGGAGAGGATACCTCATATTGATTTTCTTGATTTGAGCATTTGTTTTTTCTATGCTTATCGGGATGAGGTGTTGGGAAACGGTTCTATTTTAATCTATAATAATCATATGGATGTATGGAATTGCCGGGCGGAGGATCTTTTGAAGCTGGCAAAAGAAAATACACCCCGTATTTATCCGGGGAAGATTGTGAAAATGGGAGAGCTTTTAGGCGGATATCTGGGAATTAGTGGTGAAGAGTTGTTGGAGGATATCCCCATGTATGTGCTTAGTAATGAAGCACGTGTGTTTGGAGCGGCATGCATGATTTATCCGGAAAGTCTTAAGAAGGCAGCGGAACTGTTGCAGGAAAATTTCTATATTTTGCCCAGTTCTGTCCATGAGGTAATTTTATTGCCGCAGCATGTGGCTGCGGACTCTAAAGCTATCCGGGATATGGTAAGGGAAATCAATCATACTCAGGTAGCACCGGAGGAAATCTTGTCTGATAATCTATATTTCTATCATTATTCTACAAATCATGTCGAGTTAATTAAAATCTAAAAGGTAAAATTAGGGAAGTGTTTTGGGCAAAATAATGTAGACAGAAATAAACTTTTGTGGTATCATAGTCAGGGTGATGTAACAAAATTGTAACATTTTGCATCCGTAGTCTAATGGATAGAACGGAGGCCTCCGACGCCTTTAATGTAGGTTCGATTCCTACCGGATGCATTTCATCACCCTGATTTTGAGAAAGGATTGTTTATGTTTAAGGATAAATTGCACCTGATAGGTGGTTTTTTTGTAAAGAACAGTAAGATTGTTTTGCCTGTGGCAGGAGTGCTTGCGGTTGCATTTACCGTGTCTGCTGCTCTTGGTGCAGTTGGCAACAGACAGGTGGAAGATATTTTGCCTCAGTCAACGGAAGCGTCACAGGAGTCCCAGAGTGTGGATGAGATTGTTCCTTTAGTGGAAAACGAAGACAGTGCCATCAACGAGTTGATTTACAGCTATTATAATGCACAGGCTTTGGGTGATTTGGATACTCTTAGATCCTTGTGTGATGAAATATCAGAGTTGGATATTCTTTCCTTTGAGGAGAAAGCCAATTATATTGAGGAATATCCTGCCCTTGAGATTTATACGAAGAAGGGCTTGAATGAAGGCGAATTCATTGTATATGTTTATTATAGAATGACTTTTGTAAATCATGCGGAAGAATTTCCGGGATATACTTCTCATTATGTGTGTACGGCAGAAGATGGCTCCCTTTACATTAAGCGTGGCAATTTCAGTGACGAACTGAACGAGTATACCAGCAGATTGTGTGCTCAGGACGATGTTATAGAGTTTAATAATCGTGTGATAGCTGAGTATGATGCGTTTAAGGCAGAACATCCTGAACTTGAAAGTTATCCCGAGGAGGTCATGACACAGGTTAATATGACTGTAGGTGTCAGATGGTCCGAGATGCAGAATGCTGCAAAGGAAGATACGCAAGGCGAGGATGAGCAGGAATCCGAAGGTGAGGCGACGGAGCCTGCCGGTCCTATGTATGCGACTGCTACTGACACCGTGAATGTTCGTTCTTCTGACAGCTTGCAGGCAGATAAGCTTGGAAAACTTACACAGGGAACCCGGATTCAAGTGCTTGAAGTAAGACCCAATGGTTGGTCCAAGGTTTTGTATGAGAACAAAGAAGGTTTTGTCAGTTCTGAATATCTGCAGATGGAGGGAATGGAAAACCAGACATCCGGTGAACAGCAGAGTGCTGAGAGTGTAGAAAGCACAGGGACCGTTACTGCAAAGACCAATGTCAATGTTCGGGCACAAGCCAGTCAGACCTCTGAGAAGCTTGGAACACTTTTAGGTGGTGAGACTGTGGAACTGGTTGCTGTGGAAGGTGAATGGTGCAAGATTAAGTATGCAGGTCAGATTGGTTATGTAAAAGCTGAGTATGTGGATTAGTTCTTTTAAATAGAGAATAAAAAACACATGACTGCGTAAAATAGAATAGGCAAATAATAAGAGGCTTCCTGTAAACGGGGAGCCTTTTGGTTTAAGGAGGAGTCTATGAAAGCGCAGGAAGAAGCCGTTTACAGAGAAATACAGCGAAATGCGGAAAGTGCAATCAAGGCAATAGAGACTGTGTGGGATAAAGTCTATGATGCAGATTTATCCATGCAGATATCCAGACAGTCATTGAAATATGCACAGCTTAAGGGACAGGCGGTGCAGGCTCTTTTGGATGGGAGAGGGGAGCCTTATCGCAGTAATTATCTGACTGATATGAAGATGAAGATTGGGATTCAATACAATACGTTTTTGAATACCAGCACAGGTCATATAGCAGAATTGATAATAAAAGAGCGAAATCAAGGAGTGATTGCACTTGAAAAGGTGCTTAAGCATAATGATGAGGCCGGAGAGAGCCCCAAGGCATTAGCAAATGAATTTATGGAGTTTCAGCGGGAAAGCATTCAAGCCTTAAAGGATTATTTGTAGATTGTATACATGTATAATTTTTGTGCAAAGTGCATGAAAACGGGGAAAAAACTTTTATAATTTAGAGCGGTAAAGCATATTGTGCAAATTAAAAAATCAGTATATAATAAAAATCGCAAGTTTATACTTATTTAAAGGAGGACATATAGAATGTCATACGTAGATGAGGTTTATGATCTAGTTGTTGCAAAGAATCCTGCACAGCCCGAGTTTCACCAGGCAGTTAAAGAAGTGCTTGAATCTTTGAGAGTCGTGATTGAAGCAAATGAGGAAGCTTACCGCAAAGATGCTCTTTTGGAGAGACTGGTTACTCCCGAAAGACAGATTGTGTTCCGTGTTCCATGGGTTGACGATAAGGGACAGGTTCAGGTAAACAATGGTTTTCGTGTTCAGTACAATTCTGCAATCGTGCCTTATAAGGGAGGTTTGAGACTTCATCCTTCCGTAAACCTCGGTATTATCAAGTTCCTGGGATTTGAGCAGATTTTCAAGAATTCCCTGACCGGTCTTCCCATCGGCGGAGGTAAAGGTGGCTCTGATTTTGATCCTAAGGGCAAGTCCGACAGAGAGGTTATGGCATTCTGTCAGAGCTTTATCACTGAGCTCTATAAATATATTGGCGCAGATACTGACGTTCCCGCAGGTGATATCGGTACCGGCGCAAGAGAGATTGGTTATATGTACGGCCAGTATAAGAGACTGACCGGACTTTATGAGGGTGTTCTCACCGGTAAGGGCCTTTCCTACGGTGGTTCCCTGGCTAGAAAAGAGGCAACAGGTTATGGTTTGCTTTATCTGACTGCTGAGATGCTTAAGTGCAACGGCAGTGATATCGCAGGCAAGACGGTTGCAGTATCCGGTTCCGGTAACGTAGCTATCTACGCAATCCAGAAGGCACAGCAGCTCGGTGCTAAGGTTGTTACCTGTTCTGATTCCACCGGTTGGATTTATGATCCCGAAGGTATCGATGTGGCACTTTTGCAGGAAGTAAAAGAGGTTAAGCGTGCAAGACTGACCGAGTATGCAGCTGCAAGACCTTCCGCACAGTATCATGACAAGGCATCCGAGGGTACCAATCAGTGGTCTGTTAAGGTTGACATCGCACTTCCCTGTGCTACCCAGAACGAGTTGAATCTGGATGATGCAAAGGCATTGGTTGCAAATGGCGTTATGGCTGTTTGTGAGGGCGCTAACATGCCTACCACTATGGAGGCTACTGAGTACTTCCAGGCAAACGGCGTATGGTTCTGCCCCGGTAAGGCTGCAAACGCAGGCGGTGTAGCTACCTCTGCATTGGAGATGAGTCAGAATAGTGAGAGACTTTCCTGGACCTTCGAGGAGGTTGATGCAAAGCTTCAGACTATTATGGTTAACATTTTCCACAATTTGGACAACGCTGCCAAGAAGTATGGCATGGAGGGCAACTATGTTGCAGGTGCTAACATTGCAGGCTTCTTAAAGGTTGCTGAGGCTATGACAGCGCAGGGCATTGTGTAAAATTTCCATGAAAATGTTTAATCCCCTTGACATTAAATTTAGCGTTTTATATAATAATATTACAAAGATAGATGTGTCTATCTAGGTGTGCTGACACCTTAAAAATCTGACATTTAAGCCGGTTCGTAGGCCGGCAGGTTGGGGAGCAACAGAAAAACTCCACATTTAAGCCGTATGTGGAATGGCGGACAGTTGGCAGACAACAGAAAAATCAGCATTAATAGAAATGGAAAAGGTTGTCCGAAAGGGCAACCTTTTTGTGACTAGGGGAATAAGAATGGCAAAATACGATAAGAAGGCTGCATTAAAAATTATTGTAAATGCAGCTAAGGAATTTGATGTGAAATTGAATGATAAGCATTTTCTAATTATTTATCAGGAAAGCGGAGAAACAAAGACGGTATGTGTGGGTTTTCGTGACATGAACTTTTTGCATATGACCGGAGTAAAAACAAAGTTATCAGCACAACAATTTTATTCAGCGTGCCTTGATGGAAAGCTTTCTGAAAACGACTTTGAAATTGATAATACAGGAAGGGTGCAGCAAAAATTGATGGTCCTTCCATATCTTTCAGAGTTGCTATACAATAATTGTATGATTGGAAATTTTATTAACAGTGGTATTTGTATTCGAGCAGATTATTTTATGGGAAATACAAAAGCAGTATTGAGTGTTGGATTCAGAACGGGAAAGAGTGTAGACTTTCCTGTAACATTGTACAATGAAGATGTGAGAAAATTATCTCATCCAACAAACAGAGTTCGGGCAATTTTTGCAAAGGATTATCAGCAACAAAATTATACTGAATGTACATATCTTTCTAAAGGACAAGAGATTCATAAATTACCAATCTCAGAAGATGTAAAAAAACTGATACAAGTGGCGGATAATCCAAAATAGCTTTTTTTATTCCTCCAAATGTTGTAAAATAGAATATATTATTTTGACGTCGTTTCACAAAGGAGAAGTGCTTATGAAGACACGTAAAATGGGTATTTTTGGTCAGTTGTTTATATGGTTGGCGGTACTTTTGCTTTTTGGCAATGCAGTTTTAGGATATTTGGCATATAGTCGTTCCAAGGCGGCATTGTTTGAGCAGATTCAGGGCAATGCCATCAATATTGCACAATGTGCAGCCATGAACGTGAGCGGAGAGCTTCTTTTAGGGATGGTTGCCGGTGATGAAGAAACAGACAATTATGCCTTGATTGTTGATGAATTGGCATTGTTTAGGGATAATGCGGAGATTGAATATATATATACATTGCGGCAGGTGGGTGAAGAGCAGTTTGAATTTGTTGTAGATGCAGACCCGGAGGAGCCGGCGGCAATCGGAGAGGAATGTGAGGCTACAGATGCTATGTGTATTGCTTTTGAGGAGCAGAAGACTACGGCGGATGATGAGCCGTTTACAGATGAATGGGGCAGCCATGTTTCTGCTTATAGTCCAATCTTTTGTGATGGGGAGGTAGTTGGTGCAGTAGGCGTGGATATCAGTGCCAACTGGATAGATGAACAGATGAAGGCATTACGGAATCTGGTTATCATTACCTGTATTATAACGTATCTGATTAGTCTTGGTGTGCTTTTGCTGCTGATGCTGAGATTTAAGAAGAGTATGAGCAAGCTGAACGATAAAGTGAAAGAGCTTGCAAGTGGTTCGGGTGATCTGACCAAGGAGATTGATATCTATACAGGAGATGAAATTGAAGAAATTGCAGGCAATATGAATGCGTTTATTCGCCAGATTCGCTCATTGGTAAAGGACGTTGCAAAGTCCACGCAAGAGATTCGTATGACAGGAGAGGAATTAAACGTAACCGTCAATGAGAATGTGCGGGTTATGTCGGATATGAACTCGCAGATAGGTGGTATTACTGCCAATATGGAGGAAAGTGCCAATTCCAGCAGACAATTATCCCGGAGTCTGGAGGATTGTGCAAAGCATATGTCTACATTTGTGCAAAATTTGAATGAGATAAGAAGCATGGTTCAACGAGCCAATGAAAATGCACAAAAGACCTCTGCTGTAGTCAAAGATAATCGTAAAAATGCAATGGATTCCATTGATGAATTGCAGAAAAAAATGCAGAGAACAAGTCAGGATGCTCAGAAAATCGAGCAGGTTAAACAAATTGCAGAAGAAATCGGTAATATTGCAAGTCAGACCAGAATGCTTAGCCTTAATGCGCAAATTGAGGCGGCACGTGCAGGTACGATGGGAGCCGGGTTTGCTGTTGTGGCAACTGAGGTCGGTAATTTGAGTAATGATATTGACAGGGCTGTTGCGGAAATAAATGAAATAAACGCACAGGTATTGTCAGCAGTGGATACCCTGACAGAAGTTTTAGAGGAAATGATACGTTTTGTAACCAAGGATGTGGCAAAGGATTATGATTCTTTTGCAGCACTTGGAGAGGAATACGGAACGACTACGGATAACATTCGAGTTCAGATGACCGAAATTGGGGAACAGAGCAGGCAAATTTCCCAGAGCATAGTGGAAATAAATGCGAGTGTCCAGAATATTACATCGACGGTTATCACAACGGCAGAAAGTGCTAATGACCTTGCAAATTCAACCAATCGCATATCAGAAAGTCTGGAAAATCTGAATGCAACCTCCAGAAAGAGCTCTTCACATTCTGAGAATTTAAGTGAGCAGGTAAACAAATATACATTTTAATATTGACAAGTGCCTGAAAATGGAATATGATAAAAACACTTTAAAACTTTAAAGTGTAACGGTTTAAAGTGTGACAATAAATGTGCTTGGAGGAGCTTATGGAACAGAACAAAGGTAATTTAATTGCATTCAGACCGGATATCAAGGTGGTTGACTGTACCTTGAGAGATGGCGGCCTGGTTAATAATTTTGCATTCAGTGACGAATTTGTGAAGGATTTGTATCGCACCAATATCAAGGCCGGCGTTGATTATATGGAGTTTGGCTATAAGGCGTCCAAGGAGATTTTCAAGAAGGAAGATTACGGTAAATGGAAATTCTGTGAGGAAGAAGATATTCGCGCAGTTGTGGGGAACAATGACTTTGATTTGAAGATTTCTGTCATGACAGATGTGGGAAGAACGGATTTTAAGAATGATATTCTGAAAAAAGAGGACAGTGTTATCGATATGGTGCGTACTGCTACCTATATTCACCAGATTCCTGCGGCTATCGAGATGATTCAGGATGCTCATGAGAAGGGATATGAGACCACAGTTAATATTATGGCAATATCCAAGGTTCGTGAGGAGGAGCTTTACAACGGGCTTGAGATTCTGGCGGAGAGTGATGTGGATGTGATTTATCTGGTGGACAGTTTTGGTGCATTTTATCCAGAGCAGGTTCGCAGACTGACTGATAAATACATGGATATCGCAGAGAAGCATGGCAAGAAAATCGGTATTCATGCTCATAACAATCAGCAGCTTGCTTTTGCCAATACCATCGAGGCAGCAAGTAAGGGCGCAAGCCTTTTAGATGCCACCGTCAGCGGTATGGGACGCGGTGCAGGTAATTGTTATATGGAGTCTCTTTTGGCTTTTCTTAGAAATCCCAAGTACAATCTTGTGCCTGTTATGGATTTTGTGGAGAAGTATATTAGGGCGGAGAAAGAAAAGGGAAGTGTGTGGGGATATGATATTCCATATCTTCTTACCGGTGTTTTGAATTCTCATCCTTCTGCTGCAATTAAGTTCATGGGCGATAAGAGAGAGGATTACTCGAGATTTTATCAGGAACTTCTGGATAATATGGAATAAAAGAATGAAAACAATAATTTAGGGCAGGTGCTGTTGTGGCACCTGCCCTTGACACATGAGGAATAATTGATTAAAATTGTAGTGCATCATATATGAAGTTTAATATGGGGAAATGAGTTGTACCAATGAATAATAAGGAAATGCAAAAAAGATTAATTTATATTGTGCTTGTGACAGGGCTTGTATGGGTGTATGTTTCATATATGCCTTTTTTAATGGATTATTATGTATGTAGGCCGGATATGCCCTTTGGCTGGTTTTATGAACAAAATCTGACAAATGTGGTGTACGAGTTTGAGAGTGTGCTTTTGGCGTTGACAGCGGTGTTTGTATTTTGCCTGACGTGGAACGGCGGAGCAAGTATTGGGATTGTGTCTCTTGCGGCATTTGTGTTGACCCATGGAAGTTATGTGAAATATATGAACCGTAAGGAAATGCTTCGTCTGGATGATTTTCGTCTGACGGAGGCGGCAGGAATGGCGGCAGGATATTTTAAGTTTGAGTTTGACAGATATCTGTTGGTCTTTGTGGGTAACCTGCTTTTGTTTGGCCTGATGGGAGCCGGGCTTGAGTATGTACGGCGCAATCGTCTGTTTCCTAACAATAAAGAAGCTAAGGAGATTGCAAAAGACCGCAAGGAGCTGTTTAGGATCATTGCGGCCCGTGTGCTTACGGCAGGGTTTGTGGGCTTTATGATGGTTTTCTATACCACAAGGTTTATGGTGTCTTATGCCGGTTATGACAGTGCGTACATGTTGAGTCCTGTAAAAACAGATGCGGACAGATATGTGCTGTATCGTTTTGTGGAGAATGAAAGATTGGTATATGTGGACGCCGAGCAGACGCAGCTAAGCTATGATTTCCTTTTGGGAGAAGCGGATGTGGAGGATGTGTTTGCGGAGAACGTGGTTGTAGAGACTGTATCCGATGGGGATGCGGTGGTGCGTCCCAATATTATTGTAATAATGAACGAATCATGGTGGAACACGGATAATATTGACCCTAAGAAGGTTTCTTTTTCCAAAGACCCCATGGCGGCATACAAAAGGCTTTCTGACGAATGTGTTACGGGACATCTGACGAGCAATGTGTACGGTGGAGGTACTATAAGTTCTGAGGCGGAATTTTTGACAGGTATCAATACCAAGTATTATGTGACGTCCTCCACAATTTACGAGATGACTAAGGACCGTAAGCTCCCTTCCGTGGTGGACTACTTTAATGCACTTGATTATGAGACTGTGGCTATTCATCCTTATTATGGAGATTTCTACAATCGTGATGAGGTGTATCAGACCATGGGATTTGATGAGACGATTTTTGAAGAGGATATGCAGAATCGGGAAATTTACAGTCGCTATATATCTGACGAATCTCTGGTCAAAGAAATTATTGCGGAATATGAGGAACAGGGTGAGGAGGAAAATAAGTTTATCTGGTCAGTTTCCGTGTCTAATCACAGAAGGTCGCTGGCTTATCACATTGATTCGGTAGAGAATTACGATTATCCCATTGAGATTGAATTAAAAGACGGCGAGCTCAGTGAAGAAGATAATGAAATATTGGTGAATTATATAAATGGAATCTGGTATGCGGGTCAGGCATATGAGGAACTTGTTGCGTACTTTTCCGAGAAGGAGGAGCCGGTCATTATCGTGATGTACGGAGACCATGTACCCAATTTTTCAGTGGAGACCCGTGCGGCTCTTGGGCTTGGCAGTAAGGAGCTTGGTTATGAAAATAGAGATTCTGAAGATTTCTTTGATGAAATCTTTTGGGAGGATGTAGAGGAAAATGTAATCTATGAGGGCGAAGTGTGGGAAGATTTTGGTGCTGCCAAAGGAGAATCCTTTGAGATGCTTGAAAAGCTTTACTCGGTTCCTGTGATTATGTGGAGTAACTTTGAATTGGAAGAGGAGCCGATATTTGCAGGAGAGAGTATCTATTATCTTCCTCAGATGCTTCTGGAGAGTGCAGACATGCCGGAATGTGAGATGACCCGGATGCTTCGGTATCAAAGAGGCGTGTTTAGGGCCAATGCAAGGGAGTTTGTACTGGACGAAGACGGCAAACAATTGTTAACCTGTTCTGACGAGCAGTTAGAGGTGCTAAACCACTCTAAAACAGTGATTTATGACATCCTTTTTGGTGAGGAAATCAGGGATAATGTCTGGGTGCCGGATTAAGTTTACAAAGTTTACAAATTATTCATTTTTTTTATTGACACAGTAGACACAATAATGTATTATAATTTATAGAATTTTAATAATTGTAAATTAGGACGGGTCTCGGAATGGATTTTGGCAGAAGAAAAGTACGTTTGGGAGAAATCCTCGTAAACAGCAGATTGATTACAGAAGAGCAGTTGGCCATTGCCTTGGGAGAACATCGTAAGGCGGGCAAGAAGCTGGGAGAATATCTGATTGAGCAGAATGTTGTTTCGGAGGATAATCTGGTTGCGGCGCTGAGCCAGCAGCTTGGTCTGGATACGGTGGATTTGGCGAATGTTACCGTGGATAAGACAATCCTTGACCTGATTCCCATAGAAGTGTTGAAGAAATACTGTATTTTCCCGTATTCCTTCAGAGAAGATAATTTGAATGTACTTCGAGTGGCGATGTCTGATCCTTTGGACTATAACGCTCAGGATGATATTAACCTGATTACCAACTATCAGGTAGAGCCCGTGGTTGCCAGCAGCCGTAATATTATGATGGCAATCGATAAGTTCTTCGGACAGAAGGAGATGAGTTCTGCGCTGGAGGCTTATGCGGAGGAAAAGGGCCTTACCAGACAGTCCGATGATGATGCGGATGAGGCAATCAATAACTCTCCGATTGTAACGCTGGTTAAGGAAATGATTGAGAAAGCGGCCCGCCAGAGAGCTTCCGATATTCATTTGGAACCCATGGAGACCTACATAAGAGTTCGTTATCGTATTGACGGTGCGCTGTATGAGCGTATGAGATACAGCCCCAGTGTTTTATCTTCCGTTATTGCCCGTATTAAGATTATCGGCGGCATGGATATCTCCGAGAAGAGAAAACCTCAGGATGGACGTATCACGCAGATGGTTGACCGTGTAGAGTATGATATCCGTGTATCTATTCTGCCTACGGTATATGGTGAGAAAGTCGTAATGCGTCTTGCCATGAAGACTGCACTGAACAGAGAGAAGAGTCAGCTTGGTTTGAAACCCAATGAGATGGCTCAGCTTGACCATATTTTGAAAAATCCTAATGGTATTATATTGGTTACCGGTCCTACCGGTTCCGGTAAATCTACCACTTTGTATACGGCTCTTAGTGAGCTGAACACCGAAGATGTTAATATCATCACGGTCGAGGACCCTGTCGAGGCAAATATCGATGGTATCAATCAGGTTCAGACCAACAACAAAGCGAATCTGACCTTTGCGTCAGCCCTTCGTTCTATCCTGCGTCAGGACCCTGATATCATCATGATCGGTGAGATTCGAGACGAGGAGACAGCGAGAATTGCGGTGCAGGCGTCTATTACCGGACACTTGGTTGTAAGTACCCTGCATACCAACTCTACGGCAGCTACAGTTACCCGTCTTGAGGATATGGGCCTTGAGTCCTATCTGGTTGCGGACTCCGTTGTAGGTATTGTTGCACAGCGTCTGGTGCGTAGACTTTGCCCGGCATGTAAGAAGGCGGTTTTGGCAGAATCTGACCAGAAGAAGCTGATGAATGTGCCGGAGGAGCAGCAAGTGACTATTTACGAGCCTTGCGGATGCCCTCAGTGTGCGGAAACCGGATATAAAGGCCGAATCGGTGTATATGAGATTATGGTACTTTCACCTACGCTCAAGCGTATTATCAGTAAACGCGAAGGAACGGAGAAACTTAAGGCACAAGCTCTTGCAGAGGGTATGAGAACCCTTCGTATGAGCGCTACGGAATATGTGCTTGACGGAACCACATCTTTTAACGAGATGTTGCGCGTTTCCTTTGATGAGTAAGGTATAATAATAAACCGGGAGGATGAGAAATGGCTGCATTTGGCTACGTTGCCCTTGATAAGTCGGGCAAGGAAATAAAAGGCACCATCGATGCGGATAACATCGAGCAGGCCAGACAAGAGCTGAAAATGAAGGATGTGACCCTTCTTGAACTGAAGGAGACGACTTTATTTTCCAAGGATTTGAAATTAGATCTGGGTGGTAAGAAGCCTACCCCCAGAGATTTGAGTGTAATGTGTCGTCAGTTTACCAGTATGACGAGAGCGGGTGTTACGATTATTGAGGCGCTTCGAATGCTCTGTGATCAGACGGAGAATAAGAAGTTGCAAGAGACATTGCGAGATGTGCGTGTCAGCGTGGAACGAGGTGACAGTCTGACATCTGCCATGGGAGAGTTTCCCAACATCTTCCCCAGCCTCATGATTAACATGGTGGCTGCCGGTGAGGCATCCGGTAATCTGGATATCGCCATGGAGCGTATTGCGACCCAAATGGAGCGTAATGCAAAGACTCAGGCTATGGTTAAAAAAGCGATGATTTATCCTATTGCGGTAGTAGTAGTTGCGATTATTGTATCCATTGTAATGCTGGTTAAGGTTATTCCTTCCTACGAGAGCATGTTTGCGGATTTGGGAACGGAGCTTCCGGCTATTACCAAGATGTATGTGGCAATGAGTGATGCGTTAACCGGTTATTGGTTTATTATTGTGCCGGTGCTGATTGCCATTGTCATTGCGATTATGAGTTATGCCAAGACAGACTCTGGTAAACATCTTTTTGGTAAAATGGCGCTGAAGGTTCCGGTATTGTCAAATCTGACTATCAAGTCTGCATCTTCCCTGACTGCCCGTACCTTGAGTACTTTGATGGGTTCCGGCGTGCCTTTGATTCAGGCGGTAGATATTGTATCGACGGTTGTAACCAATATCTGGTATCAGGAAGCCCTTGCTATGGCGAAAGATGAGATTACCATCGGTATGCCTCTCTCAAGACCTTTGGAGGAATGCGGATTGTTTCCTCCCATGGTATTCCATATGGTTCGTATCGGTGAGGAAGCCGGTAATACAGAAGAAATGCTGGATAAGTTAGCTGATTATTACGATGAAGAGGTGGAGATGGCGGTTCAATCCCTGATGGCTGCCATGGAGCCTATGATTATCGTTGTACTGGCAGTTGTAGTTGGTGGCTTGATTGCAGCTTGTATGGCTCCCATGCTTACCATGTACCAGTCCCTGGATAATCTGTAAGAATGAGGGAGAGGAGAGCGCAAATGAGAAAAGACAACAAAGGGTTTTCACTGATTGAGTTGATTATTGTCGTGGCAATTATGGCAGTTTTGATTGGCGTGCTTGCTCCTCAGTATCTGAAGTATGTTAAGGAGTCTAAGATTTCTTATGACATAAACAATGCGGATGAAATTGCCAATGCGACAGGGGTTGCCCTTGCAGACCCCAATGTTACCCTTACGGTGCCGGCCCCCGGTTCTACCATTACGGTGACAGCGGCTGATTTGCCCAATGTGAGTGCGTTTCCCCAGTCAAAGGTGAATTCGTCCTATGCGTGGGTGGTAACAGTAGGTCCTAACGGAGTGGATAATATTACACTGGGAACCTATGAAATCTGGCCCGATCCCGATGATGCCACCAATGGTTACCGCACCATGAACAACTAATTGAATTATACATCCCGGGTAGGGACGGGGTGCATAAGATAAACTAAAACAAATAAAAAGGAGAATGTGTATTATGAAAAAGAACATGAACAACAAAGGTTTCTCTCTGGTTGAGTTGATTATCGTTATTGCTATTATGGCAGTTCTGATTGGTGTATTGGCTCCTCAGTACTTGAAGTATGTTAAGGAGTCCAAGATTTCTACTGATATCACCAACGCTGAGAACATTGCAACTGCTGTTAACGTAGGTATCGCAGATCCTGACTGTGGTGTGGCTGGTATCGCTGGTTCTTCAGGCGTTCTGTCTGGTGGCGAAGGTACTTCTGTTTACACTGCTGCAGCGCAGACTGCAGCTGGTCTGAATGATGTTAAGCTTCCTGCGCCTAAGACTGATACAACTGATACTTGGTCTATCTCTTATGGTAGTAATGGTGTTACTTCCATCGAGCTTGGTGGCAACCAGATTTGGCCTACTGCTACTGCATTCGAGGGCGCTAACTCATAAGATTATTAATTTTACGTTGAAAGGACACACCCTACATGCCTTGGATATTTTGTCTTTACATAATCGTGTTCCTGTATGGAATTACAATTGGCAGCTTCCTGAATGTGTTAATATTCAGAGTGCCTAAGAAAGAGAATATCGTAACAACCAGATCTCATTGTATGAGTTGCGGCTATCAGCTGAGATGGTTTGATTTAATTCCGCTGTTTAGTTATCTGGCTATAGGAGGCAAGTGTCGCAAATGTAAAACAAAGCTTTCCGTTCAGTACCCTCTTATTGAGGGGCTGAACGGGGTGCTGTATCTGGTGGTTTTCTCCAGATTCGGAATGAGCATAGATTCCCTACTCTATTGCTTGTTGTTCAGTACACTTCTTGCTTTAAGTGTAATTGATTTCAGAACATATGAAATCCCTGAGGGTTTCAATTATTTTATACTGGCGCTGGGGCTGGTTCGTGTTCTCTTTAATAGAGATAACTGGCTGGAGCATGTAATCGGTCTCCTTGCCGTCAGTGCTGTTTTAGCACTAATTTATTATGTATCAAAAGGTGTTGCAATCGGTGGTGGTGATGTGAAGCTGATGGCTGCCACGGGATTATTGCTTGGTTGGAAATGCAATCTTTTGGCGTTTGTTCTGGGATGTGTTTTTGGTTCCATAATACATCCGATTCGTATGAAAGTCAGCGGTGAAGATCATGTGTTGGCTATGGGACCTTATCTGGCTCTGGGGACGGCAATTGCCGCACTTTGGGGGAATGAATTTGTTGCGTGGTATTTTGGGGTGCTTGGCATCGCATAAACCATGAACAGATGACATGAATGAGAAAGTAATTTAAATTTATATAAATTTACTTAAATTTAGTTAATTAATTTATGGGAGGCACATAACAAATGGCTAAAGTACTTAGTATAGAACTTGGACACTCCGTTATCAAGTTGTGTGAGATGGATTATAAGGTAAAGAAACCTAAAATCTATCAGTGTCACGAGGCGATTACACCTTTAGGAGCTGTAGTTGACGGTTATATCACACAGAATAAGATAAAGGATTTGGCATACTCCATCAAGGAGACCATTGCCCGTAACGGTATCAAGACCAAGAAGGTTGTATTTACCGTTGCTTCCAGTAAGATTATTACCCGTGAGGTTACTGTACCTGCCGTAAAGGAGAATCAGATTGGTTCCGTTGTTCAGGCAAATCTGTCTGAGTATTTCCCGGTAAGCCTTTCTGAATATGAGGTAACCCAGTCTCTGGTTCAGACCCTTGCAGAAGGTCCTGATGCCGGTAAGCACAGAGTGCTTGTATTTGCGGCAGAGAAGGCGATGTTGGACGCTTATAGAGAATTGGCTTCTGCGTGCGGACTGGATGTTTTGAATGTATGCTGTAGTGGTGCAAGTATTATCGAGTCTGCTCGTAATGCCAAGACTGCAGGTTGTCAGGCAATCATTAAGATGGAGGAAAAATATTCCATCGTCAGTATCGTAAAAGATGGCGTGTTGTTGCTTCAGAGAAGTATCAACTATGGTGTGGGCGACGCAATGAATGAGGTTGCTACCCAGCCCAGCTTTGCTGCAGGTGATACTCTTGGTGTATGGCGTGTTATCAC
>JAZQLH010000046.1:0-2255 GCA_045542555.1 Acetatifactor sp. | reverse complement strand
GTTAGCTGCCAAGCAAATTATTCCGTCTCCATTAAGAGCAGGAGAGAAGGGGGCAGGATATTACGAGCCCTGTTGGTGTGAAAGGGAGGACGGCTCACAGGTACTGCAGCTTTCGGTTATTACAGATGAACAGGAAGCCGGGTTTTGGGCAACAACCAGTTCGCCGGATAGCATTGAATATTGGTCAAATACCATAGAAGGTATAAAGGGCGGGATACAGCGTGCTAAAAAGATTTCGGGTTGGATTTGGGAAGATATTAAAGACTTTGATATCTGTAATAAGAGTGAAGAAGTGGTTTTGGAGTCACACTTTTTTTCATGTTATAAGGGCGTGCCGACAGTGAGAATTTTAGGTGAACGCTCAGGCTCCTTTGGTGCATTGTTTATTACAAAAGATGTAACTGATAGTGTTGAAGCGGTAAATACTGTTCGACATGAGTATGGACATGTTAAACAATTGAGACAGTTAGGAGCTTTCAAATATTTGCTTTGTATTTTTATACCATCTGCTGAGAGATGGGGAATGGATGAAGATGATGATTATTATGATCTACCATTTGAAGTAACCGCTGATGTTTATGGAGGGGTAACATCGCGGGACGCTGCACCAGAGGTAAAAGAGGCCGGTTTTGCATATTTAGCAGCAAGCAAACTATTGGGTCCTCTTTCTTGGGTTCTTATTGAATAGAGTAAAAAATGGAGGAATTAGATAATGAAAAAAATATATATGAAATCCTTGGTTGTAATTTTATTAATGAATGTATTGATTTTGTGTTCGTGTTACGCCGAAGAAAAAAGAAAATATTATTCAGATAAGGATAATTATGTAAGCGCTACCGGAACGGTTGTGCATATTATGTACAATGGGAATAAAACGGAGTTGTATTTAGGATTTTCCGATATGTCGCGAAAATTTAGTGGAAATACGTTTGAGATTGTTGGAGATAATCTCACAATTATTCAGGAAAAAGGTATTGATGAGAAACTCGAAATGGGAGATCAGATTGAATTTATTACGGCACCCATGTATTTTGGTGACGGATACATTATGCCAATAGTAGGTATAACTATAGATGGAGAAACTTTGTTGGAGTTTGATGAGGGTTATGAAAACCTTATGGAAACGTTGTAATCTTGGTTAGTGCTATGTAGTTTTGCAAAAGAGGAAAGCAAATGTACCAAATCGACATCGGGAAATTCAAGCAACTACTTCAAACCGTTACCAACTTTAGAACATCGCTGGAAGCTACCAATGAGTTTTTGGGGACACAGATGGCAGCCATCAGGGAATGCAGTTATGGTGAAACAAGAGCGATTTTTATTGAAGGAATGATGTTACTAAAAACGGAGTATTATAACGAGATACAGCGTATAAGAGGTGTGGAGACAGTACTTACGGATGCCCTTAATAGCGCTGTTCTGTTAAAGGACCGCATCCGCAAGCTGGAAAATGTGGTCCGTGGAGAGGATGTTTATTACGGAGAAGGAGTTCTTGCAAACGAAGCCGAGTATGATGGTATCATTGGATTTGATGAGAGCACAGTGGAAAATGTTACCCGGCTATGTAACAATATGACTGATTGTGCAAATGGACTGGAAGTAATGATAAATGATATACAGGACAGTATGTCGGGGCTGGTGGATTTGGAAGAGGAGGCGGATAAACTACGGGCAGACTGTAGTAAAGCAAGAGTTGCCAGTGCCTATGGTACAGCATACAGCACAATAGGCGAACTGATGGAGGCTTTGAATGAGCAGGTAAAAACCGGGCTGGCACCATATATACCTGCGGATTGCGGAGAAGTGACTGCGAATTCCGTAAAAGCATCGTATGCAAGGTATGCAGGTGCGGCTTTGGAGGGACTTCTTGCAACCGGAACAGAAGAAGAAAAATACCAAAAGACGCTGGAATTATTGGCACAGGAAAGCCTGAGCGATGAGGAAGAAGCATTTCTTTGTGTTTGTCTGGAGAGCTATTGTGAGATGAAGGATGCCACAAAGCTGGAAGGCTTTTTGGGAGCTCTTGTATCAGAAAACTATGAAGTACGTCAGACGCTTAACGAACCGGAGGTAATTTATTATGCAACAGGTTTGAATCTGGAAAGAATAGGGGATCTTTTGAATAAGGCAGATGAAATGGAACTTTTTCAGGCCTATAGCTACCTGTTAGCTGCCAAGCAAATTATTCCGTCTCCATTAAGAGCAGGAGAGAAGGGGGCAGGATATTACGAGCCCTGTTGGTGTGAAAGGGAGGA
>JAZQLH010000045.1:0-60794 GCA_045542555.1 Acetatifactor sp. | reverse complement strand
TATTATTATGGTTATATGATGCCCAATGCAGGGTATGTGAAGTATTTTGATGTCATTGCTTATGAGCATGGATTCATGTTGCTTCTGCCCTCCAAGAAGAATCCGAAGGTGGTGGCACCCTTCAAGGAGCAGAAGAAGCTGTTTGCAACCTTGACTGCATCTGAGCAGTGGGGTAGCAAAATCGGTATTGTGAATGTGGGCGATTTGAATGATGAGATTTGTAAGGGGGCGCTTAGTGATTTTGTGTTGATGCAGGAGGCTGAACAGGAGCGTAAAATCGGTGAGATTGCCAAGGAGATTGTTGCTCGTGAGGGTGTAAAGTTTGTTATGATTGCAGGCCCTTCCTCCTCCGGTAAGACCAGCTTTTCTCATAGATTGTCCATTCAGCTTCGGACTTTGGGTAAGGTGCCTCATCCCATTGCGCTTGATGACTATTTTGTGGACAGAGAGCTGACTCCCAGAGATGAAAACGGCGATTACAACTTTGAATGTCTGGAGGCGCTTGATACCAAGAAGTTTAATGAAGATATGTGTAAGCTTCTGGCAGGTGAGCGTGTGGAGCTTCCCACCTTTAACTTCAAGATTGGTAAGAGAGAGTATCACGGCAATTACAAGCAGTTGGGACCGGATGATATTCTGGTGCTTGAGGGTATTCATGGTTTAAATGACAAGATGTCATATGCATTGCCCCAGGAGAGTAAGTTTAAGATTTATATCAGTGCTCTTACCACAGTGAATATTGACGGACACAATCGCATTCCCACTACGGATGGCAGACTCCTTCGCCGTATGGTGCGTGATGCCAGAACCAGAGGTGCGGATGCAAGAAGAACCATTGAGATGTGGCCCTCCGTGCGTCGTGGTGAGGAGGAGAATATTTTCCCCTTCCAGGAGGATGCAGATGCAATGTTTAATTCTGCCCTTATTTATGAGCTTGCAGTATTGAAGCAGTATGCAGAGCCCTTGCTGTTCCAGATACCCAAGGATGTACCGGAGTATCACGAGGCGAAAAGATTGCTTAAGTTTTTAAGCTACTTCTTGAATGTGAGCAGTGAGAAGCTTCCCAACAACTCCATTTGCAGAGAGTTTGTGGGCGGAAGTTGCTTCAAGGTATAATTTACTTGTAATTTGAAAATAAAAACGCTATAATAGCACAGTGTAAGTAAGACAGACGATCGCGGTCGGGCGCGCAGGCGTCCGGGTGAGGAAAGTCCGGGCTTCATAGGGCAGGATGCCGGATAACGTCCGGTGGAGGTGACTCCAAGGCCAGTGCAACAGAAATATACCGCCAGAGACATGCTCTGCATGTCTCTTGGTAAGGGTGGAAAGGTAGCTTAAGAGACTACCGTCCGTCCGGTAACGGGCGGAGCCATGTAAACCCCATCCGAAGCAAGACCAAAACGAAAGCGACAGGTTGGCCCGACCTGCTTTCAGGTGGGTCGCTAGATACGGCTGGCAACAGCCGTGCCAGATAGATGATCGTCCAACGACATAACCCGGCTTATCGTCTTGCTTACACCTAATAAGTATTCATAACGGACCGTACCTTTATAAAGGTTTCGGTCTGTTTTGCTATCTGGGACAAGGGATAATGTATGGAACAAAAGAAAAATAAGAGGAATTGTTTTATAGTGTTTTCAGGGTTTGGCTTAGCTTGTGTGATAATTGTTTTTCTGATATTGAATGCAGGAAGATGGTTTGGACAGGAGCAGACCTTGCATGTATCTGACGAGTGCCCGGTCGTGACAGGTGAATCGGTGGAATGTGATGAGGAAATGGAGGTTAGTCTGGTTCAAGTGCAGGTTGAAGATGCATCTGGCGATATGTGTAAGAGTGCCGGAACCGGCGTGGTATATTGTGTTTCTGATACCGGGATTTGGATTGCGACGGCGGCGCATGTAGTAGAAGGTAAGAGTGAAACAGACGTGATTACCATGACTGTGGCCGGAGAAACTGTACCTTGCAATACATGGGAAAAGGCTTTACAGGCGGATTTGGTTTTTCTGTTTTGGGAATATGAAGATGTCACACAGGATGCGATGCTTAAATTTGTTCCGATTAGGACGGATAAAGAAAGCTATGACGCACTTGCACAGGAGTCGGGTGTAGAGGTTTGCGGGTATCATGAAAACGAACTGATGAAATATCAGGGAGCATTAACGGAAAGTTGGATTTATGTGGAGGATTTTGCCCAGTATATGATGCTTGCAGAATGTGAAGTATACCCGGGAATGTCCGGTGGAGGTCTGTATGACGATGCGGGCAACTTTATAGGTATGGTTTGTGGCGGCAATGATAAGGGAGAACTGGTGGCTGTGCCATGGCATGTGATGCAGGCAAGATTTGAGGAAATTGCAGGATGATACGCAAGAGGCTTCTCAAATTGACAGTTATAGTCGATTTTGGTATAATTATGAATAAATGGACTGCGAGGGATGACCTATGAGAAAACGTATTGCGCTGAAACTTATGTTGCCGTTAATTATTATTTTTGTGTTGACGCTGATGGTAAATCTTACAACAACACAGACAATGCAGGGGGTCAGGGCAGAGCTTGAGACCATGGCGGAGGCAACTGCTGATGAGGCAACTGCAAAGGTGCTAAACAGTACAGTGGACGAGATTTCGGCTACCTTGTCTTCTAATGGTATGTTTTCATCCATGCAGCTTCTTATGGTTATTGTTACCATAGTGGTGGCCTTTGTATGTGTGGTAAAGCCGCTTCGAAAGGTAACGAATCAGTTAAATGTGTTAATTGAGCAGTTGGAGAATAATCAGGGAGATTTGCGCAATCGTATAGAAACCAAAAAGGTTGATGAAATCGGTCAGATGGTTGCAGGTGTGAACCTATATATGGACAAGCTGCAAAATATTATCAAACAGATAGAGATGCATTCTGTGGCACTGGACAATTGTTCGGGCGATATTTCCATGAAGGTATCGGATTCTACGCAGAATATGAATACTGTTTCCAAAGAGACGGCAGAACTTCGTGATGAGATTAAGGTGTTTGTGGATTCCGTCAATGAAATTATCAGTGATATGAGTGCATTAACTGCAGACAGCAGTGCCATGTCACAGGTTGCGACTAAGGGTAAAGACTACTCTGTGGAGATGAAGCAGAGAGCTGACCGTATCAGAATACTTGCGGATGACAGTAAGACTGAGTCCCAGAAGATTACAGATATGTTGCGTGCAGACTTGCAGGAATCTGTAATGAACAGTAAGAGCGTGGATATGATTCAGTCTCTTACCAATGAGATTTTGACAATTTCCAATCAGACCAATCTGCTTGCGCTGAATGCCTCCATTGAGGCTGCACGTGCAGGCGAAGCCGGAAGAGGCTTTGCGGTTGTGGCAGACGAAATTCGAGAACTGGCAGACAGTAGTCGTAGTACAGCAGGCTCTATTCAGGAGATTAGCGATAGGGTCACTGTTTCTGTAAAGAATCTTGCAGATGCGGCAGAGAAGCTGTTGGATTATGTATCTACTAAGGTTTCCAATGATTATGATGAGTTTGTAATGGCTGCGCAGGAATATGCAAAGGATGCAGATAATGTAGAGGATATGATGAATGTAATTGATGAGAAGGCGTCTTTCTGCATGAAATCCACTGAGCGGATGGATGACAAGTTGCATTCTGTATCAGAAGAAGCTGTTACGGAGAATCAGAATGTAGCCGTGTTGTCTGAGGCAATAGACAGTCTCGCCGGTAATATTGGTCAGATTGAGGCATTTACATCTGTTAATGATAATGTGTCTGATGCATTAAAACAGGAGATATCTAAGTTTAAAGCAATATAAAATACTAAGGAGTAGTGGCAGATGGGTTTTTTAGACAGACTTTTAAAGAAGGAAGCACGCAAACTGGTAGCGGGTGTGTTGGATGAGGTTGTGGATTCTGTTACAGATAACATTCGGGATTCTATCAGAGAGAATAAGAGTGGAAGCTCCACTACCAGTGTGAGTATGAGCAGTGCTGTCACAAGTAATGCATCTTACGAAGAAAACGAGGAAGAGGAGCATTGCGGTGGGGAGGTAGCTGTGGTAGAGCAGAGAATCTGCAATGTGGTTGCCGAGGAATGGGGCGACAGAATTGAGATTCGCAAGAATATCAGCACTTCCGTAATGGGAGCTGAGGCTGGTGCATTGAATAGCTATACACATGGGCTTTATTGTGATGGCACACCGATAGCAATGATTAATGTGTTTGAAGATTCCAACTTATACTGTAAGAAACGCACTCGTTTGGCGAAGGAGGCATGTGAGCGCAATAACGTAGGTTATGTGCATTTTCTTATGAGACTGCCCAATCGTACCAGTTACATCAGAGAACAACTGAAAAAGATTATACATATTTAATTTGCGAAAAAGAAAGAGAAATGCAACACAAGTTGCGCCCGCGGGGGACAAAGCATGTTCTGCATATGTCGGAGGAGGTTTCGGCAGCATTTTGCGGGCAATGTGAGCATGTTCAGTCCGGTGGTAATAGAGCACGGCTTCTATTACTTCAAAGTCGTTTCTCTTTCTTTTTTTGATGGAGCAATTATGATGAAGAGTATTTTAGAGGAAGCCTGCTGTGAAGAAGCATGGCTTTCTTTCTTGCAATATAAAACAGAGCGCCAACATTTATCGCACATCGAGGAGCGGGAAATCCACGATTTCATTGAAAGAAGAGCTTATGTGAAGTTGTGTGAGGCGTGGCAGGAAGGTATATATCCGGGCGAGCTTGCGAGGAAAAGTGTGATTAGCAAGGAAGGAACCGACAAGAAGCGTGTGGTATATTCCTTTATGGGTGATGAGGGAATTTTCTTGAAATTTATTGCTTATCATCTATATCGCTACAACGATATGTTTTGTCGTAACTGCTATGCATTCAGGCGTGGTTATGGTGTAAAGGATGCGTTGCGAAGACTTCGGAGTGACAGACGCATTTTGGGGCAATATTGTCTCAAAATGGATATTAGTAATTACTTTAATTCCATTGATGTGGAGATGTTGCTGGAAAAGCTGAAATTTATTAAAAGGACGGATGAGAAGCTTTATCAGCTTTTGGAACGGATTCTTCAGGAAAAACGTGTGATTTACGAGGGGGAGGAGCTTTCGGAGGAGCATGGAGCCATGGCGGGCACACCGATTTCTCCCTTTCTGGCCAATGTGTATCTGTCGGAGACGGATTACTATTTTGATGAGTTGGGCGTGAGCTATTATCGTTACTCGGACGATATTTTGATTTTTGCAGATAACTATGAGGAGTTGCGATATTATGAGCAGATTTTGCGGGAGCGCATTGCAAAATTGGGACTTACTATCAATCCTGACAAGGTGACGATAACAGGGCCGGGAGAGGAGTTCTCATTTTTGGGCTTTGTTTATAAGAATGGTGAGATTGATTTGTCTCCCAATACCATTCGGAAGACTAAGGCCCGGATTAAGCGAAAGGCCAATGCCCTGATGCGCTGGCAGCGAAAGAAAAAACTGGACCCTAAGAAGGCCGCAATCGGTTTTATCCATGCCATGAATGCGAAATTTTATGGATGCAGGGAGCCTGAGAAACGTATGGAGGCAGGAACGCTGCTTTCAGATGAGTTTACCTGGGAGAGGTGGTTTTTCCCTAATTTGACTACGGATAAGGGGCTTAAGGAAATTGATGCCTATATGCAACAGTACATCCGCTATACGGTAACAGGTCGACATTATAAGGGGAATTTCAGAATTTGCTATGAAACCTTGAAGGCGTGGGGGTATCGGAGTTTGGTGCATGAGTATTATGCATATCGAAAGCGGGTGCGGAATGCTTCAGAGTAATGGTGTGGGACTTGACATTCTTTCCAATATGTTAGAAAATAAAAGGTAATGGAGTTTTAGAGCCGTCTGCACGGCAGAATGTGAGGAAATATGACAAAAATTGATGTAGTAAGCGGATTTTTAGGAGCTGGTAAGACCACTCTGATTAAGAAATTGTTGAAGGAGGCACTGGATGGTTCAAAGACCGTTCTGATTGAGAACGAGTTTGGCGAAATCGGTATCGACGGCGGTTTCCTGAAGGAAGCGGGAATTGAAATCAAAGAGATGAATTCCGGCTGTATTTGCTGTTCCCTCGTGGGAGATTTCGGCACTTCCCTTAAGGAAGTAATTGATACCTATGCACCTGAGCGTGTGCTGATTGAGCCCTCCGGTGTAGGCAAGCTTTCTGATGTTTTGAAGGCTGTTGAGAATGTGGCTTCTGAGTTGGATGTGCAGGTAAACAGTGCAGTTGCAGTGGTGGATGCATCCAAGTGTAAGATGTATATCAAGAACTTTGGTGAGTTTTTCATCAACCAGATTGAGCATGCCGGAACGATTATTTTGAGCAGAACAGACAAGCTTTCTCAGGATAAAATCAATCTGGCAGTGGAGCTTATCAGAGAACACAACAAGAATGCAACAATCATTACCACGCCCCTTGCCCAGCTGGATGGCAAGGATGTGCTTGAGACCATCGAGGGTGCGGACAAGCTTGAGGATATGATGAAGGAAATGCTGGAGAGTGTGCATGAGCATCATCATGACCACGAACATCACCACGAGCATGAGCATGAACACCACCACGACCATGACGAGGACTGCGAGTGCGGTTGCCATGAGCATGAACATCATGAGCACCACCATGAGCATGGAGAGGGTTGCACCTGCGGTTGTCATGATCACCATCATCATGCGGACGAAGTGTTTGGAAGCTGGGGCGTTGAGACTCCCAACACCTATACCAAAGAACAAATCGAACACATTCTCGAAGAGCTTGACAGTGGATGGTACGGTGATATCCTTCGTGCAAAGGGCATGGTTCCTGCCGAGGATGGTACATGGATTTATTACGATTATGTTCCTGAAGAGCATGAGATTCGCACCGGTAAGCCTGAAGTAACCGGCAAAATCTGCGTCATCGGCGCAAGATTACGTGAAGACAAGTTGGCAGAGCTGTTTGGCTGTAAGTAATTTGTTGAAATAGTAATTAATATTAGAAAGAAGGCAAAAGCATGAAGCCTGTATATATGATCAACGGATTTTTGGAGAGCGGCAAGACGGAGTTTATCTGTTTTACCCTTGCCCAGCCGTATTTTAAAATCAAAGGAAAGACTTTGCTTATCCTCTGTGAAGAGGGTGAGAATGAGTATGATGAGGCACTTTTGCGTGCGTCCAACACAGTGCTTGAGTTGGTGGAAGAGGAAGAAGATTTTACGCCGAACAAGCTGATTGAGCTTGAGAAGAAGCACAAACCGGAGCGCATCATCATAGAATACAATGGTATGTGGAATTATAAAAATGCAAAGCTGCCCTTCCACTGGAAGATTGAGCAGCAGATTACTACCATTGATGGTTCTACCTTTCCTATGTATTTTAACAATATGCGTTCTTTGCTGGCAGAGCAGGTGCGCAATTCCGAGATGATTATTTTCAACCGCTGTGACGGCATTGAGGATTTGGGTACGTACAGACGAAATATCAAGGCTATCAATCCTTCGGCAGATGTAATTTTTGAGACGGCAGATGGAGAAGTGGATGAGATTTTTGAGGAAGATTTGCCCTATGATCTGAATCAGGATGTCATTGAACTGGACAATACGGGATATGGCATCTGGTATATCGATTCCATGGATCACCTGGAGCGTTATATTGGCAAGAAGATTCAGTTTGTTGCCATGGTTTATCGTCCGGATGATTTTCCAAAGGGATATTTTGTGCCCGGACGTATGGCAATGACTTGTTGTGCAGATGATATGGCGTTTCTGGGATATGCATGTGAGTATGAGGGAGCAGAGGCACTGAAGCAAAAGGAGTGGGTAAAGGTTACCGCCACAGTCTCCAAGGAATATTGGGAGGACTATAACGGTGAAGGACCTATTCTTCATGCAGTAAGCGTGGAAAAGACCAAAGCACCGAAAGAGGAGATTATCAGTTTTGCATAAGGATGGGAAGAAAGTATTTCCGATAGATAAAATAATATTTGCAATACTTCTGGCGGTGTACACAGGGGTAATGCTGTATCTGTTTGTGATGCAGTGTTACGAAGTGCCTGTATTTCGTTCGGATATGCCTGATTATGTGAATAAGGTGCGGGGGATTCAGGGTAATTACGAGTTCCCCTATCCGCTTTTGTTTACACTGGCCAAGATTATTGCATTGGTGGCGGGAGCACCTTTGGGTATGGCCATTGCCACTGCATTGTTAAATGCTTTGGGCGTTTGGGTGACCAAGTGCTATATGGACAGAGAAGTGAAGGACGGTTTAAACATTGCACAGTGGAGCAAGGGCAAAGTGCTGGCACTGGATTTGTCCATCACATTTATGAGTTTTGCATTATTTCTTCTGGGCAATCTGTATTCTCCGAAAAATACGGCGTTCTTCGGGTTTGATTATGCTTACAGATGTATGGGGATTTACACCCCCAATCCAATTTGGAATGCCACTTATCTGGCAACCAGACCTTTTACCGTTATCTGCTTTTTTGAGGCGGCAAAAGTGTTGAAAAACTATCAGAAGGATTTCTCATGGAAGGGATGCATTCCCTTTGCAGTAAGCCTTTTTCTGATGACCATTACCAAACCCAGCTATACCATGGTTTTGGTACCTTTGATGGGTATAATGCTTTTGGTGGATTTGGTAAAAAGTAAGGGAAAAAGCTTTAAAAATGCGTTCTTCTTATGTGTGACCATGATTCCTACGGGAATTGATTTGTTATATCAGTTCTTTGGGGTATTTACCGGAACCAATGTAAAAGGCGAAGAGACCGGCATCGGTATTGCATTTGGATTGGTTTGGAATAATTTTACCAAGAGCATTCCTTTGAGTATTGTGATGGGAATGGCATTGACATTGGGCGTTTTGGCGCTGAATCTGGTATTTAATTATAAGATGATGCGGGAGAAATTTACGTACCGTTTTGCATGGTACAATTATCTGGTGGGCATGGGAATGTTTTTGCTTTTGTATGAAAAAGGTTTCCGTATGGAACATGCTAATTTCTCTTGGGGCTATATGCATGGTATGTTTTTTGTGTTTTTCATGACTTTGGTGCTGGTGCTTCGGAATACCTTAGAGTGGCGAAAGTCGTGGAAGGCAATTTTTCTGCCGGCAGAGTGGGCAGTGTTTGGCTATCATTTGGTCTGTGGCGTGAATTTCCTTTGGTATGCATTACAGGGCAATGATTTGGCGGGATTTTAATTATTGATTTTAGACTAGAAAGTAAGGGTAAAAGTTATGGATGTGGCGATTGGTGTGCTGCTTCCCTTTTTGGGAACAACAGCAGGGGCTGCATGTGTGTTCTTTTTAAAGAATCAAATCAGCCCTAACTTACAGAGAGTATTTACAGGTTTTGCGGCGGGTGTCATGGTGGCGGCCTCTGTGTGGTCCCTTCTGATACCGGCTATGGATATGTGTGAAGATATGGGAAAACTGGGCTTCGTACCGGCACTTGTGGGGTTTTTGCTCGGTGTATTTTTCCTGCTGCTCATGGACAGTTTTATACCACACCTTCATTTGGGCAGCGATAAACCGGAGGGAGCGAAAAGCAGTTTGGGAAGGACGGCCATGCTGATGCTGGCGGTAACCATTCACAATCTGCCCGAAGGTGCAGCCTGCGGTGCAATTTTTGCAGGCGTATTAAGCGGGGAAGGAAACGTTACTATGGCAGGAGCCATTGCTTTATCAATCGGTATCGCCATTCAGAATTTCCCCGAAGGAGCGATTATTTCATTGCCTCTTCGCAGCGAGGGACACAGTCGTCTGAAAAGCTTTGGCCTTGGAGCATTATCAGGAATTGTGGAGCCTTTGGGTGCGGTGACGGCAATTTTACTTGCAAGTGTAGTGACACCGATTCTGCCTTACATGCTTGGTTTTGCGGCAGGTGCCATGATTTATGTGGTGGTGGAGGAGTTGATTCCCGAGGCAAGTGAAGGGGAGCATTCCAATCTGGGAACCATTGCATTTGTTGTTGGCTTTGCACTGATGATGGTGCTGGATGTGGCACTGGGATAAAGGATGAATTATGGATAACGAAAAAGAATTACAGCAGTTGCGTAACAGATTCCGGGATTTGGCTGATAAGTCATTTTCCCGGAATATGTTTACGTTTACGGGATTTTTAGGTTTGAGTGAGCAGGATGCTTTCTGGAAGATGGGAAGGGAGTTGTCCCATGCGAAGTTTGTCTTAAGTGGCGGCGCAGATAGTACGGACCGAAAGGTGGTGCGTTTCGGAAATGCAGATGACCTTGGTTATGAGGTGGATTTTCCCATTGTGTGTATCCATATTAAGCCTTTACAGGCGAAATTTGCAGATGCTTTGTCCCATAGGGATTTCCTGGGGGCGTTGATGAATCTGGGCATTGAGAGAAGTACGCTGGGAGATATCCGTGTGGGGGACAAGGAGGCATATCTCTTTTGTCTGGACTCTATTGCGGAGTATATTTGTGAAAATCTGACCCAGGTGAAGCATACTCATGTGCGTTGTGAGGTGGTAGAGAGTGCGGCAGAGGTCCCTGAGGAGGAGCCCCAGAGACTTCTGGTACAGGCGGCGTCCATGCGAGTGGATGCGGTGCTTGCCAAGGTTTATAACAAGTCCAGAGAAGACAGTCTTGCGCTTTTTAGAGTCCAGAAGGTGTTTGTGGATGGGCGATTATGTGAGAATAATGCCAAGCAGTTAAAGGTGGGGGAGACCGTCAATGCCAGAGGCTATGGGAAGTTTCGCATAGTGGGGGAACCCAAGGAGACCAAGAAGGGCAGGATGGCTGTGGAGGTCGAAGTGTTTCGATAGCGATAGGACAGGGCGTACTGAATCGGTGCGGCCTGTTTTTCTAAATTTATTATCTTAATCAATTCTTAAAGGTTTTCTCTGTTTATTGTTAAAATATCATTTGGTACAATGGAGAAGAAGCTGGAGGTGTACAAATGTATAATATTTTGATTTGTGATGATGAAAAGGATATTGTGAATGCACTGAAGATTTATCTTCATGATGAGAATTACAGGCTGTTTGAGGCCTTTGATGGAGCTGAGGCTTTGGCAGTCATTGAAAAAAATGAGATTCATTTAGTGCTGATGGACATTATGATGCCTGAAATGGATGGGATTTCCGCCATGGTAAAGATGCGTGAAGTGAGCAATGTGCCGGTGATTCTGATTACAGCCAAGAGCGAGGATGCGGATAAGGTGCTGGGGCTTACGGTAGGAGCGGATGATTATATCACTAAGCCCTTTAATCCGGTGGAGGTAACTGCCAGGGTGAAGTCTCAGCTTAGAAGATATATGCAGCTTGGTGGCGGCAATATACGGCCGGAAGTTATACGTGTGGGTGGCATTGAGCTGGACGATGTGGAGAAGACTGTGACATTGGATGGAGAGGCGGTGGCACTGACGCCCACGGAGTATGAGATTTTAAAGCTTCTGATGCAGAATCCGGGACAGGTATTCTCGCCTAAGGAGATTTACAAGCGCATCTGGAATGATCTTCCCTATGGCAGTGAAAATACGGTGGCGGTACATATCAGGCACCTTCGGGAAAAACTGGAGATTAATCCTGCGGAGCCTCGCTATATCAAGGTAGTATGGGGGCAGGGCTATAAGTGCGAGAAGGATGTAAGGAGGGATTAGACTGATGAAAAAGGGTGGAATCACGAGAAGTACCGGATTTCAGGTCTTTTTGTATTTTCTGTTGGCTGCAGGAGCTTTATTGGGCGGCTTTTGTATCGTGGTTATGATATGGCTTCTTAA
Organism: Acetatifactor sp.; assembly: GCA_045542555.1. Taxonomy (GTDB): domain Bacteria; phylum Bacillota; class Clostridia; order Lachnospirales; family Lachnospiraceae; genus Acetatifactor. The sequence goes on along the minus strand of JAZQLH010000045.1, from coordinate 49,046 downwards.
TTGGGGAGCATATGATTCTTCTTTTGAGAAGTTTGAAGAAAGGGTTATGACCGGTAAGGCATATGATCATCTTCACTATATTTGTTATGATGAGTATCGTTTTCCGACTATTGGGGAGATGGTGCAGGCTTTTAATCAGGAGAGTGCGGAGTACAATGTAAAGTATGCTGTTTATCGTGTAGAGGATAATGAGGTGGTATGGACAAATAGATCATCTATACTTAGAAGTACCTCTTATGTATATACAACATCATTTTTTAGAACTGTGGGGAATGCTGATGTGGAGTACCGGGCAGAACTTTATCTGGAGCGTTCCTTTGCTAAGGAGGATGGATTTAAGGCGCTTCATGAGACCGCAGAATACTGGTATGAGCAAAAGGATATGGTCTGGATGGTTGCCTTGGGAGGATGCCTGCTGGCGTTATTGTGTATTTTCTGGCTTATGTGTAATGCAGGACACGGATGGCACAGAGAGGGAATTGCCCCGGGGGTGCTTACCAATATTTATCTGGATATTCTGACAGCAGTTTTTGGCTTGGGCGCAATTTTTATTATTTTGTTAGCAGATTGCATTCGTGATTGGGGGGATGTTTTGTCTGTTGCAGTTATGGTAGGCGTAGTGGCTATGGCAGAGGCAGTCTGGTGTACACTTTTTTTGCGGGAGCTGGCCCTTCGCTTTAAGCTGGGGAAATGGTGGCAGCATACGCTGGCCTATAGGTTGGTTAGACTGTTTGTAAGAGCAATGCGTTTCCTGTGGAAGTGTGTAAAAAAACTGGTAGTTCATTTTCCGGAGATTCATTTGGTTATATTTGCTGTTTTAGTGATTGCATTTTGTGAGTTCATGGGACTTGCAGTATTTATCCGGGATAGAGATATGGTGTTTATTCTGTGGTTTCTGGAGAAGTTGCTGGTGATTCCGGTGGTGTTGTATTGCGCACTGGCATTTCAGAAACTTAGAAAGGGCAGTCATGCTCTGGCACAAGGAAATCTGTCACAGAAGCTGGACACACAACATCTGGTTTTGCATTTTAAGGAGCATGCAGAGGATTTGAATCAAATCGGTAATGGGATTTCTAAGGCGGTGGAGCAGCGGTTGCAGAGTGAACGACTGAAAACGGAGCTGATTACCAATGTATCCCATGACTTAAAGACGCCGCTGACTTCGGTTATCAATTACGCAGATCTTCTGGCAACTGCGGCTACCGGAGATTCAAAGGAACGGGAGGAACAGCTTCGGGAGTATTCGGAGGTTTTGCTCAGGCAGTCTAAACGCTTGAAAAAGCTTCTGGAGGATTTGGTGGAGGCTTCTAAGGCGGCTACCGGGAATGTGGAGCTTCATCCGCTTCCCTGTGAGCTTGGCGTGATGTTAACTCAGGCAGCGGGGGAGTATGAGGAAAAATTTGCGGCAAAAGAGTTGAAGCTTTTGATGAAAAAACCGGAGGAAGAAATCTATATTATAGCGGATGGCAGGCAGCTTTGGCGGGTATTTGAGAATTTGCTTAGCAATATCTGTAAGTATGCGCAGGAAGGCTCCAGAGTGTATTTGAATATGGAGCAAAAGGAAGAACGGGTAGAAATTGTATTTCGGAATATCTCCAAATATGAACTGGAAATTTCGGCAGAAGAGTTGACAGAGCGTTTTGTGAGGGGAGATGCTTCCAGGCATATGGAAGGCAGTGGTTTAGGGCTGTCCATAGCCAAAAGCCTGGTGGAATTACAAGGGGGGACAATGCATATTGTGACGGACGGTGATTTATTTAAAGTAGTATTGTCGTTTGCATTGTTTAAGGAGTAATATTATTTTTACAAAAGAAATAGAAAAAGTTGCCTAAATGGCGATTTTTTCTATTTTCTTTTTGGCTAAAGTATGGTAAAATATTACAAGATTATTAATAGAATGGAGTCCTTTTATGACGATTGGTTTCTTTTTGGTATCCTGCGTGTTGGCTGTTGGCCTTGTCGTAGGAACGGTCAAAATAAATCAATATGTGAATCCCATGCGGCGACCGTTGCAGCTTCTGTTTTTTGCGGCAACGCTTACCGTAATGTTTAATGCTGTTGCGGTGGTTTCTTCAAGTAAGGCTGTGGCAACATTTTTCTATGGACTTTATTTTGCATCAGCGGATTGGCTGGTGATTGCACTTCTTGATTTTACAAAGCTGTATACAGATTCAAAGGATGGCAGCAAGGGCTTTAAGGCGTTAATAGGCTTTTTGGCGGCTGTCGATAGCGTTTCCATGATTGTAAATGTATTTACAAAGCATGTTTTTGTGTGTGAATTACATACGCTTTTTGATGGCAGCAGTTGCTATACGGCGGTACATAAGGTGTCGGAGTTGGGCGTTCCGATTTATGGGGTACATTTGGCCTTCGACTACATTATGGTAGCTATGATTCTTATGATGTTGTTTAGCAATATTTTCCGGTCTGTAAAGGTATATCGTAAGAAATACACGATGATAACCTGGAGCTTTTTGGTGATTTTGACATTTAATATTGGGTATCGTTTTCTGGATGTGCCAATTGATGTTTCACCCATAACTTACACAGGTCTGGCTTTGTTCAGTGCATATTTTGCATTGTTCTATGTATCGAAGTCTGTGGTAGGAAGCTTACTTGCATTATCCGTAGAGGATATGGAGAGTGCAGTTATGTGCTTTGACAGGGATGGAAAATGTGTTCACGCCAACGAGCAGTGCAGACGGATTTTTAATGCACAGAGTAATTTAAGAGCAGTTGAGGAGTATTTTGAAAAGTGGAAAGGTGAACGGACGGTAGAAGATTTCAAGGAAGAGAGCTGGAAAGAAGAATATGTGCTGGAAGATGATGAGACACATTACTTTGAAGTACATTTCAAATTCCTGTTGGATAATAAAGGGCATTATCTGGGAAGCTTTTTCACAATGACAGATCGTACAGAGGCTTATCGGAATCTGGAGATAGAACGTTATAATGCAACTCATGATTATTTGACAGATATATATAATCGTGAACGTTTCTTTGAGGCTGCTGCGGCTGTTTTGGCAGAGGATTCAGAGATAAAACGTGTTGTTGTTTGTATTGATGTTAAGGACTTTAAGGTTGTTAATGATTTGTTTGGTGAGGAGACCGGTAATCGTATTTTGAAACGTATTGCAGGTCTTATGAGAAGAGATGCTACTCATGAGGATACAAGATATGGTCGTCTGGAGGCCGACCGCTTTGCCATGTGCATGCGTGAGGAATACTTCCATGAGGAGGATTTTGAAGAGTATCTTGAAGATTTGAAGAAAATTATTAACAGTAGTGTTTACAAGATGCATGTACATGTAGGTGTATATCATATTACGGACCCTACATTGAGTGTATCTGTAATGTGCGATAGGGCTTTTGTTGCAATCCGGCGTATTAAGGATAATTATCAACAGATTGTATCGCATTATAGCGAGAATATGGGTAATTCCACTCAGAGAGAGAAATTGATGGTAGGTGAGTTTGACCGTGCCATCGCTGCGGGAGAGTTTCAGATTTATCTGCAGCCTCAGATTGCCGTGAAGGACTATGATGTTTTGGGAGCAGAGGCTTTGGTTCGTTGGGATCATCCTGTGCGTGGTATGATTTCTCCGGCGGAGTTTATTCCTGTATTTGAGAAAAGCGGTAATATTGCAAGACTTGATTGTTATGTTTGGGAGCTTGCATGCAGACAGCTTCGTGAATGGAAAGAGCAGGGACGAGAGGGTTTACATATTTCTGTGAATATTTCACCCAAGGATTTCTATTTTTTGGATGTTTATGAGACGCTTACCTCTTTGATAAAAAGGTATGAGATTAATCCGGCATATTTAAAGCTTGAAATTACTGAGACAGCTTTGATGGAGGAGTTGAGTAAACAAGTAGATTTGTTAGGACGCCTCCGCGAGTTTGGATTCCAGGTAGAGATTGATGATTTTGGAAGCGGTTATTCATCCTTGAATACTTTGCAGGATATCGAGGTGGATGTGCTGAAGCTTGACAGAGGATTCTTGCGTAAGACAACTCACGAGGAGCGTAGCCGTACCATCATGAATTCGGTAATTGATATGTCTAAGAGTTTGGGCCTTACAGTTGTTACAGAGGGTGTTGAAACCTTGGAACAGGTAGAGTATCTGACTCAGGCAGGTTGTGATATTTTCCAGGGATATTATTTTGCAAAGCCCATGCCGGTTAGAGAATTTGAGGCAAAATACTTTCAGACAGCCGGAGCGAATTAAAGGAAGCAGGTAAAATATGCAGATGTTTGAAGTGACCGTTTTATCGGAGGATATGCGGACGGAATTGCAAAAGAAACTGCTTTTTGCAGAGGATGAGGATGATGCTCTGGATATGATGGAAGAGGAGCTTAGGAAGAAGGGGATTGCCTATGGCATGTGTCAGGCTTCTGAAATGTAATTTGTGATATAGTAAAGCAGCCGGTGTACGTTAGGTACACCGGCTGCTTTTTATTTGGAGTTTTCAGTGTATTTCTCTTCACAGTATTTGCATCTGTAAATGCCTTTTATTTCATCTGCGAGGAAGAAAATGTGAGGCAGTCCCTGTTCGATAGAGGTGATGCAACGGGGATTGCGACATTTGATAACATTTTTGATCTGCTTGGGTAGAATTAATTCCTTCTTAGCAACAATTTCGCCATTTTTAATAACATTGACAGTGATGTTGTGGTCTAAGAATGCAAGAATGTCAAGGTCAAGCTTATCGATATCGCATTCAACCTTTAATATATCTTTCTTGCCCATTTTATTACTGCGGGCATTTTTGATGATTGCCACAGTACAGTCTAATTTATCTAATTGAAGGTGGTCATACAAATCAAGGCTGTTGCCGGCTTTGATATGGTCAAGTACAAAGCCTTCTTCTATTTTTCCAACGTTTAACATAGTTTGTCTCCTTTCTGACAGGTGGTTACAATTTCTCAGGATGCCAGTCCAAGCAAGGTCATAATCAGTGCCATTCGCACATAGACGCCGTATTGGGCCTGTTTGAAATAAGCTGCTCTGGGGTCGGCATCCACTTCTACGTCAATTTCATTGACACGGGGCAGGGGATGAAGTACCAGCATATCATCCTTGGCCAAAGTCATTTTTTCGCTGGTCAGAATGTAGAAGTCCTTCAAACGCACATAATCTTCTTCGTTGAAGAAGCGCTCTCTCTGGACACGGGTCATGTAGAGCAAATCAAGTTCGGGGAGAACATCCTCTAATCGGATAACCTCTTCATAGGGAATATTGTGTTCTTTCAGTTCTTCGATAATGTAGTCGGGAATGCGAAGCTCCTCGGGAGATATGAAGAGGAAACGGATTCCGGGGTAGCGTACCAATGCATGAATCAGAGAGTGAACGGTACGACCGAATTTTAAGTCGCCACACAGACCGATGGTAAAGTTATCAAGACGTCCTTTTAGATTTTTGATGGTCAGAAGGTCAGTCAGGGTCTGGGTGGGATGCTGGTGCCCGCCGTCACCTGCATTGATTACGGGAATCAGGGATTTTTCACTGGCTACGGTTGCGGCACCCTCTTTGGGATGACGCATTGCGCAAATGTCAGCGTAGCTTGAGATTACCCGAATGGTATCGGAAACGCTTTCGCCTTTGGTTGCGGAAGAGGAGCTTGCATCGGAGAAACCGATTACCTGACCTCCTAAGCGAACCATGGCGGATTCAAAGCTTAATCTGGTTCTGGTGCTGGGCTCATAGAAGCAGGTAGCAAGAATCTTGCCGTCACATGCATGTGCGTATTTAGCGGGATTTTGTTCGATGTCTGCTGCCAGATCAAAGAGTTTGTCAAGCTCTTGTGTGGTGAAATCCAGGGGACTGATTAAATGTCTCATTTTACTTCCTCCGTTTTGTGATTTAGAAATAGTGTGCTCAGAAAAAGTCGAAGAGAAAAAATCTCTTCGACTTAAGTTTTTTAACTTTTATAGGATAGCAAATCGGCCACCTCTTTACGCTTGGGGGCGTCGGGTGACTGTGCAGGATATCCAAGAGCAATCAGGGCAACTAATTCCTGAGTGTCGGGAATCTCCAACAATTTGGTTACTTCTGCCTCGTCGTAAAGGCCCATGATAACGGTGCCGAGGCCCTGCTCATGAGCTGCCAGGCAAAGAGTCTGGCTGGCAACACCTGCGTCATACATCTGCCAGGAGTCACCTTTGCCGGTGGAGAAAGAACCATCTCTCTCAAAACCGCTGCGGCCGGTAACGACAGTAACGGCAATCACCATGGGAGCACTTTCCATGATAGCGCCGTTTCCCGGCCAGATAGTGGTGCAGGCTGCAAGTTTAGACTTAACCGCACCTTCAACTGCGATATAGCGGGTAACCTGAGTGTTTTTCCAACTGGGAGCAAAGGATGCGGTCTCCACAATTTGTTCCAAAAGTTCATGGGAAACGGGTGTTTCTTCGAAACGACGGATGCTTCTGCGTCCGAGGATACATTCTTTGGCTGTCATAGAAAAACCTCCTATTCATATTCTTGTTCTATCATACCACTTTCGGGAGAGGGATTCAATGAAATATTTTATTTTTTAATAAGAAAGGTTTTGCATATCTTTCCTGTATGACTTATAATGTTAAGTGAAGAATTAGTTGTTTCGTATTATGGATATGAAAGGAAGGATATGAGCATGATTCAATTTGTGGAGAGGAAGCGTTGGCTGTTCTTGGGACTGCCTTTTACCTTTACCAAGTATACCGTAAAGGAAGATATGGTTACCATTACCAAGGGCCTTTTTAAAACGGTTGAAAATGATTGTTATATGTATAAAATTCAGGATGTTGAGCATTCTGCGACATTGGTGGAAAAGATGTTTAAGATGGGTACGGTTACCTGTTTTACCGGTGACACTACCCATCCTACTTTACAGTTGATTCATATTAGGAATTCCAGAGCAATTAAGGATTTCCTTTTGAGGCAGTCTGAGGAAGCAAGACTGAAGAGACGCACGGTGAATATGTTAGATATCGGTTCCGGCGAGATGGCGGATATTGATGACGTAGATGTTTAATGGGAATGTGAGCGGGACGGAATCCGTGGGGTTTCGTCCTGCAACTGTGTGTGCATGAGAAGTCGCTCAAAAAGTAGTCCTGCAAAGAACCAATTGGGAGCGAAGTCCAGTCGGATGACCTTGCCTATGTGGTAGGGACTTTTGCTGTAATCCCAGGGGCAGAGTTTGTGACGGGACAAAAGGCGACCGGAGATAAATTCAGCAGAGAAAATCAAACTCATATAGGTAATGCCCCTGAAAAAAACGGGTGTTTTTTTAAGTAAAATATACATAGGTCTAAAAAAGGCTGCACTCCCGTAGATAGGGAACATCCAGATGGAGGTGGTTCCTTTCAGGCGAAGGTCACGGCGACGGAGAGCGTTAAGGGACGTAAAAATGATTTCCATGCACCAGCCGAAGAGGCCGCAGCGAAAGAAGTCCTGAATAAATTGATTTAGAAAATGGGGCAGAGGAAGATGGTGTTTGTGCATAGAGTACCTCGCAGAAATTAATAGACAGACAACTTGGAAACGTCGCCTGTTAATTGTTGGGAATAGTATGGACAACCTCTGCATGGATTATACATATTTAAGGAGAAACGTCAGATGAAGTATCAGGAGGCGCTGGATTATATAGAGAGTATCCAATCTTATGGAATTGTTCCGGGGCTTAAAAGTATTACGGAATTATGCAGAAGAATAGGTGATCCTCAAAAGCGCTTAAAATTTATACATATTGCGGGTACGAATGGAAAAGGTTCTGTACTTGCATATACTTCTACTATTTTGAAGTGCGCCGGGTATCGGGTAGGTCGGTACATTTCGCCCGCTATTTTTGAGTATCGGGAACGTATTCAGGTAAATGGTAGAAATATTACCAAAGATATGTTGTGTGAAGGTGTTGAGACAATCCGTAACGCATGTTATGAAATGGCGGAAGCAGGCTTGTCTCATCCGACTCCGTTTGAGGTGGAGACGGCACTGGGGTTTTGGTATTTTGATAAACAGGGCTGTGATATTGTAGTGCTTGAGACAGGTATGGGTGGTTTGACGGATGCAACCAATCTAATCCATGATACAGAGGTTGCTGTACTAACATGCATCAGTATGGATCATATGAAGTTTTTGGGAAATACACTTGAAGATATAGCTACGCAGAAAGCCGGAATTATCAAGAGTGGTTGTGATGTTGTGTCGGCAATGCAAAAGGATGAAGCTATGGAGGCTATTTGTCTTGCGGCAAAGGCCAAGGAATGTCCTTTGTATGTGGCGGATGTAGATTGTATTGAGAATCTTAGGCGGGGAACCGGTAAAAATTTGGAGTGCCAGAAGTTTGATTATAAGGGGGCAGACGGTTGTGTAATGAAGCAACTGGAGATTCATCTTGCAGGGGCTGTTCAGCCGGAGAATGCACTTTTGGCTATAGAGGTCATTCGCATATTGCAGAAGCGAGGCTATGATATTTCTGAAAGTGCCATCCGTAAAGGACTTAAGGAGACTGTTTGGACAGGGCGTTTTTCTGTTATTAGTAAGAAGCCGTTGTTTGTGGTTGATGGTGCGCATAATGAAGATGCAGCGAGAAAACTTGCCCGTTCCATCGAATTTTATTTTACAAACAAGCGAATTATTTATATAATGGGAATATTAAGGGATAAAGAGTATGAAAAGGTAATTGCACTGACCCATGGCTATGCGGATCAGATTATTACGATTACACCTCCTGAGAATCCCAGAGCAATGAGTGCCTATGAACTGGCGCAGGAGATTGCAAAAGTGCATCCTAATGTGACTGCAGTGGACAGTCTGGAGGAGGCTGTAGAGATGGCAAGGCTCCTGGCAGGACCGGAGGATGTGATTTTAGCCTTTGGGTCGCTGTCATTCTTGGGGAGACTTATCAAAATAGTGGAAAGGTAAGAACTATGGTAAATCAGGACAAGATAAAGGAAGCAGTGAAGCTTTTATTAGAGGGTATCGGTGAGGATGTGACCAGAGAAGGTCTGGTGGACACGCCGGAGCGCATCGCAAGAATGTATGCAGAGATTATGAGTGGTATGGATGAGAAGCCCGAGGAGCATTTATCTAAGGTATTCTCTGTGGATAATAATGAGATGGTGTTGGAGAAGGATATTGTATTTTATTCCATGTGCGAACATCATATGCTGCCTTTCTATGGTAAGGTTCATGTTGCATACATACCAAATGGTAAGGTTGTTGGACTTAGTAAATTGGCCCGCACGGTGGAGGTTTACGCCAAGAGACTGCAGATTCAGGAACAGATGACGGCGCAAATTGCGGAAGCTATTATGGAGTGTCTTGCGCCGCAGGGAGTAATGGTTGTGGCTGAAGCTGAGCATATGTGCATGACCATGCGCGGTGTTAAAAAGCCGGGAAGTAAGACAGTAAGTATAGCTACCAGAGGTGTTTTTGAGGATAATGCAGTATTGCAAAATCAATTTTTTCAGATGTTACAGGCGTAAGGATAAATGGATAGAATTGATAAAATATTAAATCATGATTTGTTTTTGCATCATCTTAAAGAAAATGAAAAAGCAGAAATTGACAGGGAATTTTGTTGTCATGATATGGTTCATTTTCTGGATGTGGCAAGAATTGGCGAGATTATAAATCTTCAGGAGGGTTTAGGCATAAATCGGGAATGGATTTATGCGGCGGCACTCTTGCATGATTGTGGCAAGCATGTGCAATATGAGAATGGTACGCCTCATGAATTGGCGAGTGCGCAGATTGCACCAAAGATACTGGAAAGCTGCGGATTTGACAATACCGAAACAGGTGTTATTGTTAATGCCATACAAAGTCATAGAGAAGCATCTGTTGCAGATGAACCTACTCTGCGAGGTGTTTTATATCGTGCAGACAAAGCCAGCAGAGCATGTTTTGTATGTAAGTCTGCAGGAAGCTGTAACTGGAAGGATGATAAGAAAAATCTGCACATCAAATATTAGTCGGTTGAGTTTGGTTGGAGGATAAGGAATGTCTGAGTCAGCTTTTCTGCAAATTGGTGGACGAGACTTTGTGCGTCAAGGAAAAACATATGTGATGGGGATATTGAATGTGACGCCGGATTCCTTTTCGGATGGAGGAAGATGGAATAATCGGGATGAAGCCTTACATCATGTGGAGCAGATGATTTTGGAAGGGGCAGATATTATTGATGTGGGTGGAGAATCCACCAGACCCGGATATACTCAGGTTGCAGATGAAGAAGAAATTGCACGTATTGTTCCTGTTATTAAAGAAATTAAATCAAGATTTGATATTCCTGTCTCGCTGGATACCTATAAAAGTAAGGTGGCAGAGGCAGGGATTTTGGCAGGTGTGGATTTGATTAATGATATATGGGGGTTAAAGTATGACCCGAGGATGGCAGAGGTCATAGCCCGGTATGGTTTGCCCTGTTGTCTTATGCATAATCGGTCTGAATCGGCTTATACAAATTTTGTGGAAGATGTAAAGGCAGATCTGGCGGAAACACTTCACTTGGCGGAAACAGCCGGTATTGCTAAAGAGAAAATTATTCTGGACCCGGGAGTCGGCTTTGGGAAGAGTTATGAAAACAATCTTGAAATCATGGCAAATCTGGAGCAACTGAATGTGTTTGAGTGTCCTTTGCTCTTAGGATGTAGTCGCAAGTCGGTTATCGGGTTGACATTGGATTTGCCTATACAACAGCGACTGGAGGGGACACTTTCTACTACTGTGGTTGCTGTGACAAAAGGTATAAATTTTGTACGTGTTCATGATGTAAAGGAAAATGTAAGAGCCATTCGTATGGCAGAGGCAATTTTAGAACGGAGGATATAGTTATGATTATGGATGAAATCAGAATTGACAATCTGGAAGTGTATGCACATCATGGTGTTTTCCCGGAGGAAAAGGAGATGGGGCAGTTCTTTTATGTCAATGCAGTTCTTTACACAGAGACAAGAGCGGCCGGATTGACGGATGATTTAAGCTTTTCCACCAATTACGGTGAAATCTGCCATTTTATTTCCAATTGGATGAAGGAGAATGTTTTCAATCTTATAGAAACTGTTGCAGAAAAGCTTGCCGAGCAGATTCTGTTGAATTTTGGCTCTATCCGTAAGATTGATCTGGAGATCAGAAAGCCGCATGCACCTATGAAATTGTCTTTTGAATCCGTATCGGTAAAGATTGTCAGAAGCTGGCATCAGGTATATCTGTCATTGGGGTCTAATATAGGTGACAGAGAGGCTTATTTGAAGCAAGGTATCGACAAATTGAACGCGCATGAGCAGATTCAGGTGCTTAAGGTGGCAGACATGGTGGAAACCGAGCCTTATGGCAATTTGGAGCAGGAAAAGTTTTTAAATACTGCGGTAAAAATGCGTACTCTCATGACGCCAAAGGAATTGCTTAATTATATTCACAAGGTAGAGGACGAGGCTGGTCGTACCAGAGAGGTGCATTGGGGACCCAGAACGCTGGATCTTGATATTACATTCTATGACAAACTGATTTATGAAGATGATACACTGATTTTGCCTCATGTTGATATGGAGAATCGTGATTTCGTTCTGAAACCATTGAGCCAGATTGCGCCCAATTTAAGACACCCTGTTTTGGGTAAAACCGTGACACAGCTTTTGGACCAGTTAATGCAGAAGTAATTTAATCATTCTGTAACCATTACGGCTCTTGTGAAAGGGAGATTTATGGAAGAGAATACATACCTTCATTTAGATGAAAAAATAATTGAAAAAGTAGATGATAGGATGCCTCCGGAAGAGGAATTACAGGATTTGGGGGAGTTTTTTAAGGTGTTCGGAGATGTAACACGCTTAAAGATTCTTTATGTACTTTTGTGCTCAGAGATGTGCGTGTATGATATTGCGGCGCTTCTTAACATGTCCCAATCTGCTATTTCCCACCAGCTTCGTGTGTTGAAACAAATGGATCTGGTAAAGAACAGACGGGAAGGCAAGACCATTTTTTATTCCTTGGCGGATGACCATATTGTGAGCATATTAAGCCAAGGTTTGGATCACATAGAGGAGTAGAAGGATTATAGTTATTATGATAAAACGAGAGGACTGAAAAGACCTCTCGTTTTTGGTATTCTTATTCTATTTAGAAAAATAGTTTGCAGTATCACTGCCAAGTCTTGCATGAAACAGACTTCCCTCTACATCAAATTCCTGAAAATATACATATTGGGAGGTCATATTGATGTTGGTATAAATACCATCTGCAACAACAAAAGAATTACTGCCATCCACATGCATGCATTTTAGTTGAGGATTGGTGGCATCATTGGTTTGGTAATAAATATATCCGGAGCCCACATTAAAGCAATCCACACGGTCAGTGGTAAGAACTTCGGCAGTCTGCTGGGACAATGAGTAGCGGCAAAGACGATAGTTGGAGTTTAAGTCCATATAGTAAATGTAATCACCATTAATTACCGGATACCAGAGATTGCCGTTCCAGACAGATTCCGTAACATCTGTTTTTGTATTCAGACAATACAGTGTATGATTGTCCTGTGTGCCATTATAGTAAATCATACCATTTGCAGCGCAGGCGGGGTTGATACTATAGTCAGCCAGAGGGGTTTTATTCGATTTATCTGTCTTTATTTTATAAAATATAGGGTGCTCTTTTCCGGCCGTAAGAAGATACAAATAGTCATCAACAAGTTGTCCGGTTACTACTACATCACGCGTGATTTCCACAGGCTTGTTGCCTTTTAAATCGCAGCGGCTAAAGGTGTGGGTGCTTGCAATGGCTCCAAGAGTTCCTTCTTCTGTTGATTCCAACTGAAAATAATACAAATAATCTCCGCCGGCTAAAATATTGCGTACTTTAGAAGAATTGAGTTTACGTATTTCGGTCTCATCCGGATTCATTGCATAAAGGGCTCCGTTGTCCAACGGATTAGAAAAATAAACGGTGTTATCATATTCACAAAACATTCCGCTGTTATTCAGATTGCCGGCTGTATTACCGATTGTCCCCGGAGGATTGGATGTCACTCTGCCTGAAAAAACAGCACCAACCAACAACAGTATCACAACAATTCCGATGATAACACATGTAATTATATAAGAACGCTTTTGTTTCCTGCTTACCTTCGCCATGATAATCTCCTTTGTACTTCAGAGACTGTTTGTACTACAACATCCCGAAAAATACATGTTAAAATTTTATATTCCTAACACTCAGTATACACCGTATTTTACTTGCTATCAAGCCGGATTTGTTATAAGATAAATAGATAGGGAGACTACAAATTTTGCCCTAAAAATATATGATAATTTATCTTTTCAACAAGTGGGATTGCGGTATTCCACGGAGCGAAAGTGTCCTCAATTAGGATATATACCGTCCTCCCCGGAACTACCACAACCCTCACTTGCTGCAAAAGAAAAGGAGAGACCATGGACCTTGGAGTATTGAGAGACAAATTAGACGGAATAGATGCACAGATTGTAGACCTTTATGAGGAACGCATGGACATCTGTAAGCAGGTAGCTGAGTACAAAATAAACACCGGTAAGAAAGTATTTGACAAAGTCAGAGAGCAGGAGAAACTGGCAAAGGTAAAATCATTAACCCATAATGAGTTTAATGCTAAAGGTGTGGAAGAGCTTTTTGAACAGATTATGTCCATGAGCCGTAAGCTTCAGTATAAAATGATTGCAGAGAGTGGCGGACTGGGCAAGCTTCCCTTTATTGGCGTGGAGGAGCTTGAGACCATGAAGGCCAGAGTGGTATTTCAGGGAGCAGAGGGAGCCTATTCTCAGGCAGCTATGCTTCAGTACTTTGGCGATGAGATTCAAAGTTTCCATGTGGATACTTTCCGCGATGCCATGAGTGCGCTTGATGAGGGTAGTGCAGATTTTGCGGTGCTTCCCATTGAGAATTCCACGGCAGGTATTGTCAGCGAGATTTATGATCTTTTGGTAGAGTTTGAAAATTATATTGTAGGTGAGCAGATTATTCGTATCGAGCATTGCCTTTTAGGTGTGCCCGGAACAGACATTTCAGAGATTAAGAAAGTGTATTCTCACCCACAGTCATTGATGCAGAGCGCCCGTTATCTTGCAGACCATCCCTGGCAGCAAATCAGTATGCAGAACAATGCTTTTGCAGCCAGAAAAGTCTCTGAGGAGCAGGATAAGACTCAGGCGGCTATCGCCAGCGAGCTTGCAGGTCAGATTTATGGTCTGGATGTTCTTAAAAAAGGTGTAAATGATTCCGGTACCAATTCCACCAGATTCATTATCGTTACTAATCAGAAAATTTTCCGTAAGGATGCAGGGAAAATCAGTATTTGTTTTGAGGTGCCTCACCAGAGCGGCTCCCTTTATCATATGCTGTCCCATTTTATCTATAACAACCTTAATATGACCAAAATCGAGAGCCGTCCTATCGAAGACCGCAACTGGGAGTACAGATTCTTTGTTGACTTTGAGGGGAACCTGGCTGACAGTGCGGTAAAAAATGCATTAAGGGGCCTGCGTGATGAGGCCAGAAATATGAAAATACTGGGTAACTATTAGGAGAGAATACCATGCGTGAACAGGAATTACTTTTATACAGAGATTTTGAGGATGGAAAGCTCCTCTATGATATGGCATGGCTGATGTCTCATTATGAGGATGATTACTATAATTGTGAGGATATGAGAGCCCTTCTTTTCCAGTGTATTCATCAGCTTCTGGAATTGTCCGGAAGTCACGGATTTCACGGTAATTTGTGGCACTGTTATCTGGCAAATCTTTTGGTGAACAATGAGAATACATATAGCCGCAGTTGCGAAATCCGGGGCGCAATTGAAGGAAGTATCAATGATGCCGCTCTCCATGATATAGTGATTTTTAAGGAGTTTTATGATTATGATTTTGCTCCGATGGCAGCCAAATTACAGGTGCCGGAGATTTCTTTGATTCAAAATTACGAATCAGGCAGTCAGGAGAGTAAGGTATACAATCGCAGAATCTGTGCGAGAATCTGCGAGCTGGCAGAGCATTTTTGTGAGAACAACACTCCGCAGGAGATGAAGGATACCTTAACTCAATTTTACAAAGAATATGGTGTGGGCAAATTTGGTCTGCACAAGTCTTTCCGTATTTTGCATAATGAGAATGGAGTACATATCAATCCTATTTTAAACATTGCCCATGTGCAGCTTGATGATTTAGTTGGGTATGAGATTCCCAAACAGAAGCTTATTGACAACACGGAGGCTTTTGTAAACGGAAAAAAAGCCAACAACTGCCTTTTGTTTGGTGATGCGGGTACGGGCAAATCCTCCTGTATCAAGGCCATTGCCAATGCATACTATGACAAGGGACTGCGCATTATCGAGGTTTACAAGCATCAGTTTCAGGATTTGAATGACGTGATTGCACGGATTAAGAACCGCAATTACAAATTTATTATCTACATGGATGACTTAAGTTTTGAGGAATTTGAGATTGAATACAAGTATCTTAAGGCAATCATTGAGGGTGGTCTGGAGAAAAAACCGGAGAATGTATTGATTTACGCAACCTCCAACCGCAGACATCTTATCCGTGAGAACTTCAGCGACAGAGAGGAAATTCGGGAGGATATGCATACCGGCGACACGGTTCAGGAGAAACTTTCTTTAGTGAACCGTTTCGGTGTGACTATCTATTTCGGTTCTCCCAGTAAAAAAGAGTTTCAAGGTATTGTCAAGGTGCTTGCGGAGCGTGCGGGCATACAAATGCCTGAAGAGGAGCTGTTTTTGGAGGCCAACAAATGGGAGCTTTCCCATGGCGGACTTTCCGGCAGAACGGCTCAGCAGTTTATTGATTATCTCTTAGGTAAGGCTTAAGTTTGTGAAGTTTACCTGATAAGGAGGAAGCTCTATGAGTGTAAAAACCTTTGCAGCCATTGATGTGGGAAGTTATGAGACTTCCATGAAAATATATGAGCTTTCCGGCAAGCGTAGCATGCGTGAGATTGATCATGTAAGCCGCAGATTGGATTTGGGAAGTAGCACTTATGCTACCGGCAAAATCAGTCCGGATAAGGTGGATGAACTGTGCCGTACTCTGAAGGAATTTTCCGGTCTGATGAAATCTTACAAGGTGGATGGCTATAAATTATACGGTACCAGTGCTATCAGAGAGACAAACAACACTACGATTGTATTGGATCAGATTGCGCAACGCACCGGGCTGGAAATGTTTATTTTAAGTAATTCTGAGCAGCGATTCTTAGATTACAAATCCATTGCATCCAAAGGAGAGAGCTTCCGCAGGATTATTGAGGAAAAGACTGCAATTGTAGATATTGGCGGTGGCAGTATCCAGCTTTCTTTGTTTGACAATGATACCTTGGTATCTACTCAGAATCTTCGGCTGGGTGTGCTTCGTATACAGGAGCTTGTAAATCAGATGAAGGTCAGCCCTTCCAAGATGGAACATATGGTGGATGAGATGGTAAGTGCCCAGCTTGCTGCTTACAAGAAGCTTTATTTGAAGGAACGGGAAATCGACAATATTATTATTGTTGATGACTATATCTCCCCTTGGGCGGTAAAACGTACCGGTAAACACAATGAAATTTTAAATGCCTCCGATTTTGATGAGCTGCTTGATATTTTGCGTGGGAAAAATGCCATGGAGGCCGCTAAAGCGCTGGACGTGGTGGAGGAGAGAGTTCCGCTTGTATATATCAGTGCTATTTTGACAAGACGGATTGCAGAACTTATGGGTGCTTCCAAAATCTGGGCTCCCGGCGTGACACTCTGCGATGGTATTGCCTATGAATACGGTGAGAGCATCAAAATGTTTAAGGAAGAGCATGATTTTGAGCGGGATATTCTGGCATGTGCCATGAATATCAGTAAGCGTTATATGGGCAGTCGCAAGCGTGCCGAGACGCTGGAAAATATTGCTACTACCATTTTTGATAGCATGAAAAAGGTGCATGGTCTGGGCAAGCGTGAGCGATTATACCTGTGCCTGGCGGCGATTTTGCACGATTGCGGCAAATACATTAGTTTAATGAATATAGGTGAGACTTCTTATGATATTATCATGGCCACGGAAATCATCGGACTGTCTCATAGAGAGCGTGAGATGGTGGCAAGTATTGTCCGATTTAATCATAGTGATTTCACTTATAAGGAGCGTGTTACCAATCGAAGAGCTACAGATCAGGAAACTTATCTTACGGTGGCGAAGCTTACAGCAATTCTCAGGCTGGCTTCCAGTCTGGATCGCAGTCATAAGCAAAAGTTTGTAGACTTAAAGGCGGTACTTCGGGATAATGAATTGCACTTGAGCGCAGTAACTGCCGAAGACACCACACTGGAACTTGGTTACTTTGCCACCAAGGCAGAATTTTTCCAAGAGGTTTTCAGTATCACACCAATTATCAAACAACACAAACAATTTTAAGTGTCAATTTATCAGGGAGGTTGCCATATGAAGGAGAACGGCAAGCTGGCGGCGAAAACAGCCAAGATGAAATTTACCAATCCTGAATACTATACCAACAGAGAGTTAAGCTGGCTTCTGTTTGATCACAGAGTGCTGGCGGAGGCAAGGGATAAAAACATTCCTTTGTTTGAGAGACTGAAGTTTTTGAGTATTACCGCATCTAATCTGGATGAATTTTTTATGGTGCGTGTTGCATCTTTAAAGGATATGGTGAATGCAGGGTATGACAAGAAAGACATTGCAGGAATGACGCCCTTGCAGCAGTTGGAAGCATTAAGTACTGCGATTCATGAATTGGTGGACTTACAGTATTCTACCTACAATCGTTCTCTGTATCCGGCATTGGTTCAAAACGGTCTTACGGTTATCAAGAACCATGAGCAGTTGACCAAGGAAGAGGGGGCATATATTGATCAATATTTTGAGGAAAATGTGTATCCGGTGTTGACTCCTATGGCAGTGGATTCGTCCAGACCCTTTCCTTTGATTCGGAATAAGACTTTAAATATCGGAGCCATGGTTCGGGGCAAGGGAAGTGATCGGGATTTGGAGTTTGCTACGGTTCAGGTGCCCGGTGTGCTGAATCGTATTGTGGAACTTCCCAAACGGGACAATATGCGTCGTGTGATTTTCTTGGAGGAGATTATTGAGCGCAACATCCATAAGCTTTTCTTAAATTATGATATTGTCAGTGCGCATCCTTTCCGTATCATGAGAAATGCGGACCTTACCATTGAGGAGGATGAGGCAGCGGATCTTTTGAAAGAGATTGAAAAGCAGATTAAGAAGCGTCAGTGGGGCGAGGCTATTCGTCTGGAGGTGGAGTCCGGCACTGATAAGCGGCTTTTGAAGTTTTTAAAAAAAGAACTCAGTATTGAGGACGAAAATATTTATACCATCGATGGTCCGTTGGATTTGACTGTATTTATGAAGCTTTACGGACTGGATGGTTTTGAACATTTGAAGGAGCCAAAGCATGTTCCACAAGCGGTTCCACAGCTTCCTGCGGGTTGTAATCTGTTTGATGAAATCCGCAAAGGAGATATATTGTTACATCATCCGTATCAAACCTTCACTCCTGTGGTAGACTTTATTCGTCAGGCGGCAGTGGACCCTCAAGTTTTGGCTATCAAGCAGACATTGTATCGTGTCAGCGGTAATTCACCTATTATTGCGGCTCTTGCACAGGCGGCGGAAAATGGCAAGCAGGTTACGGTTTTGGTGGAATTAAAGGCTCGTTTTGATGAGGAAAATAACATTGTCTGGGCGAGAAAGCTTGAGAAAGCCGGATGCCATGTAATCTACGGTCTGGTGGGATTAAAGACCCACTCCAAGATTACTCTGGTGGTGCGCAGAGAGGAAGAAGGGATTCGGCGCTATGTGCATTTGGGAACCGGTAACTATAATGATGCCACCGCCAAGCTTTACACAGACATGGGCCTTTTAACCTGCGCGGAGTCTGTCGGAGAGGACGCAACAGCGGTATTTAACATGCTTTCCGGTTATTCAGAGCCGCTCTTATGGAATAAGCTGTCTTTAGCTCCCTTGTGGCTTAAAGATAAATTCCTTTATTTAATTAAAAGAGAACAAAAGTATGCACAGGAAGGGCATTCTGCCCGGATTATTGCCAAGATGAATTCCCTGTGTGACAGAGATATTATTGCGGCTCTTTACGAGGCGTCGGCGGCAGGTGTTAAAATTGATCTGATAGTCCGGGGAATATGCTGCTTAAAGACCCAAATTCCGGGTGTCAGTGAAAATATCACTGTGCGCTCCATTGTGGGATCTTTTTTGGAACATAGCAGAATTTTCTATTTTGACAATGATGAGCATCCGGAAATTTACTGCGGTAGTGCAGATTGGATGCCCAGAAATTTGGAGCGTCGTGTGGAGATATTGTTCCCGGTGGAAGAGCCGGCCTTGAAGGAGGAACTTTTGCATATTTTAAATGTTCAGCTTGCAGATACGGTAAAGGCTTCTGTTTTGCAGCCTGACGGCTCTTATGCAAAGGTAAGCAGAAGAGGACGAAAGGCAGTCAATGCTCAGGAACAGTTTGCCAAGGAAGCGAAAGAACTGGCGAAGGCAGCGACAGCGGATGACAGTGCTGCGAAGAGAACATTTACTCCGGCAGAACACCATGGTTAAGGAGAATTACAGATATGAAGATTATTCTGGCATCGGCATCTCCCCGCAGACGGGAGTTACTTACGCAGATAGGACTTGATTTTGAAATAAAGGTCAGTGATGTGGAGGAAAAGGTTACCACCACTGTTCCCTGTGAGGTGGTGCAGGAGTTGTCCCGTCAGAAGGCAGAGGCAGTGCTTGTCACCTGTGAGGAGAGTAAAGAACCGGTGGTTGTGATTGGAGCAGACACTATTGTGGCCTGTGACGGCATGATTTTAGGCAAGCCAAAGGATGCAGCGGATGCCGTTCGGATGCTTCAGATGCTTTCGGGAAGATGCCATGAGGTATATACCGGAGTGACCTTGGCTTATAGTGGGACATCGCAGGAAATCCATACTTTTTATGAGGTAACCAAGGTTTATTTTGCAACGATGACGGATGAGGAAATTCAGACCTATGTAAATACCCTTGATCCCTTAGACAAGGCAGGGGCCTATGGTATTCAGGGGTTCTGTGCCCGTTATATCACCGGAATTGAGGGCGATTATAACAATGTGGTGGGACTGCCCGTGTGCAGAGTATATCAGGAATTAAAGAGGTTTGTGGAATTATGAGTAAAAGAGCGGTGATTTTTGACTTGGACGGAACTTTGTCCGATTCCATTCACAGTATTAAATATTGTACGGACAGGGCGATTGCACCTTTGGGGTACGGACCATTTTCCGAAGAAGACTACAAATATTTTGTAGGAGACGGTGCCGCCAATCTGATTCGTCGCGCATTGGCAGCTTCGGGAGATGCGGAATGCATACATTTTGAAGAGGCCTTTGCCCGGTACAAGGAATTATTCGCAGTGGATTGTATGTATGAGGTAAAACCTTATGATGGGATTGTAGAGCTCTTGAGCGCATTGAAAGAGCGAGAGGTGAAACTGGCAGTTTTTTCTAATAAACCTCATGCAGAAACCATTCGTGTGATAGAGTATTTGTTTGGCAAAGATATGTTTGATGTTCTTCACGGACAAATAGAGGGTGTTCCTATTAAGCCTGATCCCACAGGGGCTTTTCGCATTATGGAGCAATTGAATGTGAATCCTGATGAGGTTTTATATTTGGGTGATACTGCCACGGATATGAAGACCGGTAAGGGCGCAGGATTATTTACTATCGGAGCCTTGTGGGGCTTTCGCAAGAGAGAGGAACTGGAAGAAGGTCATGCAGATGCCATCATCGGGCATCCGCTGGAGGTGCTTAATTATTTATAAATTAGAATTCATTTAAATGCAAGGAGGAGAAAATAATATGCAGGTATATGATGATGCAGTTTTGAAGTGTTTTTTAAAAAATCAGGAGCAGTTGTTTCCCGAGCCGGTGGCTGACACCTTGGAGGAGGCAGATGGCTTCCTTGAGGAGTGCATGGCAGTCGTGGTGAACTCTGTGGATGAGGTCATTGAGTTTTTTGATGAGGAAGGTATCGACATGGACGGCGCCGTGGGTGATGAAATTTTGGAGGCTGATGAGGTCTTTGATGTGGGCGACGGAAGATACCTGATTGTAGAAGGATAAATGGTATCGTAAAGATGGGGCTGAAGACTGTAAAGGTTTTCGGCCTTTTTAGTATTACGCTTGACATTTAAGGATTTCTATATTACAATCGTCTCATCTGAAAGCAAATCTATTTCAATGGCAATTCAGCCGTCTTTCACTAGGATAATAAAAATAAATAATGTAGGGTGGAGGACGCATAACCTCCGCCGGAGAGGAGGAAGTCATGGGAAAGTGTAATGCCGCTATGTGTCGCTATCTGACAGACAGGGACAGATTTGCAGAGTTGATTAATGTATCGGAGTTTCAGGGAAGGCCTGTGCTTCGAGGTGATATGTTGGAACCGGATGACGTAAGATATGGAGAGTTGCGTCCAAATCAGCAACAAAATGGCAGGAAACCTCAAATGGAGGAACATTTCCGAGATATCAAGATGCGCACTAAAACAGGAGAATGGCTTGTGATTACAGCTGTTGAGAATCAGGAAAATGTAGATTATACCATGCCCCTTCGGATTATGGAGTATGACTGTCTGGAGTACAATAACCAAATTCGTCAAATTCGGACAGAAAAGGCAAAAGGATTGCAGGAGGAAGGTGTAACGCCCTGTGCATGGAATACCCGCTTGGAGGAAAACGACAGAATTGTTCCCGTACATACAGTGTGTTTTTATCATGGAACTCAAAAGTGGGATGGTCCCAGAAGTCTGAAGGATATGATGAATTTTGAAAATGCACCACCGGGATGGGAGAATTTGTTTCATGATTATGGAATGAGTCTGTTTTGTGCAAATGAGGTGACAGATTTTTCGATGTTTAAAACAGGTCTGCGACAGCTTTTAGAGGTAATCCCCTTAAGAAATGATAAGGAAAAGCTGTTTGAGCTTTGGCATCAGGAGAAATTTCAACATTTGGATAGAGATACAGCGGAAACGATTGCAATATTAACAGACAGTACAGAGGTGCTTGAACGGTTAGACGAATATGAAGTGGAAGGAGAATACAATATGTGTCAGGCTGTGGAAGAATGGAAGAAGGACTGGTTGGCAGAGGGAACCGCGCAGGGAATAGAGCAAGGTATAGAGCAAGGTATAGAGCGTGGAGTCCTGAATTCTATATGCAATCTGATGAAAACCTTACAATTTACTGCCGAGCAGGCAATGGATGCTTTGCTTGTGGCAGAGGAGGACAGAGACAAATATTTAGCGAAGATGTAGATTGAGGAATATTGTTTTGAAAAAGTATGAGAAGGTTATTTTGAGTGTCGGCATTATTGGTATCTTATGTATTGGATGGTTTGGATATCGGATAACTATTGCAACAGGAGAAAGTAAACAACAAATCCAGACCATAGAAAAGGAAACATTGTCTTCAAATGTTTCAGAATCAGAGGCAATCTCATCAGAAGAAAAGACACAGGATATCCCTTCAAAAGAAAACGAACAAGAACAAGTCTTTATTCTTCAGGAAGGGACAACCTTGGAAACCAGATTTGCTGTTCCTGAAGGCTATAAAAGAATTGCGTCAGAGCCGGGGAGCTTGACTGCTTTTGTGCGAAGTTACGAGATGAAGCCGGATGGTTCCCCGGTTCTTCTTTATGATGGAAGGGAGAAGTATAATCAAAGTGCCCATGCAGCTGTGTTTTCATTACCCATTGAGGAAACAGATTTACAACAGTGCGCAGATTCTGTTATGCGTGTATATGCGGAATATTATTGGCAGACCGGACAGTATGATAAAATAGGTTTCCATTTCACCAACGGTTTTTGGTGCGACTATGCCACTTGGAGAGATGGTTATCGAGTACACGTAAACGGTAACGATGTGAGCTGGAGCAAAGATACTTCCTACGACGATTCCTATGAATGCTTTGTAAAATATCTTCGCATGGTGTTTAACTATGCGGGAACGCTTTCCATGGATTCTTTGGAGACGGAGACAATTTCTTTGTCTGAAATGACGGTAGGAGATGTAATTCTCACTGGTGGAAGTCCAGGACATGTGGTGATGGTAGTGGATGTTTGTATAAATGAGGAAGATGAGAAGGCCTTCCTGTTGGCCCAAGGCTATATGCCGGCCCAGGAATTTCATGTGCTCAACAATCCATTGCATGAAAAAGATCCCTGGTACTATGAGACTGAAATACAGTTTCCCCTTAGTACGGCAGAGTATGTTTTTCGTGATGAAAGTATGATACAGAGATTAAAATATTAGGAGCGCATTAAGCGCTCCTTTATTGTTCGGAACCGAAGTATTTCTCGATAATCTCTATAAGACCGTCTTCGTGATTGGTCTTCTTGGTAACAATCTGAGCAGCTTCTTTTACCGCATCTGAGGCATTAGCCATGGCAATGCCTGTGCCTGCAGCTTCCAACATGGACAAATCATTTTCGGCATCTCCTGACGCAAAGGTGTGGGAGAGGGGCGCATGTAAATGGTCTGCAATAAAGCGTAAAGCATTTCCTTTGCCGGCCTTAGCAGGCAGAATCTCCAGATACTGGTCATTGGAGAAAATCATCTGAATGCGGTCACCACAATAATCTAAAAGACTTTCTCTGAAAGCTTCCAATACGGAACGGTCTGTCAAATGAATGGACTGTAATTTAAAGCAGCCGTCAGGCAAATAGTCTGCAATGTCATCTACGCAAATCAAAGGAAGATGTATGCGGCTTGTGTAGAATTTAAGCTCTGCATTCATGCCGTGACAAACAATTTCTCTTGCAGTGTAGCCATGAATGTGAAGTCCTCGTTCCTCTGCTTTTGCAACAATATAAGCAATGTCTTTCTGACAGATACGGCATTCCAAGAGATTACAATCCCTGTCGCAGTCATAGACCAATGCGCCGTTGTTGGAGAGTATCAACATGTTGGGATAGTTGATTTGCTCTTTATCTCTTACCTCTAAGATACTGGGAAGAGGTCTGCCGGAAGAGAGTATTAAATGATGTCCGGCGGCAGTCATTTTATCAAGGGCTGAGCGCATGGCAGGACTTATGGTACAGTCGTTTCTAAGAAGTGTCCCATCCATATCTGTAAATAACAGGTTTTTGCGGGTGGCACGAATATCTTCCAATACAAAATCGGGTACGTTTAATCGACCATATCCCACACCTAAATCTAAATCGGGCTTATTGCTTCCATGGAAATCAGACCCTCCGCTTACAAGCAGATTGTACTTAGAAGCAAGTGAGCGAATCTGTCTTTCATCGGCAGGGGTATAGGTGCTGTAAAGGGCCTCAATGCCCATAAGGCCGACCTCTTTTAATTCGGCTACAACGCTGTCAAGCTTAGCACTTCCCATGCCATATAAAATGGGATGGGCCAAAATGGGTACGCCGTCAGCCTGTAAAATCAATTCCACAGCCTGAGCAGGAGTCACCTTTTCTCTGGGAATATAGTAGGGGCAGTGGTCGCCGATATAGCGGTCAAAGGCTTCCTTCATACTCTTGATATAGCCGTGACATAGCATGTATTTGGCATAATGTGCACGGGTAATCACAGAATCGGGGAATTCTTCCTGCAAAGCCTGATAGGTGATATTGATTCCTGCATCCTGCAAAAGCTTACACATCTTTTCATTGCGCAGGTCTCTGGATTCCACAAAGCGCTTTAAATAGTCGCAGAAGGCAGGATTTTTATAGTCGATAAATAATCCCACGATATGAATATCCCGGCCTTCATGCTCAGAAGAAAGCTCGATTCCCGGAATAATCTCGGGAACGGCAGCAGCAAGATCAGATTTTCCGGCTGCAAAATACTTCTGGCGTAAGTTTTCTGCATATGAAATAGCCTTCTCCAAGCCGTCCACGGTGTCGTGGTCGGTCAGGGCGAAGGCCTTCAAATGCTTTTCCATTGCGTAATCCACAAGCTCCATGGGGCTTAAAGTCCCATCGGAGCGGGTGGAATGAACGTGCAAATCAATCATGATTAATCCTCATCGTCCTCTTTGTTAGCGGTAAATACAGTACGTTTTCTTGCCATCTCATCGCTTGCAAGATACTCATCGTAGGTAGTAATCTTGTCGATGATGCTACCATTAGGAAGAATCTCAATAATACGGTTAGCGGTGGTCTGTACAAACTGATGGTCATGACAGGAGAACAGAGCAACACCGGGGAATTTAATCAATCCATTGTTCAGTGCGGTGATGGACTCCATGTCCAGATGGTTGGTGGGCTCGTCCAGAACCAGACAGTTGGCGCCGCTAATCATCATTTTGGACAAAAGACAACGAACCTTCTCACCACCGGAGAGAACCTTAACTTTTTTAACACCGTCTTCGCCTGCAAAAAGCATACGACCAAGGAAGCCGCGGACATAGGTTGCATCCTTGACAGGAGAGTAGCCGGTAAGCCAGTCTGCGATAGTCATGTCATTGTCAAACTCAGCAGTATTGTCCTTGGGAAAGTAAGCCTGAGAGGTGGTCACACCCCATTTGTAGCTTCCCTCATCGGGCTCAAGCTCGCCGGTAAGAATCTGGAAAAGAGTGGTCTTCGCAATTTCGTTACTTCCCACAAATGCAATCTTGTCATCATGGCCCATTACAAAAGATACGTCATTTAAAACCTTTTCGCCGTTGATGGTCTTGGAGATATGATCAACGGTCAGAACTTCATTTCCGATTTCACGGTCGGGTCTGAAATCAATATAGGGATATTTTCTGGAGGAGGGTTTAATCTCATCCAATTCAATTTTCTCAAGGGCACGCTTTCTGGAGGTTGCCTGCTTGGACTTGGAAGCATTGGCGGAGAAACGGGAGATGAATTCCTGCAACTCTTTAATCTTTTCTTCCTTCTTCTTGTTAGCTTCCTTCATCTGCTTAATCAAAAGCTGGCTGGACTCGTACCAGAAGTCATAGTTACCGGCGTAGAGCTGAATTTTGCCGTAGTCGATATCTGCGATATGGGTGCAGACCTTATTCAGGAAATAACGGTCATGGCTGACAACAATAACGGTATTTTCAAAGTCAATCAAAAACTCCTCAAGCCATGCGATAGCATCCAAATCCAAATGGTTGGTAGGCTCGTCGAGAAGCAAAATATCAGGGTTTCCAAACAATGCTTTTGCAAGCAGAACCTTAACCTTAATCGGGCTTTCCAAATCGCCCATGGTTGCGTAATGGAATTCAGTATCGATACCCAGACCGTTTAAAAGCATTGCCGCATTGGACTCCGCTTCCCAACCGTCCATCTCAGCAAATTCTGCCTCAAGCTCACTGGCACGGATACCATCCTCGTCGGAGAAATCCTCCTTTGCATAAATAGCATCTTTCTCCTTCATAATTTCAAACAGGCGCTGGTTACCCATAATAACGGTATCCATAACAACGCAGTCATCATATTTAAAGTGATCCTGCTCCAAGACGGAGAGACGCTGACCGGGGGTAATAACCACATCACCGCTTGTGGTGTCCAGCTTGCCGGAGAGAATCTTAAGGAAGGTGGATTTGCCGGCACCGTTTGCGCCGATGAGACCATAACAGTTTCCTTCCGTAAATTTAATGTTTACATCCTCAAATAATGCCTTTTTTCCGATTCGTAAGGTTACATTGTTTGCACTAATCATTCTTCTAAATCCTTTACTTAAATGTTTCTATATTTATGTGTTTTAACGCTACTCTACCTATTATACATAAAACACAGGCTTTTTCAAGAAAAATCGTTATTACAAAAGGATTGGACTTGCCCGTGGGAAGAATAAAGTCTATAATGGGGACGGAGGAAGTATTATGAACTCATTTGGAAAACAGAATTTGGATAATCGGGAAAAAGTAGAGATTTTCTTCTGGCATGCCTTGCCTGTGCTTGCGCTGTTTGTGTGGGGAGCACTCTGTATCACTAATCAGCTCTGGTATGATGAGGCTTTCTCGGCCGGGCTTGTTATGAAACCTTTTAAGGAATTGATTTATATTACGGCTGTGGATGATCACTCACCATTTTATTATGTAGTGTTGAAGATATTTTATCATCTGACCGGTGGCGGCACACATTTTTGGACGTTAAAGGCATTTTCACTGATTTTTATGATTGGCTACATGTTTCTTGGTAAATACTATGTAAGAAAATTGTTTGACCGAAAAGTTTCATTATGGTTTATGACATTGTCTTTACTGGCACCTATTATGTGTGTGCAGGCAGGTAATGTGCGCATGTATTCCATGGCGCTGTTTTTCCTGACATTAACCGGACTTTTGGCTTATGATATTTACCAAAATGAAAGCAGACGAAAGTGGATTATTTTTGTGCTGGCTACCATATGTGTAGTATATTGTCACAGCTTTGCAGTAATTCAGGCGGTATGGCTATATCTGATTTTTATGGTCACATTGATTAAAAGTCGTCAATTTGGCAAACTGAAGAAGTTTTATATAAGCGGAATTGTGGTGTCAGTAGTGTTTTCACCATGGCTTCTTGTGACATTGAAACAATTACAGCTTCGCATGTTGTATGATACCGGCTCGGCCACAGAACTGGCGAAACTCAGTGCCCTGTGGGATTATTGTACAGAATGGTTTTCTGCTGTGGAAACCCCCATCGATTGCGTGGTGGTACTTGGGATTTTGCTCACTGTGACGTTAGGTGTGCTTGGTTTTATGTGGATGCGAAGAGAGCATAATTATGCTCCCGGGCTGGGGGCGATGGCCTTTTTGTTAACATCCGTTACCGGTTTTTTTATTTCTGCTTTTATCAACAATTGTTTTATGGGCAGATATGTCTTTCCCGGATTTGGATTTGTTATTCTTGTGATGGCGGCAGGAATGAAAAATATTCGTTTTACAAGTGTGAAATGTGGTGTTCTTGCTATGGCATTAGGATGTTTTTTGGCTCAGTACAGCTCAGAACTTGCGTTAGAATATGACGGCGGACTTAAGGATTATGAGCAGTTTTGGCAGGAACAGGTAAAAGAGGGTGATGTTTTTATTGCACCTGACGGTCACGCTATTTTCCCCAGCGTTTATCATCCGGAGGCAAACTATTACTTATATGGTTATGTACCGGTGGATTTGTCCTTTCCGAATCTGAATGAGTGTTATGATTTGGGACAGCTGGTGCGTGAAAAGCCTACTGTCTGGTATATCTGTTTTGCAGGAGACAATCCGGCAGACGTGGAAGAAGGACTTTTCTTTGAAGAGGCTGTAAGCTTTAGTTTTATGTATTATGATTTTGTGATTTACAAAATGTTGGAGTAGGATATGTTAACTGTTCTTTTGGCAATCTTTATTTTGGCTTTGATATATTTGTTTATGATTGCACCCAGAATGTTTGATAAGCCGGATATGCGTCCGTTTTATCATTATTTTTATGCACACAGAGGTTTGCATGACAATGCTGCCGGGATACCGGAGAATTCTATGACGGCTTTTCGAAGAGCAGTAGAGGCTGGGTTTGGCATGGAACTTGATGTCCAACTGACTAAGGATAATGTTCCTGTGGTTTTTCATGACCGGACGCTGGAGCGTATGTGTGCTAAATCAGGGAAGGTCAGAGATTATACCTATGAGGAATTGCAACAGTTTACGCTATTACAGTCCGAGGAACGGATTCCGCATTTCCAAGATGTTCTCGATATGGTGGCCGGCAGGACGCCGCTCATTGTAGAGCTTAAAATAGACTCGACGGATTTGACGGTTTGTTCTGTTGCAGACGAGATTCTTTCAAAATACAAAGGCCTTTATTGCATAGAGTCTTTTAATCCATTGGGACTTAGGTGGTATCGCAGACATCGTAAAAATGTAGTGCGTGGACAATTATCCAATGCCTTTCTTAGAGAAGAGGGATATGATGGAGTTTGGTATTATTTTTTGCAAAATCTGTTGCTTAATTTTGTGGGACGACCGGATTTTATTGCCTACAATCAAGTATATCCCCGAATTTTATCAAGGAGGATTTGTTGCGACCTTTTGGGGGCTGTGTCTGTGGGATGGACCATTCGCAGTGAAGAAGAATTGGAGTGTGCCAAAAAGAATTTTGATATTTATATATTTGAAGGTTTCAAACCTTGTCGATAAAACGGCTATCGACAAGGTTTTTTTTGGTTATTTTAACGAAAAAACAACTTTGTCAAAAAAATATCAAAATGTGCTTGATATTTTTTTCACACATTGGTATAATATGCCTTGGAAACAATAAATATAGTAAGAAGCAAGTGCTTTTAGCTGTACATAAAAAGGTTACCATTTAATTTTCTTAATATATAAGAGAAAGAAGGAGAAAAGAAGTATGAAGAAGTGGGTGTATTTGTTTACCGAAGGCAACGCAACGATGAGAAATCTGCTTGGTGGTAAGGGTGCGAATCTGGCTGAGATGACACATATCGGTCTTCCGGTTCCCCAGGGCTTTACCATCACAACAGAGGCTTGTACCCAGTATTATGAGGACGGTCGTGAGATTAATGATGAGATTCAGGCGCAGATTAATGAGCACATCGTTAAGATGGAAGAGATTACCGGCAAGAAGTTCGGTGATTTGGAGAATCCTTTGCTTGTATCCGTGCGTTCCGGTGCGAGAGCTTCCATGCCCGGTATGATGGATACCATTTTGAACCTTGGTTTAAATGAAGAAGTTGTAAATGTTATTGCAGAGAAGTCCGGCAATCCCCGTTGGGCTTGGGACTGTTACAGAAGATTTATCCAGATGTACTCCGATGTTGTAATGGAGGTTGGTAAGAAATATTTTGAGCAGCTCATCGATGAAATGAAAGAAAAGAAGGGTGTTACACAGGATGTAGACCTCACGGATGATGATTTGAAGGAGTTGGCAGGCCAGTTTAAGGCTGAGTACAAGGCTAAGATTGGTAATGACTTCCCTGATGATCCCAAGGAGCAGCTCATGGGTGCTATCAAGGCTGTATTCCGTTCTTGGGATAACCCTCGTGCAAATGTGTATCGTCGTGACAACGATATCCCTTATTCCTGGGGTACCGCTGTAAACGTACAGTCCATGGCATTTGGTAACATGGGTGATGATTGTGGTACCGGTGTTGCATTTACCCGTGATCCGGCAACCGGTGAAAAGGGTCTGTTTGGTGAGTTCCTTACCAATGCACAGGGTGAGGACGTTGTAGCAGGTGTTCGTACACCTATGAAGATTGCTGAGATGGCTAACAAGTTCCCCGAGGCATTCGCACAGTTCGAGGAAGTGTGCAAGACTTTGGAGAGTCATTACAGAGACATGCAGGATATGGAGTTTACCGTAGAGCACGGCAAGCTTTACATGCTACAGACCAGAAATGGTAAGAGAACAGCACAGGCAGCTTTAAAGATTGCTTGTGATTTGGTAGATGAGGGTATGAGAAGTGAGGAAGAGGCAGTTGCAATGATTGATCCCCGTAACCTTGATACCCTGCTTCATCCCCAGTTTGACGGGGCTGCATTGAAAGCTGCAACTCCCATGGGAAGAGGTCTTGGCGCATCTCCCGGTGCTGCTTGCGGTAAGGCAGTATTTACTGCTGAGGATGCAGTCGCATGGGCTGAGAGAGGCGAGAGAGTTGTTTTGGTTCGTCTGGAGACTTCTCCTGAGGATATCACCGGTATGAAGGCTGCACAGGGTATTTTGACCGTTCGTGGTGGTATGACTTCTCACGCAGCAGTAGTAGCCCGTGGTATGGGTACCTGCTGTGTATCCGGTTGTGGAGACATCGCTATGGATGAGGAGAATAAGAAGTTTACATTGGGTGGCAAGGAGTTCCACGAGGGAGACTGGATTTCCCTTGATGGCACCACCGGTAACATCTATGATGGTGAGATTAAGACTGTTGATGCTACCATTGCAGGCGAGTTCGGCCGCGTAATGGCTTGGGCAGATAAGTTTAGAAAGCTGAAGGTTCGTACCAATGCAGATACTCCTGCTGATGCAAAGAAGGCAAGAGAGCTTGGTGCAGAGGGTATCGGCCTTTGCCGTACTGAGCATATGTTCTTTGAGGAGGACAGAATTGCTGCATTCCGTGAGATGATTTGTTCCGATACCGTAGAGGAGAGAGAAGCAGCACTTGAGAAGATTCTGCCTTATCAGCAGAGTGACTTCAAGGCACTCTATGAGGCACTTGAGGGTCATCCCGTGACCATTCGTTTCCTGGATCCGCCTCTTCATGAGTTTGTTCCCACTGAGGAAGCAGATATCGAGAAACTGGCTAAGGCACAGGGCAAGTCTGTGGAGGCAATCAAGAATATCATTACCTCCCTGCACGAGTTCAATCCCATGATGGGTCACAGAGGATGTAGATTGGCAGTTACCTATCCTGAAATTGCAAAGATGCAGACCAAGGCAGTTATCCGTGCAGCAATCGAGGTGCAGAAGGCTCATGCTGACTGGACTGTAAAGCCTGAGATTATGATTCCTCTTACTTGTGAAGTGAAGGAGTATAAGTTTGTTAAGAAACTGGTAGTGGAGACCGCTGATGCAGAAATCCAAGCAGCAGGTGTTGCAATCGATTATGAAGTAGGTACCATGATGGAGATTCCCAGAGCATGTCTCACCGCAGATGAGATTGCTGCAGAGGCAGACTTCTTCTGTTTCGGTACTAACGACCTGACCCAGATGACCTTCGGTTTCTCCCGTGATGATGCAGGTAAGTTTTTGGATGCATACTATGACACCAAGATTTTTGAGAATGATCCCTTTGCAAAGCTGGATCAGACCGGTGTTGGTAAACTGATGGATATGACCATCAAGCTCGGTAAGCCTGTAAACGACAAGCTTCACATCGGTATCTGTGGTGAACATGGTGGAGATCCTTCTTCTGTTGAGTACTGCCACAAGATCGGTCTGGATTATGTATCCTGCTCACCCTTCCGTGTGCCTATTGCGAGACTGGCAGCAGCACAGGCAGCTATAGCTGATAAGTAGGGCAATTCTTGGAGTAAAGGTTACTCATACTAAGTAAAATACAAATCTCCTCCTAAAACGTAATGATTTTGGGAGGAGATTTTTTGATTTTAAAACTGGGAAAAACCATTCAGGGAATGAGAAGGGATAGCATGGAATTAAATTGTTAATATTTGAGCTGTATGATATAATATAAATGAAACTTCTGCCTTACAAAGGAGAAAATTTATATGGTCAATTATTATTTAATAACTGCGGTCTTGGCCGTGATAAATTTACTTGTTTTGGTTTATATATTTGAACCCAAAAAAACCAACTATTATTTTATGATATCGTTATTAGTGTTTGCACTAACCAATGGTGCATATTTGGCAATCGCGGTATCCACAAGCTTGGAAGAGGCAGTTTTGGCAAATAAAATCTGCTATCTTGGTGGTTGTTTTATGCCACCGATTCATCTGTTTCTGATTTGCACACTTTGTAATTATACGATTAAACCCTGGTTAAGGTGTATGCTCTATACCTATAGCGCAATTGTGTATTTTTCAGTGCTGACAATTGGATATAGCAACATATATTATGACCATATTTATCTTGATAAATTTATGGACGCAACGGTGTTAGGACATACATATGGTCCGGCGCATAAAATGTTTTATATCATACTGTATGGCTACTTGATTATTCAGGTTGCGTTGCTGGTGTACAGTTTAGTAAAAAGGCGCGTGGTTTCAAAATACAGTTTATGGGCCATGTTGATTATGGAAGCTGTGACCATCAGTTTGTTTATAGCAGGACGTATTATTAATCCCAATATAGAAATTATGCCTTTAGTTTATGTTCTGGATGGATGGTTTTTCCTGTATATGTACCGACGAGGAATGGTATATAATGTTGAAGATAATATTGCCGGTTCTTTTGCAAAGCAGGGGACATATGGATATATTATGTTGGATACAAAATTGAATTATCTGGGATGTAATCAGACTGCCGGGAATATTTTCCCCGGTATTACTAAATGCGTGGTTGATCATACAATTACTAAAAATCCTGAAATGGAAGTGATTTCAACATGGATTGGCGAATATTCCCAAAATGCCAAAAAGGTTTTTAATTATGAAAATAATGAAAGACATTTTGAGGGTAGAATTGAGTCAATTATGTATGGCAGAAAAGTCTGTGGCTATATGGTTGAATTGCGTGATGATACAGACAGATGGCAAAAAATCAATCTGATTTCCAAGCACAATGCCGAATTGCAGGAATTGACGGTACAGCTCGAGAAAGCGAAAGAAGAAGCGGAAAGAGCCAATAGGGCCAAATCTGATTTTCTTGCCCGTGTGTCCCATGAAATCCGCACACCGGTTAATGCAATGCTGGGGATGAATGAAATGATTCTTCGGGAAAGCGATGATGATGAGATTTGTAATTATGCTCATGATGTAAAAAATGCAGCACTGTCATTGCTTAGTATTGTAAACGAGTTGTTGGATTCTTCAAAAATAGAATCCGGTATGATGGAAATTATTGAGGATAACTATCATTTGGGTAGTGTTTTGAATGATTTATACAGTATGGTCAGCATCAGGGCGAAGGAGAAAGAATTAGATTTGAGTTTTGATGTTGATGAAAAGATGCCTCGAGCATATTGTGGTGACGCTAAGCGCATTAAACAGGTTGTTTTAAATATTCTTACAAATGCTATAAAATATACCATGCAAGGTTCGGTTTTATTAAAGGTAAGTTGTACGAAGGTTGAACAGAAAGAAGCTGTTTTAAAGTTTTCCGTAAAGGATACAGGAATCGGAATCCGAAGTGAAAACATTGAAAAAATTTATGATGCCTTCCAGAGATTTGATGTTGAAAAGAATAAAAATGAAGAAGGCACCGGCCTCGGAATGAATATTGTACAGCAATTTTTAAAACTGATGGGAAGTGAGTTGAAAATAGTAAGCGAGTATGGAAAAGGAAGCGAGTTTTCCTTTGAAATAGCGCAAAAAGTGGTTGATGCTACACCAATAGGAGATTTTAAAGAAGAAAATTTTTATTCTGCCAAGGAGAGTGAACAAACAAAAGAATTCACGGCACCGAATGCCAAAATTTTGGTGGTAGATGATAACAAAATGAACATAAAAGTGTTAAAAGCATTGTTAAAGCAAAATAAAGTACAGATAGATGAAGCGATGAGCGGAAAGGATTGTCTTGCTTTGGCAGAGCAGAATACATATGATTTGATTTTTCTGGATTGCATGATGCCGGAAATGGATGGAGTAGAAACACTCCATATCATGAAAGAAAAGAAACTGTGCGAGAACACTCCGGTTATTGTGCTTACGGCAAATGCCATTGTTGGTGCCAGGGAACGATACTTAGCAGAAGGATTTGATGATTTTGTATCAAAACCGGTTATTCCACAGGCATTGAATGAAGTGTTGTTAAAGTATCTTCCGGAAGAAAAAAGAGAAAGTGGAGTTGTTGAGGAGGTACCAAAATGAAAAAAAGGAAAGAAAAAGGACATGTTTTAGCACTTATCGGAATCATTTTTGGACTCGTTTCAATGATGTTATTTAATCATTTTAGCTATTATTTTAGTACTGTAGCAAAGATGAAAAATATGGGAATGGGTAATTTGACTGAGATAACTATTCTTATGGAAAAATATTTGTCAAATAACATGGAAGTGGTGCAGTCGACCGCTATTACATTAGAGTATATGCTGGACAATAATGCATCAACAGAAGAAGTGGAGTCTTTTTTGAGCTATCAATCTGAAAAGTATCTGGAAGAAAATGCAGGAAATTTCACGGGTATTTATGGTTTGATTAATGATGCGTATGTAGATGGTTCCGGATGGATTCCGGATGAGAGTTATGTGCCCTCAGAGCGCAGCTGGTATGTTGAGGCGAAGGAGGCACAGGGCGAAACTGTGCTGGTATCGCCATATTTGGATGCAAAAACAGGTACCATACTGCTGTCTGTAAGTAAATTGCTTTCGGATGGGGACAGTGTTATTTCGGTTGATATTGAATTAGATGAAATACAACATATTATAGAATCGGCAGCCGGGAATAAAACAGGAGACATATTTGTTGTAGATAAGAGTGGTTTTATTATTTCTCACAGTAATGCCGGTAAAATTGGACAGAATTATTTCGATGATGTGCAAATGCAGGGTGTTTTGAATGGGATTTTGTCCGGGGAAGAACCTTTTTTTGAGGCGGAAGTAAATGAGGAAATATGTCAGGTATACTCTCAGCAGATTATGGAAGATTTGTATGTGGCAATTGTTGTGAATAAAGAATTGTTCTTTTCTGATGTGAGCAGATCTTTTGTCAGTAATATTTTTATCTGCGGAATAATTTCTGTTTTAATTATATCTATTTATGTATATTCGGTCAGAATGATGCATAAATCCTTCAAAATAGAAAGGGAAAGCAATGAGAAAATAGAGCAGGCTAATATGAATATGATTCGTGCGTTGGTGCGTACAATTGATGCAAAGGACAGATATACCAATGGACATTCTATTCGTGTAGCTGAATATGCAATGAAAATAGCAGAAAGAATGGGAAAAAGTCAGGAAGAACAGAAAACAGTCTATTATGCGGGGTTGTTACATGATGTAGGAAAGATTCGCGTGCCGGAAGAGATTATAAATAAGCCGGGCAGGCTTACAGATGAGGAATTTGAACAGATAAAAATTCACCCGGGTTCGGGATACCATATCCTAAAAGATATATATGAGGATAAGACCATAGCAATGGGGGTAAAATATCACCATGAACGGTATGATGGAAAGGGCTATCCAAGCGGTTTGGCAGGAGAGAATATACCAAAGATGGCGAGAATTTTAGGCGTTGCAGATGCCTATGATGCGATGGCAAGTAACAGAAGTTATCGCAACGCATTGCCACAGGAAAAAATTCGTGAAGAAATTGAGAAGGGTAAGGGAACACAGTTTGACTCGCAAATTGCAGATATTATGTTACAGATGATAGATGAGGATAAGGAATATCGTCTGAAACAAAATGAGTCGCTGAAAAAAACAATTCTTGTGGTAGATGATGATCCGATGAATATAAAAATAATTGAGCATATTATGAAGGATGAACTCAGATATGACATAGTAAGTGTATTAAGTGGTAAAGAGGCCTTGAAAGTGCTTGATGAGATTTCTGTCCAATTAATTCTGTTGGATTTGGAAATGCCGGAAATGAATGGTTTTGAAACATTATTGCAGATTAGGAAGAAACATAATATACCCGTTGCGTTTATGAGTGGTAACAAAGATATTGATACGATTCAAAAAGCGACAAGGATGGGGGTTGATGAATACATTGTGAAACCGTTTTCCCCGCTTGCATTTAGGGAAATTATTCATGGTATGCTCAATGAATATTGAGTTGTTTTTAGGGCGTCAGAGCTGTTCTGCGCCTTTATAAATATTATTTTACAGAATGACTGCGAGTATGGTAAAATATATAACAATGAAATGGTAAAAATGGCAGGGAGTAATATTACAAATGAGACGGATTTTTATCACAGCAGGAATTATTATCGCTGCAATTATAGCCGGTATTTTTGTTATCAATATATATGAGGCAGACACGGAGGTCACCAGGCAAACCACTAAAGTAGGTGTAATCCTGAACGGTAGCATTGATGACCACAGTTGGAGCCAGTCCCATTATGAAGCATTGGAACAGACTGCACAGCAGTTGAATTTGTCTGTTCTGTATGAGGAAAACGTGAAGGCAGAGGATATTCCGCAGATTATTGAACGATTTGTGGAGGCGGACTGCAAGGTTATCATAGCAAATTCTTTTGAGTTTGGAGAATATATTTATCAGGCAGCAGAGGAGTATCCTGAAATTTATTTTATGCATGCAACCGGTGTGGGAGAGGATAAGAATCTGTCCACCTATTTTGGAAGAATGTATCAAATCAGGTATCTGAGTGGTATTGTTGCCGGATTACAGACCGACACCAACGAAATCGGTTATGTGGCGGCATTTCCTATTTCTGAGGTGAATCGCGGAATGAATGCATTTACGTTGGGCGTTCGTAGTGTAAATCCGAATGCAAATGTTTATGTAAGCTGGACAAACTCATGGAATGATGATGATGCAACTGCTGAGGTGACCAACAAACTTCTTGAAAATCATAATATTGATGTACTTGCCATGCATACAGATTCTTTGGCGGCTCTGGAAATTGCGGAAGAGAGAGGCGTTATGTCAATCGGCTATAATGTGGATAATAGTAAAGAGTATCCTAATACCTATCTTACAGCAGCAGTTTGGGACTGGGAGAATTTCTATACTTCTAATATTTTAAAATGCCTTCAGGGGAAATTTGTGGGAAACCATTATTGGGAGGGGATTGAGACCGGTATGGTATCTATGGCGCCTTTTACAGATAATGTAAAACCGGGCACAGAAGAAAAGGTTATACTGGAGATGGAGAGAATCGGTAGTGGTACCTATGATGTGTTTTATGGTCCGATTTATGACAATAAGGGGCAACTGAGAGTGAAAGAAGGCGAATGCATGACGGATAACACTATGCTCAATGAATTTGATTGGTATGTTGAAGGAGTAATCAATGAAAAATAAATCGCATTGGCTGCTTGTAGTGGCAGCAATTCTGTTGATGATTATAATCGTTTTCATATTCACTATTAATTTCACGAAAGAACCGCCGATTAAAGTCGGCCTGATTTTAACCGGTTCAACTACAGATGACGGATGGAATGGTATGCATTATCAAGGGGTAAGTTCTGCATGTGAGGAATTGGGTGTTGAGCTGATAGTTAAAGAAAATGTACCTGAGGGAACCGGAAAATGTGCAGAAGCAGTGGACGAACTTGTCAAAGAAGGTGCTGAGATGATTATTTTGTCCAGCTATGCTTATCCCACTGAGGTGCAGGAAACGATTCAGAAGTATCCGCAGGTCTCGTTTTATGGAAGTTCTGCAGAGTATTCTGCGGACAATATGACTTCTTACTTCGGCAGGATGTACCAGGCAAGATATCTGACAGGGATTGTGGCAGGAATGAAAACAGAAAGCAATGTGATAGGATATGTTGCAGCAATGCCGAACAGTGAGGTTAACAGAGGCATTAATGCATTTACATTGGGTGTTAAGAGCGTCAATGAGGATGCTGTTGTGAATGTTGTTTGGACCAACACATGGGAGGGTGCTGAGAAAGAGAAAGAAGCGGCACAGCTTTTGGTTAATAAACAGGGAGCGGATGTTCTTACCTATCATCAAAATCAGCATTATGTAGCACAGATGGCAGATGAGGTCGATGTTTATTCTATTGGATATAATGCTCCAGCAGAAGGATTGTCTGATAAATATCTTACGGCAGCAGTATGGGACTGGAATGCTCTTTATTACCAGATTGTAAGAGAATATTTGCAGGGAAAGGGTAATTCTGTAAAACGTCACTGGTTTGGAATAGATACCGGCGTGGTGGAATTGTCAGAGTTTTCTGATTGTGTGGGTGAGGAGATTAAAAACGAAGTATCGGCCGCTGAAAATGAGATGAATGCCGGAAAGGACGTTTTCTCAGGAATAATATATGACAACACCGGAAAGCTTCGCTGTGATGAAGGTGAGCTGATAAGTGATGAGATTTTGTTGGAGAAAATGGATTGGTTTGTTGATGGAGTGGTGATATATGAGTAAAAGACTAAAGTCAATAAAAAATATTTTTTTTATTATATCTGTCAGTTTTTTTATACTCATTGTAGTCTGTGTTGCAATGTGGTGGAAGATGCAGGATATCATCAATATTCAGATGGAACACCATGTTTCGGATCAGGGTAAACATCTTGCCAATATCGTAGATAATCGATTTGCGGAAGAACTGCAGCTATTAAGTGATGTAACGGCATTTATTGATATGGAAACAGGAACTATGGCAGATTTTCTGGAAGAGGAAGAGGGGATTTCTTACGGAATACTGCGTATTAATGGTGAGGTAACCTATGGAGAGGCATTGAATCTTTTGGAATATGATGGTATTTTTGAGGCTATTCACGGAAATGCGTCGGTAAGCTGTGGAGAAGATTCCTCCATTTTGTTTGCTGTGCCGGTTTACAGCAAACAAAATGTCAAGTATGTATTATATAAGTTGTATGAGAAAGATGTTTTGGCAGAGAAGATTGATATTTCCTTTTATGAAGGAAATGGTGTCTGTGCAGTGATTGATATTGATGGGAATGTTATTGTACAGATGAAAGATGCACCACTTCCCGCTAATTTTATCGCTGAGAAGAGTCATGCAGAAGCATTGGAGAATATTCGGAAAAAGATGAATATTAATTCGGCAGCGGCTTCCGTATGCAAGGGTAGTGAAGGGGATGAAGTGCTTTTTGCTTCAGAGACAGAGTATCCGGGTCTATACATAATTGGTAGGGTGCCTATGGAAGCGGTAGCTGGAGAGGTTGAGTTGCTGATACCGCTTGTGTTATGGTGTTTTGGATTGTTATGGCTGCTTTTGGTAATTGTTACCGTTTATCTGCTTGGAGCTGAAAAGAAGGCACGAGAGAGCGATGAACTTCGTCAGGCAAAGCTGATTGCAGAAAAGGCAAATCATGCTAAGAGTGATTTCCTTGCCAATATGTCCCACGAGATTCGCACACCGATTAACGCTGTAATCGGCATGAATGAGATGATTCTGAGAGAATGTGGTGACGAGGCTGTTTTGGAGTATGCAGGCAATATTGATATTGCCAGTCACAATCTCTTGGCAATCATAAATGATATCTTGGATTTCTCCAAGATTGAGTCCGGCAAAATGGAGATTGTTCCCAATAAGTATAAACTGGGCGAGGCTTTAAACGATGTAGTTACCATGATAGAACTGAAGGCGAAGCAAAAGGGTTTGGATTTTGAGGTCAATGTACGCAGTGAACTTCCGGATTTACTGTATGGCGATGATGTCCGAATCAAGCAGATTTTGCTGAACCTTTTGAATAATGCGGTAAAATATACTGCAAAAGGAACTGTGAGATTGCAAGTTACCGGCGAAACAGATACTACAGATAGCACAGTTACGCTTATTATGACTGTAAAGGATACGGGAATTGGCATCAAGCAGGAGGATATTGCCGGATTATTTGACCATTTCCAGCGCTTGGATTTGGAAACGAACAGAAATATTGAAGGTACCGGTCTCGGACTTGCAATTACCCATAATCTTGTAAAGATGATGGGTGGTAAAATTGAAGTGCAGAGCGTTTATGGAGAGGGCACCGCATTTACGGTATATCTGACCCAGCCTATTTGCGGAGAGGGTACTATAGGTGATTTTGTTCGCAATTATCGCAATTCTTCCGGACGTTTGGAAAAATATCAAAATTCCTACATAGCACCGGATGCATCTGTATTGGTGGTGGACGATAATCAAATCAATTTGAAAGTAGTAGTGAATTTGCTCAAAAAGACACAACTACAGATTACAACATGTATGAGTGGAGCAGAAGCGATTAAGCTTATGTGCGACCATCGATATGATGTGATTTTGTTGGATCATATGATGCCCGGTATGGATGGAATTGAAACGCTGGCGAAAGCGAAAACGATGCCTGGGAATAAGAATCGTGATGTTGCAGTGATTGCATTGACGGCAAATGCTGTTTCCGGAGCAAAAGAGATGTATTTGGAAGCAGGATTTACGGACTATTTGAGCAAGCCTATTGTGGGTAAGGTTCTTGAGGATAAGTTAGCTG
The DNA here is from genome assembly GCA_045542555.1 of Acetatifactor sp. GTDB lineage: Bacteria > Bacillota > Clostridia > Lachnospirales > Lachnospiraceae > Acetatifactor. Next base: position 8,357 of record JAZQLH010000045.1, on the reverse strand, counting down.
ATTATCTTCCCAAGGACAAGCTTATTGCACCTAAGCAGGAGTCGGAGTGCGAATCCGTAATTGACACTGAGTTGGGCAGAAAGTACTGCTCTGACAGTCAGGAGATGTATTTGGAAATATTGAATATGTTTTATAGTCAGCACAAGAATAAGGTGGCTGAGCTGGAACAGTATCTTGAAGAACAGGCATGGAATGACTATACAGTGTCCATTCATTCATTAAAGACAAACTCTTTAAACATAGGGTGTAAGATGTTTGCGGAGGAGTGTCTTAAATTGGAGCGAGCCGGTAAAAGTATTCGGGTTGGAGTTGAAGTGGAAGAGAAAAAAGCATTTATCTTAGAAAATCATTCTACGACAATGAAGATGTATGAAAAAGTTGTGCATTCGGTTGAGGCATATCTTATCAAAGAAGGAGTTCTGTAATGAACAAAAAGGAAATGAATTTGCAGGGATTGCGGGTGCTTTGTATAGAAGACAATACGCAGGATGCAGAAAAGTTTTTGAAGTTGTTGGAAAACTCGGGCTGCATATGTGACTGGGTATCCGGAAGCAACGAGGCGTTAGAAAAAATAATGCAGGTACAGTATGACATTATTTTTGTTGATTATATGATGTCGGAAGAGGATGGAATTACTGTCCTGTGTAGAATTCATAATACACATCGGTGCGATGATGTTCCGGCTGTGATTGTTACTGCAGGAAATGCAGGTGTGGCCAAGCAAAATTATCTGAATGCCGGGTTTGCCGGATATTTGGGCAAGCCCATTACAAAAGATAAATTACAAAATGTTATTGAACAGTGTATTAACCTTGATAAAAGCAGTGAAACAGCATATAGTGAAAAAGGTCGCATTTTGGTAGTGGATGATGATGAAATGAATCTGTTTATTGCGAAGAGAATTTTGTCATCTCGTTTTGATGTGGATACTGTTTCTTCGGGAAGAGCGGCTTTTAAATATTTAGAGAACAACAAAGCAGATTTGATTCTATTGGATATTCGTATGCCGCAGATGGATGGTTTTGAGTTCTTGTCTTTGGCCAAAGCACATCCCATTCTTAGAGAAATCCCCATTATATGTCTGACTGCTGATGATGATCAGGAGTCAGAGGTGAAATGCTTTGAGTTAGGGGCTGTTGACTTTATTGCAAAGCCTTTTGTGGCAGAAATTATGTTCCAGCGAAGTACCCGTATTATTGAGCTTCGTCGTTTGCAGAAAGAATTGCAAAATGAAGTGGAAAAGAAAACATTAAGTTTGAACAATCGAAGCCGGCAGTTGAAACGCCTGACAGCGCAGGTTATGGAAACGCTTGCAGGAACCATCGATGCAAAGGATAAATACACCAATGGTCATTCCTTAAGAGTTGCAGAGTATTCAAGAATGATAGCTGCCAAAATGAATTTGCCGGTGGACGAGCAGGAGGACATTTATTATTTCGGACTATTACATGATATCGGTAAAATCGGTATACCGGATGAAATTATCAACAAGACTTCCAAGCTTACAGATGAGGAGTATGCAATTATCAAAACGCATCCGGTCATCGGTTCTGAAATTCTTGAGAAGATGTCAGAGCTTCCCGGTATTGTGTTTGGTGCAAGATGGCATCATGAACGATATGACGGAAAGGGATATCCGGATGGTCTGATGGGGGAAGATATCCCTTTGGTAGCAAGGATTATCGGGGTGGCAGATGCCTATGATGCCATGAGTTCCAAGCGAAGCTACCGTGATGTATTGTCCCAGAAATATGTCAGAGAGGAAATCGAAAAATGCTCGGGAACGCAGTTTGACTCGAAGGTTGCTGCTCTGATGCTTGAAATCATTGATGAGGATACAGAATACACTTTGCGAGAACACTAAATGGAGATACGATAGATGGAAAAAATACTTATTGTGGATGACGATAGCATCAATTGTCTTTTGGCGAAACATGCTCTTGCCAAGGACTATCATACAATTACCGTAAATTCCGGCAGAGAGGCGTTGATGTTTCTTGAGACAGAAATGCCTGATTTGATTCTAATGGATATTGAAATGCCACAGATGGACGGTAAGGAAGTAGTCAGAAAGATAAAGGCATGTGAAAAGTGGGAAAAAATCCCCATCATCTTTCTGACGGCAGATTCAAATCCGATGACAGAGGCAGTGTGCCTTCAGTGTGGGGCAGATGATTTTATTACCAAACCGTTTGTTCCGGATGTAATGAGAAGCCGTGTCGCAAGAGTATTGGAAGCTCATGGACTTCGCAAGGATTTGGAGCAGGAGTTAGAGGAAAAGACAATAAAGTCACTTACGGATGCATTGACAGGATTGAATAATAGAGATTATCTGGAACAGGAACTGGATGCATATCTGAATGAGGGACGTGGCGGCACCCTGTTTATGATTGATCTTGATAATTTTAAATCAATGAATGATACCTACGGACATATGGTGGGTGATGCAGTTTTGCAAAACTTTGCTGAGACACTGAAATTTTATGCAGAAGAGAAGGATATTGTCTGCCGTCTTGGCGGAGATGAGTTTGTTGTATTTTATACGGATTTGACGAACAAGGCTGTGGCAGCTTCCAAGGCCGCCGGAATCATAAGACTGTTTGCAGAGAAGATGGGGGCAATGGGGTATGCAGGCATTGTTTCTGTGTCCATAGGAGCAAAGATTACTGTTGGAGATGAATCCTTTGAAAAGCTTTATGCTGATGCGGATGAAACCCTGTATTTTGTCAAAGAAAACGGTAAGAATGCCTATCATTTTTATGATGAGGAAAAAGAACAGATAAAGGAAGTGCTCAATGAAATTGACACGGATGCTGATTTGGATGATATTCATCGGATGATGATGGAAGGGCAGGAGTGTAATAAGGGCGCATTCCATGTAGAATATGAGGAATTCAAGATTATTTATGATTTTGCCTTAAGGTGTGTTAATCGCGACAATAAAAAGGTACAGACATTATTGTTTACATTAAGCATTCCCGAGGAAATCGGGACGGAAGTTTCTTTGAATCGTATTATGGATATTTTGAAGGATACTGTAATTTCGTCCTTGAGAGCTGTAGACACCGGAACAAAATACAGTAACAGTCAGTATATTATGCTTTTGATGGATACGGACCCTGAGAACGGCAAGTTGGCAGCCGGAAGAGTTGTTGACAAGTTTTATGCAAATGCAGAGGTGGTTTCATCGGGAGTAAAGGTGAGCTTTGACATGCAACCGTTGAGGACGGTGTAAATAAGATTAATCATTTTTGGACTCGTTGGTGTAGGATAATAGAACAAGATGTGTTTAAAAAGTGATAACAAAAAGAAATATGACTAAAGGAAAATAACATTTTGTGCGAATTAAAGCGCATGAAATGTTATTTTTTATTGGAAAGTCCTAATAGATAGTCAGCTGATACATTATACAATTTGCAGAGCGTGAGCAAGTGATGGATAGGAAGTTCGTTAGCACCGCGCTCATAACGAGCATACATGGTCTGCGATGTACCGAGAAAATGTGCGACATATTCCTGCGTGTAGTCAGAATCTTCCCTTAAATCCCGCATGCGCTTAATATAATCCATTTTTTTACCGCCTTATAAAAATAGTATATCTAGGACAGTTTTTTACTATTGAATTTAGTAAATATCTGTACTAAAATTATTTGTATAAAAAAAGTTTTCATTCATCGCACTACATAAAAATTTCACAGAAAGAAAAGCTTTCAAAGGAGAAAGTAAAGGTGCGGGAAGTGATGGAGTTTATTGATAATGTCAATAAAACATTAAAAGATGAATTGATGGTTAGCTTGGATGAGCAGATTGCTATTGAGCAGGAGAAGGCTAAGTTGATGAAGCGGATAGAGGACATGGAGAGAAAGTCACGTAAGGAAACACAGGCAAAAAAGAAGTTTGAGATGTTCCTGTGTTTGAATGCGTACCAGAAGCGATTGGAGGAGATGAATTGAAGAAAAATAAATATATTCTCATCAGTTTATGCTCTATCTGTGGTGCTTTGATTATAGCTTTTGTTGTTAATATTTTGTTTAAAATTAAAACCGATGGATTTTTTAGTGCGGAGTGGTCGGCTGGTGACGCTCTTAATTATGTGGGTTCAATGGTTGGAGCGATAAGTACCTTTGTTTTGAGCTTAGTTGCCTATAAACAGAATGAAAAATTACAAAAGCTGGAAGATAATAACTATATTGCTTCAAACAGTTGCATGGTACTGATTGATAGTATTCACATTAAACCCAAAGCATCTATTCCAGTTAATTACGAATGGCATGGAGAACAAATCCTGAGCGAAAAGGACAATAAGGACAAACTTCCGTCGGGATATGGTATTGAGATTAATCTTAAGAAAATCGACACATCCATGCAAGCAACTCCTTCCTTGGTTTATGCTTCAAAATGTACGTTATTTGTTGGTGATAATAAGGAGGGAACACTGGAGAGTGCTATATGGACTGAAAATGTTCGTGATGGATATACAAGGGCTGCCATTCTTGAAACCGATATAGCGTTTAATTGTACGATGTTGGTAGCTAAAGATAAGCAAGAAAAATTTGAGGAGAATATAAAAGCTAAAAGAAATAGTTTAACTATAGAGATCGAATTTAGCATAATCACTGATAAATATGTAATGACGAAGTGTAAGTGCAGGGCGTATTGTGAGTATCAAAATAATAGTGATGCTGTTACATGGAAGAGTAGAAAACCAATGGTATTCTTTTATGGACATGAGTTGAAAAATAGAAATGAAATACAAGTGTTAGGAGAAGAATAAATGGATAAGATGAAAATGCACACGAAGAATATGGCGGATGAAAATTATGAAGCATTAGCGAAGTTATTTCCCAATGCTTTAACAGAAACAGTGGTAGGTTATGATGAGGATGGTAAGGCAATCGTTGAAAGAGCCATTGATGTTGATGTGCTTAGGCAAGAGATATCTTGTAGTGTTGTTGAGGGTAGAGAAGAACGGTATCAATTTACATGGCCTGATAAGAAGAAACATATTTTGAAAGCAAATGCTCCCATTAGTGCAACATTTAGACCTTGTAAAGAAATAAGCGTGAATTTTGATTCGACTGAAAATATTTATATCGAAGGTGATAACTTGGATTCATTGAAGTTATTGCAAGAAACATATTTAAACAGGATCAAAATGATATATATAGATCCACCTTATAATACAGGTAATAATCTTATATACAGAAATGATTTTCATGCTACGACCGCAGAATATCTAGAGAATAGTGGACAATTTGATGAGCAGGGCAATTTTATGGTGCAAAATCCAGAGAGTAATGGTAGATTTCATACAGAATGGTTAAATATGATGTATATGAGATTAAGATTATCAAAAAATTTATTGTCTAGCGATGGAGTTCTGGTATGTGCAATTGATGAAAATGAAGTTGATACGTTGTCTTTAATGCTTAAAGAAATTTTTGGAGAAAGTAGTTATGAACATGTTTGTGTAACAGTAGTACATAATCCAAGAGGACAGCAAGGAACAAATTTTTCACATACAAATGAGTATGCATTGTTTGTATATCCAAAAGGAATGAAAGTCATTGCGGATAGGAAAATTGAAGATGAGGATGTTTCATGGTCTCAATTAAGAAACTGGGGAAGTGAATCGGAGAGAAATGATGCAAAAAATTGCTTCTATCCTGTAATAGTTAAAGATGGAAAAATAGTAGGTTTTGGTAAGGTTAGTGAAGACGATTACCATCCTATGCAGACGGAATTTGAAGGAGATTATGCGTATGTATATCCGATAGATAGAAGTGGTGTAGAAAGAAAATGGAGATATGCACGTCAAACGGTAGAAACTATAAAAGATATGCTTCGTGTTAGAAAAACCGATACAGGTTATGAAATAGAGATAGGAAAGACTTTTGGTATTCAAAGAACTGTATGGGCAGACAAAAGATATGATGCGAATGAATATGGAACAAAGATAATTAATGAGTTAGTACCGAATAATGGATTTTCTTTTCCGAAAAGTTTGTGGACAGTATATGATGCTATTTTTGCTGGAACAGCTAATGATAAGGAGGCCATTGTTTTAGATTATTTCTCGGGTTCTGCAACAACTGCACATGCAGTAATGCGAATGAATGCAGAAGACGGAGGATGTAGAAAATTTATTTTGGTTCAGGTTCCAGAGAAGACTAAAGAGGGGTCTGATTCATATAGGGCAGGATATGATACGATTTGTAAAATAGGAGAAGAAAGAATACGAAGAGCAGGAGATGCTATTTTAAAGGAGTATCCTCAAAGTAGGGTTGATGTAGGTGTTAGAATTTTTAAGTTGGCTTCATCAAATATGAAAGATGTATATTATAACCCCTCGCAGACCGGTCAGCAATCATTATTTGACATGACAGACAACATCAAAGAAGACCGTACACCAGAAGACTTATTATTCCAAGTAATGCTTGATTTGGGAGTTCTTCTTTCAAGTAAGATTGAGGAGAAAATCATTGCTGGTAAGAAGGTGTTCAATGTAGCTGACGGCTTTCTAATGGCTTGTTTTGACAGTGATGTTACTGAAGAAGTAGTTAAAGCTGTAGCACTGCAAAAACCATATTATGCAATATTTAGAGACAGTAGTATGGCTAATGACAGTGTGGCTACCAACTTTGAACAGATTTTTGTAACCTATAGTCCAAAGACAGTAAGAAAGGTACTTTAAGATGAAATTTAATTTTAAAATACAACAGTACCAGACAGATGCTGTTGATAGCGTGGTCGGAGTCTTTAAGGGACAACCCTATTCTGACCCTGTAAACTATAGAAGAGATATCGGTAAGGTAAAAGTGTCTGTTTCCTATTCACAGATGTCTTTTGTAGATTCTATGTTTGAACAACAGGAATTGGCACTGACAGATGATTATGATGATGCTGGTTTTAAAAATGAAATTGTTGCATTACCTGATACGGCGTTGCTTGCCAACATCAGAGAAATACAGCAGAATAATAATGTAAAAATATCGGAAAAAATTATTAACAATCTGGGTAGATGTTCTCTTGACGTGGAGATGGAGACTGGTACTGGTAAGACTTATGTGTATATCAAAACAATGTACGAGCTTAACAAACATTATGGCTGGTCAAAGTTTATTGTAGTCGTACCATCTATTGCTATCCGAGAAGGTGTAAAAAAGTCCTTTGAGATTACACAGGACCACTTTATGGAGCAGTATGGTAAGAAGGTTCGTTTCTTTGTGTATAACAGTAGTAATCTGAATCAGCTGGATGCATTTTCAAGTAATTCAGGTATCAATGTTATGATTATCAATATGCAGGCTTTTAACACGTCTATGAAGGAAGGTGGTAAGAGCAAAGAAGCACGTATTATCTACGACAAGAGAGATGAATTTGGTAGTAGAAGACCGATTGATGTTATCAAGGCAAATAATCCGATTATTATTTTAGATGAGCCACAGAAAATGGGTGGTGATGCAACACAGAAGGCATTACAGAATTTCAATCCATTATTCTGCTTGAATTATTCCGCTACACATAAAGAGCATCATAATCTGGTGTATGCGTTGGATGCAGTAGATGCTTACAATCAGAAGTTGGTTAAGCGAATTGAAGTAAAAGGATTCCAGATAAAGAATTTCCGTGGTACTGATAAGTATTTGTATCTGGAAAGTATTATTGTTTCACCGAAGCATCCGCCGAGAGCACGTATTGAGTTTGAGGTTAAGTACGGTAAATCCATAAACCGTGAAATGAGAATCCTTGGTGTGGATGATAACCTGTATGAGTTGTCAAAGAACATGGAGCAGTATAAGGGATATCGTATTTCTGAGATAGACCCGATTACTGGTTCTGTTACCTTTACCAATGGAGAAGTAATTCGAAAGGGTGATGTAGTTGGTGATGTTTCTGAAAAGGATATGAGAAGAATCCAGATTCGTGAAACAATTATTTCCCACATGGAGAAGGAAGAAGAACTATATAATCGAGGTATTAAGACCTTATCCCTGTTCTTCATTGATGAGGTTGCAAAGTACCGTATGTATGATGAGGATGGTGAAGAGCTACTTGGCGAGTACGGACAGATGTTTGAGGAAGAATACCGTGATGTGGTAAAAAATTACATTACGATATTTGATACGCCATACCAGAGATATTTGAAAGCTATTGAAGTAGAGGCTACTCATAAAGGTTACTTTAGTATTGATAAGAAAGGTCGTGCTGTAAACAGTGATATCAAGAGAGGTTCTGATTTCTCAGATGATATTTCGGCATACGACTTAATCCTTAAGAATAAAGAGAGATTGCTTAGTTTCACCGAGCCTACAAGATTTATTTTCTCTCACTCTGCTTTAAGAAAAGACTGGGATA
>JAZQLH010000044.1:0-21055 GCA_045542555.1 Acetatifactor sp. | reverse complement strand
CCGAATTGTCTGCCGGGTGCTTGCACACGAGCAGACACATTCGAGCTCAGATGCATACGGCGAATGCCGCGACAGTGAGCAGGCTTGCCTGCGAACCTGTCGGCATGGCTCTTCTTGTAGCCCCTTTGGGGGCAGATTTATTCTAATTGTCCTCTCAAACTACTATTTTTTCATCTTAGTAGGACATCTGGCTTCTTTTTTGTCCTACCAAATCAACACTTTTTCATTTTAGTAGGACATCTGGCTCCTTTTTTGTCCTACTATATCAACTTTTTTTCATTTCTGTAGGACAAACGCACCGTTTCGGCCTTTTTTGTTTTTATCCCAACTAATCTTGCATTTTTCGATTTTTGTTGGGAAATCCACCGCCACCATGTTCTAATCAGTGTGATAACTTCAAATTTGTCACTCTAAGGTTTCTGCAAATATCTGTTTCAAAACATCACATGGCATATCTTGTTTCAAATAGATCTGCACCATTCCCTTAGGGGTAATTTTATAACCTGTTAATTCTTCCTTATGCAGAATTACTGCCTGTGCTTCAATGTTAATATGGTCTTTAAATGGAATAAGTCTTACAAAAGATTCACCAACATAATAGGTTGGTAATTTTGCCCACAATGTTTCCTCCGGTTCACATGAAACACTGTCAAAAATCATCTGCCTTAAATGATTGTACATATCAATAATCTCACTTGGATACTTATCTATATATTCTTTTACTTGCTCATTCATTTGAACGACCTCCATGAATTTCAGGACACCTCTGCGAATCTGAAACTTATCCTAATGTAAAAATATATTTTGCGATAGACTTGTTCTCGCCCTGATATTTTCCATCGCCCTCATATTCCTTTTGAAAACCACACTTTTCTAAGACTCTTTTAGAGGCAATGTTTTCTGATACGCAGATGCCATATACCTTATCAACGCCCTTATGTGGCATAATATATTTTAAAAATGCTATTAATGCCTCCGTTGCGTATCCGTTTTGGGTATATTCTTTTCCAATATGATATCCCACCTCAAATCCTTCTTTTATCGGAACAAGCTGGACATACCCGATATTGGTTTTATTTTTCAGCAAAATCGGATACACCAACGGTCCGTTCCCCGACTCGTATACACTCATGAGAAATTCTATGGTTTCCTTTGCATCCTCAATTGTCTCAAACACTTCATCCGGCACGAAACGTCTGTTATCATCATCTAAGGAATTCTTGTGTACACTTTCTGCCATTGATAAATCAAATTCTGTAATGATTAACCTATCTGTTTCCAGTCTCATTTTTGTTTCTCCTTTAAATACAATTCAAATATAGAATCCTTTTATATGGAGTGGCTCCCGACCGGGCCCATATGCACAGACCCGGACGGGAACAAATAGATGTAAGCTGTTTAAATGATATGGGTGTCAACCCACGCTACTTTCGATAATCCTACCGGCAATGTCTTCTGTCTGCAAAGCAAGCATCTCTTCCACATGCTTACTCACCGCCTCGTATCCTGCAGGATTACCTGCATATCCCAAAGGCACGACCTCCTTGGTAGCCTCTCCACCCAGAAGCCATTTCTTCAAGCCCTCTCTGGTCAGAGATGATGATTGCAGGTTGCGTGCCTGCTCTAAATCCACCTGCTTAGGACACATATAATTCATCACCGCCGTCTCAAAGGCTCCTGCATGAATATCCAAAAGTCCCTGTTCGGAAACATCTGCTTCTGCAAACCATTCCACAGGATACGCAGGATCAGAAACCAGAAGAAAATCCTCGTCTCCATTCCATCCATACAACGATAAATCCATGGCCTCCAGCACCAATCTTACCTGAAGGTTCAGCTTTTCATTGGCCCGTTTAATGGCCTGTACTATGGTTTTTACATGGATAGAATCCCCATGATAGCTAAAACAGTACACCTCGGGAAAACCGAAGTTTTGCAGATTCTCAAAAATCTCAAACAACACCTGTCGCATGGTCTCTGATTTCAAAGAAAAACTACCCGGGAATCCTCCGGTGCAATGATTCACTCCCCAATAGTAAGGAGGGGCAATTACAGTCTCCACCCCCTGCTGCTTCAGCTTTTCCTTCACCATTTTACAGATACAATAACTCCAGTTAATATCCGAAGCCAGTGTCAGATGAGGACCATGTTCCTCAATAACACCCAACGGAAACAATACCGGCAGTTTATCTGCCGCCGCTTTTTCAATCTCCAACCAATTACAAGTAACCATGGTGTCTTCAAAAATGGATGTAAACATATAAAACCTCCTTCATCAAGTACATCTCAGACTATGCTCATAATTACTTTTCGCAGGCTACATTTCGGGCGAAGGCCTTTGCTCCTTCTACAGCTTCCTCTGTCCGGAAGGATGCCTTATTATCTGTATCTTGCACAGAATACATGCCGATGTAGCGCAAGTCGGAATGCTTGCAAAGTCTCTTCACCCCTGTCTCAAAAGGGTCCGTTGCATAGGCGCCGCTGTATCCGTGGGTGGCAATGATACCAACCTTTTTCCCTGCCCACAGGGAGCCCTCGCAATTACCATAATATTTATTCAAACCATAATGGCGGTCCAACACTGCCTTCATCTTGGTCGTACAGTACCATGCGTAAATGGGGGTAGCCAGAATAATACAATCTGCCCAAACAATATCTTCCACAACCTTGTACATATCATCTTCTTGCACACAGGCGTATCCGTCTGCATTATCTTGACATTTATAACAGCCCTTACAAGCCCCGATATTCAGCTTTTCAAGTTCTACATATTTTACTTCTGCCCCTTGCTCGTTAAGCTCCTGAACGAAGGGTTTACACAATTCTGCTGTATTTCCGGAAAGTCTGGGACTTCCCATTAAAATCAATACTTTCACAATTACCTCTTCTTATTAGCCTTGTTGTATTTTGCAATTTCTTTAAACTTCTGCCGTTTTGCTGCAAGATAGCTTTCGCTGTCCTCCATGTAAGCATTTTCTGCTTTTAACTTCTGATAAGACAACCAACGTTCCATGTCCAGCTCACCCTCATCAAGAGCCCTCCTGATGGCACAGCCGGGTTCCTTCCCATGGGAACAGTCGCCAAACCAACATCCTTTCGCAAGCTCCTCGATATCTGCAAAGGTTCGTTCAATTCCCTCCTCGGAATCCCACATACCAAGCTCTCGCATGCCGGGTGTGTCAATCACCGAACCACCGGTGGGTAGAACAATCAACTCACGGTGGGTAGTGGTGTGTCTGCCCTTGTCATCATTACGAAGTCCGTTTGTCTCCAGACGATTCTCTCCCAAAACACAATTTATCAAGGTCGATTTGCCCACGCCGGAGGAACCGATAAATGCAACTGTTTTATCCTCACCAATATAGTTCAGAACCTGCTCATATCCATCCTTTTCCACAGCAGATGTCACCAAAACATCTACCCCCATGGCAACACCGGATACTTCAAAAATCTTACTGCTCAAATCATCGCACAAATCTGCTTTGGTCAACACAATAACCGGTACTGCACCGCTGTCCCACGCAATGGAAAGATACCGCTCCAGCCTACGCAAATTGTAATCGTTGTTTAGTGCCATGCAGATGAATACTGTATCAACATTGGCTGCCACCACCTGCTCCTGTCTGCCTTCACCGGCTGCCTTGCGAATGAATACACTCTTACGTGGAAGAACTTCGTGGATAACTGCATTTCCCCCATCTTCATTCCAGTCTGCCATTACATAATCACCCACAGCAGGATATTCCGATACAGCGGATGCCTGATATTGAAACTTGCCGGAAACTGCTGCCAACTTTTCGCCCTGTTCCCCGGCAATACGATATAAACCTTTTTCCTGCAAAATAATACGTGCCTTTATCATTTCTAATTTCCTTCTTTATTTCACAAAACCGCGAAAACTTTACTTAAAGTGCAGTGTTCCAAGCGTGCTCCTGTCACTGGATTTTCCCTTAGTCCAGCCAATCTGGTGCTGTCTGTCACCGCCCTCACCATCGTTATAACAAATGCTGAAACCAATATTTTTACCTGCTGCGAACTCCATATCTTCCTCTCCCTGATAAGTTCCTGCGGGCACTTTACTGATATCAATACTGATTTCATAGATGGTTTCGTTACCGTTTTTGCTTGTTGCAACTGTGGTATTATCTGTTGTGGCAAGCACCGACAAATCAGAAGAGCCGGCCCCAATTACCCACTTTGTCAGCTGCTGCAAATTTTGCTCAGTGGAGGTATCAAAAACAATCTCAAGACAATCATCCTTGTACCATTTGCCATCTGCCGCAACCTCATTGGCTATCTCATCATCGGTAACTACTGCCGCTATGTATAATGTTGTGGGATTTTCTTCATTCCATGCCAATTTAACCTGACCACTGAAATCTTCTGTAGCAGGAAGACCATCTCCTGCGTCCTTTATTTGATTCAAATTAATCGCTTCAATTCCACCCCACTCATCCAGAGAACCGTCTAACTGCACATTCAACTGATTTACATCATAAAACATGCCGTTCTCCATCCGCCAAAGAACCTTCTGATACTCAGGATTTACCTCAACTTTAATATCAATAGTCACCTCGTTACCTGTCAGATTCTTGTAAAGATATTCTGCAGCGGTATTGCGCACTGCTTCATATCTGCTAAGCAAATCATGATTCATTCCCTCCAAGGGATGAAAACGCACATCTACGCCCCGATTCTCAAGCTTTTGCGCCACTTTCTCACCATTGCTGAAGCGCACGGTGGTATCTTCCGTTCCGTGTACAATTACACAACCGGGCACAACGCTGTCTGCCATGCCGTAATATAAACCACTTCCACTGATATCAATCACAGCGAAAATACGCTCTCTGTCCAAGTCCTCATGCACATCGGAATAACACAGGTTGATGGCAATATCGGCACCGGCGGAATAACCTCCCATGGCAATATGCGTGGTATCCACGTCATACTCCTCACCATTTGTAATTACCCACTCATAGGCCGCCTTCGCATCCTCCATGGCATTTTTTAGTGCCGCATCCCCGGCATTTTCACTCAAACGATAATTGGGCACTACCACCACATAACCCATTCCGGCAAAATCTGCTGCAAGATTTTTCAAAAGCCCGGCATTTGCCTTATCTCCCGATGTAAGTCCGCCTCCATGGAACAAAATGATGGCCGGATTGGGCCCTTCCTTAGATGTCCGATACACATCCAGCTTCAAATCCTCCATGCCGTTTGCCCCTTGGGCCTGCCCATAAACAATATCGCTCTCCAATCTATGAACCCAATCAATCTCACGATAAGCCCTCTCATCTGTCAAAGTCATATGCATTTGCTCAGAATTAAGCTGTAATTCTCTTTGCTTTTCATGCTGCAAATATAATATTCCGGCAGCAATCGTAGCAACAATAATGGCTGTTCCCACAAGTTTCCAAATAATACCGCTTACACTACCGATCGCTTCCTGAAGCATTTTGTTCTCTTCCATGTTTCTTCCTCCAATTCCTATGGAAGATTGTCCCACAAGGCAAAAAACGCAGAACAACCATCCTTTGATAATTGGCTCTGCGTCTTAGCGTCCGGCTCTTTTTGCATCTATTTATCTGTAAAATCAACCTAATTCTTCACTTCGTTTACAGGTTCTACATAGAAGGTTCCTGACTTAATCAATATCAGTGCCCCTTTAAATTCCATACTCAGCATCTCGGATATTTCCTCCGGCGTAAGCCTGCACACCTTTCCTGCAACCAACACACAGATACCAAAGGTATGAAGCCACACTTGACGGAATATCATTTCCGCCTCCTCCTTGGACAACACATACTCCTTCTGCATAATCTCAATGCAAACCCGCACCGTATCACCCAATTCATCAATCAACATGGCATAGCTTTGGCTACTGTCATGCTCTCTCATATACACAAGCTGAAACAACTTGGGTTCCCGCATGGCGAACTCAATCATTTTCATGCCCACATATTTAAATGCCGGTGTATAATTCAACGCATCACTGACATAGGATTCAAATTCCTTTAATGCCACCTTACGCACCTCCCGATGCAGCTCTTCCATATTTTTAAAGGCTGTAAAAATCGGAGACGACGAAGTACCCAGCGCCTTGCCAAGTTCTCTGGCAACCACTGCATCAATTCCCTTTTCTCTGGCCATCTCAAAAGCCTTTTGCGCAATCTCTTCCCGGGTATACTTTGCTTTGGGCGGCATGGGTTCACACCTTTCTCGTAACTTTGTTATATAACACTGGTTTTATTATATGCTTATTTACTTTTTTTGTCAAGCATTGCTCTATATTGTCATACAATTTAATAAATCTTATTGAAAAAATGTTATCAACTTCGTATAATATTTACAGATGTTTGTTTTTTAATTTTCCAATGACAAAGGAGTCGCCTATGAGTCAAAACACATCGAACACCTTGGTATATACCAATGAAAACTGTCAGGGATGTAACCGCTGTATATCAGTTTGTCCCGTACTGACGGCCAACTATTCCGTTTCCTCGCCTGACGGACAGGGACAACGTATTGAAGTACATAGCGAAAACTGTATCAACTGCGGCGCTTGCTTTGACGTGTGTGAGCACAATGCCCGCAGTTTTTGTGATGATACGGAACGCTTTTTTGAGGATTTAAAGCAAGGACAGCGTATTTCCGTGATACTGGCTCCGGCCTTCAAAGCCAACTATCCCGACCGGTACGAACGTGTCCTGGGCGGCTTAAAGAAGCTGGGCGTGAATCACATTATCAGCGTCAGCTTCGGTGCGGACATTACCACCTGGGCATACATTAACTATATTTCCAAAAACCATTTTACCGGCGGTATTTCCCAGCCCTGTCCTGCCATTGTAAATTACATTGAACATTATGAGCCTGAATTAATCAAAAAGCTGGTACCGATTCACAGCCCCATGATGTGTACGGCGATTTATGCCAGAAAATATATGAACATCACGGACAAGCTGGCTTTCATCAGCCCCTGCATTGCCAAAAAGGCTGAGATTACAGACCCCAATACCCAGGGATATGTGTCCTACAATCTGACCTTTGCCCATCTGATGGATTATGTAAGAAAACACAACATCAGCGGAGAACCTGTGGGCGATGAAATCTCCTATGGTCTTGGTTCGATTTACCCCATGCCCGGCGGATTAAAGGAAAATGTATATTGGTTCTGCGGTGAGGATGTTTTCGTACGTCAGGTTGAGGGCGAGAAACGGGCCTATGAATTTCTGAGGGATTACAAGAAACGCATCCAAAGAAATGATAAGCTTCCGTTTATGGTGGATATTTTAAATTGTGACCGTGGCTGTCTCTACGGAACCGGAATTGAAGAAGATAAGAGCAACTCAGAAGACAATTACTATCATATTGAGAAAATCAAAGCACAGAGCAAAAGAATACATGCCATTCATCCGTTCTCCAAAATGCTCTCACCCAAACAGCGTTTGTGGTGGCTCAACCGCAAATTCAGGAGACTTAAAGTCGAAGATTTTATACGAAAATATACGGACAAATCTTCCACTGTCTCTTTGAAAAAGCCTACTCCCGGCCAACTGAACACGGTATTTGACAAGCTGGGTAAATATACTACAGAGGAGCGAAGCATCAACTGCGGTGCGTGCGGATACAATAACTGTACAGAAATGGCTTCTGCAATCTTTAATGGTTGCAATACCCCGGCCAACTGTATCCACTACATCAAGAATGCGGTACAGCAATTTTCTTTGCAGCTTGAGGAGCAGAACAACCGAATACTTCGCAAAAATGAAGAGATTACACAATTTATTGCCGAAGATTTCGAAGCCCTTAACTCTTCCATCGACGGTATGCTTCAGGGCAACTCCGTCAATGCGGAAGAAAGCAATGCAATCAGTGCGGCCATGACGAAAATTTCCGAATTCTGCACCACTTTGGAAAGCTCCTTTACAAGCATTCAGGATTTATTGAATCAATTAGAGAAAAATAATGAAAGCATTTCCCGCATTGCGAGCCAAACCACGATTCTATCTCTGAATGCTGCCGTAGAAGCATCCCGTAGCGGTGATGCCGGCAAGGGCTTTGCCGTAGTGGCTGACGAAGTCAAGGCACTGGCGGAATCCAGCAGTAACATTGCTAAGCACAGTGATTACAATCGTGTAGAAATCGTACAGGCCATTCAGAAACTGATGCAGGAAACCGAGGAACTAACGCACTCCATTTCTGACATCAATGACCGCCTGACCAATCTGGCGGCATGTACTCAGGAAGTTTTTGCAGAGTCCGATGTAGTAAAGAGTATTTCAGAAACCGTAAGAGGACGACTGGAGAACTTAAGTCACAGAGAATAATGCTACGCAAAATGCCCCACCCTTATATTAAAGGGCTGGGGCATTTTATATAGGCTTTAAGCCATAAAAATCGTTAACACAATACTTAAAATGAAAATTAAAATATTAATGCTTGCAAGCACTATGGTAGCAATGGCCATACCCTTTTTTCTCGTTTTAAGACCTTGAACTCCACAATAGAACTCCAGCATAATTAAAATTGCACCAAAAGAAACTCCCACGCAGGATATAAGTACCCCAATGATAGACAACACAAATCCCAGAATTACCAGATTTTCCTTCTTCTTCATGTTCTCTTCTATAAAGGTATTTACGTTGCCACCGGGCTGCGGTTGTTGCATCGGCTGAGGCTGCGGTTGCATGGCCTGTCCGGGTTGAGGAGCGTTTGTCTGAACTGCCTGCTGAGGTACCGCCTGCATTGCAGGTGCTGCTCCACTCTCTATTCTCTTGATTTCCTGAAAAAGAGGCTCCAACTCATTCCTGTAGGCCTGCTTACCCATTGCTCCAACCAGCCCCTCTAATTCCATAGGATTTTCAAAGGTTCCCACATAGGCCAAAATGGTCACAATATTATTGTTAATATAATACTCAAATCCTCTTTTCCCCTTTACCCAAGGGTCATTATATGCATAGTAATTGGCATTGGGTTTGGGTTGAAATTTAAATTCATTGGCTGCCAGCCAATTGCGGATGGTATTGTCCACCGCTGCCATATTGGAATTCACCTGAAACTGAAATACTGTTTTATTCTGACTCATAATCCGTTTCCTCTCATCTTCGCTGATTTATCCTCTGCTACAAAGTAAAAATTAGTTAAATACAAAAATACCACAGCTATCTTGTATTGTCAAATAGCTGTGGTATTCCGATTTAAACCGTCTTACAATAAATTTCAATGGCTTCTGCAACAAACTCTGCTGTACCCTCACCGCCTGCCTTATCGATATTGGCGGTAAACTCTCCTCCGGCGGCATACATCTTGCCAAGACCGCTTAAGATTTCATCGGTGCAGTTATAAAAATGTTCTGTAATGAAATCCTGCAATTTCTTGACCTGTGCCTGCACATCCCCAGAATCAGATGGCAAATCCTTCATCTGACCAAACTCCACAAACACCTGCATAAACAGCTTCATAACAGCCTGTTCTTTTTCTTTGGTTCTGCCTTGGGACTTGCGCTCAAACTCCTTGTACGCATCGGTTGTCCCCCAATGCTCCTTTGCCTGCTTGGCATATTCATCAATCTTCTTGGTATCAAATACTGAAAAATCCATTGTCCTCACTCCTACTGATTGTATTCCACGGGCAAATTGAATCAGATTCTCCAGATGCTCCTTTTTCATGGTGAGCAACGTTATCTGTTGCTCCAGCGCCTTATTCTTATCAAAATCAGGTGTAGCCAGAATCTCTTTGATTTCTTTCAGAGGAAACTCCAACTCTCGAAACAGTAAAATCTGCTGCAGCATTTCCAAGGCTGTATCGTCATACAGTCTGTAACCGGATTCTGTGTGTGCACTGGGTTCCAGCAATCCGATTTTGTCGTAATATTGCAGAGTGCGTATACTCACTCCCGTCAATTTACTTACTTCATTTACTGTCATCATGGTCATTTCCTCCTCCCGTGTAATTATACCATAAACTATTACGTAACGTAGGAGTCAAGAATTATTTTAAACAATATACGACTCATCCGGATAGGAATACTCACCCCGATAGTTCGATCCGTTATAATGAGGATATTTTACGGGTGCATAGGCCTCTTCCTTGAATCCGTCATCCTGGGTGTAAATGTACATGCTGTGATAGTCCCACACCACAATTTCATCTCTGGCATCACCTGTCAGATTAATGGCCTCTGCACACATGGTAGGATGCCCATCCTCCGGGAAAACAACGCAGCGTACTCCGTCACCGTCCAGCATGCCACCTTTTTTGCAATCTGCATTCAAAAGAATCAGATCCCTTCCGTCACCGTCCCAGTTGATGGGGGTAAGCATGTTGCCGTTTAATTCATTTTCAAACTCCCAGATAGGCTCCCCCTTGGAGTCATAAAGATAAATAATTCCCTGATGGCCCCAGTAATTTACCACTGCAAGCTCAAAGCCCTTTCTGTCGGGACAATAGTTGCCGGTACTGATTCTCTGGGCATGGCCGATGTCGTCACGCTTGATGATATTACCCTTGTAATCGCCTATGAAAAATCCCTCGGAGCCGGATACACATGCGAAATGCCCTTCATCACTGTCTGCCATAAAACGACCGGAAATAATCTCGTCAGTATGGTCACTGGTTATGGGGTAAGACCAAATCAGCTTACCTGTGTGATCCAACAAATTGTAGCCACACAGGATTTCATCATAGCCATCACCGTTGATATCGCAGGCGTAGGGGAAATGTCCCGTATTCTTATCACTCCTAAAGGACCACATTACCTCCAGATCACTGTTTAAGGCATAGATTCTGCAGTAGCGGTCCTTCACCAGAATATCCGTAGGTCTTTCCTTGCCTGAGAAGTTACAGATTCTGATGCCGTCGGCATTGATTCTGTCAAAGGGGTAAACACCGTTTGGCACACCGATAATTTGAGTGTCATTCTTGTCCACAAGAGGCATTTTGGCCTTTTTCTTCACCTCACCGGTTCTGCCGTCCAGAATCATGATTTCAAAATTCTTGGCCGTAATAACCTCATCAAAACCGTCGCCGTCAATATCATACACCTGCAAGGGATAATCTGCCGATATTTTACCATGGTCATAGTCCGTCGAAGGCTCGCCCTTTTGCCAAAGGATATTACCCTCAAGGTCAATTGCGGTAAGGCAGCTAATGTGGCTGCAATCATCTCTTCTGACTCTTCGCTGTCCCTGAGCAAGGACAATGTACCATTCATCGCCACCAAAAAGATGCCCAAACCGAATCTGGCGTCCCGTTCCGAAATCCTTCAAATCTATCTTTTTATAAAGCTTCATCTTGGGATGAGCCTGAATTCTTTTCTCAGTCTCTGCATGGTAGGCCACGATTGCTTTTTCAATCTCTGCCATAGTCTCTTCAGACACCAAAACCTCTACGTCTGTAAACTGTGCCGGAACCGTAGCTGTAAGGGCTATTTTGCCGCCACGGGAAAGCCCGGCTTCTGCGTATGTAAGGAGTTCTTTATTATTAACAAAACAGCTTACCCGATCATCCTGACATACTACTTTTAACTCATAAAAATCGTCACAGTTATAAGCAAAATTACAGCTTGCAAGCTCCCTGTCCTCCTGCTTGTGTCGGTATACAAGTTTCAGCTTCTGTTCTTCTAAAATAAGTACATACAAATTCAGGGAATTCATACAGCCAAAACCGATACCCACGCTTCCGCTTGTATTGAAGGCTCTCACCTTGGCACTTAGGGTATAATTTTTCCACTTATCCACTCCTGCCATCAGCATAGGATGGGTTTTGTGAGGCTTATTATCCACCACACGCATCTGCTCCATAAAATGCCTGCCTTCATCCTCGGTGATAATCCATGACGCACCTGAACCATTATAGGTGTAGTTGCATACCATATCCACCCAGCCACCATGATAACCTTCATTTACAATGTAGTTATACTCGCCCATAGCGGAATGATTTTTATCATAGGGAAATTCACCTATTTTGAAATGCTTGAAATCATCATGAAACAACTGTACTGTACGATTCATAAGAAGCCCTCCCCTTCGGCATACTCGCATCATAATTCGCCCGGTGTCACCTTAACTGATTTGGATGTTTTCACAATCTGTAAATTCATTTTCGCATTCTGCAACAAAATTACAATCCTTCACATATACATCATGGATTGTATGAGGTCTGCCCGGCAATCCGGCTATCTTCACTGCCACCTTTGCTCCTCGGCAAACACAATTTTCTATGTATATATTGCAAAATTCAGGAATATCATCTTCTGCATCACTGTCCACAGTAGCTTCATCATAGCTGATATTTTTATGTACATAATTCATGGTCATAATGATGGCTTCCTGCTGAATGTTCAACATATTGATATTGCGTATATAAATATCTTCCACAACACCGCCACGGCCTAGGGTACTCTTAAAGCGAATGCCCACATCGGAATCAATGAAGGTGCAATCCTCCACAAGCACATTTCTCACGCCACGGGACATTTCACTACCTATGACAAAACCGCCATGTCCCTGTCCCGCATAACAGTGGTGAATATGAATATTCTCAGAAGGCCCTGCAATCTGTCTTGCCTCTCTGTCCTTGCCGGATTTGATACAGATTCCGTCATCTCCCGTGCTGAAATTGCAGTAACAAACCTCCACATTTTTGCAGGACTCAATATCGATACCATCGCCATTCTGGGCATAATAGGGATTGTTAATTCTGACACCCTTTACCGTTAAATCCTCGCAAAAATACGGGTGCAGACACCATGCAGGGGAATTTTGCAAAAGCACATCTTCAATCAATACACGCTTGCAGTGTTTTAAACTCACCATAACGGGTCTGTAAAAATCATAGTAAGGTGCAGCTTCTTCTAACGCTCCCTCATGATCCGGGAATACCTCGCCATACTCATGGCCGTCATAGATAGATTTGGTTGGCACCCAAATATCAGTCTCACCATCCTGCCAAACATGCTGTGACTTCTTAAGAAGCTTATTCCACTGGCGCTCCGTCATCTTAAAGGCCTTTACCGGACGCCAAAGATGACCGCTTCCATCAATAACACCCTTACCTGTAATTGCAATATCTGTAGCATTGTTGGCATACATGGGCGAGGTTGCGCGGATTCGCTTGATGCCTTCATAATCCGTTTCAATTAAAGGATACTCTTCCGGATTCTTATCGAATAGGATTACCGCATTATCCTCCAGATGCAGTTCCACACCTGACTTAAGTTCAATGGGGCCTGTGAGCCAGATTCCGTCAGGAACGATTACCCTGCCTCCGGTCTTAGTAGCCGCATCCATAGCGTCTTTGAATGCTTTGGTGTTGCTGACCATACCGCCGCTTATAGCTCCGTAGGCGGTGATGGGGTATTCGGTATTGGAAATTTGGGGCAGTTCTACTTTGAATGGTTTAAACATCGGGGGCCTCCTTTAGACACTTTTATTTATTGTATCACTAAAGGACAGCATTTTCAAAATTTATATTTCTCGGGATATGATATATGTAACAAATTCTTTCGCAAATTCGGAATTGGATGAATCCGCTACAAATGAAAGAAATATTTTATCTCCCTGAATTCCCATATCTTTAACATATTTTGTATCCGTGATATCAATTGCCATAGGAACTACATTTCCATCTAAATCCTCATGATAAATCAGTCTGTCTTTTACCTGTTCTACTGTCTCTGGCTCCAGACACGTATTCAAATCCACAACATATCCTGTCGGACACAATTTTTTCATGGCAAATTCATCAAAGATAAACAATTCCAAATTACATGTTACTACTTCTACCATCATCGTTTCCATATTTTGACCCGCCTGTACTTCATTATTGGGATCAAGCTTGGCATAGGTAAAACCCATTTCACATGCATTATTCTCACCTAAATAAGTCTCATAATCTGTTTCCATGATATTTGTTTCATCCATTAGTCCATTCACATAAGTGTTTACAAACTTTATTCTGAGATTTTCCTGCGGTGATTTGGGACTCATTACACAGATTATTGCAGCTACTATACCAAAAAAAACAACTATATAAAACTTATTTTTATGATACTCCCAAAAGTGTTTTGCTTTTCCTTTAAAATTTAATTCCTGATACAATTCTCTGGCTTTTACTGTATCTGCATCATATTCTTTTTTCATAATTATATACCCCGTTTCAATCTTAATTTAAAATACCTCAAAGCTTCTTTCCAACAATCTGCGAATCCGTTCTTCATCCAATTCTTTTTCGCAATTGTTCGCAATAGAAGCCAAACCTTGTGTGAAAATTCGAATCATTAAATGCAACTCTCTTTTTTCCTCATCAGGCCGCTGTTTCCAATCTTCTATATTAGCCAGTTCCATGTTAAAACTTTTACTATCGGAGTTACCCATATAGTCCTCTATATCTGAAATAGGCCGTGTCCTGTCCACATATAAAAATCGATATATATTTTTCTCTCTATATGCCATCTGTACATAGGACACGCCAAGCTCTAACCATGGATTGGCACTTTCCTTCACATTCATTTCCACCACACGACTAAAATACTTGGCTGCCATAGTATGAAGGTCGTTATATAAATCATCCATATTTTTAAAACATTGATATACCGGATGCGTTGAACAGTTCAACTCCTTTGCCAGTCGTCTGGCTGTAATAGCCATCATGTTCTCATCCTTTAATATTTTAAATGCGACTTGTAAAATCTCCTGTTTGGTAATTTTTGATGCGGGTGGCATAAATATCCTCCTTAATATGTGAAATAACAGTGTTGCGTAACATCGTTATTATAGCTCTAAAAATATTCCCTGTCAACTCATATTTTACATATCAATCCACAGAATAAATGCCGTCTTATCCGAGCTGTTATATCCTGTATTTCGATAGAAATTTAATGTACTTTCCTCCTTAGAACCGGTAAGTAACATCATCTTATAGCAATTATTCTCTTCTGCAATCTGTTTTGCAAAATTTAAACAGGCTGTCGCATAACCCTTTTTTCGATATTCTCCATGGGTTACCACATTTTCCACAAACGCATATGGGCGAATATTTCTCGTAAGATTAGGAATAATCACACATACGCAGGAGGCCACAATTTTCCCATCAATGTCACAAACAATCAGATGGTGATTGGGGTCATTTATGATATTGTCCCAGGTATTTTGCAAATACTCTGTATTTTGCGGAATGCGTTCCTCATGAAGATACAGATACAACTGCAATATTTCATCTAAATCCTTCTTATTTGCTTCTCTAACCATATGGCCTCCTATTTTATATAGAATATCACAATATAAAAAAGCAGGCAATCACTTGAATCACCTGCCATATTAATATCTATGCGAATCACTCCCCATCTATCAAACAATTAATCTTCTTCACTTCATCGATCAGACTTATGGTATCCAAACATACGCACACACCGAAAATAACAATTGTCATAAGTACCAAAACCGGACCTGACAGATTCTGATACCAATCAAAAACCCAACCACTTATCAGCACAAGCGCAAGTACATAGACCAATTTTAATCCGGTCTCAAGTATGGGATAGCGGTATTCAAAACGGTTTAAAAGATAAATTCCTGCATAAATCACAATATTTAGCACTAATGCCTGAAACACAGCGCTGATAAAGATTACTGTTCCACCATAACATGTAGCAACCAGCGCCAGTATCACCAACGTAATTCCGGTAGTTGCCATAATATTTAATATCATCTTCTTCATCAGCCATTTCTCCTTAGCAATGCTTCTTTAATGTCCTTTAAATATTTTCTGGTAACACATACTCGCTCTCCATTAGAAAGCATTGCCTCCAATTTGCTATTGACTAAAGTTTTTACCCCTTTCAATTTCTCAATGTTCAAAATAGTAGATTTACTCACTCTGACAAAGCCTGCACGGGGCAACAGGTTTTCCAGTTCGTATAATTTACAATTACTTTGATAAACCTCTGTCTCACAATATACAAAAGCTTTTTTATCTACACTTTCCACATAATAAATGTCACTCACAGGAATAGCATATTCCTCGTTTTCTTTCCTGCAAAGGATTGTTTCATCTACATAACGCACAAAATCAGATACCCGCTTCACACTTTCCGTCATCTCGCGATACGCAATTGTGACTTCAGGCGTTTCCAAATCTTGTCGCTCACACATTATTAAACGCATTTCTGACTCCTAATTTTGCATATTTTATACCAAAGGGTATTATAACACAAAACGGAGTAATTGCTAACCTCTTATCCTTTTTGACGA
Organism: Acetatifactor sp.; assembly: GCA_045542555.1. Lineage (GTDB taxonomy): Bacteria > Bacillota > Clostridia > Lachnospirales > Lachnospiraceae > Acetatifactor. The sequence goes on along the minus strand of JAZQLH010000044.1, from coordinate 4,802 downwards.
CTCAGACGGATATAACGAATTAAAACCAGAATGAAGGATACTGACTGCGCAATTGACACTCTGACAACCATCATCTCATCCGCACCGCTATCTGATACAACATGCAAGAGATTTACAATTGTATTATTTACAAAGTGGTCACCCATAGCCATATAGTGATTCCCTGTCATTTCCGTCAACATAGCAAACTTAAAGCCAACCAGTGCAGACGTTACCAACAACATAATCACATTTGCAATCATACCTGCCATACTGGAAGTTCCGTCATAAAAATTACGAACCGGTCCTATCACATGCCAAAAACCAAAAAGAATAGAGGCAATTATCGCTGATACAATGAAAGAATATTTTTTCTCAAGTATCTTTGCAAAAAGTCCTCTGAATAATCCTTCTTCCATTACAACATTCACTATGTTTCCCACAATACAAATCGCAAAGAATAAGAGTTCTGTCCGATGCCCTACATTTTGATCAATGGCATACGCACTGACATATATCTGCAAGGAATCAAAACGTCCCTGAGCAATCACAATTAATGCCTCTACTGCATAGGCAACGACAAACACCCCGATTCCGAATGCCAACCCCTTTACTAAATTCCGCAGACAATTTTGTTTTGTAAAACCAATTTCCTGCACAGTAAATTGCAATAATTTCGCTGCAACAAACAGAATGACTATACCTAGCAGCTTATGTACAATTGCTTCACCAACCCAGGTTTGGTCTGTGCGCAAAATAAAATACTCATAAAAGCGCAAAACATAACACAACAAATAAATAGTCAAAACAGTAAATATTTTTTTCATAATTTTCTCTCGCTTCCGCTAATGTATTTTCTTTTTGCACAATAGCATATACGAATTACTGTTTCAACAAGTACACTTCCAAGATGCAAAATACAGGTACTATGTTACAATTCCTTTACATGTTCATAGCCTACCACTACCCAGTCGTAATCAGCATAGTCTATCTCGTTGCCGCAATATTTACATTTACCGCCCTCCACCAAAGAAACGGAAGCACCACAGCCTCTACAGCGAAAAAGAGACACATCATTTTTCAGCTTGTGGACCAGTTTTTTGGCAAGTACGACCCTGACAACACCACTCATAGCTTTCAAACAATTTCCACAGTCCTGCATCACTTTCATTTCACGATGGAGCTCCACATACTGATAGTCTCCCTGTATCCGGAAATCCTTATAAGCAATCTTTCCGGTTTCGCAGTCTACAATATTCTGATAGTTTTGCAGAAAAGATGCGATATCACACTTCACAAAGGCCGCAAGCTCTTGTGGATCCGATGCATAGTGAATGGATTTCAACTTAGAATCCAGGGAACCGATAAATTCCTCCTCCGAGAATCCCGGATTATAATCCTGCAGGCGATACACCACCCGGAAAATTTTTGCATAATTATCAATTGTAAATTTGAAAACAAAAAATAATCCCAATCCGCCAAGCACTGCAATAATCAAAGACAATCCAAAGGTAAACAGAGCACCCATAAGTCCAAAGAAAATTGCAAGGCACGAAAGCACCTCAACAACTACCACAAGAGGAGTGGCGCTTTCAACTCCGGTAGCTGTCGTTCTGTTGTTAAACATTTCGGTGGACTTCATAACAGACATTACCTTATCATCATAAGCCGAAATATCAAACTTGGACTTACAATAATCACAGCCATCCAAAAGCTTATCCAATGGCAGCTCCGCACCACAGTTGGGACAGATATACAAACCATCCTTATTTTGTGCACGGCTTATGTAGTAATCCATCTCATAATGTTTCTGTTCCCGTCCGATAATTGCCCCATTGCGGATATAGTTTTTCAGGACTTTCGTATATTGTCTGACCATGCAGATTGCATATTTGCCATCTACATGATAATTCATAACCGTTTGTTAACCACTGAAGCATCTCCTGTTTGTACGCTTCCACGACCGCTTGCATTTTTCCGCGGTCCGGCACCACAAATGCGCCGCCTAATCTGTGTCCAATATCCGCTAAGGCTCGGCTGGTATCGCTCTTTTTCTTATCATTTGCCATGAATTATCCTCCGGTTAATTTACAGATTCTATTGCTCTTGATGGTAGTATAATATTACTTCTTATCCGCACGCTGTTTTCCCTTAAATTCCTTCTCCACATGACAATGTTCCTGTTTGCCAACAAACTTATCACCTTCAAAATCCAATTCAATAATATATGGCATCCAATCGATAATTCTAAGAAAATCCTCACAGCCAAAACTGTTATCATAAAAATTTAATATCGTACTAAGTGCAGTACCATGGGTTCCTAAAACAATATCTTTATCCGTATTATCTGATAAAATCTCGTTCAGCGCCTCTATGTTACGATTTTGAACCATAGCAATGGATTCTCCACCCTCTTCATGATAATCATGGTCAGCCCAACGTTTCTGGAACATTCCGTGGTTGTTGCCATCAGGACCTTTTTCACGCTCCCTTAATCTCTCATCTGTTATAATTTCTTTTCCGAAAAAAGCTGCCGCATCAGCAATGGTATCCATGCTACGTTTGTATGGACTACAATAAAACGCATCTATTTTCTTATCCTTCAAAAATTCCAGTACAATTGCCGAATCTTTCTTGCCTTCTTCCGTCAAAGGTCTTGTTCTGTCTTCTTTCCAATCATGTTCCGGCTGTGCGTGACGCACGAAATACACTCTTATCATACTGTGTCTCCTATCTCTTCTCAATCATCAAATGATGAAAAAATGCGATGTCTTTATATCCATCCATGTCCGATACCCGCATCTCGATTTCCACCATTTTATCCTGCTTTTCTAATCCCTGTTTTTCATACAATAATTCTACAAGAAGACTCAATCCTTCCAAATCAATGGTATAAATTAAATCACTCGCTTTGTAAAAGACATCCTCATCATCTTCTTTGGTAATCGCTAATGTACAATGCGGCATCCATCTATTGGGACGATACCATTCCCAGCCCGTTGCATCAAAATCTTTTAAGCATTCATGCAATTCCCGCTGAAATTGCAACCTCTTTTACAGTAGTCATTAACTGATTAACATATGTTCCTATAGCTCTACCAGCCTGTCTTCATCAAAATAATAAATATTCTCTTTCTTAAATCCATACTTTGAATCAGGTAATGCTATGTGTGGCTCAAATGTAAAATAATTTACATCCCTAAGCTTTGACTTATTCCCTTTTTCAATGTAAACTCTATCACCCTTAGCCTTCACAATGGAATGTCCCAGATTGCCCATAAAATCAAGATTCACAAATCCATTTTCAACTATGAACTCATTCATATGATAATACAGCTCTTCAAATGTGGTTTCTTTTGTAACAAAAGATAATAATTCTGCGTGCAGTTTTTCTTCCATCTGCAAACCACTTTTCCACTCTTGATTGTGAATAAATTCTATATCATCTACAACCTTACCTTTTTCCACAATAATCGTTCTTGCATAATCGCCCCAGATATTACCTATCTGCGGACTTAAATCAATGGTGATAATATCGTTATTTTCTATAACTCTATCCGAAGTTACATACTGCTTACCTGATACAGAAACTGTAGTTTCATCTCCCGCAAATACAAATGCACCAACATCCCAATACCAGAAAGAATCCGCACCTGACTCCAGTAATTTTTTCTCACACAACTTTCGGATTTCAAGTAAATTCATACCCTGCTTAATATTCTTTTTTATGTATTCTATAGTATGTTTTGCCGCCAGCTGCACCTGACTGTACGTGTTTCTTTCTATTTGCAGATACTTTTCAATCAACTTGGGCTGTATCAATGGATACGTCCACTTCTCCGGCAAATCATCCATTAGCACAACCTTCTCCATCTCACTTTCCAGTTCGCCTGAAAACTCCATTATATTCGCAAAACATAACAATCCAAATGATTCCTCGCCTGTTTCATTTACTCTCGTCTTGCCTATAACTGAATATACACATATTGGTTTAATATCAAATTTTGTAGCACCTGTTTCTTCCTGCAATTCTCGCTCTGCTGTCTCTAAAATATCCTCTCCTGTTTCGCGATGACCTCCCGGAACCTCATATGTATCTCTTTCCTTATGCTTACACAATACCCACTTTCCATTGCTCTGGGAAATAATTACCGCAAACTTTAACAATGCATCATCCACTACATCATAAAATTTCACTTCTAACATATCACGGTTTTCCTTCACACTTTATATTTTCTGAAATATCTTTTTTCATCATCTATGCATCTTCCAAAATCTGTTTCTGCACCTTTTTGCTAAAGCTGTTAAACACCGTTTCATACGCGTGGTCAATCATATTAAGCAGCTCCTCATCCGGAAAATCATCCAGATAAATTGTATTCCAATAAGGCTGCTGCACAGGCGGACAGTGATACCCTCTGACCACCTTGCCCGGATATACCATGCGATAAAACTGCCCTGCATCTGCTGTACACTTCAGTGTGATTTTGTAATCCTCCGGATAGGGATAAATTTGTGCAAATACTTTCCCATTTAATTTGTAACATACGGGGACGTCACCGAAGGGGCAGTCTTCATATGCTCTATGTTTGCCAAGGCAATATTTTTTTATATCTTCTACTAACATAATTGATTCACTTTACCTCTTCAAATATGTTTTATTTATTTTAGAATAGCATAATGCATACTTCTATTCAAGAAACAAACGGCAACTAAGGACTGAGAGCAGGCATGGCACTCCTCTTACCCACTCGCTTCGCTCGTGGCTAAGCGTCGTGTCATGCCTTCAAATAGTCTGCAAAATAAAAACAGCTGTCCGAGAA
>JAZQLH010000043.1:0-19034 GCA_045542555.1 Acetatifactor sp. | reverse complement strand
AAGCTGCCATGCCGACAGGTTCGCAGGCAAGCCTGCTCACTGTCGCGGCGTTCGCCGTATTGTCCACTGTCTAAATATGCTCTTACGTGTGCAAGCACCCGACGAGCAGTATTTAGCCACTGGACAGCATGGCTCATTGCTCGCGCAAACTCCCAATTTTACGCTACCTCCATTATATCCTCAGGCTCCAATCTACACAATAAAAAAGCCCCGATAAATCGAGGCTTTTGAAATAATTCGATATTTGATTATCTCTTTGAGAACTGAGGTGCTCTTCTTGCAGCCTTCAGACCATATTTCTTTCTTTCCTTCATACGAGGGTCTCTGGTCAGGAAGCCTGCCTTCTTCAGAACGGGTCTGTACTCGCCGTCTACCTGAAGCAGTGCTCTTGCGATGCCGTGTCTTACAGCACCAGCCTGGCCGGTGTATCCACCACCCTTAACGTTTACGATTACATCAAACTTCTCAGCGGTCTCGGTAGCAACCAGGGGCTGACGAACGATAACCTTAAGAGTCTCAAGACCAAAGTACTCGTCCATGTCTCTCTTGTTGATGGTTACGTTGCCCTTACCGGGTACCAGATATACTCTGGCAATTGCTTTCTTTCTTCTACCTGTACCGTAGTATCTCTCTGTCTTAGCCATGATTTATTCTCCTCCTTCCAGTCCTTTAGAATGTCAGCACTTCAGGCTTCTGTGCAGCATGATTGTGCTCAGGTCCTGCATAAACGTGCAACTTGGTGTACATCTGTCTTCCTAAAGGTCCCTTGGGAAGCATTCCCTTAACTGCCAGCTCAACAACCTCTTCAGGCTTCTTAGCAAGCTTCTCCTTCAGAGTGGTCTCTTTCATACCACCAACGTAATCGGAGTGATGATAGTAAATCTTCTGATCCATCTTCTTACCGGTTACCTGAATCTTCTCAGCGTTGATAACGATTACATAATCTCCGGTATCGATGTGGGGGGTAAAGATAGGCTTGTTCTTACCTCTCAAAACCTTAGCAACCTCAGAAGCCAAACGGCCCAGGGTCATGCCAGTAGCGTCTACTACATACCATTTTCTATCGATTGTAGCCGGGCTAGCCATAAATGTTTTCATGATGTTTCCTCCATAATACTTTTGCAATTTTGTTCTGGTCACACATGCTCGGCAGATGTCCGGCCACCTCACATGGGCTTACAAAACAGTTTCTGATGCAATGTAGTTCTTTATTTAAAATGCGTTGTCGGGGCTTTGACTCCGCATTTCTAAACACTGTCACAGTTGTATATTATATGATACCAAGGGCCCTCTGTCAAGAGCAAAATATAATATTTCGTGCAATTTTTCCATACATATGTTATACTGTTATCGTTACATGGAAGCAATTACAAAATTAACTATTATTTATAGAGAAAGGACTATACCATGAGCGATTACGATAAGAATACATGTCCGGTCTGTTTTACTAAAATGCGGAATATAAAGAAGGTACTTACCTGCCCGGAATGCGGTTACAAATACTGTGATCATAACCGTGAATTGCAGAATATGTTTGATACCACGCATACACATACGCCTACTTATACCACATATACAAAGGATGTCACTTACACGCAAAATACCACAAGTTATCCAAACACTTCATCGCAGGCCTCTGCAAATAATAAGAACCTTACCAATACATACAGCAGTTCCGGAAAGACTACCTATACCTCTTCCGGCCAAAAATCCAACAAAAAAACCGTTGGTAAAATTGTAAAAATTATTGTCATAATTTATATACTGGCAATGTTCTGTCCTGTGGGTTGTGGTGTGCTTTTCACTGCAATCGGCGTTATCGGTGAAATAGCTGACAGCGATAACACTCCTGAGATTCACATCACTTCCGACCTCGTGTCCGAAGATTCCTCAACGGATGACATCTGGGCAAGCATTGACGCAGATGCCACTGCTACGGTCCACGGCGAAGACGGTGACTTAGTCCCTGAACTGATTAAGCATATCTTTGATGTGGATTCTGCAGAGGAAGTAACCAATGCTGAGGTTGGTACTATTTACGCCTTAGAAATTCGTCCTGCATCTGATGACACCTTATATGTCTACTATTACACCACGGATGACAAATATGGGACCTTTGATTACGAAGGCAGCGAATTTGTTCCCAAGGACCTGGCAACCTTTTTCGCATTACAAAGTTTGTATACGCCCTATACCCACTATGAAGAAGGTGACTTAGAGAATTTATCACTTCTTCACACCCTTTCCTGCCAAAATTCCCCGGCAGAGCTTACACAAGTTCTAAACCCTACACAACTGGATAATTTGACTCTGACTCTTCCGGATGATACAGATACTCTGGAAGGACTGGAATGTTTTACAGAACTTCTGTATCTTGAAATTGACGCTACTAACGCTCTGTTAACCGATTCAAGCCAGATTTCAGAGCTTTCCAAGCTGTATGCACTGTACTACACAGACTACAACGAGGATACCGATTATAGTTTCTTAAACTCATTGACAGAACTTGAAAATTTGTGTTTATCCGCACCCGGACTTAAGGATTTGTCCTTTGCGGAAAACATGGAAGAGCTGCGTTATTTGCAACTTAATGAAAATTCAAATATCACTGATTTGTCTCCACTTACAAACGTAGCCGATTCTCTGATAATACTTGATTTGTCCTATTGCTATGAACTAAGCGATTTTGCACCGGTTTCCAAGCTTTACAACCTTGAATATCTGGGGCTTGATGCATGCCAGGTAGATGATTTATCCTTTGCATCCGGTTTGGATAATCTGGATTCTATATCCATAAGTGAGGTTACCATAGATACACTGGAGCCCATTAAGGATTTGCCCAGTCTTGAGTATATCTATGCTTGGGATGCCACCATCAATGATTACGCCGGTCTGCAAGACCTTGTATATGAATAACACCCAAAATTCCCGTGTGAATATTCACATTGTGACTCATTCACACGGGAATTCATATTTTAGTAACATCAGACCATGCGCCGGTGCCGTTGGCCCGGCCTTTTGTCTGTCTAAGGCTTCTACGATTTCTTTCATGGATTCAGGCGCTCTTTTTCCCTGTCCCACTTCCATAAGCGTTCCTGCAATAATTCGCACCATATTATAAAGGAAACCGTTTCCACAGACACGAATAACTACATCACTGCCCTGCTCCTCTACCTCCAATGTATAGATGGTACGCACGGTACTTTCCACCTGGGCCCCGGTCTGGCAAAAACTCTTAAAATCATGCTCTCCAACCAGATACTTTGCAGCCTCCTGCATCCGCTTTACATCAAGCTCATAGTAGGTAAAATAGGAATACAAACGCTTTATGGGCATCTGAAATTTGCCCCTGTAGATGCGGTACTCATAGGTTTTCCTGCTGTCGCAATGTCTGGGATGCCAGTCGGGTGCAACCTCCTCAGAGCATTGGATGCGAATATCCTCCGGTAGTCTTTGATTCAACGCATAAGAAACCTTCTCTGCCGGCATGCGGGCCTGTGTATCAAAAATTGCAATATTGCCCATGGCATGGACTCCGGCGTCCGTTCTACTGGCTCCAATTACCTTAATCTCCTCACCAAACAAATCTGTCAGGCATCTGTTCAACTCACTCTCGACGGTAATGCCGTTATTTTGCACCTGCCATCCATGATAATTGGTTCCGTCATAAGCCACAGTCAGGCGAATCCGTTTCATACTCATAACGCAATCCTCCCCACAAACACGCTACCCACCAGATAAATAAACAAAATCATATAGGCTAAATAATCTCTTTTATGGTAAACCAAAGGTTTCATCTTGGTACGTCCCTCGCCACCTCTGTAGCATCTGGCCTCCATGGCCATAGCCAAGTCATTGGCCCTACGAAATGCAGAGATAAAAAGAGGCACCAAAAGCGGCACCATTGCCTTGGCTCTTTTAAACAGATTACCGCTCTCGAAATCTGCACCTCTGGCAATCTGAGCCTTCATAATCTTGTCTGTCTCCTCCAGCAGAATGGGAATAAAACGAAGAGCAATGGACATCATCATGGAAAGCTCATGCACAGGTACCTTGATAATTTTCAGCGGACGAAGCATCCTCTCAATACCATCCGTGAGATTGTTGGGTGTAGTAGTCAACGTCATTATGGAAGACCCTATAATAAGCAGACTCAGACGCACTACCATGGTTACTGCCAGCCAAATACCTTCCCAGGTAATAGTTAACTTAAAGAAGCTTATCGCTGTAGTTCCCGGCGTGAGAAATAAATTAAATCCCACGGTAATAAGCATCAGAAAAAGAATTCCCTTCATACCCTTTACCACAAATCGAAAAGGTACATTGGAAAGCTTGATAACCGCTGCTAAAAACAATGCCGCAACCAAATAACCCAGGATGTTTTTAAAGAAAAACAGGGAGATAATATATATTATTGTCCCTCCCAGTTTTACCCGTGGATCCAGCTTGTGTATAATCGATTCAGTTTGATAATATTGTCCTAAAGTGATATCTCGTAACATAAAGCTCCCTGTCACAAAAGAAATTTACTTGTGCAGTGCCTTCATAATTTCATCGGCGGCACTGCTTATGGTGGTTGCCGAAGTCTCTACAGCAAGTCCCTTGCATTGCAATTCATTTAGAATATAGGTAACCTGCGGAGCGGCCAGCCCCACCTCCTCAAGCTCTTTATAGTGTGAAAAAACATTGTGCGGTGTGTCATCATACATCACACTGCCCTGATTCATCACGACGATGCGATCCACATACTCAGCCACATCCTCCATGCTGTGGGACACCAAAAGAATGGTCATGCCGGTCTCCTGCTGGAGCCTCTTCACCTGCTGTAATATCTCGTCACGCCCCTTGGGATCTAAGCCCGCCGTAGGCTCATCCAGTATCAAAACCTCCGGTTTCATGGCAAGCACTCCCGCAATGGCCACACGACGCTTTTGACCGCCGGACAGTTCAAAGGGAGACTGATAAAACAGCTCGTCGGGAAGTCCCACCTTGCGAAGCGCATCATAGGCACGAAGTTCTGCTTCCTTTTTGCTTAGTCCCAGATTCTTGGGGCCAAAGCAAACATCTGAAAAAACATCAACCTCAAACAACTGATGCTCCGGATACTGGAACACCAGCCCCACTTTGCTGCGCAGTTCCTTCATATCGTAATCATCGTCATAGATATCACGACCATTATAATAGATATGTCCCTCCGTAGCCTTGATAAGTCCATTTAAGTGCTGCATCAGTGTGGATTTACCGGAACCTGTATGACCAATAATTCCCACAAACTCTCCGTCCTTGATTTGCAGACAAATATCCTTTAAGGCATGCATGGCAAGCGGCGTATCTGCACCATATATATAATTTACATGATCTAAAATAATAGACACGGATTACTTCCTTTCCACTGCATATACTTACGCATTCAGATAGCCCTGCTTTTGCATGGCCTCTACAAGTTCTTCTGTGGTCAAAATTCCCTTGGGCAGATTAAGCCCCCTTTTGCGAAGTTCATGTGCCAAAAGCGTCACCTGGGGCACATCCAGTCGCAGGTCTTTTAGCTTCTCTACCTGAGAAAAAATCTCTCTGGGAGTTCCCTCCATTGCAATCCTGCCGCCATCCATGACAAACACTCTGTCCGCATGAATGGTCTCTTCCATATAGTGTGTAATCAGTATAACCGTTACCTTTTCCACATCGTTTAAGGCCCTTACAGCCCGAATAACGTCCTTTCGGCCATTGGGGTCAAGCATTGCCGTAGGTTCATCCAAAATAATGCATTTAGGGTGCATGGCAAGCACACCGGCAATGGATACTCTCTGCTTCTGACCGCCGGAAAGCTTATTGGGAGAATACTTGCGATATTTATACATACCCACCGCACGCAGGCTTTCCTCCACCCGCTCCCAAATCTGCTTAGTGGGAACACCCATATTTTCCGGACCGAATCCCACATCCTCCTCCACAACCTGACCGATAATCTGATTGTCCGGATTCTGAAACACCATACCGGCAGTCTGGCGAATGTCCCAGACATGCTCCTCCTTGGAGGTATCCTTACCATCCACCCAGATGGTTCCTTCTGTGGGATTTAAAATGGCATTCATATGCTTTGCAAGAGTGGACTTACCGGAACCGTTATGTCCTAAAATGGCAATAAATTCTCCGGCTTGAATATTGAGAGACACATCATCTACGGCCTTCACAATATCCTCCACATTACCATCCTCGTCCCGCCTGATATATTCAAATATTAAGTTTTTGGTCTTAATAATTCCCATCTCATATATCCTCTATCAGTCACGCCAAATTGCTTAGCTTTCATTGTACTAAATTCAAGGTGGAATTACAAGTGCTATCAGTTGATTCTAAAAAGGAAGAATGTTATAATTTGAAAGAATTCCATAGCGAATACAAAGAAATGAAATGAGGTAAATTCTGTGAACCAAATAGATAAAAATGCAATTATAAAAGCCATCGGCGTTTTAGTGCTGGTATTTCTTGTGGTTGGCATTGCGACTTGGCTGAACAAGAATAATTCCATGACTCTGGACGAATACGGCAAATTAAACCCGGAGGCATTGGAGGAGGTTCCCGATGTTTCCAAACCGGATGTAACAGACTCCGATGTATCCGGTTCTGATGTGTCTGCCTCCGACGTCTCCGGTTCTGATATCTCCGGCAATACTGTAGAAGAACCCTACATCTGTCCTGACAGAGTAACTTATATAACCGCTTCCGGCACTATTGCCGAGGAATTCTATTATGAACCTCTCTCAGAGGAACTAAAGGATCGTATTACCGGTATTTCCTATCCGGCAGAAGATAACGGCGACTTAGCTGTCACCTATGACGACTTACGATATGTGCATATTCTGCATTACAATTTTGATGGTATGTCCACCGAAGGCGAACTGATTTGTAACGAATATATTGCTGATGACTTGTTGGAGATTTTTTATGAGCTGCACCGCAATGAATATCAGTTAGAACGCGTGCGTCTGATTGACGAGTATGATGGAGACGACACAGCGTCCATGGAGGACAATAATACCTCATGCTTTAACTATCGCGTAGTGGATGGCAGCACAAGCCTTTCCAAGCATGCACTGGGACTGGCATTGGACATCAATCCTTTCTACAATCCATATGTCACATACCCTAACGGACAAATCCGCATCTCTCCTAAGGGGTCTGAACCCTATGCGGACCGAGACGCAGATTTTCCTTACAAAATTGATGAAAACGACCTATGCTACAAGCTCTTTACAGAGCATGGATTTACCTGGGGCGGAAACTGGAATTCCCTAAAGGACTACCAGCATTTTCAGAAAACGCCATAAATCTTTACTAAAAAAAATGCTACAACAGCCATACAGCCGTTGTAGCATTTTTTATATCTTGTCGGTTACATTTTGTTTCCGCATTTGCGGCAAAACTTTACTTGTGTATCATAAGCTTCTCCGCAATTAGAACAGAAGAATTTCTCCTGATTTACCACCGGATTAGCTGCCTCAGACACTGTTTCTGCCGGAGCATCATCCATTCTGCTCAGAATCTCTTTATTCTTTTCTTCAATGAGTATGAGTTGTTCATTCAAGTTCTCTATGTCTGCTTTTCTCTTTTTAATCAACTCAAACTTTTCATTTAGCTTACTAAAATCCTGTGTGCCGGACTCCCACAATGCATATGCCTCTTCTCCAATAACAGCGTAGTCCTTCTGATTTTCTTTCTGCAAAGACTCAATATTTGTTAATACTCTTGATCGCTCCATGGATGCTGAAGTTTTTACACTAATTGTAGTTATACCGCGATTGACTGACATTTTCAGTTTTTCTAATGTATCACCAGCCATATCTATATGCTCCTCCCTGCAGAGACTTGCTTGTTGTTGCATTCAAGAATGCTACTACATCCTCATCTACTTTGGTAGCCTTCTTGCCATTATAGAAATACAGTTCTCCCTTGTAATTCTTTGAGCTGTAATCGTTAATGTAGTATAATTTACCATCTATCAGGCGATGATATGCAACATCATCTGCAACCTTCGTAGCTTTTCCTTTCTTGTATGCCTTAAGAGTACCTTCTCCCTCTTCAGTGTCATAATCTACATAGTAGTAGAAGGTATCACTATCGCTGTCATAGGTCAGACTCTGTGTAGACACTTCATAATCAACCTGCTTCTTATCGATGTACAAATCACCGGTTCTGTCTTCGTAGCTCTTGTAGTAACGGATATAGGAATTATTAACAGTTAAGTAGTTAATATATACGTCACTGTCATACAACTCAGGCTTAGAAAGCTTTCCGCTCTTCACTTCAACAAGATACAAATCACCCTCGGATTTTTCTTCATCCACATCACTGTAGAACATGATGGTATCACCATTACTGTTAATTTCAAAGTCCTGACCATTCTCGATCTCAATCATGGCAACTTTTGACTCAGATGCAACATAATGTTTTGCATTATCATTCAAAGCATCCATAATTTCACTCTGCAAATCATAAATGTTAGAAAACTCAGAAAGCTCAACCTTCTCTACATCTTCCATATCCAATGCAGAATAAACGATTACCGGCTTACCTGTAGCATAATCATGTCTGCTTAAGAAGGAATCGGTAAGCTTCTCTTCTTTCTTACCATCATAGTAATACAGCTCATAGCACTCTAAATAGAACTCCATATCACCCTTCAGCTGCTCACGCATATTATCTCTTTCAAGCTTCTGATAATATTCCTGCAACTTTGTGTCATACGCTTCTTTTTCTTTATTGTATGCCTCTACAGCTGCATCATATGCTGTGGTAGAAGAATAGTCATAACGGGAAGGATAGCTGGGCCATTTAGGCTCAGTAATATTCAAATCTTCCTCTGCCTTATCATCGTAAACATAGTCAGCAACGGACTGGTTATCGGAATTGTCCTTGGTAAAATATGCTGCACCGGAATCATAAACATAGAATACGCGACTTACATCAGACGCAATTTTCTCTTTATCCTTACCTTTTGTCATCTTGTAGAAAGAATCCTCTTTCAGGTAATAGATTGTCTTGAAATCGTCTGTGTTATGGCAAACTTCTGTTACATCACTGTCAATCTTGTCTTTATCCTTACCTCTGGTCCAACAATAAAGATCATCTTCATCGTTTAAGAAGTAAACGGTTTTACCGTCTTTGGATACCTCGTACTGCTCTACATCACCGGAAATTTTTTCCTTCTCCTGCTTCTTTACATTGTAGGAATACAAATCTCCATCATCATTGATGTATGTAACCAGTGTTGCTGCATCATTGACAGAGTATGCCAGAATGTCGGAGTCAATCTTCTCGCCCTCTCCCTCTTTTCCAAGCTTTGAAGTCTTCTTATAATAAATATTAAAGCCATCGTCATTGTAAGTGTCCATCTTGTCAGGGTAGAATATTAACTTCCCGTCATCACTCTTAATAAAGTAATAACCCAACTCAGATGCTGCATTAGCAAGCTCATAATTGCCAACATCACTTCCGTCGATAAACTCATCTGTTACCTGAATTGAAGTTTTCTTGCCTGCCTGAGTGTAGTATACTTCCTTATCCTTGATGTAGAAGGTATAGTCAATCTTTCCGCCCTTACTTCCACCAAACAAGGCCTTGACACCAAGAACTAACAATACCAACACAACTACTGCTACCACAGCACCAATAATGATACCCATAGGTGCTTTTTTCTTTGCGGGTTTTTCATTTTGAGGTGCATCCTGAGCTTTCTGGTTTGCGCCACAATTCTGACAAAAATCTGAACCTGCAGGAATCGGTGTTCCGCAGTTTATGCAAAATACATTTGCTGCTGCCGCTACGGGCTGTTCAGGTGCTTTAGGTGCCTCCTTAACCTCTTCAGGGACACTTACTGTCTCCTGAACGTTTTCTGTTGCAACCGCTGTCTCTACAGCCATTGATGCACCGCATTCATCACAAAACAATGCGCCTGCTTCAACTTCTTTGCCACAATTTGTACATTTCATTGTTTTTCCCTCCATGTATTTTATTGGCCTGCTAAGATATTCTTCCAGGCACTTGAGATAACGGGATCATAGCGAACTTCATTTTCTTCACCATAATACTCGCTTACCTGTCTTCTAAGTTCCTCATACGAAATACGAGGATTGTCTCTATAAATATCCAATGCTGCGGAATATACCAACTCGTAACGGTAATTGTACAGAGCACTAAAATTCTGCCAGATGACGGGGTCGGATCTAAGAATTTGTGTTACCTCATCTCCGCTCTTTGTTCCATTCTGAGAAATCACACCCATATCTATCATTTTAGCCAGCTGTTTCTGTCCGTTTTCACCGCTTCCAAACTGATATCCGTTTTTCGCATAATAGATATTAATAACGGTCTGAACCGCCTCCAAACTATCTCCCAGTTTGGTTAAATCATCAGATGATAAGTACTTTGAACCTGTATAAAATGCTGTCAAATCATCACCGGTAAGCCCCGCTGATTCATATGCACTTTGCAACGCCTCTGCATTTACCTCAGAATCAATTCTGACACTCAAATCCATTGTTTCATCTGCATATAGCACATATAGGTCTCTGTTGGTATCATTCGACACCTGCGTTTTGTAGGAAAGCTCATACATACGGCCCTGCGCAGTATAAATATCCATATATACATCCTGCAAATCGTCAACTGTCATATTGGCATAATAGGCTCCGCCCGTGGATTCTGCTATATTTCTAAGTTCCGACGAATTTACATGACTGCCGATTCCTATGATATAAACCGGAACCTGATAATACAAGGATACATCAATAACATCCTGTGCATCATAATCATAACCGGCTCCATAGGGCTCGTTTTTACCATCTGTAAATGCCACCACGCATCTTGCGCCTTCCTCCGATGCAGTGTAAACCACAGAGGAATACAGAGACTGATATAAACTTGTTAATCCGTAACATTCAAGATTCCATACTGAGTTCTTAATTGCTGACTTATCCGTGGTAAATTCCTGGTATCGTTCATAGATACTACCGATTGTAGACAGACCCAACTGTGTGTCGGAATGTGTCTCATCCACAAACCCTTCGATTGCACACTGCATATCGTAGAAGTCATTGCGCATGCTGCCGGATATATCTGCAACAATATCCATTGTAAGCATACCTTCAATCTGGGTAATGTCCTTTGCATAGCACTCCTGCCATACCTCACCATGTTTTTCATATACAATGAAATCTTCCAGCTTGAAATCATACTCTTCATAATCACTGGGCGTAATGTAAATCTTTACCTCATCCTCACCGGATACATCAGCCTGTACAAAACTTTCTACCTGCCTGTTACTGGAAAGCGCTGCTCCGAATTTATCTGACCATACCTTAAATTCGTTATAGTCCTCCTGTAATTTAATGTAGTCCAAATTGTTTTTATCAGCTTCAATTTTTTCGGCCAAATCTCCCAGCATGTACTCCTCAAACGGATGTAAGCTGTAATTTGAAAATACATTCTTAACTTCTTCTACGTCATCCAGATAAGACTTCGCCGTCTGCGCATTACCGGTCACAATGGTATCGCGCATATCTGAAAGAGCTTTGGCATTACTTTTACAAGCATTTTCATCAAATTCAGCCAGGGAATCTTCCAGTGCCTTTTTGGCACTCTGATAATCCTCTTCGTAATCTGTCATAATGTACTTGCTGTCAGTTTCGATTTCTTCTACTATTTCTGCATACTGTTGTCTGTATGCAGAAACCGCAGTATTCATACTATCAATCTCAATAACAAGCGCTGACATCTGTTCAGCCAGACTATCATACTCCCAAAAACGATATCCTGAAGAAGCCTCTTGCGAGCTGTTCAGCAACTCGTCATATGTAATCTGGTATTTGCCAAGAGAAGTAAATTCCTTTGTATCTTTCTCGAAATTGGCAATCTCTTCCTTGAACTCATTCGTCTTAACAACACCGTACGCTCCAACACTCAGAACGCCTGCCGCTATCAGCAAAAACAAGACTATAATGACAGGTACCAGTTTGGATTTTTTCTTTCTGCGCTTCTTTTTATCCGGGACAGTTTCAACAACCTTTGGTGAATCTATCACCATCGTACCGCACTTGGGACAAAATTTTACATTTTCTGCAATATCGCATCCGCAATTTCTGCAAAACATCCCCTCACCCTCCTATGTACATCTCATATAAGGTATATTAATACTTCATATGATTAACATTAGTAATTACATCATTCACTATATCAAAACTACAAATATAAGCCTTGCAACTACCTTCGATTACAGGTGTATAGAAATGTCCGTCTTCTCCCTTTGTAATATAATAGGGAATGCCATCCAACTCCTCAAATGCGCCGTAAATATCCTCATATCCACCGTTTCCAAAGCCTTCCAGTGTTTTGGACCTTGTAATTCTCGGTGTGGTTCCCTTCACCGGGTTGGCTGATGAAACCAGATAATAGTAATTCTGCTCATGAATCACCTGAACCATTTCTGATAACTCTGATGCAACAGGATAAATTCCTTTTATTCGGAAGTTACTCTTATTAACTGCATAAATTGCACTATTTCCTGTACAGGGGAAATAAATTGTATCACCCTCAATGGTAAAGGAACGAGTGTAGGCACCATCCAAATCCCTTATCCTTTTCGTGCTTTTTAAGCGGATAGATGTGCTGTTGGGAACTCTCTTGTAAATATACATGGTTCCTGTCATGGAGCTCCACACATAAAACTGTCCGGTAGCATTATCATAAACCGTGTAATGAGGGCGTATTCCTACATTTTCAATGCTTTGAACCAACTGATAGCCAACATCCGTCTTGGTATATGTAACAATTCTGTTATTATCGGTATCCACTACAAGATAAATGGTTCCATCACTTGCAATGGCATGAGGACGATACAAGCCTGCTCCCACCGGATTCCAGTCGGCAGGATGATTCGCTACATTGTTTGTGTGAAGAATCTGATGATTATATGCATCTGCAATAAAAAATTCCCCACCAAACTGATAAACATGTGTGGGCACAAAGAAACCTTCGGCACATGCATTTCCCGCATCATATGCATAAACCTCTCCGGGCTGGGACTTAGGAAGTTCCGTCCCTTCCTCCGTTGCCATGGTTGTCATTCCATCCTGAAACAAAAGAATTGCTACCAGAGCAAGGAATATTGCCTGTTTTGAAAATCTCTTTATATTTCTTATCATTTATTCCCCTCCTCACTTTCCTTTTTTGCAACAACATGTACAATTCCAATTCTTCCCTCAAAAGCAGGTCCGAAAATATGCTGCCTCAAATCATTTGCCACAACACCGTCCCATGCGGCATGTACATGTGCCGCTAATATTTGGACAACACTGGAATTAATATCATACATATTATCAAT
Organism: Acetatifactor sp.; assembly: GCA_045542555.1. Taxonomy (GTDB): domain Bacteria; phylum Bacillota; class Clostridia; order Lachnospirales; family Lachnospiraceae; genus Acetatifactor. Next base: position 5,656 of record JAZQLH010000043.1, on the reverse strand, counting down.
AAACGATTGTGTATTTGCATCCGGACTATAGGTTGAATTTTCCTTATTCCAGTAATAAATCCGATTTCGTTTCTCCATGGATAACTCTTCAAGAGAAGGATCTTGCTCTGAGTAAAACGGGACATGTGTTACCATAATCACCGGCTTACCCATATTCATCTTCTCATTCAGAAATGAAAGTCTGTTATCTGACAAATTTTGATAAGATTTATTTACTCCAACTATGAGAAACTCATCAAATTCAATGCAATTCTTGCCTGAATCTCCATCAAAAAACTCAGACTGAAGGGTAAAACCATCTGCATCCGTAAATACACCACCGCCATACCAGCCGCCATAATCATGGTCAGATCGGATGTACATTATTTTTTCCTTGGGGTATTTCAAATCATCAAACCCCTCTGAAAGAACTGACATATTACTATGGCTGCAATAATCCAGCATGTCGCCTGCAAAAACAACGCCATCAAAATCATAGTAATTCAAGAACTTGATAATTTCCGGCCACAACTCGTCTGCATGAACACCATCGGATGTTACTGCAAAGGTATTGTATCTGTCAGTTACCGTGGGAAGATTTTCTTCCAAAACATCCCCCGGCTGTGTATCCGTGATCAGATGAAGATCATTAATAACGGCAATATCATAACCTCTGGATAACCCTTCTATCTCAACGGTTATTTCATCCACTATAAAATCATACTCCGCAGGAGGATAAAGGGGCATCTGATTTTCCTCCACACTCTCTGTGGATTCCGTATTTTCCTCAGACTGCCCTTCCTCCGTCGTACTTTCAACAACTTCCTGTTCTTCAACTACAGATTCCTCTGTCATCCCTTGCAAAAAGATGCCACCCATAATCCCCACAAGAAACCCCAAAGAAACTGTAATTATTATGATAAAGCTGCTTTTTAATGCTTTCTTAAAATCAATTTTCTTTTTTTGATTTGTACTCTCTTCTACTTCTCTATTCACTAAGGATTACCGGTACATTACTGCGAATCCACTCTCTTGTTTCTGCAGTTGTTCCATTATGGGTGTCAACTTTGTACTTATCCTCTCCATCTAAGTCGTTAAAATACCAGAAATGCTTTAAATCCACACTGCTGCTGGAATTGACTCCGATATCATTTCCAATGATAAGACCCTGTTTATTCTTAATTTCCTCCACAGTTGAATTATATGCTTTACGGTATTTTTCAACATCCATTCCTGCTGCGCTACCATATGTAATAATATCCTGAATCAAAAGCAGATTGTAATCTGTCTCCTCAAGAACAGCTTCCATATTTCTCACAACATCCTCGTTGGTTAAAGTACCGTCCGAAAGACCTGTCTCGCAACGTTTTCTTGTTATCCACGCCAGACAATATCCATAACGCAAACGCAAAGGATCTTCTAAATTCTCTTCATCAAACAGAAGCGGCTTACCATTTTCCTTTATGGAATATGCCTGTTCAGCATAACTCCATGCCTCATCTCGTGACCAGTTTTCGTACTCTGTAATATTATTTATACTTTCAATATACATATCTTTAAAAGACGTGATGGTTGTTTCTTTGTATGTGTACAGCTCATTTGCATCTACTTCGTAGTTTTTGTCTGCAAGGCTGTCCGTAAACTCCATCGCCTCTGTAAGTATATCGTTTATCTGTTCAAAACATGCCGCTGAAGCACCCTGGTTTTTCATATTATCACAATATCGGATAATAGACTCCATATAAATCCAGTAAACACTATCGATTCCTTCCTGTGCTTCTTCGTGCAGGTTGTTGGCTTCACCGATTGTCGCAAACTGATTGATTGCATCCTTACTCAAAGGAATTGCTCCATCTGTATAATTCTGAGCGTCATATTCTGCTTTTGCATCCTCTACAAGCTCTTTTGCAGGATCAAGCAGTGAAATATCGCCCTTTTCGTTCTCTGCATCCTGACTTTCACCAGATTGTGCCTCTAAAGACTCCTCGCCATCATTCTCGCCATCCTTATTTTCTTCGTCATCATCCTTAGCTTCTTCGTCGTCTTCCTGCTCATTGGATGTATCAAGCATTGAAGAAACAGCCTCCAACGGATTTATACCCTGAACAACAACAAAGTAATAGCCTGCACCTGCTATAATTCCAATAATCAGTAATAGTACAAGCACTATAATTAAACCTTTTTTAGATTTCTTTTTCTTAGGCTTGGTTTGGGGCGCAACCTGCTGAGGTGCAACCTGCTGAGGCGCTACTACCTGCTGGGGTGCTGCTACCTGCTGAGGTGCTGCTACCTGCTGAGGTGCTGCCACAGGTTGTACAACTTTACCTGCCTGCGTACTTCCACACTTTGAGCAGAATTTTGCTCCGGGATTCAACGCTGCACCGCACTTCTGGCAAACAGCATTAGAGGATGTTTCCTCCTTCTTTACAACTTCAACTTTCTCTATCTTATTCCCACAGCGCACACAAAATTTGCTGTCATCAGGAACATTGGAACCACACTTAGAACATATCATGTCCCACACCTCCTATAAGTATTTTTCTTCCAGCATTATACCATATATTACAAAGATGCGTCAATCTATCGCTGCATTCCACAAAAAAGCTGTTGTATGGAATCCACACAACAGCCTTATCATGTTTAATTTAATTATACCAGCTCAAGAACTACTTCCATAGCTGCATCGCCCTTACGAAGGCCGATTTTGATCATTCTGGTGTAACCACCCTTGCGATCCTTGTAAGTCTCTGCATACTCATCAAACAGCTTTGCAACCAAGTCGATTTCCTTGGTGTTTCTCTTCTTACCTGCGCCCTCAGTAGGAACGGAAACTACAGGGTAGAGAACCTTCATCATCTGACGTCTTGCATGCAGTCTGGAAGGAAGATCCTTCTTGATTTCCTTCTGTACGGTCTCGTACTTGGTAACCTTCTTGCCATCAACAACTTCCTTTACTCTCTTGCCGCTAGCATCCTTTACAGGAACCTTAGCTTCAACAGTAACCATCTCGAAGTTGTTCTGCTCCTTAACTGCAAGTGCAATAAGGCCTTCAGCGATCTTTCTTACTTCCTTAGCCTTAGCCTCGGTAGTAACAATCTTACCGTGAGTAAGAAGTGCAGTTACCTGATTTCTCAATAATGCTTTTCTCTGGGAAGAAGTTCTTCCAAGCTTTCTATACTTTGCCATGATTAATTTTCCTTTCTCCATTCATGGAACATCCGGCCACGCTCTTTGGACTTACTTACCGAATGCTTAGGCAGCTGTGCTGTCTTTTACTGTGCCATTTTGAAGATAACCCGGCGCATACGCTTTGGATTTACCGCACCGGGAAAATCTTAATTTAACTCCTAGTTGTCGTCGCTGGGATTGAGCTGTAAGCCCAACTCTTTCAGCTTTGCGAGAACTTCCTCCAAGGACTTACGACCCAGGTTACGAACCTTCATCATATCCTCGGAAGTCTTATTGGTCAACTCCTCAACAGTGTTGATACCGGCTCTCTTCAAGCAGTTGTAGGAACGAACAGAAAGCTCCAGCTCGTCGATGCTCATCTCAAGCACCTTCTCCTTCTCGTCATCTTCCTTCTCGATCATAACCTCTGCGGTTCTTGCATTCTCAGAAAGATCGATAAAGAGACTCAAATGCTCACTAAGTACCTTTGCAGCCAGGCTGACAGCCTCATCAGGAACCAAAGTTCCGTTGGTATATACATCCAGTGTCAGCTTGTCGTAGTCAGTAATCTGACCTACACGGGTATTTTCAACTGTAACATTTACTCTCTCTACAGGAGTGTAGATGGAGTCAATGGGAATTACACCAATAGGTAAATCATCGCGTTTGTTCTTATCAGCGCTTACATAACCACGATTCTTCGTGATGGTTAACTCCATGTAAAGCTTGGTATCTTTGCCACTCAAGGTAGCAATTACCATATCAGGATTCAAAATCTCAATATCCTGATCACACTGAATATCGGAAGCGTGGACAACGCCCTCGCCCTCAAACTCGATATATGCGGTCTTTGCCTCGTTGGTCTCGCTGGAATCTTTGATAGCAAGACTCTTGATGTTCATGATAATCTCAGTCACATCCTCCTTAACGCCGGGAATGGAACTGAACTCGTGCAACACACCATCAATCTTTACCTGACTGACAGCAGCACCGGGCAAAGAGGACAGCATAATTCTTCTGAGGGAGTTACCAAGGGTGATACCATAGCCTCTCTCCAAGGGCTCAACTACGAATTTGCCGTACTTTTTGTCTTCTGAAATCTCAACAACCTCAATATTAGGTCTCTCAAAATCAAACACTGCAAATACCCTCCTTTTCTATGTGGATAGCTCTACTGCTTATTACTTGGAGTACAACTCGACGATAAGCATCTCATCTACGGGAACGTCAATCATCTCTCTGCTGGGGAGATTCTTGATGGTGCCCTTGAAGTTCTCAAGATCAACATCCATCCACTCGGGTACCAGTCTGCCACCGGTTACCTCAACGATGTCCTTATATCTCTGAAGAGACTTGGACTTCTCTCTGATCTCGATTACATCGCCAGCCTTGATCAGGTAAGAAGGAATGTTTACCTGCTTGCCGTTTACAAGTACATGCTTGTGACCAACGATCTGTCTAGCTTCTCTTCTGGTTCTTGCAAATCCCATTCTGAAAATTACACTGTCCAGTCTGGTCTCAAGCATAACCATAAGGTTCTCACCGGTCATGCCCTTCATTCTGTCAGCTCTCTCATAATAGTTTCTGAAAGGCTTCTCCAGAACACCATAGATGAACTTAGCTTTCTGCTTCTCACGAAGCTGAAGACCATACTCACTAACCTTCTTGCCAGCTCTTGCAGAAGTTCTGTTGGACTTCTTGTCATAACCCAAATATACAGGGTCAAGACCAAGGGATCTACATCTCTTTAATACGGGTACGCGATTAACTGCCATTTTTCTAATTTCCTTTCTTGTCTGTTTACAACACTCTATCGAGTGCCTTCTTCCAACCTTAGTTAACGATTAAACTCTACGACGCTTGGGAGGGCGGCATCCATTGTGAGGAACAGGGGTTACGTCACGGATACTTACTACCTCAAGACCACAAGCAGAGAGTGCTCTGATTGCTGCCTCACGACCTGAACCGGGACCCTTAACGAATACGTCAACGGTCTTCAGACCATGAACCATTGCTGCCTTTGCAGCAGTCTCAGCTGCCATCTGTGCAGCATAGGGAGTAGATTTCCTTGAACCTCTAAAGCCCAGACCACCGGCACTTGCCCAGCTGAGTGCATTACCCTCAGCATCAGTCAAAGTAACAATTGTATTGTTAAAAGAAGACTGAATATGTGCCTGTCCGCGTTCAACGTTTTTCTTGACACGTTTCTTAGTAACTTTCTTGCTTGCTACTGCTTTCTTTGCCATTTTAAACTAACCTACTTTCTTTGTGTTAAAATTATTATCGGGTTCCTTCTGAAAAATGCTACGCATTTTTCAGAAGTAGCGTAAAACAACTTTTCAGGAAAAGTTATTTTACTTAATTATTTCTTCTTGTTTGCAACAGTACGCTTAGGACCCTTACGAGTTCTTGCGTTGGTCTTTGTCTTCTGACCACGAACTGGTAAGCTCTTTCTATGACGAATACCACGATAGCAACCGATTTCCTGAAGTCTCTTGATATTCATAGC
>JAZQLH010000042.1:0-7831 GCA_045542555.1 Acetatifactor sp. | reverse complement strand
CCGATGCCGCCGTGCTTCCGGGCGATGATGGTGCCTTCAAACACCTGAATACGCTCACGGGAGCCTTCCTTGATCCGCACATGCACACGAACAGTGTCGCCAACCCGCATTTCGGGCAGCTCTTCCTTCATGTACTGGCTGGACAGTGCCTTTACCAAATCCATATCATTGTCCTCCTTATAGTTAGGCGTTCTTACATGGTTTGCTCCGAAGATATGGGTTTCGGCCACGCAGAGGACTCACCTTGTTTTCAGACCGAGTTATGATAACACAGTTTATGTAGAAAATCAAGTATAATTTATAATTTTTTCTATAAAAAATGGGAAATCCACATTTGTGGATTTCCCATTTTTGGTCCGAGTGTCGAGATTCGAACTCGAGGCCTCTTGAACCCCATTCAAGCGCGATACCAAACTTCGCCACACCCGGAAATTGCTTGCGTCTTGCGACCGCTTGGATATACTATCACACCGTCACAGAAAATGCAAGCATTTTTTTACTTTTTGAGAAAAATTTTTATTCGCCGGCTTCGCCCTTGATCACCTTTCCTAAATTCCAAAGGCAAACCACCTGCTGTTCCGCTTCCTTCTTCTGCTCATCATTCTCATATTCCACGTAAACAGTATGGGCGCTGCAATCGCAGCACTCAACCTGGACATTCCAGCCACCTTCGTGAACAACCATTCCGTTGCCACGGCAGATGGGACAATCTTCCAAAACAAAATTAGGATTAATTTCCATATTTACTCCTTAACGAAATACTTCAAGATTTTGATCAAAAATATTAGAACGGATTATGTGGCAATGGTCCGCATTCCATTCCGGGCAAAACATCTCAATTGCCAAGGGGATCTGTGCCGGATTCAGGGTAGGGTTTTGACAGCAGATCGTGCAAATACAGACCACTTCCCTATCATTAGCCTTTTCAAAGGAAATGCTTTTTATCATAGGAGCAATATCCTGGTCTTGAATTCCGCTTTTTGTTTTCTTTGGTACGACAATACTCCCACCAGCAAACAAGGCTCTCAGAGCATCCAAACAGCCGTCAGAAACACCAGCATCATATACAAGCGTCAACTCACACATCAAATAGCAAAGGTCCCGAATTTTCCGCCCATCCTCGTAAACATCCAGAACTCTGACGCCTTCCACAAGGCACTCGTTCAGTTTATTACGGATTTCGTCTGTAGATACATTACAGGCTTCCAGCTCAAAATCCAACAGTTCACAGCGGCTCTCAACACCTACAGAAAGAGGGAGTGCAATAGAAACCGATGGCCGTGGATTAAACCCCTGTGTGTGTGTTAACGGCAATCCTGCCCGCTTAAAAGCCCTCTGAAACAGACGCATCAAATCCAGGTGAGAAATCCAGACTCTTTTGCCTTTCTTTTCAAACAACAACCTAAGCATCGCATTCCACCCCCTTGAGCAGGCAATTAGCACCACAGCCACTGCAACCATGACGGCAATCCGGTGTTACTTTTCCTTCGTAAGCCTGCTTGCGTTCACGCAGAAGATACTTCTTGCTTACGCCAACATCAACGATATCCCAGGGCAGAATTTCATCTTCTGCGTATCCTCGTGTTGTATAGAAGGCTGGGTCGACCCCACAGGCACGGAAAGCATCCATCCACAGATCATAACGGAAGAATTCATCCCATCCGTCCAGCTTTGCACCATGGGCGGCAGCATAGGCAATTACAGGACCCAATCGACGATCACCTCGCGCGGTAACAGCCTCCAGGCGGCTGATATCAGGCGTATGATAATTATAAACGATGCTCTTGGAGTACAGGTGGTCCTTAAGAAGTTTACATCTGCGCAGGTATTCTTCTGGCGTTATCTGCTTCTCCCACTGGAATGGTGTATGAGGCTTAGGCACAAAATATGCTGTGGCTACATGCACACGAAGCCCACGCTTCTTGTTCACAGCATTCTCTTTCCACGCCAAAATAATTTTATACACAAGTTCTGCAATTCCAAGGACATCCTCGTCCGTTTCTGTAGGCAAACCAAGCATAAAGTACAGCTTTACATTGTTCCAGCCGCCGACAAACGCATTTGTACAAGATGTGAGGATTTCTTCTTCCGTCAGGTTCTTATTAATCACATCACGAAGCCGCTGTGTACCTGCTTCAGGCGCAAATGTAAGGCCGCTTTTCCGAAGAGTCTGCAGTCGCTCCATCAGCTCTGTTGAGAAGTTATCTGCCCGTAAGGAAGGCACAGATAAATTGATTTTATTGCCTTCGCAGTAGGGTATCAGCTCATCGGTCAATTCCCGTAGCTGGCGATAGTCGGAGGTGGACAGACTCGATAGCGTCAATTCATTATGGCCGGAATTCTCCATTGTTTCTACGGCCTGCTTATAAAGTACATCAGGGCTCTTTTTCCGTACAGGGCGGCAGGAAAAACCCGCCTGGCAGAAACGGCAGCCTCGGATGCATCCACGGAATACTTCCAGGTTTGCGCGGTCATGGACAATTTCTGTGGATGCCACAATCATTTTTGTAGGATAATAGGCAGTATCAAGATTCTCGATAATGCGTTTAGTGATTCTCTTCGGTGCACCGTTCATAGAATGAATCTCGGCAATCGTCCCATCCTCATTATATGTGTGTTCATAGAATGAGGGAACATATATGCCAGGAATTTTAGAGACAGCCGTAAGGAATTGGTCCTTCGTCCACCCCTCAGCCTTGGCAAGGTCATACAAGGAGATAATCTCCGGAGTAATCTCCTCGCCTTCACCAAGAGAAAAGAAGTCTACAAAGTCCGCAAGAGGCTCTGGATTGAATGTACAAACGCCACCGGCAAAAACAATGTTCTTTAGCCCCTGTCTATCCTTGCTATAAATCGGCACCCCGGCCAAATTCAGCATATTCAAAATATTTGTATAGCACATTTCATAGCCAACAGTAAAGGCGATCATATCAAAATCCTTTACCGGATCTTGACTCTCAAGTGCCCAAAGAGGCAGATTATTCTGGCGCATCGCGACTTCCATATCCGCCCATGGTGCAAACACCCGCTCGCACCACACGCCATCCATTTGATTCATCACACCATAGAGAATTCGCATACCCAGATTGGACATACCAATCTCATAAGTATCAGGAAAACAGAATGCTACACGCACCCGTACCTCTTGCAGATTCTTCTTAATTTCATTATATTCTCCGCCGGTATACCGGGCAGGCTTCTGCACAGCAGGCAGAATTCTTCGTAGCAGGTCAGTCATAGGGCACCTCGTTAAAATCATGTAGCTTTATTGTACGCCCAACAGTTGTTTTTTGCAAGGAAATTTTAATCCTTTGCTTCTTACAAGCAAAATAAGTGCCAAGCCTGCCGGGACTAATCCGAGTCCCAACTTAAACACAGAATATAAAGAAATGATAACTATACTGGCCAGGACTATATTCTCTATGGCTAATAATATGGGTACTGCAAGGCGCTCGGGCAATACATTCTTTATGATGCAAGCAAGGCCCCTACCTCCATCCAGGGGAAATACCGGCAAAAGATTGTAGGCGCTAAACACCAGGGTGCAGATCGCCGTCCGCGGCAGATAGCTTGAAAAGAACAGAATTATAAGAGCGCCAACCGGACCTGCATAAGCGCAAAATGCTTCTCTCCATAAGGGCAAGGCATCGGTGTCCATTACAACGCCCTTACAACTAATTCTTATATGCATAACTGACGCGCCACTTATGCGTAGCGCCAAGTAGTGGAACAATTCGTGTATGGTTATTGCTAAAATCCAGGCCATAAGCCACTGCAGAGGCACAAGCAGCAATGCTATAGCCAAGAAAAACAGTATATCGGTTGAAACGGCTATTTTCCCTTCAATTGCTCTGTAACACTGTTTGACAGAACGCAGCAAATGCATCCACCACCTGCCCCCCACTCTTCACATCACTTATAAGCTCTGACACTGCGGCTTTTGTTATTACAGGGTCCCCTGGAATGAGAACATCAGTAAATAAGCAGACACCTGCAAAAGCGATGATCAGTGCCAAGATGATCATTTTCTTTTTATCCACCCTCCACTTCCCATTAACCTTTTTGGTTGTTTTTATTTCCGGCGTATCCATTCCATACTCCACCTTATAGGCCATAATCACACCTCCCATTTACAAATTATTTTCACTCAATCAATATATGCAACAAAGAAAATACTAATAACATAATATACAGCTTGAATTTTCTTACACTCGCTCTCCGCTTTGCGCAAACCGCTCGGGGATGGCAACCAAGAGGCCTCGGGTTCTATAAAATAAAAAAGAACTCGCGTATGCGAGTTCTTTTTTGTCATGGGCTACAAAAAAGATATTTTCGGTATTGTTGCGTATGAATTCGGACCCTTGCATAAATGACATCCTTGCTGATGCAAGGGTGAAATCAGCTAACGCTGATGAAATCTTCGGCTTTGCCTCAGATGAAATTAAATCCACCCACTCGCCGTCGAGGCGAATTTCACCCAACGAAGTTGGATTTCATCGCAGCAGGCGATTTCACCCACCCGCAAGGGTGGATTTAGTTGAAAAAAGCACCGACAAAGTCGATGCTTTTTTCTGGTCGGAGTGTCGGGATTCGAACCCGAGGCCTCTTGGACCCGAACCAAGCGCGATACCAAACTTCGCCACACCCCGATAACTACGATATTATATTGAAGATTTTGAAGAATGTCAAGATTTTGTTTGATGAATCAAACGGCCCGAGTTACGGGCCGTTATTTACAATTCCCTTTGCGCAAACATCTACAGCATCTAAGGATGGTGTGCAAAACAAACGATATACAGGCACAGCATTAAGGAGCTTATCAATTAAGTCAAGCGCTATCAGCGCATTATCTTTATATCTGTGCAAATTGCTTTGCTGAATGACCTCCTGCACTGCATCAGAGCTATTTAGCCGGATGATCTCGTTCTTATCACCTCTGCCCAGTATACATATGCCTCCGAGTTGTGTCTCCATATTAAGACCTATATTGTGTTTGCCGCGCCACGGCGTTCCACAGACATATACCTTGTCATCTCTGAATGCAAGAAAAGGCTTATCATCATTAATAACCGTCACTTCGTCTCCAAATCTTTCTTTCCATAATCTGGAGTGAGTAGACTTCCCTGTTCCACTTGGGGCAATAAAGATATATGCTTTCCCCTTATAGCGGATGGCGGATCCATGTAAAAACAGCATATTATATGATGGTAAAAGGGGCATTAGCTTATGAAGTAGTGCGTAAACTTCAAGAAACCAGTCTTCAGTATTCACAGAAGGCAAGTCTGATTGAGCAATTGCTGCCTGGTTTATCTGATATTCAGCTTCAACAGCGGCAGAATCAATTAAGATGCTGCAGACTGCTTCTTCATCAGATAAATATGGTTCACAAATTCTCTTAAGATAAGAATAGTTTGACTGAATATCCGCAACAATATTACCAATCTTTATTCTGAAGGCATACAAGGCAATCACCTGCCAATCTTGGTAGAATATTAGGGCACATGGCCTGTAGACCATGTGCCCTTTTGATTTACTTAGGACTTACAGGAATGAAAGGAAGATGAATACCGTCTTCATCAGCAGGCGTTGTGTCAGGAACCGGAGAAGGCTCCGGGGAAGGCTCAGGAGTAGGCTTCTGAGACTGAGCGGGAGAATCTTCCGGAGAGGGTTCCGGTGTTTCGTCTGGGCTGGGATCCGGGGACGGTATAGGTACGACAACAGGGCTGCCGGTAGGATCGATAGGATCGATAATTTCCACAGGCGTCTCAGTCGGTGCTATTACAGTCATACCGGGTGTAGGTCCCGGCTCAGTGGGCGCCGGTGTCGCATCAGGTGTCTTATTATTATGCGGCGTACACGCGCACAATACAAGGCACAATACACAAGCTATCAACAAAAGTATCTTTTTCATGAAACCACCTTATTCGGGCAAGATGGGAAGCTCAGGGCTACCTGAGGTGTCTTCTAAAAACCAGTCAGGTTCACCAGTCGGATCTTCGTAATCTTCATAGAAAGGCATTATAATTCCTCCTCTCAATTTGCATAGGCATCTGCTGCCAGATAATAGTTATACATTGCCTGCAGCAGTTTAGTAAATTTTTCGGCATTGTTAGCGTTGTGATACTGTCTCTGGATGTACCACATGGGATTATAGCGAACGATCTCAACACCGTTTACAGAGACGGAATAAACATCATTGAGCTTATGAGGAGCGATATCAACAATGTCTACAAAGTACATTGTTGTTTCGCCGACAACTCTTGTATTAACCTTCAAATCACCGAAGGCGGAAATATCTTTCCCCTCAGCAAGCGTGAAGTAGAAACGAAGAGTTGTCTGAGAGTTCAGAACCAAGCTGGCGCCATAGAAGGAAATGCCTTCAACGGTGTTGGGCTTTTCAGCAGAAGCGCCCGCATTAGGAACTTCATCCTGTTCAGGCTCACCGGAATTTTTGTTTGCCAAGTCAGTTGTCTTGTAGTTGAAGTAGATCTGCGCCTTGGCACCGTAGTTCAGCATATGTCTTGCAAGGTCCTTGGTGCTGTCATTGAAATCACCGGCGATAATGGCTTCAGCATACTCACGGACGGTGAAGACCTGCTCACCGCCAACTTTATCACCGGAGGAAATCTGAAGGGTGATTTCGTCGGTCATCTGAGGAGCGGTCAAATCAACAGGAAGCTTAACACATTCCGTCTTGCCGTCCGTTGCAGTACCGGTATTCAAGGAGCTCAAAAGAATTTCCTTTGTTGTGCCACCATGGGTAACAGAAACAATAGCGTTTTGACCATCCTTAATGTCAGCCTTAACCTCTTCGCTCAGTTCAATGTTGAAGTTGGCCGTAATATCGCCGCCCACATTAACGTTCCACTCAATAACGTTACCAATACCGTCATCCGCAGAGAAATCATGCTTAATGACCTTACTGGTACCTGCAACGCCGTTCACTTCGTTGAATACGCGAACAGAGTACCAACCAACAAGCTTTTCAGGCAGATTGAGAACGATGTCACTTCCATCAGCAGTCTTGGAGCTGCAAGAAATGATCTGACCGAGGCGGTCGCACAATACGGCATAAACAGTACTGTTAGATGCATAGTTGCTGTAGCTGACAGTTGCAGTCGTTGCGCCAACAGTCACTTCTGCGGAGAAAGCTGCGGAGAAGTTATTATCAACTACTTTCAACTGCCATACATCTTCCCCATCGGGCAGAATCAATGCTGCAACATTTGCAACAGGAATCTTGATGGCAGGACGGGCACCGTAATTGGTTGCAACGTGGGGGGTGCCCATAAAACCGGCATCACTAACTGCAATACCAAACAGGTTTCCGTTAACATTTTCGCCATCGTAACGCAGCCACCAACCATCTGTTGTGCGCAGAGAGTCAATGGAATTATCAACCCAGTATGTAACGATCTCATCATGAGAAAGGAAGAATACTTTTTCCGCAGAAAGAGCATTCAACTCCGCCTCGGTAAACCAAGACTGTGCAGATTCGCACCAAGTCTTTGCATCACTGGTATCCCAAGCATTGGAAAGACCGCTGGCGTTATAGGCGATAGGTGCCTCAGGTGTCTTCAAAAGCAAAACAAGCTCAGTGGAATTGCTATCGATAACGATCCACTCTTTGTTTGCGAAGGAGACGATCTGATCGTCCTGAACATACTCTGCCAAGGTGACCTTCTCTGCGGCAAATACCGCAGTGGGAAGCAGAGCTGCGACCAGGCAAATTGCCAGTAACAGGGAAAGGATTCTTCTGTTGCGTTTCATACAATCAACCTCTTTCAAAATTACTCCTATTGGCGAAACTGCCATAGGGAAGTCGGAGGCC
>JAZQLH010000041.1:0-16483 GCA_045542555.1 Acetatifactor sp. | reverse complement strand
TTTGCTGTAAAGGTTGTTTCCCTGAAACACTCTTCGCCCCATGCACAGGGTTCGAAGAGATTCCTTCATCCACTCGTCGGAATAGTGTTCTCCTATCAAATATACACACGATACTGCCGTATTTCTGCAAACCTGAGATGCAATCCCTTCAAATTCCTTATCCAGTCGCTCCATCTTCTCTCTGCGAAGAGCTTCTGACTCCGGCATGGGCTCATAGGGCGGCATGTCATGCTCCCAACTGTCCACACTACAAACCACAGGTGTTGTACGACGATTACAATCCATACAATAGGCTTGAACCTTGGTTCCCTTATACTCCAAAAGAAGTACTCTGGACTGCCATAAATCCGTGGATTGCTTTATTACATAATTATAAAAACTCTCCGCATGACTCTGATAAAAAACCTTATCCGTTTTAAGATGCAGACTACTTACAACCTGCTGCAGCACATCAATAATCCTTCCATCCGGCTTTGCACAGGTAAATATCATACCGGCCAATTTCTCCGGCGGCGCAATCTGTGAAAGCATACCCAGGCTTCTCTTTACAAACAGAGAAAGTAATGCAATAGGCTCAAAGGTAGTTCCGTCAATCTGCACCGGCTCTTTGTTAAGCGCAAGCTGCAGAATATTTTCCACCAAAATCCCCGCACCCTCCTCGGCACATCGGATAGCTTCCTTGCCATAGAACCACTGATTGACCCCCAATCTCTTGCAAAGGACCATAGGAATATTATAGGACTCTTCGCCCGCCACGGAAGAAAGCGTTTCCACCGCTCCATCTCCCACACTATAACTGATTTGTGCAAATTCCGAGCCAATGTCATATCCCACAACCAATTTCCCGTGATTTAAAAGACCCATGAGTCCCACCTCCTTTTACAGACATCAAATGCCCTACTGCAATGCGAAAAGATTTTCAAACAAATATTCTCTGCGATAATACTCATCCAAGAGATTGTCCAACGTGTCATAGTCTTCCAATGTCTTGCTAATGATAATATCATTAATCATTTCATAGCGCCAGTCAGCGCCGTCGCCCCTGATATCGCTCTTCTGAAGATTCCCGCTCTCCGTCAGTTGTCCTTCGCCGTCACCTTCCTCCATGATATAATACTGGAGATTTTCACCGAAGAACAACACGAATTCCTTAAAATATACTCCGCCATATATTTCTCTCATGGGCTCCGTCAAATACTCTGATGCAACGCCATCCTCCCGCATAATCACATAGTGGATATTTGCCCTTGCACCTGCATTTGCACGATACTCCACAACCGTCTTATCCAGCATTTCCCGCAGAAGATTTTCTTTTGAAAACGACATTCCTAAATAACTTCTAAAGAAATTAAGATGTATCTTTTCAGCGAGAAATTCCTCCAAAAACGCTTCAACAATCGGTAATTCTTCTTCCTTAAGCTCCTTTGGATTCTCTGCAAAGTATTTCAGATATGCCAGCTTACATACTCGCTGCAAATCAACCTGCTGCCCATATAGCTTATCTAACTCGCGAAAAACAACCACATCAGTGAGCTTTTCCTTCACAAAATAATCATAACAACACTTGTCTAAAAATGCCTCTACAACAAGGCTGTCAGCCTCTCCCGACACATAATAGGCAAAAATATCCATCTTTTCACCCACATGTGCCCCTGAGAAAAGCATCTGGACCAAAATCCTCTCACTCAGATAAAAAGCATCTATGCCAAAAGAATTCGCAGACTTCCATATATCACGAAATTCCTTGGTTGAGCACTGTGCCCACTGTGCCAGATATTGCACAATACAACTGTCTATTTTGCCATTTCTAAAACAATAAAGTGCAAGCTGTACCAGCGTTTCATCCTGCGCACCATCCATCAGTTCAATCTGATCCGCCAGCAATCTGGCCAGATGCTTAGGCTCTACAAAACGAGGTCCTAATTCCAGAACCCAATCCCATGCCTTCTCAGTACATCCTCTTCGCACCAGATAGCGCAAAATCACGCCCCTCTCCTCCGGGGAAAACAACTCCGGCTGCACATTGTCCAGACAATTATCAAGCGCCTGCATATTATCGGCATCATAGTAAAAACGAAGCATTTTCAGGTAAAGACTGCGCCGAATACTTTCTTCCACATTCTCATTCTCACAAAGTCTGAGAAGACAATCCTGCGCCTCTGTCGAAAGCATATCCGCCTCCTGACCATGCTCACTTCGATAAATATCCAACTCCACACAGTCTGTCACATAACCCAGAATCATACGCAGGTATTTTCCGGGAATCATCAACTTCTCTAACGTATATTCAACAGACTTGGCAAAACGATTACCATACGCATCCTCAAAAAGAATCGTACAATCATTGCCATAAACCGGCATCCATGTCCTACCGTCCGAAAGCGGATACACCATCTCACAAAGGTTGCCGGGCTGATAAACAATCACCTTGCGCATCCGCAAATCTTCTACACGAACATTGTGCGCAAATAAAAGTCTCGCCAATTGTCCTGCCGTCTGCTCATTAATCATGGCAGGAACCAGAAGTTCCTGATATAGCCCTGCTAAATACCGGTTGATACGACCTTTTTGAATCTGGTCCACCACAAAATACTCCATGCGGGGCTTATAGGTCTCATACAAATCCCCCAATTCTTCCTTATGCTGCACCACATACCAATAAAGAAATGCACAATGGGTCAGATCCAGATTTGCCTGATATGAAAAATACATCAAAACAATTTTGGGGAGTTTCACCACTTTTTGCATGTCAACAGACATCATATAATATTCATAAAGATTCGTGATGCGAAGCTGTGCCTCCACACCAGCCTCATACCACTCAAAATAAGCAGGCCCCACGCAGCTTCCCTTTACAAGCATGGTGCAAATCTCCTGCAAAATTCTTACATCCTTTTGCTTTTTGTAAATCCTCTGCAGCACCTTCAACAAGATAGGGGTATAGTCCTTTGTCCTTCCTGCAAGATACAACACCTGCTCTGCGAGCTCAGGACTCAAAATCTCCTGCTTTGAACCATAACTTAAAATCTTTAACGCCCTCTCATCAAGCTTACGCATAAGAGAAGGATTACCGTTTAACAGATAAAGGGCTTCTATGTAAAGCACCGGACTTTCGCAGCCTCTCACAAACTGTTTTTCCAGAAACTCCCACTTAATAGCAGCCGTTTTATTATATTCCTCAGACAGATACAAAAGCAACCATGCAATACGCCAGTTACTGCGATCCTTTCCAAACAACTTCTCCACCCGACTTGTTACCTGATTTACATAATCTTCATCACGCTGAATCAAGGTGGTCAGATACAGATAATAGGCGTATACAGTGGTATCGTCTCCCTCCATCTGCTCAATTAAATCAGCTGCATGCTCTAAAAGCCAATCCGCCTCATTATAACGCTCCTGCGAAATCAGAAGCTGAGCCTGAAACAAACACACCTCCACATCATCCTCGTCTCTGGCCGCCATTCTATCCACAATAGCTCCTGTTTGCTCAAGCCATGCATCTGCATTAATTTTCTTCAACCGAAAATCCTGATAGGATTTCATAAGCTGCACAATTTCGCGTTTTCTCTGAAGTCTCAAAATCTGAAAATCTGATTCTTCTCCAACCTGAACCATCACCGAAATTTCCAGTGAAACATGCGAATTATACAAATAAATCCTTCCGTAATTCTTACCCGGTCTGCACAACTGTGTATCAATAAACACTGAAAGCTTACAATGATTATCCTGAAAGTCTTCTTCACCCAGGAATTCCTTTCTTGTGAATACAAACTCCCCTTCACACTCCACTTGAAGTGCAGTATACCCCCAGCCGTTGCGTCTGATGTTAAGTTCTGTTTCCATCACATCAAAAGCCATGGAATCAATCATCATTTCCACAGCATTTTCACGCACCACATAACCGGTCTTTTGCTTTTTATTAATACAAATCAGGAACTCCTCCACATTCTGCTCATTGCCATGGATTGCAGAAAGTCCTCTATAACAGTCTCTGAACTGACTGTCACTTCCTTCGAATACCTTCATAAACTCCGGTGAATAGAACAGTTCCACCGCCTCTTTCCAGTTGGTCTTGGCCAAATTGGCAAAATGAAACAAATTCTTGATATTACCTACTGAAGATACAGGCACCAAATGCTCCACCGTTACCACAAAGGGCAGATAATACTCCCCCTGATTGCTGACAATACAGAAATTTCCCTTTACAACATCTCCCTCCGCCAGATTCTCTCCGTGAAAACAAAAGGAAATCTCCTCTGCGCTTCCGGTAAATTCCGAAGTCAGACATTCCATACGCATATCGGTTGAGCTGACAAATCCGTGAGTAAAGGCATCTTCGCGGGAATAAACATGAAAAGAGCCCTCGCAGACTTCTCCCTTATGCATTGTAAGCTCCAGCTTAACGCATGAGAAGTCCAGAGAGCCATTCTCATAATCATATTTACCTTCTAAAATCTGATTTACAATCCCCTGCATCGCCACTTACCCACCTTGTATAACATACTACCTTACAGTATATCAAAAATCGTGTCGAAGGGCAAATTATTTTGAGGATTTTTTATTCTAAATTTAACTTCTTGGAGATGATTGCATGGGACACAAAATAGAAACCCACCATCATCAGAGCTGATGTTATAATTGTGCCGTCATACACCGCCATCGGATTCATCTCTGTATTGGTCATTGCCGCACCGAAACTGTTACCAAACATGGTCACCATCTGAATAATGTAACTGATAACAGAATTAGCCATGCATACACCGAAATATGCCAAAATTCCCATTACCGCTCTGTATTTGGATGCAAGCTGACCGATGGAGAGCGAACCAAACAGAATCATCATGGTACTGAATGGTGTAACCAAGAACATAAGCAACACGGTCAGTATCCCTCGCGCAACCTGGAAACCGGTGGAAACGGCATACAAATCTGCCAAATCATTCCACATTACATTCATCTCTCTTGCAAATCCATCCGCTCCTTCCATAAAGAACAGCATGGAAAAAATTAATACAACAATAGACAACATCATACAAATCGAGACAAGCACATACCAGATTCCGGCATTCAGAACCTTACTGAGAATAATCTGGTGAGATGTAACCGGCAATGTATGCGTAAGATACCCCTCATCAGAATAGGTTGTTTTATACATATGTACACCCATGTATATCAGCATACCGTAAACCACACCCATCAGTGTCATCATATACACAATCATCGTAGCAACAGCTACCATAATCATAATCGCAAAGCCCGTTTCATCGCCTCTTCCAAACTCTTCATTTTGTATTGCATAAGAAAACGGCAATGAAAATCCCAACACCCCCAAAAGGGTCATAACCAAAATTCCAACCAGCATCAGAGAACCCATTTTACTTGTTCTCTTCCACTCATGCTTAAACAATTTACCTAACATGCGAATACCTCCCTGAAATATGCATCTACTGACTTACCCTTCTGTTCACGAATATTATCCACGGAAGTATAAAGTACAAGTTTTCCATAACGCACAAAAATCACTTCATCCAAAACCTGCTCTATATCGCTGATTAAATGCGTGGAAATCAAAACAGTCGCCTCCGGATTATAATTGTCGATAATGGTTCTCAAAATATAATCCCTTGCTGCCGGATCAACACCCGCAATAGGCTCATCCAGAATATACAAATCCGCATTCCTGCTCATAACCAGAATCAACTGCACCTTCTCTTTGGTTCCCTTGGAGAGATTTTTCATTCTTGATTTGGGATCGATTCCCAGACTTGCCAGCATGGCAAAGGCCTTCTCCTTGGAAAAATCCTCGTAGAAATCCACAAAATAATCCAGAATTTGCAAAATTGTCTGATTACCGGTCAGGTAGGTTCTATCAGGCAGATATGCCACCCTCGCCTTAGTCTCCGGTCCCACAGGCTTACCATTAATTAAAATCTTTCCGGATGTAGGATTTAAAAGACCGTTCATCATCTTGATAAGCGTTGTCTTTCCGCTTCCGTTGGGTCCTAAAAGTCCAATAATCCTCCCTCTTGGCAAAGATAACGTCACATTGTCCACAGCAAACTTTTGCTTGTCATAAGACTTACTGACCTCAATCAGTTCTACTAAATTACTCATATACACCCTCATTTCTGCCGGCTTACGCCTGCAATTTAAATATTGCTTTCATACAATTTAAATTTTCTGTTCCAACAGCTTGTAAAGCTGCTCCTTGGAATAACCCAATTCCTTCATCCTGTCCACAAAGACCTGCACATGCTGCCATGCCATATCATTGCGTATCTTGTCAATCAACTGAATATCTTCAGTGACTGTTCTACCATTGGTCCGCTGGGTTATAATCAATCCGCTCCTCTCCAGCTCTGCAAACGCCTTCTGCATGGTATTGGGATTAACCGCCGCTTCCGCCGCCAAATCTCTTACCGTAGGTAATTTCCCTCCGGGAGAATAATATCCCGACACAATCTGCATCTGAATACGCTCTACAATCTGGGCATAAATGGGTCTGTCCGAATCCAAAATCCAAGCCATCCACTCACATCCTTTCGTTTTGTACTATCTTTGTAGTACAATAGTACAATAAGACAACCCGATTGTCAAGTACCCGGAACACTTTTTATTCAAAAACATATATTATTGCAACCAATCTCAATAAAGAGGACTCTTATGGATATACGTACAACCACTGAAAATATCGCGGATAATACAACTTCCTCGTCAGAATCTGCCGGTACAGATACCGGCACTCTGCGTGTAAATGTTATTTCCTCAATCGGAATGATTCCTGTTGAAAACGCTACCGTTGTCATTTCATACACAAGAGACCCGAACACCGTTCTTGAAACATTGACTACGGACAGCTCCGGTCAGACGCCAATTATCACTCTGCCCACTCCTCCCATATCTCTATCCCTAACCCCGGGCGCAGAATTCCAGCCCTATTCGGAATATAACATTACCGTTACCGCTGATGGCTACGAACCGGTCCTGGTATCAGGTTCTGAGCTTTTGTCAGGAGAATTGGCTCTCCAGCCCATTGTCATGAATCCTTTGGACACTACAGAAGAACTTGAAAAAATCGTTATTATATCGGAACACACTTTATTCGGCAACTATCCTCCCAAGATTCCGGAGGATGAAATCAAGCCCATGGACGAAAGTGGGGAAATTGTCTTAAGCCGTGTAGTTATACCGGAATATGTAATTGTGCATGACGGCGTTCCTTCTGACTCTTCCGCCCCTAACTACTGGGTTCGCTACAAAGATTACATCAAAAATGTAGCATCCTGCGAAATCTATTCCACCTGGCCGGAAGCTGCTATTTATGCTAATATTCTGGCAATTATGTCTGTTACACTAAACAGAGTTTTCACCGAATGGTACCGCGGGCAGGGATACCCCTTTACCATTACCTCCTCCACTGCTTATGACCAGAAATGGATTTATGGTAGGAATATTTTTGAAAATATTGATTATCTGGTAGATACAATTTTTGCCAACTATCTGGCACGTCCCGGTGTACGTCAACCTATCTTTACCTCTTATTGCGACGGCGACAGGGTAAACTGTAACGGATTAAGTCAGTGGGGGTCCAAATATCTGGCGGAAGAAGGCTATTCTGCCATCGAAATCATCCGCTATTATTATGGCAACGATATGTATATCGCAACAGCTGACATGATTTCCGGTGTTCCTTCCTCCTTCCCCGGATACGCCTTAAGCGTGGGCTCCTCCGGCGACAAAGTACGCCAGCTCCAGAATCAGTTAAATCGGATTGCAAGAAATTATCCCGCCATTCCCACTGTTACTCCCGACGGCATCTATGGTCCTGCTACCGCTGCAAGCGTGCGTACCTTCCAAAGCATCTTCGGCCTTCCACAAACAGGCGTTGCCGACTATGCTACCTGGTATGAAATCTCAGATATTTATGTAGGCGTTACCAGAATTGCCGAACCGGGATGATTTTAGATACAAAAAAGGAACTGTCAGACAGTTCCTTTTCTCATTCTTTTTAATCTTCAACCAGTCGCAGACCTGCTGTGTCTGTTACCGGAAGAGAAAATGCAATGGCCTTTGCCTTCGTGTTAACTCCTGCCTTTTCCATAACAGCCTGCATAATTGCATTTTTATGCTCGGTCTTTGTAACAATAAATACCATTTCCTTTTCTACCGCCAGCGTTACACCCATGAACTTTTCAGCAGCCTCCATCCCGGTTCCCTTGGCATGAATAACTGTTCCGCCATAGGCTCCGGCACTCTTTGCCGCCTCCATAACAAGTCCTGTATACCCCTGCTCTGCTATAACAACTATCAAATCATGCGTAGTATTCTGCAAGACTGATTCCTCCTTTTTCTGATAATCCTGACTCTCCAACAAAAACTGCAAGGTTTTCTTTCCACCAATACTGCTAAGCGGAACTGTGAACGCAATTCCTCCGCCGGGCGCATCGATTTTCAATTTTTTCTCCAACTGTTTCTTGACTGCCAGCCAGGACTCCTCCTCCAAGACAGAGAATGTAACTGCTTTCTCCGAAGATTCCAGCCCCAGATAGTCCAGAACCTCGTTTGTTGCCGTACCATATCCCAAGGTCAGGTACATGACATGTAAATTATTTTCCTCGTAGACTTCCTCGTATTTATTCAAAACTTTTCTATCCACTATCGTTGTCATTAAATATAAATTTCCGATAGCAATCACCATACCTTTCTTCAAAACAGTAGCATGTTCTTTTCATTACTACAGTTCGATAATTTCCATATCACCGTATCCATCCAAAGGAGTATGTACTTCCTGATATACGGTATTCTTGTGACGATTGTTCTCTTTTATTTTAAAAATCAGTCCCATTATCTGAATCGTAATCAAAGGTGTCATAGCTACCATTGCCACAATTCCAAATGCATCTGTGATAATATTACCGCCGGCCGCCTCACATGCTCCCATAGCAAAGGGCAACAAAAACGTCGCTGTCATGGGACCGGACGCCACGCCACCGGAGTCAAATGCAATTGCCGTAAAAATCTTTGATACAAAAAAGGTCAATATCAACGCAATCGCATATCCGGGAATCAAAAACCAAAGAATAGATATACCTGTCAGCACTCGAATCATTGCAAGCCCTACGGATGCCGCCACGCCAATAGATAAACTCAGTCCCATCGCTTTCGCAGAAATAGCACCGGACGTCATCTCTTCAACCTGCTTGGTCAATACAAACACAGCAGGTTCCGCCAAAACAATAAAGTAACCGATAATCATGCCAATAGGAATAATAATCCACGCATAGGGCAGTCCTGCAATGGTCTGTCCCAGATAATTACCCGCAGGCATAAAGCCTACATTTACGCCTGTCAAAAAGAGCACAAGTCCGATATAGGTATATGTCATACCAATTGCAATTTTAATCAGCGTTTTCTTATTTACCTCTCTTGCAAACAATTGCACAAGACCATAAATGACAATAATCGGGAGAATTGATACCGCAATTTCCTCTATGTACTTAGGAAGTTCTACCAAAAAGGTTTTCCATAAGTCAACCGTATTATCATAAATATGAATGGCCTCTGATACCTGCTCTGTCGAAGCAGGCTCAAATATCATCCCCAGAATCAACACTGCAAGAATAGGACCAATGGAACACAAAGCAACCAGACCAAAGCTGTCATCGGCTGCGTGACGGTCACTACGGATTGCCGCAATACCGATACCGAATGACATGATAAATGGAACTGTCATAGGGCCCGTAGTTACTCCTCCGGAATCAAATGCAATTGCCAGAAAATCTCCTGGCACAAATGCTGTCAACCCAAAAATAATAACATAAAAAACAACCAAAAGTCTTGACAGCGGAATACCAAACAACATACGCAAAATAGCGACCACCAGAAAACAAGCTACACCTGTTGCCACTGCCAGAATCAACGTCAGATTGGGCACAGAGGGAACCTGTTGAGCAAGCACCTGCAAATCCGGTTCGGATATGGTTATGGCAAAGCCCATTGCAAAGCTGACCAAAATCACAATAAATACATTTTTCGACTTAGTCATAATAGAACCCACACGCTCGCCAATAGGAGTCATGGACAATTCCACACCCACATTAAAAAATAGCATACCGACGATCAGAAGCACCGCACCTATCAGAAAGCTGATTAAAATACTTGGCGGTATGGGTGCAATTGTGAAACACAAAAGCAACACAATTACTAATATAGGCAGTACTGCCTTTAAGGTTTCACCAAGTTTTTCTCTAAATTTAGAATTAATAGACTGCAATATATTTAAACCCTTTCATTCTTATTGTAATCCTTCCACCTCTGGGGTGGAATTTCGGGAGCCGTAACCAGACACTCCGGATCCGGCGCCAACACATGCCGCGTAACCGCAAAAACACCTCTTGCATCACATAACAGACACTTGGCATCTCCAAACTGCACTTCTTTTACAACACCACAATCCAAAAAAGCCTGATTCAACTTCACAAAATCCTCGGAAATATGAGGTTGTTGTGGATTGTAATGTTTTCTCATATAAACCTTACGTTTACTGCCATCCGGCATACATACTGTCAGTTCCATAGGTTTATCTGCCAGACGGTTGGGAATATTCAACACCTCTTCCACACTGTGAATAAAGGTATTACGCTCATGTCCTACTCCCACAAGTAAAATTTTGCCCTTTACCTGACGTAATCTGTCATAACACCCGCCGGGCGTACATGGCGTATTACATAATTCTTCCCCTGCCACATATTCTGCCGCCCCTTTTCCATAAGCCGCCATACTATGCGTCGGATGCAAGGACCGCACCACACCGGGACGTTTACGAAACAAATTAGTCAAAAGGCCTACGCAGCTCTCCGTATTTATAGGATCATATATTGGATTATCCGCCTTCACATTGGCCCATGTATGTGTGGGTAAAAGAAGCAGCCCTTCCGAAAAATACTCCTGCCACACATCAAGCACACCATCTGCACCGTCTTCCACCTCTCCAATGGCCTTCATAGAAGAATGAATCAGAACAGTGTCCTTATGTTTTAATCCCATTTGTATAAGCTGTTCTTTCAGAGCTGATTTGGTAAACATAGATTGTGCCCTCTTTTGTGCTAATTTCTGCCGGATATTTTTGCCCTATTTTATATTTTATCACAAAAATCATATTTCCACAATTTCTATTATTTCGGAAATAGGAATTTCTGTTCCATCCTCCATTATAATCAGCATTTCCTGCTCCTTAAATTTTTTGACGCATCCTGATACCGTAATATAAGCACCGCCTTCTTTCCTTTCATCCGGCACAAAATAAGTAATTAAAACCTGTTTTGCCAAATTATCTTTTATTTCGTTCAGTTTTCTGTTCAATTCTTCTTTACTGTACTCATCCAGTTCAATCCGCTCGTCGGTAAGTCTGGCAGTCTCCTTTACCGCATCCTCATAGCCGGTCAATGCCGCAAAAGGCGAAAACTGTGCTGCCCTGTCCTCCACGGACATATGAGGTCGCTTGGCAGACTTTTGATGGGGCAAATCAATGATATCCGCATATTTTTCATAGTTATAGGTTGGGTTCATGCCGCATCTCCTTTTCTACGCCTATCTGCGCCTTTGTACTCCGAAATATACGCTACGCCTTATGCCCTCCTATTTGGGCATTGCGATCCTTGGCGGTAGCCCCTTCCTGCAAATTCATTCCCTTCAGGATAGCATTCTTGCCGTACTTTTTTTTGATATCCAAAAGTGCCTGCTGGATATGCCGCTCCTTCTCAAGTTCTGCTTCCTCCTGCTTTCGTTCCCGTTCTAAAGCCTCGTAATCCGTGAACAAATCAAGCTGCTCCGGTGCCGCAACCTTAGATATCGAAGACTCCTCCACGATATGATTCGCTCCAATGGTAATTCTTCTTACCAAAAGATTTGGGTCTATAATCCGGTCAAACAACTCCATCACTGCACTTATTATCAACTTCGTAGAGGATGTGGGCCTTGCAAGATTTGCCGTCCCGTGAGCATGCTTAGGAATCTTGCGTCCGTAAGGGTCCGTAGTTACCTCTCCCTTATATTTCCTGCGACGCTCCGGGTCAGTAAGATTCTCGATGTCATACCCCAAGGTGAGTACCATCTGGTCTGTCACCAGCCCCTTGTCCACCAAGTCAAGCACCAATAAGTCCGTCATCTCCTTCACTACCAATTTGGTCATCTCTGCATCATAAGCACAGTGCAACACCTGACCGGAGCTGATGCTGTTGCTTGTGGGCTTGTAGGCCTTAATCTGTGCAATATCGCAGGGTTCCCACCCCCATGCATGGTCTATGAGAAGCTCCGCATTCACACCAAACATCCTATACAACAAATCCTCTCCATACTCCGAAAGAGAAGCCCTTGCCACATCGCCCATGGTCATAATTCCCTGAGCCTCCAGCTTGGTAGCATACCCCTTTCCCACACGCCAAAAATCCGTAAGGGGCCTGTGATTCCACAAAAGCTTCCGATAGGACATCTCGTTAAGCTCCGCAATACGCACCCCCTGGTCATCCGCCGGAACATGCTTTGCCACAATGTCCATGGCTACTTTGCACAGATAAAGATTCGTACCGATGCCCGCTGCCGCAGTGATTCCTGTAGTATCCTGCACGTCCAGAATCATTTTCTGGGCAAGCTGCCTTGCAGTCATCTTGTAAGCCTGTAAATAGCTTGTCACATCAATAAACACCTCGTCTATGGAATAGACATGGATATCCTCCGGGGCCACATATTTTAGATATACATTATAAATCTGCGTGCTGTATTTCATATATAGAGCCATCTGCGGTACAGCCGCAATATAATCAAGCTCAAGGGAAGGGTCCCCAGCCAGTTCCTCTGCATTCACAGACTTATCCCTAAACCTGTGTCCCGGTGCTTTGTAACGACGGTCTGCATTCACCTGTCTGACCTTCTGCACAACCTCAAAAAGTCTGGCACGTCCCGGAATCCCATAAGCCTTAAGACTGGGCGTCACCGCCAGACAGATTGTCTTCTCCGTACGGGCCGCATCCGCCACCACCAGATTGGTGGTCAGTGGGTCTAACCCCCTCTCCCTACACTCAACGGAGGCATAGAAAGACTTTAAATCAATACAGACATACGTATGACTCTCTGACATTTCTACACCTCCATTTCGCATTTCTATTTTTTGCGCGAGCAATGAGCCATGCTATCCAGTGGCTAAATACTGCTCGTCGGGTGCCTGCACACGTAAGAGCATATTTAGACAGTGGACAATACGGCGAACGCCGCGACAGTGAGCAGGCTTGCCTGCGAATCTGTCGGCATGGCTCTTCTTGCAGCCCCCCCTTTGGGGCAGATTTACTACTATTGTCCTCTCAAACTACTATTTTTTCATCTTAGTAGGACATCTGGCTCCTCTTTTGTCCCACTATATCAACATTTTTTTGCTTCAGTAGGATGAACGCACCGTTTCAGCCTTTTTTGTTTTCATCCCAACGAATTTTGTTGTTTTCTTGTTTTCGTTGGGGTTTCATCCTGTTTTCACCCCAACGAATCTTGCTGTTTTCTTGTTTTCGTTGGAGTCTCACCTTGTTTTCACCCCAACGGATCTTGCTGTTTTCTTGTTTTCGTTGGGGTCTCACCTTGTTTTTACCCCAACGAATCTCGTGGTTTTCTTGTCTTAGTTGGGGTCTCATCTTGTTTTCACCCCAACTAACCTTGCATTTTTGATTTTTAGTTGGGAAATTCCATTTTCTTAACTATACACCCCAGACAATTGAACTACGTTCAATTGCCATCCCTCGCTCTAAAGAGCTCGATAACTTCTAATTTATAAACCTAAAGCCTTATCTCATAATACAAATAATCTCCCGTATACGCACTTTCCGTGTCATTCTTCTTCCTATCATACAGTTTGAATCCGACACTTTCATAATTCCTGGGAGCAATTAAATTACTATTCGTACACACAATTATCCTTTGAAGCCCTTCATATTCTTTAATTCTTCGAATTGCTTCGTTTAGCTGCATACGACCATAGCCTTTACCTTTATACTTTTCCCTGATACCATTATGACCAATCTCCACATATTCCGGTCTATGCCTGGGGTCCCATGTAACAAATCCAATCGGTTCATCGTCTACACACGTTACCAAGCCATAATTGTCCGCTATACTCGGATTGTCATAGAAAAAATCATCTGATTCATGCCAATTTTCATCCCATATTTGCTTATTTCTCGCATCAAACGAATATGCATCCTGTAAAATATCATATAAAGTTCCTCTTGGAAACTCAGTAAATTTTCTAAACTCAATCATTGTACCGCTCTCCTACCTTATACAAACATTTTGCAATACGTTTTAGCCCATCACATTTTCACATACCAATTCGGTACCGGATTCTTCATATTCTCATACCAGCCAAGAACCTCTGACGCCTGCTCTGTCATAATATCAACCTGCTCCTGTCCAAAAGGAATTGCCCATGGCAGGGAAGACAAGGTGTTAGTGCAAACATACAGGGCCAGCAACCTCCAAAATTCCAATGGTACATCCCCGTCAAAATAGCCATCCACCATGCCGGATGCAAACAAAGGAGATTCCTTAACGCACCATACAATTCGATTAAATTCTTCCCATGGATCACCATAGTCAGCCCTGTTAAAATCAATCACATAAAGCTTGCCATCACTGCCGATCATCAGATTTCCGATATGATAATCTCCATGCTGGTAGGTCTTGGGACGCCCTTTTAACAAATGACGATTCTCCTCAATATATTGAATAAATGCCTCACCTTCTTCATACTTCAAAGGACAATTATTATATTGTTCCATTTTACGGTTTATTTTGCGGTTAAAGAAATCTTCCCACAGCTTACCGTCATCCGGTGCAGGAATCGTGTGAATCCCCTTAAGAAATCTGCCCGCTTCCAAACCATACGCATAAACCTGTTCATCAGAAAGTTTCGGGATAACCTCCTCGGCATCCTTCCCTTCAATCCAGCCCTGCAGAGAATATACGCCCTCATCGCAAGTACCAAATTCTATGGGTTCACACATAGGAATCCCCAACTGCCAAACCTTCTGCATATTTTCAAATTCTTTTTTCTTGCGCTCATACTGCTCAGAAGGTGAAATACGAAGCAAATACTTGCAGCCGGACTTATCAGCAACACAGTATTTCCTGTCATCAGACCAACCCTTATTAATTTCAACCATGTCAACAAAATCAGACAACTTCATATTACACCCTCTCATTTAAATTTGTATATTCATATATTCGCCAAGCACAAACATATGTTTGCTGTTATATTATCATATATTTATTTAAATATCAAGTGACCTATAGTTATCCTTTTGCAAAAAAGCCCGCCCATTTAAAAATGGACGGGACTTTTCACGATATACTATTCCCTTATTCAGCCTTATCCAAACAGTACCTTTGCAGCTTGTTCTAATGCTTTCCGTTCTTCTGTATCATCATAGGAAGTTTGTTTATCATCTATTCCTTTAACAGGAGTAACAGAAAACAAACCGTCTCTATTGCAATAAAAAAGAATTTTTCTGACTCCGTTTATCTTTATTCTTGCCTGAGCATTTCCCTCCGGATATAACTTTACCATCTGGACTTTATCCGATGACACTCCGACAATAAAAGAAATATAATGCTGTTTCGTCATGTCATGCTCAACACGAATATAATACTCATCTTCCATTCGTTCTATGAAAACCATATGATTCTCATCTGTTTCTTCTGCCTGACATGGTTTAAGAATTATTCCGTGACACTGAATGACAGCCTCCCCCATGCTGTGAATACTATTTCCACAAACCGGACACACATAAAACTTTGAACGCATCATATTGGCTGAAATATTCATGTTACAAACCGCATTCCCCGAAAACAACTCTGTGATAGAAATGCCGAAAACTTTTGCTATTGGTTCAAGCAAAGATATATCCGGATATCCTTTTGCGGTCTCCCATTTAGAAACTGTTTTATCTGAAACATTCAATTGTTCAGCAAGTTCAGCCTGTGTTAAATGATATTTTTCCCGCAGTTCTTTAATCACTGCTCCTGTTACATATTGATTCATACTTATGCACCTCCTATGAAAATATCATAAACACAGACAGAAAGTTTGACTACCTACGCAAAGTAGAGAAGCAAACCTGAAATTTTCGGGTCCTTATACCTTTGCACACTTTAAAAGTAATATCCCTTTCATTACTAATAGTAGAAATACTACAGACACTGCATAGGATTCTCTTGTTATTGCAAATAATAACACTAATAAGGTACTAATCGACATTGATACCCTTGTTGCCACCTTATTATATCTTTGCATATCTAATTTTATCAGTATCAATTTTATAAATCCTATCACAACAAGAAAAACAATCATAATCCAGTACAATGAACGGTTCAATGATGTAGTCTGAATGTATGCAAATAGATTTACCGAATAGACAAATCCATCCACCACATTTGGATA
>JAZQLH010000040.1:0-7504 GCA_045542555.1 Acetatifactor sp. | reverse complement strand
GGTTCGCAGGCAAGCCTGCTCACTGTCACGGCGTTCGCCGTATTGTCCACTGTCTAAATATGCTCTTACGTGTGCAAGCACCCGACGAGCAGTATTTAGCCACTGGACAGCATGGCTCATTGCTCGCGCAAATTCCAATTTGTCGAATGTATGCTTTAGGACAAAAAATACCCGCCCATTTCGAAAATGGACGGGTATTTTTAGCACATTCTATAATCTAATCTATAGGTATACCGGAAAGCAATTTTGCAAACGCATCATCTATCTCTTCCTGGCTCTGTTCAGCTATCGGGACAGAATCTTCTTCCACCGGTGCATCCTCTGCTACAGATTCAGTCGCTGCTGTCTCCTCTACAGCAGACTCACCAAAAATCTCAAGCAATGCTTCCTGGGCAGTCATTGTGCGAGGAGCTTCCGTGGGCGTCGCCTCTGCTTCCACGGCTTCTGCGGGCTCCTCAGTAAGCTCAGTCGCTTCAACCACAGGTTCTGTAACCGCCTCAACCTGTGACGCTTCAACCGCTACCGATTCCTCCACGACTTCCTCCGCAGTTTCTTCCACCGTATCCGCTACTTCCTCTGTGAGCTCTTCGATAGTTTCTGAAACATCTTCTGTCGTCTCCTCGATCACTTCCTCGGCTTCCTTCGCCAACTCTGCCATCTTGGCGTCGTAAAGCTCATCAAATCGCTGCTGCGCATCCTTCAATCTTGCACGGGCCTTGGCATACAGTGTAATACTAAGACCTACCTGCTCCTGTGAATTCTGCACCTCTGTCAAATATCTGCGGAAACCTCTGTCATCCTTTTCAAACAAAAGAATTCCCAAATCGTCTCCTTCATTGACATATCTGTCATAATTCTCATCGGTAGGAATCCCCTTATCAACAACGGGCTCTGTAGCTGCCACATAGGTAAGCTTACTGCCATTCCATGTTGTAACGGACACCAATCTGTTTTCCACGGAAGTAACCATTTTGTCACAGCTTGCAGAATATGCATACTTAGGCTCTTTATGAGAAAGTTGCATATCATTTTTACTTACAACCGCTGTATCAAGTCTGGAACGGACATTCGCAACAGTAGATACCGCACCTCTGGCACCGATTACCTCTCTCATACTGGAAGCAATACCACCGTTTATACTCTTTACCGTAAGTTTCTGGCCTTCACTGATAGCATGCTGCACTGCCGCTTCATCCGCCTGAGCCATATCCTTTGCAGAACCGATACCTGTTGCATGATTACGAAGTACATAGGTCACGGTAGGTTTGGGATTTTTCCAATCAATATCCTGGGGATTTAAAAGCTCACTGCCTGCGGGTAGCTGTGCCAGAACTGCCGCCTCATCAACGCCCTGGCCTCTTCCCAAAAATCCCTGCTTCAAAGATACAGTAGCGGAATGCTTCTTGATATATGTAACAACCACTGCACCTCCGTTCATATGATAGGTCTTCATGGTGTTAATCCAACCTACATTCTCTTTTACATCAGCCACAAGATTCTCACAAGTTATATCAAGAACATGGTATCCCTTTATATCCAAATCCTGAATGATGGGCTTAGCAAGCTGTCTGCGCAGATTCTCTTCATCACTAGCTTCTGCATCATAATCCTCTACACCCTTACCAACCTTTTTGGCCAGACCTACAAGCTCAATGCTGGTGGTATAAACAGGCAGGAAATCAAACTCTGCAATAGAGGTTCCTTCCATCGCCACATCTACTCTTAAATTCGTTTCACCGGTTCGCAATTCCTTTGCTGCAGCATTTTGAGCCGCATCTACACTGTCAAAAATGGGACCGGGCCCCTGTATTTTTCTGGTTTCAATAGTTACGGTAGTAACATCATTGGTGGTTGCTCTTACCAACTGTCCGGTCTTGCTAATGGAATACTTTTCCTGCTCATTATTTCCAATGATGATCTTTACATTACTTGGGCCATCCTCTTCCACAATCATGGTGGTTTCACCGGGACGCTCCTCACCATCAGCATTGGTAGCCTTGCGGAAATATTCCTCTTCGACTTTAACAATTTCACCACGAGAAACCTTTTTCTCAAGTTCCTCCATGCTGTAAGTCATGATTTCCGTTTCGCCATCCCTGTCATATAGCACATACTTTTCAGGATCACCCGGTTTTAAAATAACAGTTTCAAAGGTCTTCTCAAAAAGAATGATATTCTTGCCATCCTCATCCACCTTGTAATTGTATCCCACAGTCTTGGTCTTACCGGAGGGCGCAGTAAAAACAGCCTCAATATAATCCTTTTCAGGCTCATTTTCATATCTGGTAAACTCTTTGTTCAATTTTACCTCATGACCATCCTTTAAAATATGAGGCAGATAATAACTCTCCAAAAGAAGCTTGCACTTTTTGTCAAGCAATTCCTTATTCGGATTCTCTTCCTCCTCCAACTTGGCCAGTTCCAAAACACCCTTCTGGCGATCAGTAAGAATTGCACGACTCATTCCATGATAGGCCCTATTCTCAGCCTCTCTGGCCTCCTCCAAAGCCTTGCGGGCAGCTTCTTCTGTCCAGACATCACCCTTGACCTCCGGCTCTTGCTTTACCTCTTCCTGATCTACCGCATCCATTACATCCATTGTTTCGTCCATCATATCTTGTCCTGCTCTCTGTTAGTATATTATATCTTATACCGTTTTAAATGTATTCCTCAATAATATCGCACATTTGATCTTCGGATTTTGCACCTACAAATCTTGCAACTACCTCTCCGCCCTTAAATATCATGAAGGCAGGAATATTAGACACTCGATACTTCTGCACCAAAGGCATGTTGACACCCGTGTCACATTTACCAATTTTCATCTTACCTTCGTATTCTTTGGCAAGTCTCTCTACGATAGGTGCCATCATCTGACAAGGGCCACACCAGTCTGCATAAAAATCCACCAAAACAGGAATCTCAGACTTCAAAACTTCCTCTTCAAAATTATCAACCGTAAACTTATATTCCATAGCCTTCCTCCTCGAAAAACAATTTTATCTGCAAATAATATACTTGCAAATTGGATTACCCATGGAAGAAAATTTCTCCTCATATTCCGTCATGATATTGCCTTCCATCAGTGCTGCGTCACTATGCAAATCGTAGGTTATAACCTGCGCCTTCCATCCGGCAGGCTCAAGCTCCTCCACTGCAAAATCGAAAAGGTCTCTATTATCTGTCTTAAATTCCAGATTGCCTCCCTTTTTCAAAATCACATCATAGCGGGCCAGAAATTCCTTGGAAGGAAGTCTTCTCTTGGCATGCCTGTCCTTGGGCCAGGGATCCGAAAAATTCAAATAAATCCGGTCTACCTCGCCGGGCGCAAACACCTTAGCAATATCCTCCGCATCCATGCGGATAAATTTTAAATTGGGCAATTCCTCGGCTTCCATCTTCTGGATAGCACGCAGGAGCACACTGGAATACTTCTCGATTCCGATATAATTAATCTCAGGATGCTCCTTAGCCATAGTATGGATGAATTTGCCCTTTCCCATTCCTATTTCGATTCGAATTGGCTGATTATTTCCAAAAATCTCATTCCATTTTCCGGGACAGTCAAAAAGCTCTGCCTCCGGTACAACAAAGGGGCTCTCGGCAATCACTTCCCTAGAGCCGCTGATATTACGCAATCTCATTTCATTCCTCCGAATACCTTATAAAATAAGCTTACTTTATCTGACGAAACTTGTCAATCAACAACTTATGTTGTATGATAAAAACGTGCATACTAACATCAGTAAAATTAACATTCAGGAAGGTTTTTATGGGTAAAAATTACCTTTTTAAACAGTTTCGCCGGTCCTTTACCATATTTTGTGCGGTCTGTCTGACAGTTACAGCACTTCCCATTACTGCCATGGCAAGCAAGGAAGCAGAACTGGCAATTGCCACTAATCAGGCTATTCCCGTAGAATCCAATGCGATTCCCAACTGGCCTGTCGGACCAACTGTCAGTGCTAAATCCGCCATTCTCATGGACCTTGACACCGGTGTCATTTTATACGAGAAAAATATTCATTCCAAGGAATATCCTGCCAGCACCACCAAGATACTTACCTCTCTTATCGCCGCAGAGGAATGTACCATGGATGAAACCGTGACCTTTTCCCACGATGCGGTGTTTGGCATTCCGCCGGGAAGTAATCACGTCGCCATGAACGTGGGAGATACCCTTTCCATGGAGACCTGTCTGCAGGCAATTCTCATCCGTTCTGCCAATGAGGTATCCTACGCCGTTGCAGAGCATATCGGCGGCAGCTGGAACGGTTTTGCGGAAATGATGAACAAACGAGCCACAGAGCTTGGATGTGTAGATTCCAATTTTGTCAATCCAAACGGTCTGCCGGACGAAAATCACTACACCAGTGCTTATGATTTAGCCATGATTGGACGAGCCTTTTTCTCAAATGACATGCTTTGCCAGATTACGCTGACACCTCTGCTTTTTATTGAAAAAGAAAAAGAAGATTTGGTAGACGCCAACCAGATGGCACTTTTGCCCGGCAAGCAATATGCCTACGAGGGCCTTGTTGGTTGTAAAACCGGCTACACCGATGATGCCAGAAGCTGTCTGGTATCCTGCGCAGAAAGAAACGGCATGCGCCTGATTTGCGTGGTATTAAAGGATGAAGCTCCCCACCAGTATGAGGATACTATTGCACTTTTTAACTACGGCTTCAGCAATTTTGAGAAGGTTAATATCTCTCAGACAGAGACCAAATACAATATTGAAAGCTCCGGATTTTACAGCGACAATGATATTTTCGGAAGCTCCAAGCCAATTTTGTCCCTCAATCAAAATGACTGTATTATAATGCCCAAAACCGTTGGTTTTGAAGATATTACCTCTCGTATATCCTACGACACAACGACTCCCGGGCAAGTGGCCATAATCGATTACAGCTATCAGGGAGTGGCTATCGGCTCCGCCTCCGTTGACCTGGCCACCGACAAAAAACAGACCTACACCTTCGACCCGGAGGTAGAAGAGGAAGAAGAAGAGACCTCTAAACTTCCTTCTGTTATCTTTATCAATGTGCTAAAAATCTTTCTATGGGTTGTGGGCATTGGTGGCAGTGTATTTCTTGCAGTATTCATTTATAAATTTATCAAGTCCTACAATGCCAAACACCCCAACAGCAGACGCAACTGGAAAAAGGATCGCCGCAAACAGCATAGCTATAACCAGAGCCGAAGCAGCTCCCAGATGGAGCGCCGAAGACAGGCCATTAAACAGGCCAAGAGGCGGCAGAAGAAGAATAAAAATGGGTTAAAATTTAAGTAATGACCAAAGCGGATTCGCCTTACGGTGAATCCGCTTTTCCTTATATGATAATAAATTTTTTACAGCGTTTCCATAAGGTTTTCATAACCCTCATCAAACTCCAACAAAGTTTCCCCATCTATGGTTATCCCTACTATTGGCATAATATATCCGTCACCAAAATACATGGGTGCTGTAATAAACTCAATCTGAGCCCCCATTTCCAGTTTCTCATCAATACCATTTTCCTGAACAATCGAAAGATTATCCCCTGTAATCTTAAATGCATTATCACTAAAATGATACGACATTTCATCAAAACCCAAATGCAATATTGTTTTGTTCTCATTGTACTTGATATGTATAACCGTTCCGGTAGTGCTTACATAATTATCCTTATCTGAATAATATTTTCTTTTTTCTGCGGCATAACACGAACACAAAATCAATACATTCATTAAAAAAATTATAACCAAGGATTTCATATATATTTTTTTCATTATCTAATTCCTCCAATTTTTTACTCTATTCAATAAGAACCCAAGAAAGAGGTCCCAATAGTTTACTTGCTGCTAAATATGCAAAACCGGCCTCTTTTACCTCTGGTGCAGCGTCTCGCGACGTTACCCCACCATATTCATGTCGAACTGTATCTTCAGCATCTAACGCTTTGTTTTTTTTTAATGTAATAAAAATGCACCAAAGGAGTCTGAGCGTTCACCTAAAATTCTCACTTTCGATACGCCCTTATAACATGAAAAAAGTGTGACTCAAAAACCGCTTTTTCACTTTTACTACAGATATCAAATTTATTATTATTTCCAGCTCGTCTGCACAATCATCCATATTGGTACATAGCCGGGTGACAATTTTCAGTTTGCAGATGCAATCCCTAGGAAAAACAGCCATCAAAAGAGCATCAGTAATCACCGTCTCCACACCTCTTACACGCTCTATCTCATTGTAACATTCTGTTTTAGTAACATGATCCCTTCCATTAAAGTTGGTAACGATGTAAAGTAGTTGTTCGAATTTCCCAATGTCTATTTGGTACATTGGAATTCCTCTTTTGCAAAACTACATAGCACTAACCAAGATTACAGCGTTTCCATAAGGTTTTCATAACCCTCATCAAACTCCAACAAAGTTTCCCCATCTATGGTTATACCCACTATTGGCATTATGTATCCGTCACCAAAATATCCGGGAGCTGTAATAAATTCAATCTGATCTCCCATTTCCAGTTTCTCATCAATACCTTTTTCCTGAACAATTGTAAGATTGTCTCCTATAATCATAAATGCATTATCACTAAATTTTTGCGACATATCAGAAAATCCTAAATGCAACTCTGTTTTATTCTCATTGTACTTGATATGTACAACCGTACCTGTAGCCGTAATAAAATTCTCTTTATCTGAATAATATGCTTTTTCTTCTGCATAATAGCATGAACATAAAACCAATAAATTGATTAACATGATTACAACAAAAGTTCTTATATATATTTTTTTCATTATCTAATTCCTCCATTTTTTACTCTATTCAATTAGAAACCAAGAAAGTGGCCCAAATAGTTTGCTTGCTGCTAAGTATGCAAAACCGGCCTCTTTCACCTCTGGTGCAGCGTCCCGCGACGTTACCCCGCCATAAACATCAGCTGTTACTTCAAACGGTTGATCATAATAATCATCATCCTCATCCTTCATTCCCAATCTTCCAGCAGATGGTATAAAAATACAAAGCAAATATTTGAAAGCTCCTAACTGTCTCAATTGTTTAACATGTCCATACTCATGTCGTACAGTATCTTCCATTTCAATCACACTACTTGTTCGTTTTGTTATAAACAATGCACCAAATGAACCCGAACGCTTACCTAAAATTCTCACTGTCGGCACGCCCTTATAACTTGAAAAAAAGTGTGACTCTAAAACCACTTCTTCACTTTTATTACAGATATCAAAGTTCTCGATATCCTCCCAAATCCAACCCGAGATCCTTTTAGCATGCTGTATTCCGTCCTTTATACCTTCTATAGTATTTGACCAATATTCAATGCTATCCGGCGAACTGGTTGTAGCCCAGAATCCGGCTTCCTGTTCATCTGTAATAACCGAAAGCTGCAGTACCTGTGAGCCGTCCTCCCTTTCACACCAACAGGGCTCGTAATATCCTGCCCCCTTCTCTCCTGCTCTTAATGGAGACGGAATAATTTGCTTGGCAGCTAAC
>JAZQLH010000039.1:0-42419 GCA_045542555.1 Acetatifactor sp. | reverse complement strand
GTAGCGGTACTAAGCTCGAATGCTTGCGCATTCTTGCTAAGTACCGACGTCTTTCAAGGGTCCTTACATGATATATCCGCCACCCCTCTGTATTCGCAAGTCAAGTGATATAAGTCCGGTTGTACATTCAGTATGAAAAACAATACAGTTGATAGTTTGTGGTAAATGGGGAGGTTGAGAATGTTGTAGATTATTATATGGACTATCTGGCCCCAAGCCTATTTATAAAACTCCACAAGATTCTCAACCTTCGCCGCCATATTCACCATCATAGCGTCAAGGATTGTAATGGCAGTCATGCATTCCAGAACGACAACCGCCCTGGGTACGATAATGGGGTCGTGTCGGCCCTGAATCGCAAGTTCGATTTCTTCGCCGTTCTTGTTCACGGTCGACTGTGTCTGGTAGATGGAAGGAGTGGGTTTTACGTGGGCACGCACAAGGAGAGTGTCGCCGTCGCTGATGCCGCCCAAGATTCCGCCTGCGTGGTTGGTTGCTTTAATAATCTGGCCGTCTTTTATGCGGAATGCGTCGTTGTTTTCACTGCCTACACGGCCGGAAACAGCGCATCCGTCGCCGATTTCTACGGCCTTTACAGCACCGATGGACATAACAGCTTTTGCAAGGTTAGCGTCTAACTTTTCAAATACGGGATCGCCGATTCCGGCGGGAAGTCCTGTTACACGACATTCCATACAGCCGCCTACGGAGTCGGAATTGTTTCTCGCCTTTTGGAGAAATGCCACAGCTTCTTCGTCGGCCTTTCTGTCAGGCATGGCAGTGGTGGTCTGTAAGATTGCTTCTGCATCAAAGTTGCTCAAATCAGCATCAATAGGACCGATGGAGCGTGTGTAGGCCTGAACGGTAATGCCCATCTGCTTAAGAAGCTTGGAAGCAATGGCACCTGCGGCTACGCGCCCGATGGTTTCACGGCCGGAGGATCGCCCGCCACCTCTGTAATCTCTAAATCCGTATTTTTGATCAAAAGTATAATCCGCATGTCCGGGACGATAACAGGTGGCAATATTGCCGTAATCCTTGGAAAGCTGAGAGGTATTTCGCACCATCATGGAGATGGGAGTGCCTGTGGTCTTGCCCTCAAAGACGCCTGAGAGAATTTCTACACAGTCATCCTCCTTGCGTTGGGTGGTGATGCTTGAGGTGCCGGGTTTGCGGCGGTCCAGAAATATCTGAATATCTTCTTCGCAAAGTTCCAATCCTGCGGGACAGCCGTCCACAACAACGCCCAAGGCCTTGCCATGGGATTCGCCCCAGGTAGTTATTCTGAAAATGGTTCCGAATGATGAACCTGCCATAATAGATCCTCCTTATATGCTTGTCAGCGAATTTGCTGATAATGTCAATTTGAATAAACAATATTAGTATAAAGATAAATTAAGAAATTGGCAAGAAAAATAGTGCATTTGGACTGAAACCATGATATAATATCTTATAATTTTATGCCCTAAAGCACATAACGGAAGATGAATTTATGAAAACTACTTTAGAAGAACGTGTGAAGAAAGCGCTTTTGCGCTTTGGCAGGAAAAACAGAATATGTCTGATTCTTGTCATGCCGGCATTGGTCGTGAGCATGTTTGTTTTTGGTGTGTTCAAATCTCTGAGAAACAATGGTAAGCGCCTTTCCATGATGGCTATGCTTCTTGGGTTCTTTGTGGTGTACAGTAGCTTTTCTTTTCCTCTTTTTATTACAGGAACGACAGATGATGCGGAGAGAAGTCTTGCGGGTGCGGACAGTGATGTGGAGCTTGCACCACAGGCGGAGCTTTTGCCGGAAGATATGGAACTTTTGAGCGATGAGGATGTGCTTGAGGATTATGAGCTGATAAGCGATGAAAATCCCCATGGCATGGACGAGATGGACATTTATGACGCATCGGAGATTCTTGCAACTTTGGAGGATATGGATACGGATAAGATGGCATCTGCATCAGCGGTTCAGGAGAATAAGACCGGTGACGAATATGTATTTGATAAAAATGACTGGCGATTGGTTTTGATTAATAAGCAGCATTCCATTCCGGATGATTATACATTTACGCTTGGCACCATTGCGGGCCAGATGCAGTGTGATGAACGTATTTTGGAGGATTTGCGTGCCATGCTTCAAGCTGCCAAAGATGAGGGAGTGAAGCTTAATGTTTGCTCGCCTTATAGAAGTCCGGAGCGTCAGGTAATGTTGTTTGAGCGTAAAATAAAGCGTTATATGGCCCGTGGTATGTCATATATGGAGGCTTATCAGTTGGCGAGTCAGGCTGTTACCGTGCCGGGGAATAGTGAGCATGAAATTGGTCTTGCTCTGGATATTGTATGTGACAGTTATCAGACTCTGGATGCGGGGTTTGGCGAGACAGAGGCCGGCAAATGGCTTGCAGCTAACAGTTATCAGTATGGATTTATATTGCGTTATCCTGAGGGGAAGGAGTATGTGACAGGTATTGAGTATGAGCCCTGGCATTTTCGATATGTAGGTGTGGAGGCTGCAACGGTTATTACAAAACAGGGGATTACGCTGGAAGAGTTTTGGGAAGGATTAGAATAAAGGATTATAGATAAAATGGATAAATTTCAGGCAAAATATCGAGTATTAAGAACGGAAGGCCGTGCAAAGCGTGCAGAATATGAGACGGTACATGGAACGATTCAAACGCCGGTGTTTATGAATGTCGGAACGGTTGCAGCCATTAAAGGTGCCGTTTCCACGGCGGATTTAGAGCAGATTAAGACGCAGGTGGAGCTTTCTAATACCTATCATCTGCATGTGCGTACCGGAGACAAACTGATTCGTCAAATGGGTGGACTTCATAAGTTTATGTCATGGGATAAGCCTATTCTTACAGATTCCGGTGGATTTCAGGTGTTTTCTCTTGCAGGACTTCGCAAGATTAAGGAAGAGGGCGTTTATTTTAACTCTCATATAGATGGCCGTAAGATATTCATGGGGCCGGAGGAGAGTATGCAGATTCAATCAAACCTTGGCTCTACCATTGCCATGGCCTTTGATGAGTGTGCGCCAAGTAAGGCGGATAGAAAGTATGTACAAAATTCCGTGGAACGCACCACCAGATGGCTGGAGCGTTGTCGTGTTGAAATGAACCGGCTTAATAGTCTTGAGGATACAGTGAATCCTAACCAGCTTTTATTCGGAATTAATCAGGGAGCTATTTTTGATGATATTCGAATTGAGCATGCCAAGCAGATTGCGGAAATGAATCTGGACGGTTATGCTGTAGGCGGTCTTGCCGTGGGTGAGAGTCATGAAGAGATGTATCATATTCTGGAGCAGGTTGTACCGTTTCTTCCCAAAGATAAGCCTACTTACCTGATGGGTGTGGGTACACCGGCTAATATTTTGGAAGGGGTTGAGCGCGGTATAGATTTCTTTGATTGCGTATATCCTACCAGAAATGGCCGCCATGGTCATTTGTACACTAATCATGGTAAGATTAATTTATTTAATGCCAAATATGAGACAGACATGCGTCCTATCGAAGAAGGGTGTGGTTGTCCTGCGTGCAGCAGATATTCCAGAGCTTATATCCGCCATTTGTTAAAAGCCAAGGAGATGCTTGGAATGCGCCTGTGCGTGCTTCATAATCTGTATTTTTATAATACGATGATGGAAGAAATCCGGGATGCACTGGATGCAGGTGAATTTACAGCATATAAAAAGCGCAAACTTGACAATATGGCAACACCACTTGTATAATTAGATGTTGTTTAGAAATTTTCAGGCGTGAAAAGTCGGAATGGAGGAGTAATGAATATTTTATTGACAGCTATGACGGAAGCTGAGGCGGCATCAGCGGGTAATTCTATGGGTATGGGATTAACAATTGTTCTTTATGTGGTACTTTTGGGTGGTATGTGGTTTTTTATGATGCGTCCCCAGAAGAAGGAGCAGAAGAGACTGGCGGCCATGCTTGCATCTTTGGAGTGTGGAGATTGTGTAAAGACAACTTCCGGATTTTATGGAATTGTTCTTGATATCAATGACGATACTGTAATCGTTGAGTTCGGCAATAATAAAAACTGTCGTATTCCTATGGATAAAGCTGCGATTAGTAGTGTTGAGAAGCCGGAATAATTAATAAAATTAAGAATGTTTCGGAGCAGTCCTTTGCGGGCTGCTCTTTTGTATTATTAATTTTGATTGAATTGGTTGAAATTTGACGAGATATCGGTTATTATATAATGAAGTTGTTTTATGCCCAAGACGTTTTATTGCGTTAAAGCATAAAAGTATATTAAATATCCGGTAGGATATCAGGAGGTTTATGGTTATGGAATTGAACATTACCTGCATTCCCGGCGACGGAATCGGCCCGGAGATTGTGACAGAGGCAAAAAAAGTACTGAATAAGGTGGCAGAGGTTTATGGACATAAGATGAACTTCACGGACATCTTGATGGGTGGTGCATCCATTGATGTACATGGTGTTCCTTTGACAGATGAGGCAATTGCTACGGCGAAGGCGGCAGACGCTGTTTTGATGGGTTCCATCGGCGGTGATACCACTACTTCTCCATGGTATAAGCTTCCTCCCAATCTGCGTCCTGAGGCAGGTCTTTTGTCTATCAGAAAGGCTTTGAATTTGTTTGCAAACCTGCGTCCTGCTGTTTTGTATGAGGAGCTTGCAGGGGCGTGCCCTCTTAAGGAGGAAATCAGCTCCAAGGGTTTTGATATGATGATTATGAGAGAGCTTACCGGAGGTTTATATTTCGGCGAACGCAAGACAATAGAAGAGAATGGTGTGTTAAAGGCGATTGATACCCTTACATATGACGAGACTGAGATTCGCCGCATTGCCATTAAGGGCTTCGATATTGCCATGAAGCGCGGCAAGAAGGTGACCAGTGTTGACAAGGCGAATGTTCTTGATTCCTCCAGACTTTGGAGAAAAGTTGTTGAGGAGGTTGCCAAAGATTATCCGGAGGTAACACTGGAGCATATGTTGGTTGACAACTGTGCAATGCAGCTTGTAAAGGATCCTGCACAGTTTGATGTGATTCTTACTGAGAATATGTTTGGTGATATTTTGTCTGATGAGGCAAGTATGGTAACCGGTTCCATCGGTATGCTGGCGAGTGCGAGTTTAAATGACAGTAAGTTTGGTCTCTATGAGCCCAGCCATGGTTCTGCTCCTGATATTGCCGGCAAGGATATTGCCAATCCCATCGCAACAATTCTTAGTGCATCCATGATGCTTCGTTACAGCTTTGATCTGGACAAAGAGGCTGATGCGATTGATGCGGCTGTGAAGCAGGTGCTTCAGGACGGTTACCGCACCGGTGATATTATGTCTGAAGGCTGCGAGAAGGTTGGCTGTTCCAAGATGGGTGATTTGTTGGTTGAGAGAATTAAATAAGATTAATATATTATAGAAAGAAGGATACCAAAATGAGAAGTGATTCCGTAAAGACAGGCACCGCTCAGGCGCCTCACAGAAGCTTGTTTAATGCGCTGGGATATACCGAGGAGGAGAGAAGACGTC
This sequence comes from Acetatifactor sp., assembly GCA_045542555.1. Lineage (GTDB taxonomy): Bacteria > Bacillota > Clostridia > Lachnospirales > Lachnospiraceae > Acetatifactor. The sequence continues at coordinate 36,903 of JAZQLH010000039.1, read as the reverse complement.
CTTTAATCGGTATTGTGTGCTCTTACAATGAAATTGTTCCCGGCCATATGAATCTGGATAAGATTGCCGAGGCTGTAAAGCTCGGCGTTGCAATGGCAGGCGGTACTCCCGTAATGTTCCCTGCAATTGCGGTTTGTGATGGTATTGCAATGGGGCATATCGGCATGAAGTACTCTCTGGTTACGAGAGATTTGATTGCTGACAGCACCGAGTGTATGACATTGGCGCACGGATTTGACGGCTTGGTGTGCATTCCTAACTGTGATAAGAATGTACCCGGTTTGTTGATGGCGGCTGCAAGAGTGAATATTCCTACTGTATTTGTGTCAGGTGGTCCCATGCTTGCAGGTCGTATTGACGGTCACAAGACCAGCCTTTCCTCTATGTTTGAGGCTGTTGGCAGTGTGGCGGCAGGCACCATGAGTTGCGAGAAGCTTTGTGAATATGAAGAGAAGGCGTGTCCTACCTGTGGTTCCTGTTCCGGTATGTATACCGCTAACTCCATGAACTGTCTGACTGAGGCAATTGGTATGGGCCTTAGAGGAAACGGTACCGTTCCTGCAGTTTATTCCGAGCGTATTCGTCTGGCAAAGCATGCCGGTATGAAGATTATGGAGCTTGTTGAAAAGGATATCAAGCCTCGTGACATTATGACCGAGGAGGCATTCATGAATGCTTTGGTTGTAGATATGGCTCTTGGTTGTTCCACCAATTCCATGCTGCATCTTCCTGCAATTGCACGTGAGGCCGGCGTAGACTTAAATCTTGAGATTGCAAACGAGTTGTCTGCAAAGACTCCCAATCTGTGCCATCTGGCACCTGCAGGCCCTACCTACATGGAGGATTTGAACGAGGCCGGTGGTGTTTATGCGGTAATGAATGAGCTGACTAAGAAAAATCTGCTCAATCTGGATTGTATGACTGTAAACGGTACAACAATTGGTGAGAATATCAAAAACTGCTTTAACAAGAATCCTGAAGTAATCCGTCCTGTGGAGAATCCTTATTCTGAGACAGGTGGTATTGCGATTCTTAAGGGTAATCTTGCGCCTGACAGCGGTGTTGTTAAGCGTTCCGCAGTTGTTCCTGAGATGATGGTACATGAAGGTCCTGCAAGAGTATTTGACTGTGAAGAGGATGCAATTGATGCAATCAAGGGTGGTAAGATTGTTGCCGGTGATGTTGTTGTTATCCGTTACGAAGGTCCTAAGGGTGGTCCCGGTATGAGAGAGATGCTCAATCCTACCTCTGCAATTGCAGGTATGGGTCTTGGTTCCTCGGTTGCATTGATTACAGACGGACGATTCTCAGGTGCTTCCCGTGGTGCTTCCATCGGACATGTATCCCCCGAGGCTGCTGTGGGCGGACCTATTGCGCTTGTTGAAGAAGGTGATATCATTCGCATTGATATTCCTGCAAACAAGCTGGATGTTTTGGTTTCCGATGAGGTTCTTAACGAACGTCGTGCAAAGTGGCAACCCAGAGAGCCTAAAATTACCACCGGATATCTGTCAAGATATCGCGAGCTTGTAACCAGTGGTAACAGAGGTGCTGTGCTGGAAGTGCCTGGAAAATAAGATGATAATCAGGAGGATTACGAATGCTTCTTAATGGTTCAGAAATTGTAGTAGAGTGTTTAAAAGAGCAGGGAGTTGATACCGTTTTTGGTTATCCCGGTGGTGCAATTTTAAATATTTATGATGCACTTTATAAGCACAGCGATGAGATCCGTCATGTGCTAACATCCCATGAACAGGGGGCATCCCATGCAGCGGATGGTTATGCCCGCGCAACCGGTAAGGTTGGCGTTTGTCTGGCTACCAGCGGCCCCGGTGCAACCAATCTGGTAACCGGTATTGCGACTGCATACATGGATTCTATTCCTATGGTAGCAATCACTGCAAATGTGGCACTGCCTTTGCTTGGAAAGGACAGCTTCCAGGAAGTGGATATTGCAGGTGTTGTTATGCCTATTACCAAACATAGTTTTATTGTGAAAAATGTAGAACAGCTTGCGGATACTGTTCGCAAAGCATTTGAAATTGCAAGAACCGGCCGTCCCGGACCTGTTCTTGTTGATATCACAAAGGATGTAACGGCGGCTACCTGTGAGTTTGCACCTATTGAGATTACATTGCCTGAGCGTGTGGTTTCTTATAAGGAAGAAGAGTTAGAGAAGGCACTTTCATATATCAAGGATGCTAAGAAGCCTTTCATCTATCTTGGCGGTGGTGCGATTGCTTCAGGTGCTGCAAAAGAGGTTGCAGAGCTTGCAGAGCTGATTGATGCGCCTGTATGTGATACTTTGATGGGTAAAGGTGCTTTTGACGGAAGAAGCGAGCGTTACACCGGCATGATTGGTATGCATGGTACCAAGGCTTCCAATCTGGGTGTTAGCCAGTGTGATCTTTTGATTGCGCTTGGAGCACGTTTTTCTGATCGTGTTACCGGCAATCCTAAGAAGTTTGCTTCTGATGCAAAGATAGTACATGTTGATATTGATCCCGCAGAGATTAACAAGAATATTCGTGTAGATGCAAGTCTTATTGGCGATATGAAGGCAGTACTTACAGAACTTAACAAGCGCATTGCAAATCAAGGAAAGAAGGATAACAGTGAGTGGATGAATACTGTAAAGGAGCTTAAGGCAAAGTATCCTTTGAAGTATGATAACAGTCAGCTTTCCTGCCCTTATGTGATAGAGGAACTTGACCGTATTACCAAGGGTGAGGCAATTATTTCTACCGATGTAGGTCAGCATCAGATGTGGGCTGCACAGTACTATAAGTATTCTAAACCCCGTACATTTCTGTCTTCCGGAGGTCTTGGTACCATGGGCTATGGTCTGGGGGCATGTATTGGTGCGCAGGTAGGTCAGCCTGATAAAATATGTGTCAACATTGCAGGTGACGGCTGCTTTAGAATGAATATGAATGAGCTTGCAACTGCCAGCAGATATAATATTCCCATTATTCAGATTGTAATTAACAATCATGTTCTTGGTATGGTTCGTCAGTGGCAGACCTTGTTCTATGGCAAGCGTTATTCCCAGACTGTTTTAAACGATAGTGTGGACTTTTGTAAGGTTGCTGAAGGTCTTGGATGTGAGGCTATTCGTGTTACCACCAAGGAGGAGGTTGCCCCTGCGATTGAAAAGGCAATTTCCTTAAAGCGTCCCGTGTTGATTGAGTGTGTAATTCCTGAGGATGATAAGGTATTTCCTATGGTTCCTGCGGGAGCGCCTATTGATGAAGTTTTTGACGGAGATGATTTGGCGGGTAAGACAGAATAAGAAGTGGATTTAAACATATGAGAAAAGCAGTGAGGGGGCTGGCTACAGCCTGTATTATTGCCGTAGTGCTGTTGTGTGCCGGGTATATTGCGTTATCATTGTATTACAGTGATTGTTTTGTGATGAATACTTGGATAAATGGTATCTATTGTACAGGATTTTCAGTCGAAGAAGTTAATGAAAAATTGCTTGAACAGACGATTGTGCCTGAAAACTTAACCATTGTGGGATATGATCGAACCGGTGAGGAGTGTCAGGAAGTTGTCTGGTCGATTTCCATGAAAGATATTATGCTTTCTGTGGAGTATGAGACTGTTTTACGAGAGTTTTTTTACAAACAGAGTTCATTTTCCTGGGGAGCAAAAGTGATGTCTTCTGAAAATCAGTTGATAGAACCAACTATTTCATTTAGTGAAACGGGACTTAAAAATGCACTGGAACCAATTTTAAGCGGTGCGCAGACCGATGAAGCGTATTATGTGGAATACACGGAAGAAGCCGGATATGTACTTTTTGATGGGATGCACAACAGAATCGATGAGCAAAAGACATATGATCTTGTAAAAAACGCCATTATGTCGGGACAAGAACATGTTGATTTAATTGAAGCCGGATGTTATTACGACGTGGCGCTGAGTTCTGCGCAAGAAGAAACAAAAAGCCTATGGAACAAGATTAATGATTATCAGACAAGTGGACCTGTGTATGATTTTGGCAGTGGAGAAGTGCAGATAGGTAGTGCTGTAATGGCCGGCTTTTTAGAAAAAACGGGCAATGCTCAGTTGCCGCTTTTGGATGAAAAGAATTGTTTTGTTTTGCGAGAGGATTGCGAGGAAGAATGGGTTGCTTTAACGGCCAAAGAGCATGATACTTATGGCAAAGTATGGGATTTTAAAAGCACACGCGGAGAAGCGCTTCAGGTTGAAGGGAAAACCTACGGAAGTACCATCAATCAAAAACAGGAAGTAATCTGGCTGCAAACATATCTTCAGACGCTTATTACCGGTCAGGGTGTGGCCGGCATCCCGGCGGATGAAGGAAAACCGGGAACGCCTCATACACCTGAATATACCCGTACCTCTTATAATGGTGCAGTAGGATTGGGAGATACCTATATAGAAGTGGATATGGGTATTCAGAAACTCTATTACTATCAAAACGGCGAGCTTATGCTGGAGACGGATGTGGTTACCGGTAATGCCAGAAGACGTTGGAATACACCGGAGGGTGTAAATTATGTTTACAGCAAGCAAAAGAATCGTATTTTGCGCGGCCAAAACTATGCAACACCTGTGGATTATTGGATGCCTGTAAATGGTGCGATTGGAATTCATGATGCGGACTGGCGGGATGAATTTGGCGGTGATATCTACAAAACGGACGGCTCTCATGGTTGTGTAAATATACCCAAAGAAGTGATGCCGGAACTTTATGAGATGGTTGAACTGGGAACGCCGGTAGTAATGTTTTATGGAACAGACCCATATGCTGATACGAACGAGAAAAAATAAAAGAAACAAAAACAAAATAAAAACATTTGTCCGTATGGCACGGACAAATTGTAAAAAAATTAACAATGTGGTTGACGAAACTCAAAAAGAGGACTATGCTATAATCTAATGAGTTTTGATACATAAACTTTAGGAGGAAATAAAAATGTCAAGAGTTTACAATTTTTCTGCAGGCCCTGCTGTATTGCCTGAAGAGGTATTAAGAGAAGTAGCAGATGAGATGATGGATTACAGAGGAACCGGTATGTCCGTTATGGAGATGAGCCATCGTTCTAAGGCTTATCAGGCTATTATTGATGAGGCTGAGGCTGATTTGCGTGATTTGATGAATATTCCCGATAATTATAAGGTGCTTTTCCTTCAGGGTGGTGCAAGCCAGCAGTTTGCTATGATTCCTATGAACCTGATGAAGAACAAGGTTGCTGATTACATCGTAACCGGTCAGTGGGCTAAGAAGGCTTATCAGGAAGCACAGATGTATGGTAAAGCGAATAAGATTGCAAGCTCTGAGGATGAGACTTTCTCTTATATTCCTGACTGCTCTGATCTGCCTATCAGTGAGGATGCAGACTATGTTTATATCTGTGAGAACAATACCATTTATGGTACTAAGTTCCACACTCTGCCTAACACCAAGGGTAAGATTCTGGTATCCGACGTGTCCAGCTGTTTCCTTTCCGAACCTGTAGATGTGACTAAGTATGGTTTGATTTACGGTGGTGTTCAGAAAAATATCGGTCCCGCAGGTGTTGTAATTGCAATTATCCGTGAGGATTTGATTACTGAGGATGTTCTTCCCGGCACTCCTACCATGCTTAAGTACAAGATTCATGCAGATAACGGTTCCATGTACAATACCCCTCCTGCATACGGTATCTATGTATGTGGTAAGGTGTTTAAGTGGATTAAGAAGATGGGCGGCCTTCAGGCTATGAAGGAGCACAATGAGAAGAAGGCTAAGATTATTTATGATTTCTTGGATGAGAGTAAGCTTTTCAAGGGCACTGTTCGTAAAGAGGATCGTTCTTTGATGAATGTACCTTTTGTTACAGGCAACGAGGAGCTTGATGCAAAGTTTGTTAAGGAAGCAAAGGAAGCCGGTTTTGAGAACCTTAAGGGGCACAGAAGTGTAGGTGGTATGCGTGCATCCATTTACAACGCTATGCCTATTGAGGGTGTTGAGAAGCTTGTTGAGTTCATGAAGAAATTCGAGGCTGAGAATCTGTAATAGATTGCTCATATATTGATAAAAAAGGAGAATTACAATGTACAAGATTAATTGCTTGAATCCGATTTCTTCCTACGGATTAGACAGATTGACTGATAATTATGTATTAACTGATAATGTAAACGAGGCTGACGGTGTACTGGTAAGAAGTGCATCCATGCATGATATGGAGCTTCCTGAGAATCTTCTTGCAGTAGCAAGAGCCGGAGCCGGCACGAATAATATTCCTTTGGATAAGTGCGCAGAGCAGGGAATTGTTGTGTTCAATACTCCTGGTGCTAACGCAAACGGTGTTAAGGAATTGATTGTTGCAGCGATGCTTTTAGCAGCACGTGATGTTGTAGGCGGTATCGAGTGGGTTAAGGACAACAAGGATAACCCTGATATTGCCAAGGTTGCTGAGAAGGAGAAGAAGAACTTCGCAGGAACTGAGATTATGGGCAAGAAGCTGGGTGTTATTGGTCTGGGTGCCATTGGTGGTAAGGTTGCTAATGCGGCAATTAGCCTTGGTATGGAAGTATATGGCTACGACCCTTATGTATCCGTTGATGCAGCATGGAGTCTTTCTCGTAGCGTAAAGCATGTTCTGAATGTAGAGGACATCTATGCAAATTGTGATTATATTACCATTCATGTACCTCTTTTAGATTCCACTAAGGGTATGATTAATAAGGAATCTATCGCTATGATGAAGGATGGCGTTGTGATTTTGAACTTTGCAAGAGATTTGCTTGCAAATGAGGCAGATGTACTTGAGGCTCTTGAGAGCGGTAAGGTTGCCCGTTATGTGTCTGATTTCCCTAACCCTACCACCGCAGGTGCAAAGGGTTGTATCGTAATTCCTCACCTTGGTGCAAGTACTGAGGAGTCCGAGGATAACTGCGCAAAGATGGCTGTTAAAGAAATGATGAATTACCTTGAGAATGGTAATATCAAGAACAGTGTAAACTATCCCGCATGTGATATGGGCGTATGTACCAAGGCGGGTCGTGTGGCAATTTTCCATAAGAATATTGCGAACATGATTACCAAGTTTACTGCTGAGTTCGGCCAGAAGGGTATCAATATTTCTGATATGACTAACAAGTCCCGCGGCGAGTACGCATACACCATGCTTGATGTAGAAAGTGCTCCTACCGCTGAGATTGTAGAGGCTCTTGAGAAGATCGATGGCGTATTCCGTGTAAGGGTAGTAAAGGGCTAAGAATGGCTGAAAATAAGATGAATCAGTTGGCGCAACAATGGCTTGACAAGGATTTGGGAAAGGGAATTACGATTCCCTTTCGCCATTTAAAGGGTGGTTTTGGTTGTGTCCGTCTGCTTGCTTTGTTCTGGAAAAATGCTGCATTTACACTTGTTATGGCTCTGTTTATATTTCTTTGTATGGCACGTAAACAATGGATTGGTTTTGGTTGCCTTTTGGTAGGTTATGTGATGTACCTGATTATTGGTGCGTTGCTGAGACGAAGAGATAACGGAAGTTTTATTTTTAAAACAGATGGAGTGACAATTGTAACGGCTAGAAACAAGTGTTTTATCCCGTGGGAGGCCATTAAAGAGTTTGATTATTTTTATGGTAATCAAAATCAGGCCTTTGAAAAAACTTCTGAAAGCTTTGAATGGAAGTGGGGGAAGTATTCAGGGGTATATAGACTTGCAATTCAGACTTTGACCGGAAAATATGAGTTTTTGGAGATTTATGCCAAATCAATGATAACGGATTCAGATGGTTGGATAGTTCCGGCTATGATGCCGCTACATGTTGTTTATACATTGCTTAAGGCGGCAAAAATAAGGTTTTGTGATTAAAAAAGCTGTTTGTTTCAAAAGGGAGCTTTTCCCTTATGCGAAATAAACAGCTTTTTTATCATAAATTTAGCGGAATAAAAGTGGCATGCCGCCGTCGTTGTTGATATCCTGAAGGTCTTCACGAAGTTTCGCCTCTGTAGCACAGCTTGCTTCGCTTTGGATATCCATATAAAGGATAAACATGTCGGTAAGGGAAATGCCTTTTTCATCAGCAATCTCCTGTAAAATAGGCTTTAAAGTTTCGAGCTGGGTTGATACAAGAACCTTTTGAGGGTCGATGTCCCCCAGCACTTTTTCACTATAATCATTAATTCTCTTTAAAATTGCTCTGTTTTCATCTGTCATGGAAAATAACCTCACTTTCTTAAGATATTTTAGCACCTGTGACTTGTTATGTATAGTTTTTTTTGGTAAAATATATAAATACAATTATGGAAATTTCCGCCTATAAGGTGGAAAGCCGCATGAAGTATGTGGCAGAAAGGATAAAGAGATGGCAGTTATCAGACCATTTAAAGCGTATCGTCCGGCTAAGGGGCTGGAGAACAAAATTGCAGCACTTCCCTATGATGTTTATAACAGAGAGGAGGCTTGTGCGGTAGTAGCACAGAATCCCTATTCTTTTTTGGCGATTGACCGTGCAGAGACCCAGTTTGGTCCCGAGGTTGACACCTATGCACCTGAGGTTTATGCAAAAGCCCGCAAAATGCTTGAGGAGCAGATTGCAGAGGGGCGTTTTGTACAGGAGGACAAACCCTGTTATTATCTTTATGAGCAGACTATGGATGGCCGAAGCCAGACCGGTATTGTAGCATGTGCATCCATTGATGATTATTGTAATAATATCATCAAAAAGCATGAGAATACCCGTGCTGACAAGGAACAGGACCGTATCAATCATGTGGATATCTGTAATATGCAGACTGGCCCTATTTTCCTGGCATATCGTGCCACTGAAGTTTTAAAGGAGTTGACTAAGGCAGTCAAGGAGACCGCACCTTTATATGATTTTGTATCAGAGGATGGTATCGGACATCGTGTGTGGGTGGTGGATGCAGATGAAAAGATTGCAACCATTGCTGATTCGTTTGATAAGATTCCCGGTGTGTATATTGCAGATGGTCATCATCGTTGTGCATCTGCTGCCAAGGTTGGACTTAAGAGAAGAGAGGAAAATCCCGGCTATACCGGCGAGGAGGAATTTAACTACTTTTTGGCTGTGTTGTTCCCTGATGAGGAGCTTAAGATTCTGGACTACAATCGTGTGGTGAAAGATTTGAATGGTAACTCTGCTGAGGAGTTTCTTGGAAAAATCTCTGAATCCTTTGATGTGCGTAAAGAAGACGCATCTCTTACCGGTAAGGGTTATGCGCCTGTGAAAAAGGGTGAATTCGGTATGTTTATGGATGGTCAGTGGTACTGCCTGACTGCAAAGCCTGAGATTTGCAGTGACGATGCTGTGGCAGGTCTTGATGTTTCTATTTTGCAGGATTATTTACTGGCGCCCATTTTGGGCATTGGCGATCCCAAGACTGATAAGCGAATTGATTTTGTTGGAGGAATCAGAGGACTTACAGAGCTTGAGAGAAGATGTACTGCTACAAAAGAGGGCGAGGCTTCTGAAATGGCAGTGGCATTTTCCATGTATCCTACCTCTATTGCGGAGCTTTTTGCAGTGGCAGATGCTAAGAGACTGATGCCTCCTAAATCTACATGGTTTGAGCCTAAACTTCGCAGCGGACTGTTTTTACATGAACTGTAAATAAATTGCGGTTTTGGAAGTAAAATACATTAAAAAGGGGTTTCTTGTATGACAAAGAAATTATATAAACTGATGAATTGGCCTCAAATTGAGGAGATTATTTATTCTGAGTGTGACAATCCCCATGAACTGTTAGGGCCTCACAAATCCGGTAGTCAGATTCTTTTGCAGGCGTATTTCCCTGGAGCAGAAAGTGTTAGCGTAAAATGGAACGGTGAAGGAACCGGTGCTACAGGCGATGCCTTGTGGAAGAAAAATCTCGAGATGGAGATTGCAGATGAGGATGGCTATTTTGCGGCATTAATCCCTGCAAAGAGTCTTCCGGCTTACACATATCTGGTGACAGATAAGGAAGGCGTACAGAAAGAATATGGCGATCCTTATCGTTTTGCCCCTCAGATTACCAAGGAGGACACAGAAAAGTTCAAAAACGGTATCCACTATACTGTTTATGAAAAACTGGGTGCTCATCCTATGGAAATTGACAGCTGTGAGGGTGTTTTGTTTGCAGTATGGGCGCCTTCTGCCATGCGTATCAGTGTAGTTGGTGATTTTAATAATTGGGATGGACGCATGCATCAGATGCGCAGACTGTGGGATTCAGGCATTTTTGAACTGTTTATTCCCGGTGCCAAGAAAGGGGACAACTATAAATTTGAGCTTAAATTAAAGGGTGGTATTACTTATCTGAAGGCTGATCCTTATGGTAATGCGGCACAGCTTCGTCCTGATACGGCTTCTGTGGTTGCAGATTTGCGTGATTTTATATGGGAAGATGCAGATTTTATTGCAAATCGCGAGAAGTTCCAGACAGGCAATGCGCCGATAAGTGTATATGAGGTATATCTTGGCTCTGTTGTAGACCCCAAAGAGGGCAAGGAATACGCTAATTACAGAGAGATTGCCCCTGTGCTGATTGATTATGTAAAAAAGATGAACTATACCCATGTGGAGCTTATGCCTGTGATGGAGCACCCCTTTGATGCATCCTGGGGCTATCAGGTTATCGGATATTATGCACCTACGGCCCGGTATGGCAGTCCGGAGGACTTTATGTATTTGGTAAATGAGTTGCATAAAGCAGGTATCGGTGTGATTCTGGACTGGGTTCCCGCTCATTTCCCCAGAGATGTGCAGGGCTTGTCTAATTTTGATGGGACATGCCTCTATGAGCACAGAGATCCCAGGCAGGGCTTCCATCCTCATTGGGGCACATTGATTTACAACTATGGACGTCCGGAAGTGAGTAACTACCTGATTGCCAACGCACTTTTCTGGGTGGAGAAGTTCCATGCAGATGCTATCCGTATGGATGCGGTGGCGAGCATGCTTTACCTTGATTATGGCAAGAATGATGGTGAGTGGGTTGCCAACATGTATGGCGGCAAGGAAAATCTGGAAGCCATTGAAATGATTAAGCATCTTAATTCGGTTATGAAAAAGCGTAATCCCGGCGTATTGTCCATTGCAGAAGAGAGCACGGCGTTTCCCAGAGTGACCGGAGATCTAAATGATGATGGACTTGGCTTTGATTTAAAGTGGAACATGGGATTCATGAATGATTATCTTGATTATATCAAGTACGATCCCTATTTTAGAAGTCATCATCATGGAGAGCTTACTTTTAGCATGATTTATGCATATAGTGAGAAGTTCATGTTGACATTCTCCCATGATGAAGTGGTTCATGGCAAGGCTACCATGATTGGTAAGATGCCCGGTGAGCGCGCTGATAAGTTTGCGGGACTTCGTTTGAGTTATGGATATATGATGACGCATCCCGGCAAAAAGGCATTGTTTATGGGACAGGATTTGGCGGAGTTTGATGAATGGAATGAGACCCGTCGCATCCGTTATGATCTTTTGCAGTATCCCGAACATGCCGGTGTTGCTGAACTTGTGAAAGATTTAAATAAGATGTACCAGACCTATCCTGCATTATATGAACTGGATAATCAGGCAACAGGGTTTGAGTGGATTAACAATATTTCTGCAGACGATTGTTATCTGACTTACCTTAGAAAAACAGATAAGCCGGAAGAGATTTTGCTTGTGGTTGCTAATTTCTCCGGCATAGAGAAAGACATTACTACAGGTGTACCTTATGAAGGTAAGTACAAAGAAATTCTTAATACAGATGCGGTCAAATACGGTGGAACCGGTGTGGTGAACAGTCGTATTAAAGCGGCGGTTGATAATGAGTGGGATGACAGAAGACAGTCAATCACTGTAAAATTGGCACCTCAGTCTTTGAGTATTCTGCAATTTGTGCCCTATACCGAGGATGAGCTTGCCAAGGTGATTGAGGAACGTATTCGTAAGAACACACCTGTTGTAAAAGCACCCAAGAAGACGGTTGTGCGTAAAACCACAAAAAAGGAAAATGATAAGTAGGAGTATTTTTGATGAATTTTGATGCCTCTTTTTTGCGTTCCATATTGGAAAAATTAGCTGATAAGACCATGGATTTGGGAGGCAGAATATTGTTTGCCTTAATATGTTTTTTTGTCGGTACCCAGATTATCAAATTTGTGCGCAAGATAGTGAAACGCGGCATGGAGAAAGCAGATGCTGATCTTGGTGTAAAGCAGTTTGTGGACTCTTTTCTCAAAGCGTCGCTTTACGTGGTTTTGGTATTTTTGATTGCGGCATCTTTTGGTGTGGATGCGGCCAGCATTGTAGCTCTTTTGGGGAGTGCCGGTGTAGCTATCGGTCTCGCTGTGCAGGGAAGCTTGTCCAATCTGGCCGGCGGTGTATTGATTTTACTTTTAAAGCCCTTTAAAGTGGGAGACTATATTGTAGAAGGTGTTACCAACAAGGAGGGCGAGGTTGCTGAAATTCAGATTTTTTATACAAAGCTTATCACGCCTGACAATCGCATGGTTATTTTGCCCAATGGTAATCTGGCCAACAATACTATTGTGAATGTCACCACCAGACAATTCCGCAGGGCAGATGTGCCGGTGAGTGTGTCCTATAACAGTGACTTAAAAGCAGCAAAAGAAGCACTCCTTACGATGCTTAAAAAGGATGAAAAAGTTCTTAAAGATAGGGAGATGCTTGTTTTTGTAGATCAGCTTGGAGATTCAGGAATTTTATTGAATGTGAGATGCTGGTTTACCAATGAAGATTTTTGGCCCGGAAAATGGCGCATCACGGAGAATTGCAAGTATGTGTTAGATGAGGCTGGTGTAGAAATTCCTTATAATCAGTTGGATGTACATGTGACAAATGATTCTGAATAGTGCTTTGGAATTTTTAAAATTCTGTATTGCAAAATAGAGGCTAAGCCTTTATAATGTAGTATGTTGGTTCGCCCAAAGGGCGAACTACAGTGCTGAAATAGCTCAGTCGGTAGAGCACTTCACTCGTAATGAAGGGGTCGTGGGTTCGAGTCCCATTTTCAGCTTTTTGATATGTAGAGCTGTGTGCCGGAGGGTACACGGCTCTTTTAGATTTATAAATGCATTTTCTTGCGAATGTGATGTTCTATCAACTGAATGCCTTTGTAAAAACCCATTGCAATCAGACATAAAAGCAAAATATTTAGAATGACCAGATTTAATTGGAAAACCTGAGAGCCGTAAATAATCAGATAGCCGAGACCTCTTCTGGCGGCAAGGAACTCACCGATGATGACACCGACTAAAGCTAAGCCTATATTTACCTTTGTGGTACTCAAAAGCAGGGGGACAGAGGCAGGTAATACAACTTTCTTAAACACATCTGTTTTGGTTCCGCCCAAGGTGTAGATTAACGTGATTTTTTCCTGGTCGCATTGTCTGAAGGCGGTATAGAAGCTGATGATGGAACCGAAAACCGCTACAGAAATACCGGCTACAATAATGGTGGTTGTTCCTGTGCCCAGCCATACAATGAATAAAGGGGCAAGGGCAGATTTGGGCAAGCTGTTTAACATGACCAGATAAGGCTCCGTTATTTCAGATAGCTTGGGTGAGTACCATAAAAGGGTTGCGGTAATCAGGCTGATAAGGAATACAAGAAAGAAACTTAATAAGGTTTCAAATAAAGTGATTCCTGCATGCCCGAAAATGCTATAATCCATACACATTTCCCACAAAAGTATCAGCACACGGCTGGGGCTGGAAAAAAAGAAGCTGTCAATAAGTCCTGTGTATGCGCTGATTTCCCAGATAACTAAAAAAAGCACCAGCACGAGCAGACGCAGGAAAGCGACCTGTCTGTGGTGCCTGTAATGTTGTTTCATAAAATGCTGTTGCTTGACGGATTCTATTGCAGATGTGTTATTATTCGTTTTCGGCATTTTTCATTTCCTCCCATAATTGATTAAAGTAGTCTTTAAATTCAGGGGCGTTACGGGCTGCCAGAGGAGAATCGTCTGCCAGAGTCAAACGAATATCCATTTCTTTTTTCACTGTGGCCGGGCGTTTTGTGAGAACAATTATACGGTCTGCCAAAGAGATTGCTTCGGACAAATCATGGGTAATTAACAGAACTGTCTTGCCTGTGCGGCGTATCAGTTTGCAAATATCCGCAGAAACGGACAATCTGGTCTGGTAATCCAATGCACTGAAGGGTTCGTCTAAAAGCAGTAATTGAGGGTCTAAAGCTAATGTGCGAATCAGGGCAGCGCGCTGTTTCATGCCGCCGGAAAGTTCGCTGGGGCGTTTGTCGCGAAAGTTTTGCAAATCGTAGTCCTCTAAAAGTTTATCGACATAATCTAGTCTTTCTTGGGTAAGCATATTATTAATTTCCAATCCAAGGATTACGTTTTTGTGAATACTACGCCACTCAAAAAGGTGGTCTCTTTGCAACATATATCCCACTTTAGGATAATGGATGGAGCCGTCAGGATTATTGACCAAAATAGTGCCTGATTCAGGTTTAAGGAGTCCCGCAATAATGGATAAAAGTGTGGATTTACCGCAGCCGCTTGGACCTACCACAGCAACAAATTCGCCTTCTTTAACACCAAAGGACAGATTTTGTAACACATGAGTTTCGCCGTGAAGTGTATGGTAGGAGTAACCGATGTTTTGTAGATGTAGCATATAATTGTTTGTCATACACGGACCTTTCTACGCATAATATTAACTTTTGTTTATTATATGAATCCGGATATAAAAGGTGTATCCGCCATATTGCATTCAGGGATTCTTTATGTTAAAATGTAATTTAATCTTTGTAAAAATAGAAAAATGTAGAAGGAGAGCACTATGGCACAGTTATGGGGCGGACGTTTTACCAAGGAGACGGACCAAAAGGTTTATGATTTTAATGCTTCCATTGGTTTTGATAAAAGATTGTACCGCCAGGACATTGAGGGCAGTATCGCCCATGTAACCATGCTTCAGAAGCAGGGGATTCTTACTGCTGAAGATAAGGTTGCTATTATCGACGGGCTTAACTCTATTTTAAATGATGTTGAGAGTGGTAAGCTTGTAATTGATCATAAGTATGAGGATATTCATAGCTTTGTGGAGGCGAATCTGATTGACAGGATTGGCGATGCCGGCAAGAGACTCCACACCGGAAGAAGTCGTAATGATCAGGTTGCACTTGATATGAGACTTTACACCCGACTTCAGGTGATGAAAGTCGATGCACTGTTAAAGGAGCTCCTTGAGGTGATTTTGAGCACCATGGAGGAAAATGTGGAAACGTATATGCCGGGCTTTACCCATTTGCAAAAGGCGCAACCCACCACTTTGGCTCATCACTATGGTGCCTATTTTGAAATGTTCAAGCGTGACAGGCAGCGTATGTACGATATTTTCAAGCGTATGAATTATTGTCCCTTGGGTGCAGGAGCACTGGCAGGAACCACATATCCTTTGGACAGAGACTATACAGCGCAGCTGCTTAGATTTGATGGTCCTACTTTAAATAGTATGGATTCTGTGGCAGACAGAGATTATCTGATTGAGTTTCTGGCAGCTTTATCCACAGTGATGATGCATTTGAGCAGATTTTCCGAGGAGGTTATCATCTGGAACTCCAACGAGTATCAGTTTGTGGAGATAGATGACGCGTTCTCAACAGGAAGCAGCATCATGCCTCAGAAAAAGAATCCTGATATTGCAGAGCTTGTGCGAGGTAAAACCGGCCGTGTGTATGGTGCGCTTATGAGTCTTTTAACCACCATGAAAGGGCTTCCTCTTGCGTACAATAAGGATATGCAGGGGGATAAAGAGATGGCCTTTGATGCATTTGATACGGCAAAGGATTGTATTTCTCTTTTTACAGGTATGCTTGCGACCATGAAGTTCAGAAAAGACCGTATGGCAAAAAGTGCCATGAATGGTTTTACCAATGCAACGGATGCTGCTGATTATCTGGTAAATAAAGGGATGCCTTTCAGAGATGCCCACAGTGTTATTGGAAGACTGGTGCTTTATTGTATCGAGAAAAACACTTCCATAGATGCGCTTTCTTTGGAGGAACTTCAGGGAATTTGTGATATGTTCGGCGAGGATATTTTTGATGCGGTTTCGTTGAAAACCTGTGTGGAGAAGCGTCTGACCATGGGGGCTCCCGGACCTGAGATGATGCAGAAGGTAATTGCCATGCATAAGGATTATCTGGCAGAGGAGAAGACCTGGCTTGCAGAGTAAAAATATTTTGCAAATCGGTTTTAATAAATAATACATACAAACATAATTGGAGGACAAAATAGTATGAGTGACAAGTTGAAAGTTGGAATTTTGGGCGGAACCGGTATGGTTGGCCAGCGTTTTATCGCACTTTTGGAAAATCACCCCTGGTTTGAGGTGACCACCATTGCAGCAAGCCCCCGTTCTGCAGGAAAGACCTATGCGGAGGCAGTTGGTGACAGATGGAAAATGACTACTCCCATGCCCGAGGCTGTGAAGAATATTGTTGTAATGAATGTTAACGAGGTGGAGAAGGTTGCTGCCGAGGTTGACTTTGTGTTCAGTGCAGTTGATATGACCAAGGAAGAAATTAAGAAAATCGAGGAGGATTATGCAAAGACTGAGACTCCTGTTGTTTCCAACAACAGTGCTCATCGTTGGACTCCTGATGTTCCCATGGTTGTGCCTGAGATTAATCCTGATCACATGAATGTCATTGAGTTCCAGAAGAAGCGTCTTGGAACCACCAGAGGTTTTGTGGCTGTTAAGCCCAATTGTTCTATTCAGAGTTATGCCCCCGTTCTTACTGCATGGAAGGAGTTCGAGCCCTATGAGGTGGTTGCTACCACATATCAGGCAATCTCCGGTGCAGGTAAGACCTTCAAGGATTGGCCTGAGATGGTAGAGAACATCATTCCTTACATTGGCGGCGAGGAAGAGAAGAGCGAGAAGGAGCCTTTAAGAATCTGGGGTAAGATTGAAGATGGTGTAATCAAGCCTGCTGATGGTCCTGTAATTACCTGTCAGTGTATCCGTGTTCCTGTTCTGAATGGTCATACAGCTGCTGTATTTGTTAAATTCAAGAAGAAACCCACTAAGGAGCAGCTTATTCAGAAGCTTCGCGAGTTCTCCGGAGAGCCCCAGAGACTTAATCTTCCCAGCGCTCCCAAGCAGTTTATTCAGTATCTTGAGGAGGATAACAGACCTCAGGTTCATCTGGATGTTGACTATGAGAATGGTATGGGTGTAAGCGTAGGACGTATCCGTGAGGATTCTGTATATGATTGGAAGTTTGTTGGTCTGTCCCACAACACCGTTCGAGGTGCGGCAGGCGGTGCAGTACTTTGCGCAGAGCTTTTGAAGGCTCAGGGCTATATTACCAAAAAGTAATTTAGGGGTTACTTTTTCGAGGGGGTACTATTATGAATGAATTGCATTATCAGTTGGATTTGCTGAAGGCAATGAACCAAAAACTTACTTCAAAGGAAAAAATGTACAAGATGATTTGTGATTCTTCAAAATGCGCATACTTGTACTATTCCTTTGAGAAAAATGAGCTGGTAAGCATGGGATGTTTTAAGGAATTCTTTGATTTTGAGATACAGGATGTCAGAGAATTGACTCAAATTTCTGATGAAGTGGAAGAGGCAGATGTTCTGCCTCTTCGTGATGCTCTTTTTTTGGAAAAGAGCGGAGATGAGGAAATCCTTGTAGAATGTAAGCACAAGGATAAAAAACAGTGGTTTTCCTTCAAGGTGAATGTGGATTATGACGGCTTGGGAAATGCCATGGATAAATTAATTGTAGTTGAGGATATAACAAAGTCTCGCGGTCAGCGGGAAGAATTAATGTATATGGCCCACTACGATACAAGAACGGGATTGTTTAACCGCAATTATTTTATCACTCTTTTGACTTCCTTTTTGAGAAGGGCAGAAAGTGAAAAGAGTATTGTAAGTGTATTAGTTATTGATATTGATGATTTCAAGAAGGTCAATGATGGCATGGGTATGGTTGCCGGAGATGAACTGATTCAGATTTTTGGTTCTTTTTTGAGAGAGTTTGAAGAATCTGATGTCATTGTTGGCCATTTAAATAATGATGTATATTGTATGGCTGTTTATGAGCCAAGTGGCATGAACAGCATTGATTGTATTCATAAGGCGATTCAGGACAGAACCAGAAAGCCTTTTGTGTTAACTGATGGTCGTCAGGTAAATATTACGGTAAGTGTGGGTGTGGCAGAATATCCTGAAAGTGCAGATTCTTCACTTGAACTGATTAACTGTGCGGAAATTGTTATGTATAGGTGCAAGGCTGACGGCAAGGATTGTCTGCAATATTTTGATGCTCATATGTTGAGCGAATTTCTTGATAATATCGAGATGGAAAACAAACTAAAAGAGGCGGTATACAACAGCAATTTCCTGTTGTATTATCAGCCACAGTATTTTACCGGAAGCAAGCGTTTGCGTGGTGTGGAAGCGCTGATTCGCTGGCGTGATGATAAGGGCGAGATGATAAGTCCCAATTATTTTATACCCATTGCCGAAAAGAATGGTTGTATCGTTTCTATCGGAAGCTGGGTTGTAGAAGAAAGTATCAGGCAGTATACGCTGTGGCGCAAGCAGTATGGCATTCCTTTTATCATGTCAATTAATATTTCTGCGGTACAATATAGCAGGGATGATTTTGTGGATGGACTTTTGGGGGCACTTGCAAAATATCAGGTGAATCCTGATGAGATTGAGATTGAGATTACTGAAAGTGTATTGATTGAGGATTTCCAGAAAGTGTTTGAAAAGCTGAAAGTGTTAAGAGAGCACGGTGTACGTGTTTCACTGGATGATTTTGGAACAGGGTATTCTTCGTTGGCGTATTTGAAAAAGTTGCCAATTGATACGCTGAAAATTGATAAGAGTTTTATAGATACTGTACTGACAGATGGTGCGACGAGAATTATTACAGAGTCTATCATCAACATGGTAAAAGAACTCGGTGTGGAATCAATTGCTGAAGGTGTGGAAGAGGAAGCTCAATATAATTATCTGCATGCAGTCGGTTGCGATATGATTCAGGGGTATTTGCTCGGAAAGCCTCAGCCGCCTGAGGAAATTAGTAGTATACTGGAGAGTATTTTGTAAGAAACTTATGAGGTTATAGAATGACATTTGTGGGACGAGAAGCGGAGTTGAATTATCTGAACCAATGCTATAATGCGAATGAAAACCGCATTTTGGTTGTTTATGGTCAAAAAGGGGTAGGTAAAACTACACTTTTGCAGGCATTTGGTGAGGATAAGGCTTGTGCATATTATATGGCAAGGTCTTGTTCTGACAGAGAACAACGTTTTCAATGGTCTCGGGAAATATTTAGAGGAACGATGGATGATCAGTTTGATGCATTTCCTGAATATGAAGAAATTTTTGCAGGAATGCTTGATATTGCATCTTCCGACGAAAAACTTGTTATTATAATTGATGAGTTTCACTATCTGATAAAAGGTGAAAGCACTTTTTTTAGCCGCTTGAATCATTTTATTAAAACCAGTAAGATGCCGATTATGGTTGTGTTATGCAGTTCAGCATCCGGTTGGGTAGAGAATAACATGGTCGGTAAAATCGGTGGCGAAGCAACATCTATATCAGGATTTTTGAAAGTGCGGGATTTGAGTATTCAACAGATGAGATATCTTTTTTCTGAGTATTCAGAAGACGATTGTATTCAGCTTTATGCCATTTTGGGCGGTGTTGCAGGGCTTTGGAACAGAACCAACCGCAACATGTCAGCAACTGATAATATCATATATTGTATATTGAATAAATACAGTTCACTTTTTGGCGAGATGTCCAATTGTATGTTGGAAGAGCTTAGGGAAACTGCCGTATATAATACCATTTTGGCTATTATGGCTACGGGAAGCAACAAGTTGAATGATATATATCATCACACCGGGTTTTCCAGAGCCAAAATCAGTGTATATTTGAAGAATCTGATGGAAATAGATCTTGTGGAGAAGGTTGGTGCAGGAACCTATCGTATTTCCAAGCCCTATGTTCGGTTTTATTTCCGATATATTTATCCGAATCAGAGTTTGTTGGAGAAGCTTTCGCCGGAGCAGTTTTATAAAGAAGTTGTGGAAGAAGCTTTCCCGGGGTTTGTACGGGAAGCATATCGAAAGAGTTAATTTTGCATGAGTAAAAGTTTATTTATTGCAGAGAAACCCAGTGTTGCACGGGAATTTGCAAATGCTTTAAAACTGAATATGCGCAAATTTGACGGATATCTGGAGTCTGAGGATGCAATTGTAACGTGGTGTGTTGGTCATCTGGTTACCATGAGCTATCCCGAGGCCTACGATGAGAGATTTCGCAGATGGAGCTTTGACACCATTCCCTTCATCCCGGAGGAGTTTCGCTATGAGGTTATCGAGAGTGCTGCCAAGCAGTTTCGGATTGTGAGCGGACTGTTAAATCGCCAGGATGTAGGGACTGTTTACGTTTGTACGGACTCAGGGCGAGAGGGAGAGTACATATATCGTCTGGTGGAGCAGATGTCCGGCATGAAGGATAAAAAAAGGCTTCGGGTATGGATTGATTCACAGACAGAGGAGGAGATTCTGCGAGGTATCAGAGAGGCTAAGGATTTAAGTGAGTATGATGCCTTGAGTGATGCGGCCTATCTGCGTGCCAAAGAAGATTACCTGATGGGTATCAATTTCTCCAGGGCATTAACCTTAAAATATGGTCGTAATGTCAAGGATTATCTGAAACGTGACAGGGCAGTGATTTCCGTTGGTCGGGTTATGACCTGTGTTTTGGGGATGATTGTCAATAGAGAACGTGAGATTCGTTCATTTGTAAAGACGCCGTTTTATCGTGTTTTGGGTACCTTTAAATTGCAGGAAAAAGAATTTGCAGGCGAGTGGAAAGCAGTGGAAGGCTCTGCATGGTATGCTTCCCCGGCTCTTTATAAGGAAAATGGATTTAAGGAGCGGGAATCTGCCGAAAAGCTGATTGCGCATCTTAAAGAAGAGCCTGTAGGCGACATCCGTGTGGAAGAAATTGAGCGCAAGAAGGAGAATAAGAATCCGCCGCTTTTATATAATCTGGCAGAGCTTCAGAATGATTGCTCCAAATTTTTTAAGATTAGTCCGGATGAAACCTTGCGTATTGTGCAGGAATTGTATGAGCGTAAGATGGTAACTTATCCCAGAACGGATGCAAGAGTATTATCTTCAGCGGTTGCCAAGGAAATACATAAAAATATAGGTGGTTTGCGTAATTATGGATTAGCAGGCGGATTTGCTGCCGAGATTTTAGCAGGAGGAAGCTATAAAAACATTGCCAAGACCCGCTATGTCAATGATAAGCAGATTACAGACCACTATGCCATTATTCCTACGGGACAGGGTATTAATAATCTTGGAGGATTACCTCCTACATCAACAAAGGTTTATGAGTTGATTGTACGCAGATTTTTAAGTATTTTTTATCCTGCTGCCGTATATCAGAAGTTTTCACTTTGTGTCAGTGTGAAAGAGGAGAAATTCTTTGCGAATTTCAAGGTTTTAGCTGAAGAAGGGTATCTTAAGGTGGCAACACCCTCTTTTAAGAAGGATAATAAAGATTCCGATAAAGAGAATAATGAGGCGGAGGAGAAGTGTGATGCAGAACTTGTATCGCTTCTTATGAAGCTCAAAAAAGGCGATTTAATCGCTGTCGGAGACTATGAGATAAAAGAAGGTGAGACATCACCGCCCAAGAGATATACTTCGGGAAGCATTATTTTGACCATGGAAAATGCAGGACAGTTTATTGAGGATGAAGAACTTAGAGCCCAAATTAAGGGAAGTGGTATCGGTACCAGTGCAACCCGTGCTGAAATTCTAAAAAAGCTGGTAAATATCGAGTACCTTGCTTTGAATAAAAAGACACAGGTGCTCACACCCACTTTGATGGGTGAGATGATTTATGATGTGGTGGATTCGGCTTTGAAACCATTGCTAAATCCTGCCCTTACCGCGAGCTGGGAGAAAGGTTTGACGCAGGTTGCCGACGGACAGATAACCGCAAAGGAGTACATGGATAAGCTTAGTGATTTTGTGGCCAGAAGAACCAATATCGTTAAGCAGATGAACAATCAAGGAAGTTTATATGCATGCTTCAGGGATGCAGAGCAATATTATACTAAAAAATAATATTTTTAGGGCTTGGAGGAAATGAAGAAATGGAAAATCAGGTAAAAGAACTTACAATCAACGAGCTTTACAGCTTGGATCAAACTATTGCAACAAACTTGTTTGATGGTGTGACCTACCCTTGGGAGGTTTTGCCTAAGATTCATGATTTTATATTGGAGCTTGGAGCTAAGCTTCCTGCTGATAAGTTTGATAAAATCGGTGAGAATATATGGGTTTCAAAGAGTGCGAAAGTTGCACCTACAGCTTGTTTAAACGGGCCTTTAATTGTGGATGAGGATGCAGAAGTGCGTCATTGTGCATTTATAAGAGGCAATGCAATTGTTGGCAAAAAGTCCGTGGTGGGCAATTCCACAGAGCTTAAGAATGTTGTTTTATTTAACAATGTACAGGTCCCTCATTACAACTATGTAGGAGATAGTGTTCTTGGCTATAAAGCTCATATGGGTGCAGGCTCTATTACTTCTAACGTAAAAAGTGATAAGACATTGGTGGTTGTAAAGGGCAAAGAGAATGGTAAGCAGTATGCGATAGAGACCGGCCTTAAAAAGATGGGAGCAATGCTTGGAGATTGTGTTGAGGTTGGATGCAACAGCGTTTTAAATCCGGGTACCATCATCGGTAAGGAATCGAATGTTTATCCCACTTCCTGTGTGAGAGGCGTTATTCCTGCAAACCATATTTTTAAAAATCAGGAAAGTATTGTAGCAAAACAGTGAAAAAGATTGACGAAAGCAATATTTTAGGGTACACTTGTTTTTGACGTTTTAAAGCTTTAAATAGCTAAAGGAGGAAAGAAATAAAATGAAAAAGAAAGTTTTGGCACTTGTACTTGCAACTGCTATGGGTATGATGGCTTTTGCAGGATGTGGATCTACAAATGGAGAAGGCGCAAGCAGTAGTGCTGCTGCCGGTGGAAATACTAACAATACCGGCGATGTTACATATACCGTAGGTATCTGTCAGTTGGTAGAGCATGCTGCATTGGATGCCGCAACTCAGGGCTTCGAGGATGCTCTGGCTGAGAAGCTTGGTGATAAAGTAACCTTTAATCTTCAAAATGCACAGGGTGAACAGACCACTGCTGCAACTATTTGTAACGGATTTGTATCTGAGGATGTTGATTTGATTCTTGCAAATGCAACTTCTCCTCTTCAGGCAGCTGCAGCTGCAACCACAAGTATTCCTATTCTGGGCACTTCTGTAACCGATTATGGCACAGCACTTGAGATTACCGATTGGAGCGGTTCTACCGGTAGAAATATTTCCGGTACTTCCGATCTTGCTCCCATTGAAGAGCAGGAGAATATGCTCGTTGAGCTGTTCCCTGAAGCAAAGCAGGTAGGTCTGCTTTATTGTTCCGCAGAGGCTAACTCTGTATACCAGATTGATATTTTCAAGGCAGCTTTGGAGGCAGACGGTATTGCTTACAAGGAGTTCCCCATTGCTGATACCAACGAGGTACAGGCAGTTGTTACTGCAGCTTGTGGTGAGTGTGATGTGCTTTACATCCCTACCGATAATACTTTGGCTTCCGTAACTGAGACTGTTTACAATGTTGTTAATCCTGCAAAGATTCCTGTAATTGCAGGTGAAGAGGGTATTTGTAGCGGTTGTGGTGTTGCAACACTTGCAATTGACTACTATGATCTTGGTTATGCTACCGGTGAGATGGCTTATGAAATTCTTGTTGAGGGTGCAGATATCTCCACTATGGATGTTCGTTTTGCTCCCAATGTAACCAAGAAGTACAATAAGCAGGCATGCGAGGATCTTGGCATCACTGTTCCCGAGGATTATGTAGCTATCGGGGAGTAATTTAGAAGGAGAAATTTCATGGTATACTTACTTGCACTAAATCCTATGGCGCTTTTTAGAGCATTACCCGGTTCTATTGCGCAGGGACTTGTTTGGGGGATTATGGCACTGGGTGTTTACATAACATTTAGGTTGCTTGATTTTGCAGATTTGACGGTAGATGGTTCCATTGCGACCGGTGCTGCGGTTGCGGTAATGCTGATTCGCAGTGGCGTTCATCCCGTTTTGTCTTTGCCAATTGCGTTTTTAGCGGGTATGCTGACCGGCCTTGTAACAGGACTTTTAAATACAGCTTTGGGAATTCCCGGAATTTTGGCCGGTATTCTGACACAGATTTCCCTGTATTCCATTAACTTGGTTATCTTGGGAAAAGCAAACCAGCCTGTGAGTGTTGATAAATATCCTTTGGTGGTTTCCTTGCGTTATGTGACTGATGGAAGTACATCTTCTAAATTGTTGTTCTTTGGCGGATTAATTTTGTTCCTGATTGTTTTAGTGATGGTAATGTACTGGTTCTTTGGAACTGAGACAGGACAGGCAATCCGTGCAACAGGATGTAATCCCAATATGGCAAGAGCCCAGGGTATTAATACTGATTTTATTAAGGTATTGGCATTAATGCTTTCTAATGGAATGGTAGCTTTGTGTGGAGCATTCTATGGTCAGTTCCAGGGAGCTGCGGACGTTAATATGGGACGTGGTGCAATCGTTATCGGATTAGCTGCAGTTATTATTGGTGAAGTTGTGTTTGGTAAGTTTGCATCCAAGCGCAAATATGCTTTTGCATTTACCCTGATTTCTGTAATTGCCGGTGCGGTAATTTACTACATGGTATACCAGTTTGTATTATGGCTTAAGATGCCTTCCGATTATATGAAGCTGTTCTCTGCGATTGTGGTTGCAATTTTCCTTGCAATTCCTTATCTGAAGGAGAAAAAACTTCAAAAGAAAGGAGTGGCGAAGAAATGAGTGATAATGCATTAGTAATCAGAGATGTTCACAAAGTATTTAATCGCGGAACCATCAATGAGAAAATTGCCTTGAATGGTGTGAATCTGACACTGAATCCCGGCGATTTTGTAACAATTATCGGCGGTAATGGTGCAGGTAAGTCTACAACGCTCAATGCCATAGCGGGTGTTTGGCCTGTTGATTATGGCAAAATTATTGTAGATGGTACTGATATTACCGGACTGCCGGAGCATAAGCGTGCGCCTTATTTAGGACGTGTGTTTCAGGATCCTATGACAGGAACAGCGGCTACCATGGATATTGAAGAAAATATGGCAATTGCGTACCGCAGAGGCCAGCGTCGCACCTTAAAGTGGGGTATTTCCAAAGCGGAACGAGAAATGTTTCGCGAAAAATTGCAGGTCCTTGGTCTTGGCCTTGAGAATCGCATGACCAGTAAGGTTGGACTTTTGTCCGGTGGTCAGCGTCAGGCAATCACCTTGCTTATGGCTTCTTTAAAACAACCTAAGCTCCTCCTTTTGGATGAGCATACTGCAGCATTGGATCCTAAGACTGCGGCGAAGGTTTTGGAAATCAGTGATCAGATTATTGAAGAAAATAATTTGACTGCAATGATGGTAACCCATAACATGAAGGATGCTATCGCCCATGGTAATCGCCTCATCATGATGCATGAAGGTCGAATCATTTATGATGTGGCTGGCGAAGAGAAGAAAAACCTTCATGTCAAAGATTTACTTGCTAAGTTTGAAGAGGCAAGCGGCGGTGAATTTTCTAATGACCGCATGATTTTAGCGTAGCGGGCGGTCGTTTATGATAGGATGATTTTAGCGTAACTATTTTAATCCCTCCATGTGCTATTGCATGGAGGGATTTTTAGAGGTGTTTTTTAGATTTAATAATAAATTTATGTAAAACATTGTAAAAAAACGAAAAACATACTAGATTTTTTCCCTTAAATATGAGAGAATAAACACGGTATTTATGATACTTTTTTGTCAATAGTATTGTAAGTTATAGAATCGAAAGGAGTTTTCACATGATTTATTCAAGAGAAGTTGAAGAAATGTGTCCCGTAGCACAGGGCGTGAATCACGGTTGTGCTCCCATTCCTGAAGAAGCAAAATGGGTTAAAGCAAAAGATGTAAAGGATATTTCCGGTTTGACACACGGTGTGGGCTGGTGTGCGCCTCAGCAGGGTGCATGTAAGCTGACTCTGAACGTTAAGGAAGGTATCATTCAGGAGGCTTTGGTTGAGACCATCGGTTGTTCCGGTATGACTCACTCCGCAGCTATGGCTTCTGAGATTCTGCCCGGCAGAACTGTTATGGAAGCTTTGAATACTGACCTTGTTTGTGATGCTATTAATACTGCTATGAGAGAGCTGTTCCTTCAGATCGTTTACGGTCGTACCCAGAGTGCATTCTCTGAGGATGGTCTGCCTATCGGTGCAGGTCTTGAGGATCTTGGTAAGGGTCTTAGAAGCCAGGTTGGTACCATGTACGGTACTTTGGCAAAGGGTCCCCGTTATCTTGAGATGGCAGAGGGTTATGTAACCGGTATCGCTCTGGATGCAGAGGATCAGATTATCGGTTATCAGTTTGTAAGCCTTGGCAAGATGACTGACTTCATCAAGAAGGGTGATGATCCCAACACTGCATGGGAGAAGGCAAAGGGCCAGTATGGTCGTGTAGCTGATGCAGTTAAGATTATCGACCCCAGACATGAGTAAGATAGGAGGACAGATTAATGGCTTTATTTGAATCATATGAAAGAAGAATTGATAAAATCAATTCTGTATTAAACAGCTATGGCATCGCTTCCATTGAAGAGGCTGAGAAGATTACTAAGGATGCCGGTCTTGATGTTTACAATCAGATTAAGGGCATTCAGCCTATCTGTTTTGAGAATGCTTGTTGGGCATATATTGTAGGTGCTGCAATCGCAATTAAGAAGGATTGTAGAAGAGCAGCTGACGCTGCAGCAGCAATCGGTGAGGGTCTGCAGGCTTTCTGTATTCCCGGTTCTGTTGCTGATACCCGTAAGGTAGGTCTTGGTCATGGTAACCTTGGTAAGATGCTCCTTGAGGAGGAGACTGAGTGTTTCGCATTCCTTGCAGGTCACGAGTCCTTCGCAGCAGCTGAGGGTGCTATCGGTATTGCAGAGAAGGCTAACAAGGTGCGTCAGAAACCCTTAAGAGTAATTTTGAACGGTCTTGGTAAGGATGCTGCACAGATTATTGCCCGTATCAACGGCTTTACTTTCGTTGAGACCGAGTACGATCCTTACACCAATACTGTTAAGGAAGTATTCCGCAAGTCTTATTCTGATGGACTTCGTGCAAAGGTTAACTGCTATGGTGCAAACGATGTTTGTGAAGGTGTTGCAATCATGCACAAGGAAGGTGTTGATGTTTCTATTACCGGTAACTCCACCAATCCTACCAGATTCCAGCATCCCGTTGCAGGCACCTACAAGAAAGAGTGCCTGGAGCAGGGCAAGAAGTACTTCTCCGTTGCATCCGGCGGTGGTACCGGACGTACCCTTCATCCCGATAACATGGCTGCAGGTCCTGCATCCTACGGTATGACCGATACACTGGGACGTATGCACTCCGATGCACAGTTCGCAGGTTCTTCTTCTGTACCCGCTCACGTAGAAATGATGGGACTTATCGGTGCAGGTAACAACCCTATGGTTGGTATGACTGTTGCAGTTGCAGTTTCCATCCAGGAAGCAGCAGAAGCTGGTCGTTTTTAAGAAAAAATAGTGTATATCTGGCGACTTCCCGGTTTTTATGGCTGTGGAAGTCGCTTTTTTGTATATATTATATTTTTCTGTAAAAACATTTGCTTTTTTTAGAAACATCATGTATAATTTACATCGTGTATCTTTTTGTAAATGCGGACAAAAAACATTAGGATGCGCATATATTGTTTTTAGGGATGTACCCTGAAACAGGTAATACATATTATTCAAAACATATTTAAAATGTATTAATTTATTTAAAAGGAGAATGAAAAATGGACGGACAGAATTTTCAGAACGGATTTAACAATGAGCAGAATGTACAGGGCACTCCTGTAGTAACCCCTGTATCCACACCTATGACTGAGACTGTAAATGTAAATACCGGTAGCTACAGCTATCAGGACAATACTGCACAGTACGGTGCATCTATGTATACCCAGAGTGCAGTTGTAGAGGAGCCCAAGACTCCCGGTCTTGCAATTGGTGCATTGGTTATGGGTATTGTATCTATTGTACTGAGCTGCTGTTGTGGTTCCGGTATTATTTTTGCAATTGCAGGTCTTATTATGGCTATTGTAGCTAATAAGAAGCAGAAGAGCGGTGTTGGTACTGCTGCACTTATTTGTTCTATTGTAGGTATTGTTTTCAATGGTATCATGTTGATCTACTATTTTGTAGTAGGCGCTTCTGCTTATATGTCTGAGCTGTAATTTGGGGATAAATGAAAAAACAATCTAAAGAAGATTTGACACGAGAAGAAGAGTCTATGCTCTATTGGGCCGGACTTCTGCTGTTACCAATTGGAATAATAGGTGCAGTTGTTGTTGCCAAGTGGATTGTTCCCAATTTCGCCCAGGCAGAGTGTTTGTTTTGGTATCTTTGGGGAGCGTATTGTCCCGGATGCGGCGGAACAAGAGCTTTGCTTGCGCTTATGGAAGGAGATATTCTCCTTTCAATATGGTATCATCCGTTGATAATGTATGGCATTTCGTTTTATGTAATTTATATGGTTACACATACTTTGGAGAAATTACATGTGCCTTTTGTAAAGGGGATGCGATTTCGGGTATGGTATTTGTATGGTGCGTTAATCTTGCTTATTGTCAACTGTGTGATAAAAAATGTTTTAAATTTTGGATTTGGTATAACCATGTAATTCTTATGTATTTATTAAAATACATTGAAGGTTTTATTAAATATAATCTTGACGAAAGGGCTTACATGCGTTATTATACCTTATGACACAATATTTTTACGGCCTTATTAGGGCAGAAAAGGAGAAAATTATGAACAAAAAAGTAACTGGCGTATTTGCTTATCTTGGTCTGATCTTCTGGTTGATCGGTTTCTTTGCAGGTGACAAAGAGGGTGCTAAGTTCCACTTGAATCAGGGCTTGGTTCTTTGCATTGCTAGCATGATTCTTGCTGTATTTGCAGTAATTCCTGTTGTTGGTACCATTCTTTACTGTGTAGGATACGTTGCATGGCTTGTATTTGCTATCATGGGTATCGTATCTGCAGTTAAGGAAGAGGAGAAGCCCCTGCCTCTTATCGGCAAGATTCAGCTTCTGAAATAATTAAGACATACATAAAGGCTGTTGCATAATTGCAACAGCCTTTTTTATTGATTAAGAACAGAATCAGATTCGTCAGATACATTGGTGTCAGAAGTGTTTTTAGATTCGGCAGTATATTCTCCCTGCAAAACATCTAAAATAACCTGAACGCGTTTAAATGCTCTTTGGGAATTTTCTTTTGCATAAGCAGAGGTGTTTTCGTCAAATGTTTCGCTTTCATAGAGCGTGTGATAGCTTTTTACTGCTTCGGACATATAGGAAGCAGCTTCGTCAGCCAAAGGCTCTAAATAATCATATTGTTCCGGAAAATCCATCTCTGCAAAATTCTGAAATTCTGTATCCAGCTTATCAAGATATCCTAATGCCAATACAGAAGCATTATCAGCTTCTGCATCGATGTTGTTAATGGATGCATCCAACTGCGCAACATTTTCGCAAAATACATTCAAGTCATTTTTGAATTGTGTAATTTCGGGGTCAGAACCACAGCCACAAAAGGACAGCACAGAGGCTAAAACGCCGACAAGCATAGCAATTTTTTTAATTTTCAATCTTTTTTCCTCCAGTTCATATTACTAAACCTTTATAAAATTTATCATATTTCAAATTGTCATGCAACAATTAATCAAAATCTTAAGAAGTTAATTGCATGGCCCTTATTTGTGTGTTATATTTATTTTTATTAGGATAAAAAAAGGTGGAAAACTATGACAAAAACACAGTTTATGAAGTTGGCAGAACAAAACATAATCTATTTGGATGGTGCAACAGGTTCGAACCTGGTTAAGGCTGGAATGCCTTCCGGTGTTTGCCCCGAAAAGTGGATATTGGAACATAGAGAAATCATGCTTGATTTGCAGAAGCGTTATGTGCAGGCTGGCACAGATATTTTGCTTGCGCCTACTTTTACTGCGAATAGAATTAAGCTTGCAGAATATGGCCTTGAGAATAATATGGAGACTATGATTCATGAACTGGTTGCGATTTCTAAGGAAGCTGCAAAGTCTTCTTCAGGTCGTGAGGTTTATGTGGCCGGAGATCTTACCATGACAGGTGAGCAGTTACGCCCCATGGGTAAGATGGAATTAGAAACCTTAATTGATGTATACAAAGAGCAAATTCGTTTTTTAACAGATGCAGGAGTGGATCTTTTGATTGTTGAGACCATGATGAGCCTGGCGGAAACCAGAGCTGCGTTAATTGCGGCGCAAGAAGTCTGTGATTTGCCTATTATGGTCAGTTTTACATTTGAACCCGGCGGAAGAATGCTGTTTGGTACGGATGCCAAGACTGCGGCGGTTGTCGCAGAAAGTCTTGGAGCTTGTGCAATTGGTATTAACTGTTCCATGGGGCCTGCCGGAATGAAAGATATTGTCAGTGATATTGCATCAGTTACAACGATTCCTGTAATTGCCAAGCCCAATGCCGGACTTCCTTCTTTGGACGAGAACGGACAAACCTGTTACAGCATGGATGCCTATACATTTGGTGAGGAAATGGCGGTCCTTGTTGAAGCGGGGGCAACGATTCTGGGTGGCTGTTGTGGTACCACGCCTGAACATATATCCAATATTGCAAATGCCTTTGGCAAAGAGATCAAAACAAAAGTATCCCGTCGTCCGGAAGGTGTTCGGTATCTGTCAAGTGAGCGAATGACCGTGGAATTTGGTCTGGATGGCAATTTTATGGTAGTGGGTGAGCGAATTAATCCTACCGGTAAAAAAGCATTACAGGCAGAACTTAGAGAAGGCAACATGGATAGAGTGTTGCAGTTTGCTCAGGAGCAGGAGGCTTGTGGCGCACAAATTCTGGATATTAATATGGGTATGAGTGGTATTGATGAAAAGGCAATGATGCTTCGCTCAATAGAGGAGGTGTGTCAGGTAACTAACTTGCCGCTTTCCTTGGATTCCAGTTATGTGGAGGTGCTTGAGGCGGCTCTTCGCAATTATCCGGGCAGAGCGTTAATTAACTCTATTTCTTACGAGAAGGAAAAATTTGAGAAGCTTTTACCCATTGCCGCAAAATATGGTGCAATGTTTATTTTGCTACCCCTTTCAGATAAAGGGCTCCCGGAAAATTTGGATGAGAAGAAAGAGATTATTGAAATAATTACTAAACGTGCATACGAGCTTGGCATGCGGCCGGAGGATATTGTAGTGGATGGTCTTGTGACTACGGTAGGAGCTAATAAGAAGGCTGCGCTTGAGACGCTTGAGACTATACGATTCTGTAAAGAACGGGGTCTTGCTACTATTTGCGGTCTTTCAAATATTTCCTTTGGTATGCCGGAAAGAGGCTTTGTTAATACAGCTTTTTTGACATTGGCCATCAGGGAAGGTTTGACAATGGCTATTGCAAATCCTTCTCAGGAGCTTTTGATGTGTTGCGCATTGGCTACAGATTTACTTCTTGCCAAAGATAGTGCTGATTTGCGTTATATCGAATACGCCGGAGAGGTAAAAGAGAAACGTGAAGCGGAGAGCGTTGCTAAGGCGAAACAGGTATTGGCACAGGCTGATTCAACCAATAAATCGAAAGATTTAATAAGTACGGATATAGAAGTCTGTGGTGCTAAAAATATTCATAGAGAAGCACTTTATAATGCGGTTCTTAAGGGTAACCGTAATGGAATAAATAAAATCACAGTGACTGCCTTAGATGCCGGTGAAACTCCGGATGCGCTCCTTAATGAGGTTCTTTTACCTGCCATTAATCAGGTGGGAGAGTTGTTTGACAAGGGCAAATACTTTCTTCCTCAGTTGATTGCAGGTGCAGAAGCAATGAAAAATGCGATTGAAGTATTGGAACCATTGCTTCTTAAGGAGTCTTCGGGGGATGATATGCCTGTTGTGATTATTGCTACTGTTGAGGGTGATATTCATGATATTGGCAAGAATCTTGTTGCACTTATGTTAAAAAACTATGGATTTAAGGTAATTGATTTAGGCAAGGATGTGCCGGCAGAGCAAATCATTCAGGCAGCTAAAGAAAATAATGCACAGATTATTGCTTTATCCGCTCTTATGACAACCACTATGCAACGTATGCGCGAGGTGGTAGAAGCAGCCAGGGAAGAGAAGCTTTCTGCCAAAGTTATGATTGGCGGCGCAGTAATTACGCAGGACTATGCCGATGAAATCGGTGCAGACGGCTATTCCAAGGATGCCGCAGATGCCGTAAAATTGGCAAAACGCTTGAACGAATAGCACAATTTATGGTACAATAAAATTTAATCGGTCTGTATATGCTTTTTATCGAAACAGGCTGTGAAGGAGGATGTAAAATGAACGGAGCAGATGCTATTGTGAAATGTCTGGAGGCTGAAGGGGTTTCCACCGTATTTGGCTATCCGGGTGTTGCAATCTGTCCTTTTTATAACAGTATTTTGGATTCTGATATTCGCACGATTCTGATTCGTACGGAACAAAATGCAGCTCACGCCGCCAGCGGTGTGGCACGTCTTACAGGTAAGCCCGGTGTTTGCGCTGTAACCAGCGGCCCTGGCGCAACTAATGTCATCACGGGAATTGCAACTGCTTTTGCAGACAGTATTCCTTTGGTTTGTATTACAGGTCAGGTAAACAGTGAGCTTTTGGGTAGTGATGTATTCCAGGAAGCCGATATTACCGGAGCGGTGGAATCCTTTGTAAAATACAGCTATCTTGTGAAGAATGTAAATGATATTCCCAGAGTGTTCAAGGAGGCATTTCATATTGCCAATACCGGCCGTAAGGGTCCTGTACTGATTGATATTCCTATTGATATTCAGAATGCAACCATCAATAAATTCAAGTATCCTGAAGAGATTTCTCTTCGAACCTATAAGCCCACTGTAAGAGGTAATGTGGCTCAGATTAAGAAGGTTGTCAAGGAACTTGAGAAGGCCAAACGTCCCATCATCTGTGCCGGAGGCGGTGTGCTTTTGGCGCAGGCAGAAGGTTTTTTGCGAGAGTTTGCGCAAAAACATCAGATTCCTGTGGTTTCTACCATGATGGGTATCGGAATTATGCCCAGCAAACATCCTTTGTACTATGGGATGGTAGGTAACAATGGTAAGGCATACGCCAATCATGCAATGAACGAGTCTGATTTGTTGATTATGGTAGGTGCGAGAGTGGCAGACAGAGCCGTAAATCATCCTGAACTTATCACTCGTAATAAGGTTTTGGTACATATTGATGTTGACCCTGCTGAAATCGGCAAAAATGCAGGTCCCACCATACCTTTAGTAGGTGATGCTAAATATATTTTTGAAGACCTGTTAAAGGAAGAATTTGAGTGTGAGTGCAGCGAGTGGCTTGATACTTTAA
The DNA here is from genome assembly GCA_045542555.1 of Acetatifactor sp. GTDB lineage: Bacteria > Bacillota > Clostridia > Lachnospirales > Lachnospiraceae > Acetatifactor. The sequence continues at coordinate 3,315 of JAZQLH010000039.1, read as the reverse complement.
ATGAATATCAGGTTACCATGGCTAAAAAACGAAATCCCAATCCCGATTTTGTTGACCCGGCAGAATTTATTACCATGCTTTCCGAAGCGATGGATGAAAATGCAGTATATGTCGCAGATGTAGGACAGAACCAGATTTGGTCCTGTGGCTATCATGTGGTGAAAAATGGTAAGTTTCTTACCTCCGGCGGCATGGGAACCATGGGATATTCCATCCCTGCTGCGTTGGGAGCAAAGGTTGCCGCTCCTGACAGACAGGTGATTGCAGTGTGTGGAGACGGATCTTTCCAGATGTCCATGATGGAACTGGCTACTATGAAACAGCACAATGTTCCTGTGAAAATCATTGTTTTAAAAAATAATTATCTGGGAATGGTTCGTCAGTATCAGCACTTTACCTATAAGGACAATTACTCTGTTGTTGATTTGAGCGGCAGTCCTGATTTGGAGAAGCTTGCGGCTGCATATGATTTGCCTTTCCTTCGTCTTGAAAATATGGACAAGGCAAAGGAGGTCATTGATACATTTTTAAAGAATGATGAATCTGTACTTCTTGAGTGTATTATTGATCCCATGGATTTAGTATAACAATCGTAAGAAGGGGCTTTATTTATGAAAAAACGTATTTATTCCGTTCTGGTTGAAAACCGCTCCGGTGCGCTTGGCAAGGTTGCAGGACTTTTCTCCAGAAGATGCTTTAATATTGATTCTTTGACGGTAGGAGAGACGGATGATGCAGATGTTTCCTGCATGACCATCGTATCCGGCGGTGATGAGCGTACAATTGAGCAGATTGAAAAGCAGCTCAACAAAAAGCTCGATGTTATCAAGGTAAAGACTTACTCGGAGCATCAGTGCATTACCAGAGAATTAATGCTCATTAAGGTAAAATATAATAAGAATAACCGCAAAGACATCATGGAAATTTGCGATATCATGAAGGCTCAGATTGTAGATATGTCCAAGCATTTCATGATGATTCAGATTTGTGATGAACCTGAGAGAATTAAACTAATGTTGCAGCTTTTGCAATCTATCAGTATTGTGGAGGTTGCCCGCACAGGAACCTTGGCTTTGTCCAAGTGTATGGAGAATGATTAATGAGAATGGGGAATATGAAACATACAAAAGGTATATTGTTTATTCTCTGTTGTTTCCTGTTTATCCAAATGGGTTTTATTTCCTATGCTGCGGATACAGAAAATTGGCAGGAAGTATTTTTAAAAGAAAATGGTGTGGTGCTCAATTTCCCGCCCGAGTGGCAAGTATATGTTAACGGCGAATACGATAGTCCCGAACAGTATGAGGAATGTGGTCTGGATGAAAAAACCATAACTGATTCTTTTAAATCAACAGATGCACAACTTATTGCAATTTCTGTCGACGCTGAAAAATCATCTTATGATATGCTTACTATTTGTATAGATGAAGCGAATGCAGACCAAGAAGATTTTGAGGATATGACAGAAGAGCTAAAAGAGTCTTATTACAAGGGCTATGTTTTTGGTATGAACAAAACCAAAACTGATAGATATGCAGTATTTCGGGAATATTATCAAAACGAAGATGAAAATGAAATTTATATGGTTTATGATATATATTATGAGGATAACGATGAACAGGCCATGATAATATATAATACTATCTGTAATGGACAAAATATTGTCATTTATGCAGAAAGTTCTGAACCATATAATGAAAAGGATGATTATTTTGATAGTATTGTAGCAGAGATAGATGTGTTGCAAACAGATTCATCTATATTTTACATGATGGGCTATTTATCCACAATGTGCTGCTGTTTAAGCATTGTAATAGTTATTATTATAATCATTGTGATAGCGATTGTGAAATCAAATAAAAAGAAGTAGCCGGCATTGACATTAGCACTTTAACGTGTTATAGTACAGAATAGTGGTATTTGGTCGATTATGCATTGACAGAAATACCGGGAAGGATATAAACCATGCAGAAAAAAGTTTTTCAGTTAGTGGTAGACAATAACTCCGGTGTATTAAGCCGAATTTCCGGATTGTTTTCCCGCAGAGGTTACAACATTGACAGTATTACCGCAGGTGAGACCACAGATTACGGTCAGACTCGTGTTACCATTGTAACCAGCGGTGATGATGAGATTTTGGAGCAGATTGAGAAGCAGCTTGCAAAGCTTGTGGACATTCGCAGTATCAGAGAACTTAAACCTGAGGAGAGTGTTTACAGAGAGCTTGTACTGATTAAAGTAAAGGCAACGGATGAACAGCGTCAGGCAATCGTAGCAGTAACAGATATTTTCCGCGCTAAGATTGTTGATGTTTCACACGATTGTCTGATTGTGGAACTTACCGGTAATCAGTCCAAGGTAGATGCCTTTATTGGTCTGCTGGAAGGATATGAGATTCTGGAAATTGCCCGTACAGGTATTGCAGGTTTGTCCAGAGGTATTGACAACTAAGCATCAAAAAGGCTAGTATATTACATAGTTAGCTCTAGGGGAAAAGCCCCTAACAGTTATATATTTTAACATTTATGGAGGAAAGAAAAATGGCAAATAAGATCTATTATCAGGAAGACTGTAATCTCTCTCTGCTTGAGGGCAAGACCATTGCTGTTATCGGTTACGGTAGCCAGGGTCATGCACATGCATTGAACGCAAAGGAGTCCGGTTGCAACGTTATTATCGGTCTGTATGAGGGTTCCAAGTCTTGGGCAAAGGCAGAGGCTCAGGGATTTGAAGTATATACCGCTGCTGAGGCTGCAAAGAAGGCTGATGTTATCATGATTCTGATTAACGATGAACTTCAGGCTGCTATGTACAAAAAGGACATCGAGCCCAACCTTGAAGAGGGCAACATGCTGATGTTCGCTCATGGTTTCAATGTTCACTTCGGACAGATTGTTGCTCCTAAGAACGTAGACGTTACCATGGTAGCTCCTAAGGGACCCGGCCACACTGTAAGAAGTGAGTATCAGGCAGGTAAGGGTGTTCCTTGTCTTGTAGCTGTACATCAGGATGCTTCCGGCAAGGCTCTTGAGAAGGCTTTAGCTTATGCACAGGCTATCGGTGGCGCAAGAGCAGGTGTTCTTGAGACTGATTTCCGCACTGAGACTGAGACCGACCTCTTCGGTGAGCAGGCTGTTTTGTGTGGTGGTGTTTGCGCACTTATGCAGGCAGGCTTCGAGACTTTGGTTGAGGCTGGTTATGACCCCAGAAATGCATACTTCGAGTGTGTTCATGAGATGAAGTTGATTGTAGACTTGATTTATCAGTCCGGTTTTGCAGGAATGAGATATTCCATCTCCAATACTGCTGAGTACG
>JAZQLH010000038.1:0-21845 GCA_045542555.1 Acetatifactor sp. | reverse complement strand
GATTGCCACCATCCCGGTATTCTATCTTGATGTAGTCCTTGACCACATGCTCCATTTCCACCTTCTCGATACCTTTATAGATACCCAGACCGTGGGTTTCATGAACCACATAATCCCCTACCTTAAGCTCATTAAAATCATTGATTTTCTGACCCTGGTAGAGTTTTTTCTTCTTTTTCTTCTTTTTCTCTGCGCCAAAAATATCTGTCTCAGAAAGCACCACGAATTTAAGCATAGGATACTCAAATCCTCTGCTCACATGACCATAGCAGGTTACCACTTCACCTTCCTGTACTTCACGCATGGGGTCTTCCGTGTACACTGCCGCCAGCTCCTGGTCACGCAAATCCTCCGCCAGTCTCTTGGCCCTCGTACGGGATCCGGACAAGAGAAGCACCCGATAACCCTTCTTACGAAACTGCTTTAAATCCTTCACAAGTGCTTCAAAACTGTTATTGTAGGGCGCCACATTTCTGACATGTATGTCGTGTTTATTATCTGTCCTAAAGTATCCATACTGTCCGTCTAACGTTGCCAAAGTAAAAACCATACATGAGGACAACTTTGCCGCCACCTGTTCTCCGCTATACAAAAGATTCATCTGTCCGGGTAAAATATACCCCTTCAAGGCACGTTGCTCCATGCTCTCACGGAATTCAAGTTCCACAGCCTCCGCCTGTTCCTTCACACGGGCCGGCTCGTCAATAAAAAAAACCGGCGCATTTACCAGATTTTTCAAAAGTTCCGGTAAGGTCATTGTATCCTTATAAAAATAGCGAAGATAACTGTCCACATTTACTTTATTTTTAAGCTCCAGAAGCTGCTCCTTAAGCTCCTTAACCTGCGTAGAAATACGGTGAGCTTCTTCCGGCTGATGTTTTTCCCTGAAGAATATCTCCCTTTCCTTAGCTTCCTTCTCAAGCTTAGCAAGGCCTTTTTGCATACGCTCTTTTGACATGACAAACTCGGTCGCCGGAAAAATACTGATACTTTCCAGCTTCTCAATGGAGCGTTGACTCAAAATATCAAAACTCCTGATAGAATCCACCTCGTCTCCCCAAAGCTCAATACGATAGGGATTCTCCTCCGTCAAATCATAAACATCCACAATTCCACCTCGAATGGAGAACTGTCCCGGATTTTCCACCTGATAGGTCTTCTCATACCCCATGTCCACTAACCGCTTAGAAAGACTGCTCTCATCCAGACTTCCGCCCCGACTGATGCGAATCACATCCTTCTCCACATCCCACAACACCTGTGGTGCCATCAGTGCCGCATAGGTCGTAACAATGGTCAGTGGCTTACGCTCCACTAATCTGCGCAAGGTTTTGATACGCTCTCCGGTTAATTGGTTACCATGGATATCCGCTTGAAAGAATATTAAATCCTTAGCAGGATATAATGTGACATTCCTATCATAAAACTTATATTCTTCAAAAAGCTCTCTTGCTTTTAAGTCACTATAAGTAACGATGATCTTACAACGAAGGCCATCGCTAAGTCCATATATCATATGCAGTTTCTGGGAGTCCACACAACCCGAAAGAGCTGTGACAGCACCGGGTGCAGCACTCTTAGGGTCTCTCCCGGCCTGTATACATTTACAAACCAACTCCCGCATGGAGCCATACTCTGCAAGCTCCTTCAAAGGGGCCAGCAATGCCTGCATATTACGCCTCCTTCTTGGTATTAAAACGATTCATGGCAACATCTGCACCATCCGAAATCATCATACAAATAGCCTCCACCGCTCTATCTGCGGCTTCGTCCATCATCTTACGTTCCGGTCCGGAAAAATGTCCCAGAACATAATCCGCCAGGTCCCATCCTTTGGGCTTCTCGCCTACGCCCATCTTTACTCGCATAAAGGTATCATGACCCAGATGGGCAATAATATTCTTAAGACCGTTATGTCCACCTGCACTACCTTTCTTGCGCACACGAAGCTGACCAACATCCAGGCTGATGTCATCAGAAATCACAATCAGTTCAGCCTCTTCATCCACCTTATAGTAATCCAGCATTTCCCGTACGCTCTCGCCGCTTAAGTTCATATAAGTCACCGGCTTTGCTAAAATGCATTTCTGTCCTGCTACCATTCCCTTGCCTATAATAGCCTTGTGCTTCTTTTCCAGCACAGAGATATTTTCTGCCTCTGCTAATTTGTCTATGACGTCATAACCGATATTATGACGGGTATTTTGATATTCTTTGCCGGGATTACCCAGTCCAACAATAATATACATATTCCATTTCTCCTTAAAAATATACCGCTTGTATTGTCTCATTTTTTGTGGCAAAAAACAAGATTTAATTGTATCAGGGTTTGTTTTATAACTCGACAGGGGCATTATATATCCTACACGGTCACGCTCTCGCTCCGTGAAAAGACGTAGCGGCACATAGGGCTGTAAAATACACAGCCCAAGTGCCGACGTTTTTCAAGGGACCGTGATAGAACATATAATGCTCCTGTCGATTACAAGCCAACCGATACAAATATATCTTGTCTTTACAGAAATATGCAACTGACGGTTGCCAAAAAGCACCTGCTGATTGGTAGCCATTCACCACATTTTTATGTAAAATATTCATAGACGAATAGGGAGGTAGCCATTATGAAGTTATCTGAAAAAATTGTAGAATTGAGAAAATCACAAGGTATGACACAGGAGGAGCTTGCCGAGATTTGTAGTGTGAGCAGACAATCCGTCTCAAAATGGGAAGCTGATATTGCACTTCCCGAGCTTGAAAAACTGCTGTTATTGGGCGATATTTTTCATGTATCTATGGATGTGTTACTTAAAGATGAATTATCTGTAAACGGGATAAAAGAAATGCACAGTTGCGGAAACAATGCAGTAACCGGGAAACAATCAGCCCTTTATGAGGGAACCTTGATTAAGGAAAGTGTCACTGATGACAGTATTCTTGACCTCATAAATGTCCATAAAATAGAATTGTGGAAGGTCGGCGGGACGCCTAAATACTGGACTGTTCTCTTCTTTACCAGTGTAAGAAATGATTTCCCTGAGGAAATTGCAAAGGTAATGCTATCCGACCCTGACAGGGGCGGAAACTGGTTTGTGGATTTCAAAAAAGAGAACGAAAAATACATTGTATTCAATAATAAAATTTTGAAATACCAAATCGGAAACCACGTCCAGAGAGAACTTGTCCGTAAAGAGTGCAGACAATTGGGAATCTCTGACGCCGAGATGAATTGGTCAGAATAATTTTCAGATATTTCTGCCCCATATACTCACTTTATGATATGGGGCAAAGACTATACAGAATATTTCTCATAACAGGATATCGCTTCATTCTCAGACATTCCAAAATGCTTTATAATTTTTCCAACAATACGCTCTTTAGGTACTGCCTCTTCTATATTATCAAGTATAAACGCCTTAATTCCCTGATGAAGCCCTTCCTCATGACCTTCTTCTCGACCTTCTTCTCGACCTTCTCTGCGGCCACGCTCCAACAAATCATATTCATCTTCCATCATTCTCATATACCGAATCGACACCTCCTCATCATGCTTCACATGCTCCACCATTCCATGGAGCGTTTGCAAAAACTCATTTGTAGCATTCTCAAAAGAACTCTCCTCCATATACGCCAGCAACTGCCTTAGTTCTTCGGAGGGGATTCCCACCTTACCCTTTGTATAGAGAAAAATAGTCAACGCACCGTCCTCGTAAGGCATGTCCGGTTCCTCCACGCAACCATTCTTTACCGTATAAATCATACGATTCTTACCAAATGGGTCAAAAGGCGTGATAATGATAATTACCTCATTTTTCAGTGCTCGATACTTCTCCCCGGCCTTTAATGCCCGACTGCTCATCTTGGCATGATAAAACCGTACTCTTCTAGGCAGTGCCTTTATAGCCTCCGCACTATCATCCCGCTCCGGCTCTATATCATACACCATGACATTATCCTGCACTTCCTCCAGACACACATCAAGCTGTATCCCATGCAGATTGGTATCACTGCCATAATACACCTTCTGAGGTGTGATAATCAGTTCTCCCAGCTTGCGCCTAAGAATTGTCTCCAGCAGCCTTCGTCCCACATAAGGGCCGTACACCGGGTGCGTTATCACCGCACCAAAAAGAAAGTTACTTAGCAGATTTAGTTCTTCCAGTTTCTTGTGTTTCATATTCTTTCCTCCTTTTAGGGTAGGCAAACCAAAGAGAAAAGAATATAGAAACCTCTGCACTGTCCCCTTTCCCTGCAAGTTCGCCATATTCAACTATTGGTTATGGGAATTTGCAACCGAATGGTTTAGACTGTCCCAGATTTGATAAATTAAACATAGCACACCACACACACCGTGTCAAGCATTGAATTCAAATAAGACTATTTACACAAAAATTCCTGCCTCATAAAAAGGCAGGAATTCTTCATTTTCCAATTATTTGTGACAAAACCTTCGGATCTAGCTCGCATCATCCGGCTCGTCCAAAGCCTTCTCATAAGCCTCCAGAATAATCTTCTGGATACGCTCTCGTGTAGCAGAGCTGATAGGATGCGCTATATCCCGATACTCTCCATCGGCAGCCATTTTGCTTGGCATTGCAATAAACAAGCCTCTCTCTCCATTAATAACCTTGATATCATGGACAACAAACTCTTCATCCAGCGTAATGGATACCACTGCTTTCATTTTGCCTTCTTTGGTAATTTTGCGAACACGTACATCTGTAATTTCCATACACAATTCCCCCTATTATGTGTACTACTCTCCAGTCTGTAAGTTACCTACAATACATACCTCTCGTTGCGTTCCACCACAATCTGAATTTCACCCTCGCCCACAAAACGGGAGTTGGCACGGATTGTGTCGTGGCTCTCCACAATGCAATTCTCAATATAGGTATTATCACCAATATATACATCATTCAAAATGATGGAATTCTTGATTACACAGTTGTTACCGATATAACTCTTTTTAAAGATTACGGAATTCTCCACCTCACCGTTTACGATACAACCGCTGGAAACCAGACTGTTCTTAATCTTAGCTCCCACATTGTACTTGGCAGGCGGCAAATCATCCACCTTAGAATAAATATCAGGATACTGCTTGAAGAAGTAATCCCGTACATCCGCCTTGAGGAAGTCCATATTGGTTGCAAAATAATCCTCAACAGATGCAATATTTCTCCAATAATCCTTAATCTTGTAGCCATAAATACGCTTCAGATCCTTGTAACGAATCAGGATATCCCGCACAAAATCGTAACGGTCTTCCTCTGCACACTTCTCAATCATCTCAATGAGAAGGCGGCGACGAATTACATAAATACCGCAGGAGATGGTATTGGTCTTGGCCTGAATAGGCTTCTCCTCAAACTCCTCAATACGGCTTTCTTCATTCATTCGAATAGTACCAAAACGCTCTATCTGGGAATCTGCCTCCATATCACGGCAAACTACTGTAATATCAGCCTTCTTATCAATGTGGTACTCAACCACTTTGTTAAAGTCCATTTTGTAGACGCCGTCACCGGAAGCAATTACCACATAGGGTTCATGGCTGTTCTTAAGGAAACTCAAATTCTGATAAATGGCATCTGCAGTTCCTCTGTACCAGTTGGAATTGCTGGCCGTCACAGCGGGAGTAAACACATACAGGCCACCCTGCTTACGTCCAAAATCCCACCATTTGGAGGAGTTAAGATGCTCGTTCAAACTCCGTGCATTATACTGTGTAAATACTGCCACCTTCTGAATATGGGAGTTTGACATATTACTCAGGGTAAAGTCAATACTTCTGTAACTGCCTGCAATTGGCATGGCACAGACTGCTCTCTTCTGAGACAGCTCCTTCATCCTGTGATTGTTACCACCTGCTAAAATGATTCCGATTGCTCTCACTGCTATTCACCTGCCTTAATCAATGTTTTTCCGCTTGCAAGATGCAAATCTGTGTAGTCCGAAGCGTCCGTCACACCAAAAATCACGGAGTTCTTGCCCACCGTAACGCCGGCAGGAATCACACTCTTTTCACCTACGGTTACAATACCATGATTGTAAATATGAGGTGCTGTGTCATTATCAGCCTCTTCTCCCACACCAAGCTTCACCTGATTACCGATAGAAGCATTCTCAGCTACAATGGCTTTATTAAGCTCACAATTCTCACCGATAACCGTCTCATTCATGATAATGGAATCACGAACCACTGTACCTTTTCCAATTGTGACGCCACAACCGATAACGGAATTGTAAACCTCACCATACACATTGGTACCTTCACCCACAATACTGCGTTCGATCACGCTGTCTGCGGAAAAATACTGAGGAGGCTGAATCTCACTCTTGGTGTAAATCTTCCAATATTCCTCATATAGGTTAAACTCAGGTACAATATCAATCAGCTCCATGTTGGCTTCCCAATAGGAGTTCAAGGTACCTACATCCTTCCAGTAACCGGTAAACTCATATGCATACAAAGGTGAACCCTTGTCATGACAATAAGGAATCACATGCTTACCAAAATCAAGCGCCGGCTGGTCAGCCATTGCAACCAAAGCGTCCTTAAGCGTCTTCCAGTTAAATATGTAAATACCCATGCTGGCAAGATTACTTCTGGGATGCTCAGGCTTCTCTTCAAACTCAGTGATACGTCTGTTTTCATCCGCAATCATGATACCAAAACGGCTTGCTTCCTCCATGGGAACAGGCATAACTGCAATGGTAACCTCTGCACCATTTTCCTTATGAAAATCAAGCATCACCTCATAATCCATCTTATAAATATGGTCGCCGGAAAGAATCAGAACATACTCCGGATTAAAACTCTCCATGTATTCCAGGTTCTGATAAATTGCATTTGCCGTACCGGTATACCATTCGCTGTTGGCACTCTTTTCGTAGGGCGGCAACACTGCTACACCACCGATATTACGGTCCAAATCCCAGGGAATACCGATTCCGATATGTGTATTCAATCTAAGGGGCTGATACTGTGTCAAAACACCCACCGTATCCACGCCTGAATTAATACAATTTGACAACGGAAAATCAATTATACGGTATTTACCTCCAAACGCCACTGCGGGTTTCGCTACCTTCGATGTAAGTACACCCAGACGACTTCCTTGTCCGCCTGCCAGCAGCATTGCTATCATCTCTTTTTTAACCATGTCATCACCTCTTCCACCCTTTTACCATTTTTCTGCTAATGGCAGTAATATTATAGCACACTTTCTTTTGGAAGTGAATACAAATTACCAAAGATTTTTTGTTTTTTCTTGAATTTTTAGATATTTTTGACATATTTGCAAACAATTTCTAAATACCTCGTCAATTATCTACATTTTTCTTATGGGTATATCAATTGTATTTTTCCCGGGAAGTGTATATAATAGAAAAAGAATCACATATACTATATTTTATGGAAACTACATATTCTGAAAGGATATTATTATGTATAAAATTGATTTTGAAAAACCCTGCTCCGTCTATTTTGCCGGAATTGGCGGAATCAGCATGAGCGGCCTGGCCGAAATTCTGGCTAACGCAGGCTTCAAAGTGTCCGGCTCCGACCGTACAAAAAGCGCCCTTACCGAAAGCCTTGAGGCCAAGGGGATTAACGTATTCTATGGACAACGTGCGGAAAATATTACCTCTGATATTGATTGTGTGGTATTTACCAGTGCCATTCGAGAGGATAACCCGGAATATATAGCAACCATGGAGCAAAACATTCCTCATCTGACCCGTGCTGAACTTCTTGGACAGTTGATGCGTAACTACAAAACCTCCATCGCTGTCAGCGGCACTCATGGCAAAACTACAACCACCTCCATGGTCAGTGAGATTTTGCTTCAGGCCGGCACAGATCCCACTCTTTCCATTGGCGGAATCTATAAAAGCATCGGCGGCAACATCCGTGTGGGAGGTAATAATTGCTTTGTCACTGAGGCCTGTGAGTACACCAACAGTTTCCTAAGCTTTTTGCCTACCATCGGAATTATTCTTAATATAGAAGAAGACCATTTGGACTTCTTTAAGGATTTGGCTGACATCCGCAACTCCTTTCGGGAATTTGCCAAGCTCCTTCCCTCAGATGGCTGCCTGATTATCAATGCAGACATCCCTGACTATCAGGAAATTACAAAAGACCTTCCCTGCAAGGTACTGACCTATTCCCTAAAAGACACTACCGCAGACTATTACCCCGGTGATATTACCTATGATTCCACAGGGCATCCCTCTTTTGTGGCGCACTGTAATCTGCCCAATTCGGAACCTGTCCGCAAAGTAAGCTTAGGTGTAACCGGTGAGCACAATGTAAGCAATGCCCTTGCTGCACTGGCTCTGGCAGACCACATGCAAATTGACACTTCTGTCACCACAAAAGCACTGGCTGATTACACCGGCACAGACAGACGATTTCAATACAAGGGCTCTATAGGAGGCGTGACCATAATAGATGATTATGCACATCATCCCACAGAAATTACTGCAACCTTAAATGCAGCCCAAAATTATCCCCATAAAACTTTGTGGTGCGTGTTCCAGCCCCATACCTACACCCGAACTAAAGCTTTTCTGGACGATTTTGCCAAGGCACTGGCAGCGGCTGACAATGTTGTACTGGCAGATATCTATGCCGCCAGAGAAACCGATACCCTTGGTATCAGTTCTTTGACCCTTCAGGAAAAGATTCAGGCTCTGGGAGGAAATTGTTATTATTTTCCTTCTTTTGACGAAATTGAAAATTTTCTTTTGGAAAATTGCACAAACGGCGATTTGTTGATAACTATGGGGGCCGGAGATGTGCTGAAAATCGGCGAAAACTTATTAGGAATTTAATTTTCCACATTATCCACAAGTTGGAGGCTCATTTTTTACCTTCCTGCTTGTGGATATTTATTTTTTTATTGTGGATAGCAAATTTTGTAAATTTTATCATAATTAAGCGATTATTTCTCCTCCAAATTCTGATTATACACATTATCCACATTTTCCACATTTTGAAGGATTTTTTACCCCCTTTTGGGTTTCGGAAATTTGACTATTTCATTTTCAAAAACCTTGTGCTATACTCTAAAATACTTTGATGGAAGAAGGTTCTGATATGGCACGTTTAACGATTTACAAAGATTCTAATATAAATTCTACGGCAATTTCCAACCGCTTTATAGATGAATATATGCCCGACGCCAACGCCGCACAGGTGAAGGTTTACATTTTTCTTACCCGTATGCTGGGCGCAGGACAGGCTACCAGTGTGTCCGATATGGCGGACAAGTTTAATTATCCTGAGAAGGATATTATTCGTGCGCTCAAATATTGGGAGAAAAAGGGGCTTTTGTCTCTGGACTACGACGCTGCAGGCATTCCCGTCGGCATTCATTTCAAAGATTTGGACGCTCAGGCAACAACTACTAACAGTCATACCTCCACTTCAACATCACTGGCTATGTTTGTGGAACATGATACAGCGTCCACCCCTACCTTAAATCGCACTATCACATCTTCTACCCCTATGTATGAAGGTGTTACTTATGAGAAACCCTCTTATGAGAAGCCTTCCTACTCCGCAGACCAGCTTAGAGAATTTAAGGACCGCGATGATACCGCACAGCTTCTGTTTATTGCCGAGTCCTACATTGGTCGTCCCTTAACTCCCGCAGAGATGAAGTCAATTCTGTTTTTCACAGATGTACTGAATTTCTCTGAGGATTTGATTGACCATCTGATTGCTTATTGCGTTGACAGAGGTAAGAAGGACTTTAAATACATTGAAAAAGTTGCCATTAACTGGGCAGAAAATGGCGTGACCACTCCTAAACAGGCCCGCAAATTTTCTACCAAATATGACAAGAATGTCTATGCTATTATGAATGCATTGGGCAAAAACAATACTCCCACAACCAAAGAAGCCGAGTACATAACCCGCTGGACAGGCGAGTACGGCTTTGAAATGGACGTCATTCTGGAGGCATGCGAGCGCACCGTGATGGCCACCGACCGCCATCGTCTGGAGTATGCCGAGAGCATTTTAAGCAGTTGGCGTCAGGAAAATGTTCGTCACAAGGCCGACATCCACAAAATCGATGAGCTTTATCATCGCAAAAAAACAGTAGCCAAACCTGCTGCCAACAACAAATTCAATAACTTCTCCCAGCAAAACAACTACGATTTTGATGCATTGGAGAAGGAACTTTTGAGTAATTAATACCGAAAGGAGACCGTCATGGCACTGAGCAATCAGCAATATGAGTCCATAATGAGACGCTATGAGCAGACCAGGGATGATAATCGCTACACATGGGAAATGCGCAGAGAAGCTGTATACAGCCGCATTCCCGAATACCGCAAGTTAGAGGACTCCATCGGCAGCGTCTCTGTTGCCAAAGCCAAATGCCTTTTAGACGGCGATGAAACAGCTTTATCCGATTTACATAATTTTATTGAAGATATCGTTCAACAAAAGAAGGCACTTTTAACTGCTAACGGCTTTGCTGCCGACTATCTCGACCCTATCTATACCTGCCCTGACTGTCAGGACTCGGGATATATCGAAAACGAAGACCAAACCAGGGAAAAATGCCATTGTCTTCGCCAGCAGGAGCTTTCCATCCTCTATGAACAGTCCAATATTCAACAAATGCTCTCCCGCGAGAATTTTTCAACCCTTTCCTATGAATACTATCAGGGTGAGGATTTGGAGCGTTTTCAGGGTGCTGTCAAAATCTGCCATGATTTTGTACAAAATTTCAAACAAGACTACCGAAACCTCTTCTTTTATGGTACAGTAGGTAGCGGTAAGAGCTTTTTATCAGGTTGTGTGGCTAACGAGCTTTTGAAAGCCGGACATTCCGTAATCTATTTCAGTAGTGCAGGGCTTTTCGATACCTTGGCCCGCTACACTTTTGATGCAAAAGCAAAAGAAAGTCTTTACAATTTCTGCGAAGACCTTTATAATTGCGAGTTGGTGATACTGGATGATTTGGGCACTGAGATGACCAACTCTTTTGTGGCATCACAGTTATTTTCCTGCTTAAACGAAAGACATCTTCGCAGGAAAGCAACAATTATTTCCACCAACTTAAGTCTGGAGGAATTGCGTGACCGCTATTCCGACAGAGTCTTTTCCCGGATTACCAGCAATTTTACTTTATGTAAGCTGACCGGTCCGGACATCCGCATGTACAAAAAACGTACTGCCAAAACAGATAATTAATTTACTCTAATTATATAAATGTTACAATTCAGAAAGTGAGGATATTTTTTCATGGGAAACCGCGAAGAAAAGCGTAATTTGGAGACGATACCCGTTGGCTCTCTCGGCATCATTGCAATGGACGGATGCAGAGAACTGGGAGAAACTGTTGATGGCTTCCTTGTAAAATGGAGAGAGGAAAGAGAAAGCGAACATAAAGAGTCTTTAGCATTTTCCGGCTATATGAGAGATACCTATCTTTTGGACACCAAGGTTCCCCGTTTCGGTTCCGGTGAGGCAAAAGGCGTAATCAATGAATCTGTCCGCGGTACAGATGTGTACCTGTTGGTAGATGTAATGAACTATTCCAAGACCTATTCCCTCTGTGGACACGAGAACCATATGTCTCCCGATGATCATTATCAGGATTTGAAGCGTATTATCGCTGCAATCGGCGGCAAGGCAAGACGTATTACCGTTATCATGCCTTTCCTCTATGAGAGCCGTCAGCACAAGAGAACCGCAAGAGAATCCCTCGACTGTGCCTTGGCTTTACAGGAGCTTGTTGCAATGGGTGTTGACAACATCATTACCTTCGATGCACACGACCCCAGAGTGCAGAATGCAATTCCTCTTCACGGTTTTGAGACTGTACAGCCCGCTTACCAGTTTATCAAGGGTCTGCTTCGTAATGTAAAGGATTTGAAGATTGATTCCGACCACATGATGGTAATCAGCCCTGATGAAGGTGGTATGAGCCGTGCAATCTATATTGCTAACGTACTGGGCTTAGATATGGGTATGTTCTACAAGCGCCGCGACTATACCCGCATCGTAAACGGCCGTAATCCTATTGTTGCCCACGAGTTCCTTGGCACAGATGTAGAAGGCAAGGATATGATTATCATTGACGATATGATTTCCTCCGGTGAAAGTGTTCTGGAAGTTGCTGCTGCCCTCAAGGCACGCAAAGCCAACAAGATTTTTGTATTTGCTACATTTGGCCTCTTTACCAGCGGTTTGGACAAGTTCGACAAGGCTTATGAAAACGGTATCATCGACAAGGTTCTGACTACCAATCTGGTTTATCAGACCCCCGAGCTTCTTAAGCGCGACTGGTACATCAATTGTGATTTGAGCAAGTATATTGCTTACATCATCGATACCTTGAACCACGATTCCTCCATCAGCGACCTTTTGAATCCCAGCGAGAGAATCCAAAACATCGTAAACCGCTACAAAAACGGCGAGTTGACCGACTAAAAGCAAACTGCTTAATAAGCAAAACAATATGTCAACCATTCTTTGCGAGTGGTTGACATTCTTTATAAGGAGACCCAATATGATTTCCGGTAACTCTAAGATAAAACAGATGACTCTCATCGGACTGATGACTGCCGTGCTGTGTATACTGGCCCCGCTCTCCCTGACACTGCCCACAAGTCCCGTCCCTGTCACTATGGGCAATATGGCTGTCTGTTTTGTTGTTTTAGTACTGGGCATGAAACGTGGCTGCATCAGCACCCTAATCTATCTCCTTTTGGGCCTTTTGGGTCTTCCTGTATTTTCTAACTTTACAGGTGGTATCGGGAAACTGCTGGGCCCCACCGGTGGCTACTTACTCGGCTATCTTTTTCTGGCACTCCTCTTCGGCCTCTTTATAGAGCACTTTAACAATCATCCGGTTTCCAATACCCTTGGCGCAACAGCAGGTATGCTGGTACTATACCTGTTTGGAACCCTATGGCTGTCTATTCAGCTTGATTTGGACTTTATTTCAGCACTCTGGGCAGGTGTAATTCCCTATATTCCATTAGATATTATCAAAATTATTCTCGCCACATTTCTCGGCGCAAAGCTTCGGAAGCGCCTTATACAGGCCGGACTGATATAATTGCTTGCTTTTTTATATTTGCTATGCTATACTGTGCTCTGTCCTGCGAGAAACCTTTTACTGCGCAGATACAATCCGTGTGTTCGAAACCATCCACACGTAAAACAAAACTAAGGAGACTAAAATGAATAAGAAAGTATTATCACTGGTTCACGCAGCAGTCATTGCTGCTCTTTATGTTGTGCTGACTTTTGTTGCCAACTCTTTTGGACTGGCAAACTATGCCATTCAGGTCCGTTTCTCTGAAGCATTAACCATTCTTCCCTATTTTACCCCCGCTGCCATCCCCGGCTTATTTATCGGATGTCTGTTATCCAACATCCTCACCGGTTGCATGCCTCTGGACGTGTTGTTTGGAAGTCTTGCTACTTTACTGGGCGCACTGGGAACCTATTTTCTTAGCGGCCGGGCAAAATCTTCTGCTCAAACAGGCAAATTTAAAGGATGGCTGGCACCCTTGCCCCCCATCCTCGCAAATACATTGATAGTTCCCTTTGTACTCGCCTATGTATATAAGTTTGAAGGCTCCATCCCCTACTTCATGGTAACTGTTTGCCTTGGCGAAATCATTTCCTGCGGCATATTGGGCATTATCCTTCTCAAAACCTTGCAAAAATACCGTATCTTTTCTACTCAACATTTTTATTGAATAGTTATTTCCGTTCCATTTATAGTAACAGACTCAATCGCCTCTAAATCGACACTGTTCCAATCTTCATAAACCACAAAACTCTCATAAAACATGCTGTTTGAGACGCCTCTTACTTGATCCATGCAGGGTACGACTGTTCCGTCCTTTAATTTAACCTGTTCTACAATGAGTTTTCTTGTAGCCTTGGAATACGGTGCAAACGCCTCCACATACATGGATATAGGTGTGATTTCTATTTTTTGAACCCAAAATTCATCAACCCTCGCTAAGGGATATCTGGAAATCGTGTTCGGTGCATAATAATTGGTCCATGAAAAATTCCAGCACTCATCACCCAACAGCTTCCCTTCGGCTTCCACATTTTCATATTCATATAAACGTTTCAGACTGACCTTTACATTAGCCCGGTTGATGTTTTCAACACCTACCGCGTACAACATAAAGGAAACCATCCCATTATTGTTGTAACTATAAAATTCTGCACCTCCGGAGATGACATTTCCCGTTTTTCCTGTAAACTGAAATGAACAATCCTCAAACATATAATAGCCATTCCCTTCCACAGTCCACGGAATATTAGTGTCAAACTGTATCCACTGAGAATTTTGGTCACCAATAGACTGCACTGCCACCATCTCAATGTTACCCTGTCTGTCAGACTCGTCAATTCTTACATACCCGCCGTCCAACTCTTCCATGACCCCGGAAAGCCCCAGCATTTCTGCCATCTCCACATCCCATGAATTTTCCTTCGCAAATGCCACCATACCAAACACCATAACCGCTGCCGCTACTAAAACAACCAGTCGTCTTCCTTTAAAAGAAGTCACTTTCTTATTTGACATTTTGGCCTGAATTTTATCCAAAACAAGACGCTCCTGCTTCTTTAGTGTTTCCTGTAAAACATCGGAATTCTCTTCCAGCATTACAGCCTCTGTGTCTTTTATCTCATCCATCAACTCATATAATAATTCATCAGTCCTCATAACAGGTAATCCCTCTTTCTATTAGCATTTCCTTCAGTTTCCCTTTGCCCCGATACAATATGTTTTCCGTCTTTTTCTCCGAAATCTGCATTCTGGCTGCAATGTCCTTATTTTTCATAAAGAGAAAATATTTCAGGAAAAACACCCGGCTATCCGGCTCTCCCAGCATTTCAATCACTTCATGCAAAATCTGACGGACTTCTCTCTTTTGCACTTCATTTTCAACGAAAACAGCAGATATGGGTTCAGATTCATTCTCATCATCCAGTGAGGGAAGTGCATAACCATTTTTTCTGCGTATGTCTATAGCAGTGTTTCGTGCAATGGAATAAATCCAACTTTTTAAAGAATATCCTTCCTTCTTCGAAAACAGATGACACTTTTGCCATAATTTTAAAAAGGTATCCGATACCGCTTCATCTATTAAGCCGGCTTCACATCCCTGCAAGATGGAGCGACAGATGGTATTAACCGCCCCGCCATATAATTGCATGGCTTTATGTATTCCTTCATTTGGATTTGCTTGTATTAATCTTACTAATTTTTCGTCATTCATATCGTTTCGTCCCTCTGCTTCGTACGATTTATCCCTCACTATTATACAATACGTAAGAAAGATGTAAAATCACTTGCTTTTTATAATATCGTTTATTACTTACCAAAGATTACCTTATTTTTACCAGTTAATCCATTATATATTGACACCGCTTCCCACTTCCGATATTATGTAGTATAGTTTATATTTTACCAATGTGGAGGACATAATAATGGCTACATATGATGAATTACTTGCAGAAGAACTGCAGGAAGGTGAAGAAGTTGTAGAGCAGACTGCGGGAGACTTCTGGGATTACTTACTATTTTTCGGTTCTCAGAAATCCGGAAGATATTTCTTTACAAACAAGAGAATCCTTTTCTATTATTTTGGTTCAAAGACTTTGGATATCCCTTACGCTGATATCGTGTCTGCACAGTTATGTATGGTAGGTCCTCTGATTCGTTTCGTACCTTGCGGAATCAAGGTTACGACCAAAGATGAAAAGACATATCATCTATCAGTTATGAAGAGAAATCATTATATGGAATTAATCCAAAACAATATGAATAAGTAAGCAAAAAGCTTCCGAGCAATCGGAAGCTTTTTATGTCTGTATTTTCTTTACCGCCTTATATAGGTAACAAAATTGTTACCATTTTCCCTAAACCACTCCGCAGAATCATTCATACCCTTCTTGGATAATGTTCCGTTGGAAGGATTCATCACAACAATATTATATTCATTAAAGCCTGTGATAAGTACAGCTTCACCATTATTCAAAAGTGCCAGTACCGGAATATCCTGATTCACATAATAAAGCACAGTATCCAGTTCACATCCGGCCAGATCCAGAACCTGAGCATCCTCCAGATTATTTCCCAGGATATCCATAACAGATTCTCCCTCGGCCATAAGCAATTCCGAATTACGCATAATCCCCCGATGAGCCAGCATAGTATCCAGACAAACAGCAAGACTGTTCTTTTCCTCTGTCACCTTTTGTTCTGTAATAGCCATTATCTGGTTGCGTGCCGCTCGATTGCCCCTTTTCCACACCGGATTACCATTCTGATTCACTACCACACCGGAAATATTGTTGGCAAGCTCTACTGCCTTAGCCGGAGAAGTATAAATACCTTCCACACCATAGGCGCCATAAACATAGTACTTAAGTGCCTCACTCTCAGACTCAAGCACCAGCTCTCTTCCACCCTCAAAAACAACTTCCTTTGGCGTAAGAATCTGAAGCGTCTTACTGTCAATGGTCTCTCTTGCCTGAATCTGCACATACCGCTCATAAACATCGATACTGGGGGCAACAATCTTATATTGGAGTTCTTCCGTTTCCACATTATTCATAATGTGATCCTGCGACGTCTCCCGGTAATTTCCTTTGGCATCCAATTCTACACGATCCAAAGTAATCTGGTTGGATTCCACCTCGCAATCCATCACATACATATTTTCCTGACTATACTCCTTTAAAACCTCTCCATCAGAGTCACAGATACATATTTTGTACATGGGGAAAAAGATTCGCCCTGAATTCTCACGACGGACATCCACTTCCCTGGCTACTCCATAGATGATATCTTCACCCATAAAGCCCAGCGGTCGAATGACATCTCCCTCAACTACTGAAATAACACTTTCCTTTTCGGTATTTAAGTTCCTTACATTCAACTGATTGCTATGATAAATATCCTCGCCGTCCTGCCACACAATAATCCGATTATCCTCAGATACCTGCAAACTGTCATCAATGGTACTTTCTACCAGCGGATAATAGGTTTTACTTATCAAATCAATTTCGTAAACCACATCCTCCAACATCAGATACAGTTTTTGATCACGGTTCAGATATAGCAACTGCTCCATTTGAGGCTTTAGCACAGCATAATCCTTATTATAAGGAATATATACATTTTCCTCTATGGTATTGAGCGCACTGCTGTATGTGTATATCTGAATTCCTACTTCGCCCTCGTGGCGTCCTCTGTTCATATAACCATATACAGCAAAACTTACATCTCCACCCTCGGTAACATCCAATATTTTGATGGAATGCTTGTCATATATGCTTCGCAAATCTGAATGCTTTTCATCGTAAAAGCTGAAAATAACAGCCAGCTTATTGGTAGCTTCATTGTAGCTGTAAAGTTGCTTATCTACTACAAATACCACATTACTGCCGTCTTCACTTTCCACAAGTGGTATGTCTGTCCCTGTGATTCCCAGAAGGATTTTATCATTGGCATACATATGCTCGGAATCCGCTATCTGAGTCATGGTACGTTCATAATCCAAAAGATACATACGCTCTGTGGTATATCTTATGCGATAATGCTCTTTCACACGATAATAAGTCCGTTCATTGCTGCTTCCTGTAGAAACAGTATAATCCACCAAAAAAGAAGCCGTCTGATTGGCAATTTCCGTGAGAGTAACTGCCGGCTTGCCTTCTTCCCTCACATCCAGATTGCCCCATGTAATCTGTTTAAAACTACTATGAATATTAACCTTGTGAAAGGAACTGTTGTCCTCCAGCTTAGAGTTGGTTTCCAAATACTTAGTCAGTTCCTTTGCTGCCTCCTTATTGTAAAGTCTCTCATGAAAATCATTTACAAAGGCAAGCTTTTCATCCACATATAAGCTATCACTCCAGATGACCCTTGTGTAATAATATACTGACTGCTCTTCATCCAAAATCAGCTTAAGCATCAGCGAATATTCGGTATCCCGTTCAATCAGATCCTTCAACGTAATATCTGCCCGCATTGTCCGACTGTTTAATGTATAATCGGAAACTACCGTCTGCTCCACCAGACGCTCACCATCTATACTACGCACTTCCATAACCATACCGGTAATATTGCGACCATAGGTATCCGCAACAACCGTAAGACCTCTGTCCTCATTCAGAACTGTCACGCAGTCCCGCATGGAAGCGGTGTCCATAACCTTGGTGTAACCATGCAGTTCATTGTAATGCACACCATCCCGCTCCACCATCATGATAGGCAGTGTAGCCTCCGCCATCTCCATAGTCATGTTGTTGTGGTCTTTATTCATTATCTTGCCGGCTATCACCAGCGTAATGATAAATACTGACGCAAAAACTGTCAGCTTAATCAACATCTTCTTCATTTCAACAATTGCTCCAATGTAGGTTCAACATTAAGAAGCTCCTTTACCCTGCCAATATCGGATGCGGCAGCCTTTTTTTGAATGGCCTTATCACTTCTTTTAACCGCACGTATCAGTATATTCTTGGGTGTGTGCTCCATATCAATAAATTCCAGAATCTGTGTCTCATAGCCCTGCTGTTCCAAAAGATTCGCACGCAGTGCATCTGTCAAAAGCGCCGCCATACGCTCTTTTATCAAACCGTACTTCAATACCGGCTGCAAAATATCACTTCGAATCTGACCATTTAATTCATGTTGGCAACAGGGCACAGCCAAAATCACTCTTGCTCCCCATTTTACGGCCTTCTCTAATGCATAATCTGTGGCCTTGTCACAAGCATGAAGGCTTACCACCATGTCCACTTGCGTAGCACCCTCATAAGTGCTGATGTCGCCTCGCTCAAAGGAAAGCTTTGCATAGCCTAATTTCTCAGCCAGTTCATTGCAATGCTTAATAACATCTGTCTTAAGATCAAGTCCTGTCACTTCAACATCCCGTCCCTGCAACTCATGCAAATAATAATACATCGCAAATGTTAAATAGGACTTACCGCAGCCAAAATCAATAATTCGAATGGTTCTATCCTTGGGAAGTGCCTCCAGCACATCTTCAATAAATTCCAGATATCGGTTAATTTGTCGGAACTTATCATATCGGGTTTTGTTGACTTTGCCATCGGGTGTCTGCACGCCCAAGCCCACCAAAAAATCCACCGGCGTACCATCCATAAGAATATACTGCTTGGCACGGTTATGGGAAACTTCCTGCACTTTCCCTGATTTAGCCTTACGCTTCACCTTCAGGGTCATCTTCCCCTTTTTGCTTACAAGTACCGTAGCCTCCAGCCCGTCCGCTTTTATTTCACCCTGACGGAATAATGTTTCAAGCCGTTCTACAATGCGGCAACGCATCTTATCCGTCTTCAGATTTTCATGAAAAACCTGAGTCCCGATATATAAAGTCTCCTGAAAAACAAGTTCATCCTTTAACAGCACAGGGCGCACCTTTACCTTGGTGCCCCGTGCCTTATCTTTGGAGTTACTCAGCACAATCTGCTGTAAATCTATATTCAAAATTTCTTCTAACAGTCTCTCTAAATCAGCCAAAAATATTTCCTCTTCTGCCTCCGTGCCTGCGCTTATAAATTTCATTACACAAAAGCACTTGAATCAGATCCTTCATCCACTCCCATTTCTCGGGCGGCTCCCGGTCTGTCTCCGGCAGTTTTTCATCTTCATTTTGCAAAATTTTAATAATTCCATCCACCATACGGCGTAGACTTCCCACATCAGGGTATTCATCATAAATCATGCTACCCTCATAGTCCATTTTGTCCAAAATCTCCGCCACTCTGCGTTGATAGCGTTTAACCTCTCCGGGATACGCCTGTTGCAGATACTCCATATCCCGCACCAGTTCCCGCTCCTGTTTGGCTCCCATATACCCCGGATAAGTCATATAATAGGGAAGAGGAATCTGACTTGGAAACGTATGGAGAATCCTCGGTTTATAATCCATGCATTATGCCTCATTGTCACTTTTTTATAAGATATGCGGATCTTAAAAATAAGGTGTCAATAAATAGGCATAAGAAGCTCTCAGGTGGATAAACATCCCCTAAGAGCTTCTAAAATGTCTTTTACTTCAATACTTCTATTCTTGCCATCGCTCTCATTAAAGCCGCCTGCGCACGAACCATGTCCGTCTCCGGCTTGTTACCTGCAATACGTTCCTGGGCACGATGTAACGCTTCCTCCGCACGATGCTCATCAATCTCATCCGGCCATTCAACAATTTCTGCCAAAATAGTAATACCATCGGGCAAAATTTCTGCAAAGCCTGCATGAAGCGCAGCTTCTTTCTGCTCTTCACCATCTGTGATAACCAGAATACCGGGCTTTAGGATGACCGTCAGGGGAATATGTCCCGGCAGCACACCTATCTCGCCCTCAGTCGTATTGAACTCCACCATGTCCACATCACCCTCAAAAAACATTCTGTCCGGAGTGATGACACGCAGATGAATATTGTGATTGTCTGCCATGTTATCGGTCCTTTCTAAGCTACTTCTGTACCTTGGCTACTACATCATCGATACTTCCTGCATTCAGGAAATAACTCTCAGGAATATCGTCATGCTTACCTTCCAGAATCTCCTTGAATCCGCGGATGGTTTCATTGATAGGCACATACTTACCTTCCAGACCGGTAAACTGTCCTGCTACGAAGAAAGGCTGAGATAAGAATCTCTGTACCTTACGTGCACGGGATACCACCAGCTTATCTTCTTCGGAAAGCTCATCCATACCCAAAATTGCAATAATATCCTGAAGCTCTTTATAGCGCTGCAAAATCTCCTGAACGCCACGGGCAACCTTGTAATGCTCTTCGCCAACAACTCTGGGATCCAGAATACGAGAGGTGGACTCCAAAGGATCAACCGCAGGATAAATACCCAATTCTACAATGGAACGGGAAAGTACGGTAGTTGCATCCAAGTGTGCGAATGTTGTAGCGGGTGCGGGGTCCGTCAAGTCATCAGCAGGCACATAAACTGCCTGTACGGAAGTGATGGAACCGTTTCTTGTGGATGTAATACGCTCCTGAAGAGCACCCATCTCTGTCTGCAAAGTAGGCTGATAACCTACTGCGGAAGGCATACGGCCCAAAAGTGCAGAAACCTCACTACCTGCCTGTGTAAAACGGAAAATATTATCGATGAACAAAAGCACATCCTTACCGCCCTTGTCACGGAAATACTCAGCCATGGTAAGTCCCGTAAGACCTACTCTCATTCTTGCTCCGGGGGGCTCATTCATCTGACCGAATACCATGGTGGTCTTGTCGATAACGCCTGACTCCATCATCTCATGATACAAGTCATTACCCTCACGGGTACGCTCTCCTACACCGGTAAATACAGAATATCCACCATGCTCGGTAGCAATGTTACGAATCAGCTCTTGAATGAGTACCGTCTTACCTACACCTGCACCACCAAACAGACCGATTTTACCACCCTTCTGATAAGGACAAAGCAAATCTACAACCTTGATACCGGTCTCCAAAAGTTCGGTCTCAGTAGACTGCTCCTCAAACTCTGGTGCCAGTCTGTGAATGGGCTCGTAGGTCACATTCTCGGGAGCGGGCTTATTGTCAATGGGCTGTCCCAATACATTAAAAATTCTTCCCAATGTATTCTCACCAACCGGTACGGAAATGGGAGCACCGGTAGCAATTGCTTCCATGCCTCTCACCAGACCGTCGGTAGGGCCCATGGCGATACATCTTACGGTATCATCACCCAGATGCTGGGAAACCTCTACGGTCAGCTCTGAACTGCCATTGGGAATCCGAATAGCTTCATTAATCTCAGGCAATTTACCCTC
>JAZQLH010000037.1:0-79385 GCA_045542555.1 Acetatifactor sp. | reverse complement strand
TTTTTGCTTTCATCCCAACGAATCTTGCAGTTTTCCTGTTTTAGTTGGGAAATTCCATTTTCTTAACTATACACCCCAGACAATTGAACTACGTTCAATTGCCATTCCTCGCTCTAAAGAGCCCGATAACTTCCAATTTGTCACAGTCTCTATTTGAAACATGAACATCATTTTTGTTAATGCAGGTTTTTGAAGTAAAAAATAAGGGATAAATCCTAAGATTTATCCCTTAACTAAATAACCTAAAATTTATTTAACTGTGATACAGCTTCTGTGTCTGGTATTCCGGTTCGCAGGTCAAATTAACCCCCAGCTTACGGAATACATTCTTGTCCACCTGAGACAAAATAACACTGGAATGCACCTCGGAACCTTGAAGATTCTGCAACTGTTCCATTACGCGTTTGGCCCGTTCGTCCGTTGCCGCACAGATGGAAAGTGCAATTAAAACTTCGTCGGTATGCAGACGAGGGTTTT
Organism: Acetatifactor sp.; assembly: GCA_045542555.1. Classification (GTDB taxonomy): domain Bacteria; phylum Bacillota; class Clostridia; order Lachnospirales; family Lachnospiraceae; genus Acetatifactor. The sequence goes on along the minus strand of JAZQLH010000037.1, from coordinate 78,908 downwards.
TGTTGTGAAGATGAGTTACCTTCAGGTTCTGAATAGGTTCAATAATGGTGGGCGAAATCAGGTGTGCTTCGTCCTCTATTCCGGCTAAAGTCTTTAACGCATTCAAAAGCATCGCAGAAGATGCGCCCAGAAGTGCGCTGGTCTTACCGGTAATAATTCGTCCGTCGGGAAGCTGTATTGCTGCGGCAGGTTCTCCGGTGGCAGCAGCTCTTACCTTTGCGGCACTTATGACAGGTCTGTCATCTGTGGTGATTTCAGCTTGCTTCATGAGCAACTCAATTTTCATAAGCTGTTCATCATCTGCATTGCCCTGCCGTTTCTGGCACAAGGCATTATAGTATCTACGCACAATTTCCTGTTTGGCAGCAGATTGTACCACTTCGTCGTCCACGATGCCATAGCCGGCCATATTAACACCCATGTCAGTGGGGGATTTGTAAGGACATTCTCCCATGATTTTCTCAAACATGGCACGAAGAACAGGAAACACCTCCACGTCGCGGTTATAGTTGATGGTGGTCTCGTTATAAGCTTCCAAATGGAAGGGATCAATCATATTTACATCATTCAAATCAGCGGTAGCAGCCTCGTAAGCAAGGTTTACGGGATGCTTTAAGGGAATGTTCCAGATAGGGAAAGTCTCATATTTAGCGTATCCTGCACGGATTCCCCGTTTGAATTCATGATAAAGCTGGGACAGACAGGTGGCCATTTTGCCGCTGCCGGGTCCGGGGGCGGTGAGTACGACTAAGGAACGGGTCGTTTCGATATATTCGTTTTTGCCAAAGCCTTCATCGCTTACAATGAATGGAATGTTGTAGGGATAACCCTCGATATTATAGTGGCGATATACTTTCATTCCCAGAGATTCCAATTTTTTCTGGTAGGCAATAACACTGGGTTGTCCTGCAAATTGGGTCAGGCAGACGCTACCCACATATAAGCCGTATCCGCGAAATGCGTCGATGAGTCGAAGTACGTCCAAATCATAGCTGATGCCTAAATCAGAACGGACTTTGTTTTTCTCGATATCTGCGGAATTGATAACAATTACAATTTCAGCATGGTCCTTTAGTTGAACCAGCATGTTAATTTTACTGTCCGGTTTGAAACCGGGCAACACTCTGGAAGCATGGTAGTCATCGAAAAGCTTGCCGCCGAATTCCAGGTATAGCTTTCCACCGAAAGCAGCAATTCTTTCTTTGATTTTCTCGGATTGCATGCGGAGATATTTATCGTTGTCAAAGCCTGTCTTTCCCATGTTTTTCCTCCAATTATAATGCATTTGATGCTTGTATACATCCTGTTTCATAATACAAAATATTTTGCGCAAAATCAATGGTATAATATGCAATATTTAATATTTCTTTTATTGATTTATGGGAAAAGTATCTTTATAATGTTATTTATCGGTTTATTATAAGGAAATGGAGAATTATGGATAATCGTCAAAATAATCAAAATCATAATGGTGGCGGTCAGCCGCCTAAAAAAGGTGGAATAGGCGTCCTGCTAATGCTTATGCTGGGAAGCTTTATTGTTGTAATGCTTTTCTCGAGCTTGATTTTAGGATTGGGCAAAGAAGAGGAAGTAGAGTACAGTAAGTTCCTGCAGGATTTGAAGGATGACAAGGTGGAATCCGTACTGGTTAATTATGAGCAGTCTTTGATGGAGGTTACCTTAAAGTATGATGAAGAAGCTGCCAAGGAAAAAATAGATCCTTTTACGGCGGCAGTTTTGGAGCGTTACAGTGATCAGGTGGAGCTAAAGGGTGAAACCTATGTCACCCGTATGATGGAAGATATTACCGTGTTGACGGCACGTCTGGAGGAGAAGGGAATTACTGCCCAGCGTATAGTGTCCGACAGTAAGTTTATGGATATTTTTCTGACGATCATACTGCCTTTGATTCTTTTGTGGATTTTTATGGGATTCATGTTCCGCAAGATGGGTGGTTCCGGCGGGCCTATGGGAGTGGGCAAATCCAATGCAAAGGTGTATGTGCAGAAGGAGACAGGTGTTACCTTTAAGGATGTTGCGGGACAGGATGAGGCAAAGGAGTCTTTAGTTGAGGTTGTTGACTTTTTGCATGATCCCGGTAAGTATACCAAAATCGGTGCAAAACTTCCGAAGGGTGCTCTGTTGGTGGGGCCTCCCGGAACAGGTAAGACTTTGCTTGCAAAGGCCGTTGCAGGTGAGGCGAAGGTGCCCTTTTTCTCCCTGACCGGTTCTGATTTTATTGAGATGTATGTGGGCGTAGGTGCAAGCCGTGTGCGTGACCTGTTTAGAGAAGCTACCAAGAATGCACCCTGTATCGTGTTTATTGATGAGATTGATGCCATTGGTCGTAGTCGTGACTCCAAGTATGGCGGTGGTAATGAGGAGCGTGAGCAGACTCTGAATCAGCTTTTGTCTGAAATGGACGGTTTTGATAGTTCTAAGGGTGTTTTGATTCTGGGTGCCACCAACAGACCTGAGATTCTGGACAAGGCGTTACTGCGTCCCGGTCGTTTTGACAGACGTATCATCGTAGATAAGCCGGATTTGAAGGGCCGTGTGGAAATTCTGAAGGTTCACTCCAAGGGCGTGAAGATGGATGAGACGGTGGATTTGGATGCAATTGCATTGGCTACCAGCGGTGCTGTTGGTTCCGATTTGGCTAATATGATTAATGAGGCGGCTATTAATGCTGTCAAAGAGAAGCGTGAGTTTGTAAATCAGCAGGATTTATTTAACGCAGTTGAAGTGGTTCTTGTAGGTAAGGAGAAAAAGGATCGCATCATGAGTGAGAAGGAGCGCAAGATTGTCTCCTATCATGAGGTGGGTCATGCGTTAATTAGTGCTTTACAGAAAAACTCTGAGCCTGTGCAGAAGATTACCATTGTGCCCCGTACCATGGGTGCCTTGGGTTATGTAATGCATGTGCCTGAGGAAGAGAAATATCTGAATACAGAAGCGGAGCTTCGTGACCTGCTTATAAGTCTTGTGGGTGGCCGTGCGGCAGAGGAAATTGTTTTTGATACGGTAACTACCGGTGCGGCTAACGATATTGAGCGTGCAACATCTATTGCCCGCAATATGGTAATCCGCTATGGTATGAGTAAGAAGTTCGGCTTGGTGAGCCTGGCTACTGTGGAAAGCCAGTATCTTGAGGGACGTATGTCCTTAAACTGTAGTGATGAGACCGCAGCAGCAATTGATGCGGAAGTTGTGGAGATTATCAAAGAGAGCTATGAAAAAGCGTTGGAGATGCTTCGTGAGAACCGTGATGTGATGGATAAGCTGGCTGCTTTCCTGATTGAGAAGGAGACCATTACCGGTAAGGAGTTCATGAAGATTTTCCGCGAGGAAAAGGGCTTGCCTGAGCCGGAGGAAGAAAAGAAAGACGAGACGGAAGAGTCGGAAGGTTCGGTGGACTTGTCTGTGGAAGATAAGGTAGAGTCTTTGGAGGAGTCGTCCCCGGAGGTACCCGAGGATGACGTGCCCAGAGGTCTTTTTTCCAATGGCCGGATTGATTAATACCGACATTGCCCGGAGGTCTGAACATGGCGTTCAACGTTGAGGAAGAATTAAAAAAGCTCCCCAATAAACCGGGAGTCTATATCATGCGAGATCAGAGGGATACCATCCTGTATGTGGGAAAGGCCATTAATCTGCACAATCGTGTTCGCTCCTACTTTAGAGAGAACATCGGCAGAGGGCCGGCCATCGACAAGATGGTCTCCCTCATTGCGCGTTTTGAATATATTGTGACGGATTCGGAGTTAGAGGCGTTAGTGCTGGAGAATAATCTGATTAAGGAGCATTCTCCCAAGTACAATACTTTGCTTAAGGATGATAAGACTTATCCCTACATCAAGGTAACAGTGGGCGAGGATTTTCCCAGAATTTTATTTTCCCGCACCATGAAAAAGGACAAGTCCAAATATTTTGGCCCTTACACCAGTGCAGCAGCGGTGAAGGATACCATTGACCTTTTAAACAAGCTTTATAGTTTGCGGACCTGTAACCGGAATCTCCCAAGAGACATTGGCCTGGACAGGCCCTGCTTGAATTATCACATCAAACAGTGTCTTGCACCCTGTCAGGGTAATGTGAGTAAGGAGCAGTACAGGGAGCAGGTAGAGGGTGCCTTGTCTTTTTTGAATGGCAATTATAGCCCTATTCTTAAGGATTTGGAGAATAAGATGAAGGATGCGGCAGAGCATCTGGAATTTGAGGAGGCAGCCCGCTATCGTGATTTGTATAACAGTGTGAAATCCGTCTCCCAGAAGCAAAAGATTACTGACAGTGTGGGAGAGGACAAGGATATTATTGCCCTTTATCAGGACGAGAGAGAGGCTGTGGTGCAGGTGTTTTTTGTCCGGGATGGCAAGTTGATTGGCAGAGAACACTATTATATGACAAATGTGTCATTAAACAACAAACCCGGAATTTTACAGGATTTTGTAAAACAGTTTTATGCAGGGACGCCTTTTTTGCCCAGAGAATTGATGCTTCAATATGAGATAGAGGACGCAGAACTGATTGAAAAGTGGCTTTCCGAGAGAAGGGGAAGCAGGGTGTATTTGCGTGTGCCCAAGATTGGAAGCAAAGAAAAGCTGGTGGAGTTGGCGGCTCAGAACGCTAAGCTGATTTTAAGTCAGGACAGAGAGAAGCTAAAACGTGAGGAAGGACGTACCATCGGTGCGGTAAAGGAAATTGCGGAAATTCTTGGTTTGCCGTATATTGAGCGCATGGAGGCTTTTGATATTTCCAACACCAACGGCTTTGAAAATGTGGGCTCCATGGTGGTGTATGAAAAGGGTAAGCCTAAACGAAGCGATTACCGTAAATTCCGCATTCGCAGTGTGACAGGACCGGATGATTATGCCTGCATGAAGGAAGTGTTGACCAGACGTTTTGTTCATGGCATGGAGGAAGCCGGGAAACTTAAGGAGAAGGATATTGATAAGGAGTTTGGAAGCTTTACCAAATTCCCGGATTTGCTTCTTATGGACGGTGGTCGTGGTCAGGTGAATATTGCACTGGAAGTGTTGAATGAGTTAAATATTAATATTCCTGTATGCGGCATGGTAAAGGACGACAACCACCGCACAAGAGGTTTGTATTTTAACAATGTGGAGCTTCCCATTGATGCCCGGTCGGAGGGGTTCAAGCTCATTACCCGTATTCAGGATGAGGCACATAGATTTGCAATTGAGTATCACAGGTCTCTTCGCAGCAAGGCGCAAGTGAAATCTGTGCTTGACGATATTCCCGGAGTGGGACCTGTGCGCAGAAAGGCATTGATGCGGCATTTTAAATCTTTAGAGGAGATTCGTAAAGCTACTGTGGAGGAGCTTTGCGAATTACCGGAGATGAATGCCGGATGTGCCGAGGAGATTGTGGCTTTTTTTCAGAAGCAACAGGGAGGCAAAAAGGAATAATTATCTTTGCAGACGCTGTGCCTTGTGTTACAATGATAATTAGAGCAAAAACCGCCGAACAGCGGAGAAAGAGGAAAATATGGCAAGTGTAATGCTGACTCGTGTTATCGAGAAAATGAAACTGGAAAACCTCACACCGGATATTGATATTGATAAAAAGCGTATCACGTTAGCGGAGGTAAATCGTCCGGCACTTCAGCTGGCAGGTTATTTTGAGCATTTTGATGCCACCAGATTGCAGATTATCGGTTATGTGGAATATACCTACATGGAGAACATGACTGAAGTCGAGAAGCGGGAAATTTATGATACATTGCTTAGTCATGAGGGTATTCCCTGTGTTGTATTTAGCCGCGAGCTTCAACCGGATGCTATTTTCATGGAGACGGCGATTAAGTATCAGGTGCCTGTGCTTTCCACCAATAAGTCTACTTCCTCTTTTATGGCCGAGATTATTCGGTGGTTGAGCGTTAAGCTTGCGCCCTGCATCTCTGTGCATGGTGTTTTGATGGATATTTATGGTATTGGTGTGTTGATTACCGGCGAGAGTGGTATCGGCAAGTCAGAGGCGGCATTAGAGCTGATTAAGAGAGGGCATCGACTGGTGACAGACGATGTGGTGGAACTTCGCAAAGTAAGTGACGATACCCTGGTTGGCTCTGCTCCCGATATTACGAAGCACTTTATTGAGCTTAGAGGTATTGGCATTGTGGATGTGAAGGCACTTTTCGGTGCGGTTGCAGTTATGGATACCCAGCAGGTAGATATGGTCATTCGTCTGGAGGAGTGGGATAAGGATAAAGAGTATGACAGACTCGGTCTGGAGGAGAATTACACAGAGTATCTGGGCAACAGGGTAATCTGTTACACATTGCCCATCCGACCCGGACGTAATCTTGCGGTCATCTGCGAATCTGCGGCGGCAAACCACCGTCAGAAGGAGATGGGCTATAATGCGGCAAAAGAGCTTTATGCGCGCGTACAGAATTCTTTGGCAAAAAGGAGAGAGGAAGAAGATGAGTAAATACGCATTTGGTGTGGATATTGGTGGAACTACTGTAAAAATGGGTCTCTTCGACAAAGATGGTTGCGTGCTTGACAAGTGGGAGATTCCCACGGTGAAGGATAATGAGGGTACTTCTATCCTGCCTGATGTGGCTGAAAGTATTCGTGCCAAGATGACTGAAAAGGGTATTCAGATAGCAGATGTTGCCGGTATCGGTGTAGGTGCACCCGGTGCAGTAGATGATGAGGGTACCATGGTAAACGGTGCAGTAAACTTAGGATGGAGTAAGTTCAACATTCCCAAGGTGTTAAACGGATATCTGGATGTACCTGTGAAGGCTGCAAATGATGCCAATGTAGCTGCTTTTGGTGAAATGTGGCAGGGCGGCGGTAAGGGCTATGACAATATGGTGGCGGTGACTCTGGGTACAGGTGTTGGCGGCGGCATTATTGTAAACGGTAAGATTCTTACCGGAGCTACCGGTGCAGGTGGCGAAATCGGACACATGCATGTGGAAGATGAGGAGACTGAAATTTGCGGTTGTAAGAACAAAGGATGTCTTGAGCAGTATGCGTCTGCTACCGGTATTGTAAGACTTGCCAAGAGAAGACTTGCCAAGGATGATAAGGCAAGTGTTTTGCGTGAGGGAACGCTCAGTGCTAAGACCGTATTTGATGCAGTGAAGGCAGGGGACGAGGTTGCCATTGAAATTGCCAAGCAGTTTGGCGAGTATCTGGGTAAGGGTCTTTCCAATGTGGCAGCAGTAGTCAATCCTGAGGTGTTTGTCATTGGCGGGGGCGTGTCCAAAGCAGGAGAAATTTTAATTTCTTACATAGAGCCGGTTTTCCAAAAATACGCCTTTGTTGCCTGTAAGGGTGCAAAGTTTGCACTGGCAACCTTGGGAAATGATGCGGGAATTTACGGCGCAGCAGGTTTAATACTGCGCGAAGATGTATAATATATAAAGAGTTTTTAGAAAGAGGCAGTTTTTTATGATAAGCGAAGCAATGTTGGAAACTTTGCAGAGTATTGTTCCCGGGGAAAATATTTATTTGAAAGAGCCGATGGCTACACATACGACCTTCAAGGTAGGCGGCCCGGCAGATTGTTTCATTGAAGTAGAAAATGCAATGCAGCTTCAAAAATTGCAGAAATATCTGACGTTGGTGGAGTGCCCTTTTGTTGTAATCGGCAACGGAAGCAACCTCTTAGTCAGCGATAAAGGCTATAGAGGTGTGGTTTTGCAGATTGGCAAGAAAATGAGTCAGATTACCGTGGCAGGCAATGTGATTAAGGCTCAGGCAGGTGCTTTGATGTCTCAGGTGGCAGCAGCGGCCTTACAGCACGGGCTCACCGGCCTTGAGTTTGCATCCGGAATTCCCGGTACGGTAGGCGGCGGCGTGGTAATGAATGCCGGAGCCTACGGTGGGGAGCTTGCCCATGTGGTAACAGAAGTATGTGTTATGAATCGTGAGGGCGAAATTCTTGTGCTGGATAATGATACCATGGAATTTGGCTATCGAAAGAGTACGATTCGTAAGAAACCCTTTGTGGTGACTGAGGTCAGCTTTGAACTTACCCCCGGGGACAGCGAGTCAATCAAGGCCAAAATGGACGAACTGGCCGCTGCAAGGCGTGAGAAACAGCCTTTGGAATATCCCAGTGCAGGCAGTACCTTCAAACGTCCCGAGGGGCATTTTGCAGGAGCGCTGATTATGGATGCGGGGCTTCGGGGATTTTGTATAGGTGGAGCAATGGTGTCGCAGAAGCACTGTGGATTTGTTATCAATGCAAAAGATGCTACGGCAGCAGATATTTTGGCTGTAATCAGAGAGGTTCAAAAACAGGTAAAAGAACGTTTTAATGTGGACCTGGAGACAGAGGTTGTATTTTTAGGAGAATTTTAGAGAGCGTATTGTAAGGGGTTACAATGTGTGCTCGCAGGATAAAGGAATGAGGCGCATATGAGATTTGTTGTAGTAACGGGAATGAGCGGTGGCGGTAAAAGTACTGTCCTGAAAATGCTGGAGGATGTGGGATTTTATTGTGTAGATAATCTTCCTTCCTCTCTTATTGAAAAGTTCGTGGAACTGATTTCCATGCCGAATGGAGAGATTACCAAGGTTGCTTTGGGTCTGGATGTACGTGCAGATCAGTCTTTCAAGGAGACTACCCGTGTCTTAAAAGGGCTTAAGGAGAAGGGGTATCAGTTTGAGATTCTTTTTATGGAGGCTTCCGAGCAGGTTTTAATCAAGCGCTATAAAGAGACCAGGCGTGTTCATCCTCTTGCGGTGGAAGGCCGGGTAGAGGACGGTGTGCGTAAAGAACAAAGCGTACTTAAGACCATTCGTAAAATGGCGGATTATGTTATTGATTCTTCCAATTTGCTTACTAGAGAGTTGAAAGCAGAACTGGATAGAATTTTTGTGCGGAATGAAGAATATAATAGTCTTATGATTACGGTAATGTCTTTTGGCTTCAAGCATGGAATTCCGGCGGATGCAGATTTGGTGTTTGATGTACGTTTTCTGCCGAATCCATTTTATATTGATGAATTAAAGCATAAGACCGGTAATGATAAAGAAGTTCAGGAATATGTTATGGGCTTTCCTGATTCGGGGCTCTTTTTGGAGAAACTTGCGGATATGATTCAGTTTTTGGTGCCTAACTATATTAAGGAGGGCAAATATCGTCTGGTGATTGCCATTGGTTGTACCGGCGGTAAGCATAGAAGTGTAACACTGGCCAACGAGTTATATCATCGCATGAAGGATCAGGGCGAGTATGGTATGAAGTTATATCACAGAGATATGGCAGAGTCCAGCTTACAGGATTTACAGAGGTAAAAAATGTCATTTTCACAGGATGTTAAGGAAGAACTTGCAAGGCATTTGAGTCCGGCCAGACATTGTCAGTTAGCAGAATTGGCGGCGATGCTGCATTTTTGCGGACAGTATGGCAGGGATAAGGAAGGCCGATATACTATTGGATTTCAGACGGAAAATGAAGCTGTTTCCAGAAAAGGCTTTACATTATTGAAAAAAACGTATAATATAAATACTGATGCGGAAATTGACCAGGAGCAGATGGACGATATTTTCTCCGGAATCGGCGATTTAGAAAGTCCTGTCAGCTCTGTTCTCATTAAGAGTTCCTGCTGTCAGCGGGCATTCCTTCGAGGGGCTTTCTTAAGTGTAGGCTCCATCAGTGACCCGGCCAAGGGGTATCATTTGGAGTTTGTCTGTGCCACTGCCAAGAAAGCGGCGCAGTTACAGGATGTACTGCAGGCTTTCAATATAGAAGGCAAGCTGGTGCTTCGCAAGAAGTATTTTGTGGTATATCTTAAGGAGGGTGAGAGTATCGTGGATTTACTCAATATCTGCGAGGCTCACATCGCATTGATGGAATTTGAGAATCTGCGTATATTAAAGGATGTGCGCAACTCGGTCAACAGACGTGTTAACTGTGAAGCGGCCAATATTACCAAGACGGTAAATGCAGCTACAAGGCAGATAGAGGATATAGAGTACATTCGGGATCATGGCGGTTTAGGACAGTTGCCGGATAATTTGTGCCAGATGGCTGAGGTCAGACTGGAATATCCTGATGCTCCGCTTAAGGAGCTTGGGGAATATCTGGATCCTCCGGTGGGTAAATCAGGAGTGAATCACAGATTACGGAAACTGAGTGAATTCGCAGAGAGGCTAAGGACCTAAATAGGAGGAAAGAAATGAAAACGAAGGCAATCCGTATTAAGCTGGAGGGCGGTCTTGATGCAAGACCTGTGGCATTGTTGGTACAGGAAGCCAGCAAGTATGAGAGCAAAATTTATATGGGCTCAGAGGACAAGAAGGTGAATGCCAAGAGTATTATGGGTATGATGACTCTGGGGCTTAACAACGGCGAGGAACTTATCGTTACCGCAGACGGTGAGGATGAGGATGTTGCTGTGGATAATATTGAGAAATTTTTAACAGGTAATTAATGATTACAATATAAAGAGTGTAAAAAGAGCGGGATTATTTTTTATGAACCCCGCTTTTTTCATACAATGGTCAGGAGGTAGCGTAATGAGCTTCCCATATGAAAAAAAATTACTGTTCGTATACAATCCCAAGGCCGGTAAGGCTAAGATAAAAAATAAATTGGCGGAAATTCTGGATGTGTTTGCCGGGGCGGGGTTCGAGGTTACCGTATACCCTACCCGTAAAAAAGGTGATGCAGTGGAGATTGTGGCCAACAGAAGACCTATCTATGATTTGGTGGTTTGCAGTGGCGGGGACGGTACCCTGGATGAGGTTGTAACAGGCATGATTCAGAGTAATTTCCGTACGCCTATCGGTTATATTCCCGCAGGAAGTACCAATGATTTTGGCGGTAGTCTTCAACTGCCCAAGAACATGATAGAAGCGGCAGAGAGTATTGTAAAGGGCAAAAATTTTCCCTGCGACATCGGATCCTTTAATAATGATGTTTTTGCATATATTGCAGCATTCGGCATTTTTACAGAGGTTTCCTATGAAACAGGTCAGGAGATTAAGAATGCATTAGGACACATGGCTTATGTGTTGGAAGGTATGAAGCGAATTCCTTCGGTAAAACCTCATCATCTGAAGGTTACCTATGATGACAAAACCATCGAGGAGGATTTCATTTTTGGTATGATTACCAACTCTGTCTCCGTAGGTGGATTTAAGAATATCACCGGCAAGAATGTGCAGCTGGATGATGGTGTGTTTGAAGTGACATTGATTAAATATCCCAAGAATCCGGTGGAGCTTACCCAGACGATGAACTCTCTTGTGAACCGGGATATTGATACCGGAACTACTTATTGTTTCCGTACTTCATCAGTAAGATTTGAGTCTGATGAAGATGTGGCTTGGACATTGGATGGTGAAAATGGCGGTAGTCACAGGGATGTCTATATTGAAAATAGGCATCGGGCAGTGGAAATCCGTGTAGCAAGATAAGAAAATACAAATTCCGATAAAAATTTAACAATATCTATTTTCATTTTAAAATAAATATGCTATACTATATAAAGAGTTCCGAATGAACGGATTATTAAATGTGTAGTAATTCATTATAAGAAAACGGAGGTAGTCAATATGTTAGTATCAGCAACAGAAATGCTCCAAAAGGCAAAGGCCGGCCATTATGCGGTTGGTCAGTTCAATATCAACAACCTTGAGTGGACCAAATCCATTCTGCTTACTGCTAAGGAGTGCAAGTCTCCTGTCATTCTGGGTGTGTCCGAGGGTGCAGGTAAGTACATGGGCGGATATCATGTAGTAGTAGGTATGGTTAACGGTATGATTCAGGATTTGGGTATCGATGTTCCCGTTGCACTTCATCTGGATCATGGTACTTATGAAGGCTGTCAGAAATGTATCGAGGCAGGTTTCTCCTCCATCATGTTTGACGGTTCCCATTATCCCATCGAGGAGAATGTGGCAAAGACTACAGAGCTCGTTAAATTTGCTCATGACAAGGGTATGTCCATCGAGGCTGAGGTTGGTTCCATCGGCGGCGAGGAAGACGGCGTTGTAGGTATGGGTGAATGCGCAGATCCCAAAGAGTGTAAGGCAATTGCTGATTTGGGCGTAGATTTCCTGGCAGCAGGTATCGGTAACATTCATGGCAAATATCCCGCAAACTGGCAGGGACTGAGCTTCGAGACTCTGGATGCGGTTCAGCAGCTTACAGGTGACCTTCCTCTGGTTCTTCACGGCGGTACCGGTATCCCTGCAGACATGATTAAAAAGGCAATCAGCCTTGGCGTGGCTAAGATTAATGTAAATACCGAGTGTCAGCTGGCATTTGCTGATGCTACCCGTAAGTACATCGAGGCAGGCAAGGATCTGGAAGGCAAGGGCTTCGACCCGCGTAAGCTTCTTGCTCCCGGCGCAGAAGCTATCAAGGCTACTGTTAAGGAGAAGATGGAGCTGTTCGGTTCCGTTGGTAAGGCGTAAACTTTAAGTAATAAGTATATAAGGTAAGGAGTGACCTTTGGGTTGCTCCTTTTTTGTTGTAGAAAAAGTTAGTATTTCTTGTTTAATATAATAAGATTTTAAAATTTATTTTAGAAACCCTTGAATTACTCCTTGTGCTATGGTAATATTGCGATATGGTGTATATAAATCACATAAATACATAACAAGGAGAAATGGAAGCAATGAACAAAAGAGGGAAAAACATCAGGCGTATGCTATGCCTGATACTGAGCTGGGTCATGCTCTGGAATTCTGTGGAGCTGCCCCGGGTTCAGGCACAGGAGTCTTTAGGGGAGACGACTGTTGCCACAGAGGAAGGGACATACGCTGCATGGGACGGTGTCACCAGGGAGAAAAGCTGGGAGCTGGAGCGGTGTCTGATTACGTTTCAACTTACGGACTGTTGGGACAGCGGCTATACGGCCGTGGTGACGGTGGAGAATACGTCAGATGCCGGCATTGAAAACTGGCATGTGGCCTTTCCCATTGCGGAGGAAATCAAGGATTTGTGGAATGCTCAGACTGTGGAAGGGGAGCAGTCGGGAGTCGTTTTTAAAAATGTAGGCTGGAATCAAGATATTGCAAGTGGTCAGAGTGTGCAGTTTGGATTTACTGCGGAAGGGGAATTTCTGGGATTTCCTGAGATTTGTGAGCTTCCTACAACGTTGCAATCTGTTCCGGATAGTGACGTGGAGTTTTTTTATGAGGTTGTAGAATCATGGGAGAACGGTTTTAAGGGAAATATTGGTATTCATAATACATCTGGCAGAACCATAGAGGACTGGCAGATTTCTTTTGATTTGCCCTGTGAGATTACTGACCTTTGGGAGGGGCAGATTGTTTCTAACGAGAACGGCGGATATGTGGTTAGGAATAAGGCCTATAACCAGAACATTGCGCCGGATGGAACGGTAACTATTGGATTTTCGGTTCAAAATGGTAGTGTTGAAAATGTTCCCACAGCCTTTTGTCTGGAGGAAGTGACCTTGGGTGAATATATCGGAGCAGGCGACGGAGATGGTGATGATACCGGGGTGGAGGAACCTACACCCGGAGAGGAGAAACCGGAGCAGCCGGCTCCCGGAGGTGATACACCTTCTGAGGATGTATCTTCCGGCGATGTGAGCGGGGACGATGTAAGTACAGGTGACGTATCTTACGGCGACGTAAGCTCCGGTGATGTCAGTGACGGCGATTTACAGGAGGTTACCATGAACATTGATACTGCTTCCTTTGATTTGAATGAAGCATGGGAAATGTATCTGACGGATGAAAAATTGAGCGGTCTTTCCGGTACACTCACAGGTGCAAAACAGGTGAAGAAGCTGACCTTTACGGTTATGGATATCAATGAGACAGTGATTGACAGTGGCGAGCTTCCTGTGGAGGCAAACTGGGAGATTGCGCCTATCGGGCTGGCGCTGGGTAGTAACTGCATCACTGTAACGGCGCATCTTGCAGAGGATAAGATTGTAGAGGGACAGATTTACTTGATGAATTTCAATGCCGAAAATATGGAGGCTGCGGATTTGGATTTGTCCGATTCTGACGGCGACGGTATTAATAATTATTTTGAGACGATTTTTGGCACGGATATGTTGTCGGAGGATACGGACGGGGATGGCCTGAAGGATTTTGACGAGATGATTCAGACCGGAACGGACCCTGGCATGGCCGATACGGATGGCAATGGTGTGAGTGACGGGGAAGAGGATTTCGATGAGGACGGCCTGAGCAATCAGGAGGAGCTTAAGGCAGGTGCAGGTCCTTTGTACCCGGATACAGATGGCGACGGTCTGGAAGATGGGGAGGAAGTGAAGGTTTATTTCACCGATCCTGTGATGGAGGATTCTGACGAGGACGGATTGCGGGATGGCGAGGATGTGCGCCTTGGCTATGCCCCCACCAATCCCGATACGGATGGGGACGGTATTCTGGATGGTGACGAGATTGCCTACCAGACCCATACGGAGGTGCTGGACCAGGAGCGGAAGGCGGGAATTACACAGGTGTCCGTTTCCATGGACTGTGCAGGCTGCATCGATAATGAGGTGAATATCCATAATGTTTACAACCTGGATATGCGTACCACGGATGTGGTAGGCTTGTTTGGTGCGCCTGTGTCCATCGAATCCAGAGAGGCGTTTGAGGAGGCCACCATCACCTTTACCTATGATGAGGCGGCGTTGGGTGGAACTTCTGAGGACAATCTGCGGATTATGTGGTATGATAAGGAAAATGATAAGTATGTGATTCTGGACGATGAGACGGTGCTTGATAAGGAGAATAATACCCTTTCCTATACCACGGATCATTTTTCCACATGGATGGTTGTGGACCGGGAGAAGTGGTGGAATGCGTGGAAGCAGGATTTGGGGTATGCGATGACAAGACGGTATAGGGCATGGGACTTTAACATTGTGTATGTGTTTGAAGATGCAGAACAGATAATTCCACACGAAGAAGAACCGTATACAGTGACTCATTGTAAGTTAAAAGTTGAGTATTTTCCGATTGAAGTTGAGCAGTGGGGAGGAACAATGCCGGGTATTGTAATAAAAGAAACATCGGATCTGGAGGAGGCTTTATATACTGCAATTAACAGACTAATTGATAGGAAATACATACCCGGAGAAAAAATGTTGTGTATTGCAACGAAAAAGGATGTTGAATATGATGAGCAATTGGTTCAGAAAGCAAAAGCACACGGAATTAAATTTTGCAGTATAACTCAAACGGGTACAGTTTATCCAAATCTTAATAAAATGATGTTAGAGACAGGGGGAGAATGTTATAAAATAAAAAAATGGACTCCTGGCAGAGCTAATGAGGATATTATTGTCAATAAAGTATATTTATATAGTTCTTATATGGTAAATCGTTGGGATTCAGATGGAGATGGTTTGTTGGATATCTATGAGCAATGCGGCATGCGGCTTTCCAATGGTCGTATTGTAAAAACCAATTCATGGGTGATCGATTCCGATGGAGATGGTATCAATGATTTCCTTGCCATGGGTGGCATTCCGAAGGAGGAAACCTATACGGTAGACGGAGAGACCTTCACCAGTGTTGTCAATCGGGGAGCGATATGTAATGAACTGCCGAGTGATTTTATTTATGTGGATGGCAGGGAGAATGCAAATGGGATGGTCGTGGATTCAAAGATGGATTATGTGCCGTATTTGGATGGGAAGAATAAGGTGCCGTGGTATGAAGCTGAATATACAGAGACATTTATGGGTAGCACAGAACAATATAATGGCTTAGATGGACTACACGGTTTGTTTGCATACAAAGCAGATGAAATAAGTCAGGCCGAAAGACTAGCTAAATATGAATTCTGGAATACTTTTGCAATAGCTGTTCTTATTGGTACCGGCTCAAGGACATCCCTGAATTGTTTTTATGCTTTTTGCTCGGGAAAAGGTGGTTCAGAACCGGGAATAGAAGGTCTTGGAACCAGAAAATATGTGGACATACCAAATCTGACAAATGAGATGGAGAGTAATTCTGTAAATGTGTATTTTAAAGAAAATATGGGAAGCATGCTTAGAGCTGCAAAATCTGTATTAAATGAATATAATACGGAGGTTTATATTGCGGTAGCTCCAGAAGCAAATTGGGGCGGATGTCTCTATATGGAGGACTTTGATGAAGCTGGTGATATTTATCAGGCTTTGACCAACTTTGAGGCTTTTGGTGCTTTCAATAAGGCAGATGCTGTTGCAACCCTGCATTGTGTTTACGACCCGGAAACAGATACATATTGGGGTGAGTATAAATATTATTTGACGGATTATTATAATTTTGACGTTGCGCCAACGTTTGAAGAACAGAATATGTTGGGTTTTGCTAAAAGTTATGAATTATATGGTGAATCAGCAGGACTGGTAACAATAGTAGGAGATAAAGGACTGTGCTTTCAAATACCGAATATACTAAATTGATTTGTGATAGGAGAATAATTGATATGAAGAATATGAAAAAAAAGTTTATAGCTATATGTATTTCTGCGCTCATTCTTTTGTTTGCTAAATTTTCATGGGATGAATTTTTTTCATATATTTTTTTATGGACTAAAACAGACTTTGCCAGTCATCAGGAATATATTGAGCTTTTGGAGGATCATCATTGTTTTGCAAGTGTTTTTTTTATAAAAGAAAAGCCTATGGAGTTTGCAGAAGGAAGATATTATTGGCGACATAAGCTACATGAAATTTTTACAGCATATTCTATTGAAGTTAAAGGGGAATCTTATGAAAAAATTAAGGAGAACAGGATAGATGCTTATTATAATCAGATAGGAAAAGATACTGATACCGTGATCTATGTTTTGCAAAATGACGAATATCTTTATATTGAAGACGCAGAATGGTATGATAAAGCAAATCTAAAATTTATAAATGAAGTTGTGCTAAATCCAGAAATGCAACAACAATATTATTTCTTGATTGTGGTTGGATATAACACATCTCATGGAACAAGTTACACGGGGGTAATTCTTAATGATAATACGAGAGAGGTGATAGAATTTAACGTAGAATTACCAGATAAGTACCTACAAAGCAACTAAAATGTATTGCTAAGAATGATATTTATATATATTGGTTTTGTCAGGGAAAAACCTACATTGGTGCAGCCGGAGTACATTCAAAATTGTGGATATTGTACGAAGAGGATGCATTAGGTCTTGCCAGAAGCTATGAATTGTTTGGAAAGTGCGAGGGTAAAACAGAGTGGAAAAAAGGTGAAACTGCAAATTGGTTGTGGGGTAACTTATCGTAAAAGGAGAAATGTTTTTAAATGAAAAAGAAGAGAGAAATTCGACTATTTCACGTACTTATCGGAGTGCTTTTGATATTATCTATGCACATATTGTATGAAGGACTTTTTGAAGACATTATCCCCCATAGTAGACAGTTGTTCTGGAGCCATGAAGCGTTTGTTAAGGAGGCTGCACCAACTGGATTTCAAAAAGAATTGCCAGAGTCAGCTCATGATGTGAAGTACTATGTTTATAAAGGAATGCTCACGAATAAAAGTGGATATTATGTAAAGTTGTCAGCAGAAGATTATGAGAATATAAAGCAGATGCGCTATGAATCTTATTCAGATGAGGAAGAAATGGGGGGAGGATATCGATACAAAGGCGATTCAAAGAAATATGTTTCTTTGGAAGTGCTGGAAGAAAACAGAATTGATTTTCTTAACAAGATTGTGTCTGTGGAAGGTATGAATCAGTATTATTTTTTGTGTTATTATATTCATGAAGGCAGCGATATGTATTCTTATGATGGTGTTATATGTAACGACGAAACCTGTGAAATGATAGAATTTGAATTTTATGGGCCGAATTAATAAGGAATTATGTTATGAAGAAAACAGAAAAAATACAAATAGGTGCTGCTTTTGGTGTGATAATATTAGATTTCCTGATTTTTATGTGGAAATCAATCGGAGTTGAGATTTTACCATGGACCAGAATTTGGTTTTCGAACCAGCAGAAGTTTCATGAAGTGCTTACTGATAACCGATGCATGGGTGAAAAGTATTTTATACAAGAACTTCCTACGGATTCTGGCAAAACAGAGTATTATTTGCATCGCAGTTGGTCAAAGAAATTAGCAACTTATTCTGTAGTACTTACTGAAGTGGAGTATGAGAAGATAGCAGATTGTCGTTTGGATTCCTATTATGAATTAGAAAATGGAAGATTAGAGTGTCCTTTGTATATATACCAGGAGGATAAGGAGGTTTATTATTATGAAGATGTAAATTTTTTTGAAGAAGATTTGTCGTTTGTCAGAAAGGTTATGCAAAATCCGGATGCAAAACAGCAGTATTATTTTCTAATTGTTGCGCAACATGGAATAGGAACCGATACGATATGCTATACAGGGGTTATATTAAATGATGTAACAAAAGAGCTTATTGAATTTGGTGTGGAGTATGCGAAGGGAGCTCCTATTGCAGAAGACAAAAGAGAATGGAAAGATGATGTTATAGCAACAATTGTTCTTGTCGGATGTGTCATTGTGTTAATCTACGCAATGAAGGCTATAGATAGGAAATTAGATAAGAAGTCTTGAGTATTGAAAAAAGGCCTTGGAATTTTCCAAGGCCTTTTCCTAATATGATGGATTTACAAATCTTTTTTACTACACACCCCAATTACACCGGCCACCAGCAAAAGTACCAGCGCCACATTGGCGAACACGGCAGTCCAGCTAAACTCCTGGAGGACACAACTTCGGTTTACCAGGTATTCTGCGCCACCTGTGCGTGCGCTTATCATAGTGCTAAAAGAAGATATCACGCTTCTAAAAAAGCAGGATAATCCTAAAACAATTCCGCTGTAAATGGCAGTTGCAAGGCACAGAGAGCGGTTGTTTTCCGGACGTGAGATTGCGTTCATAGCGCCCAGCACTGCGCAGGGAAGGCCAATCAGAGCCAAATCCAGAAGGATTTCTAAGGGATAGACGGTTATAAAATTGATATTCTGAGCATAATGGAGCTTCAGGCTGTTCTGAAACACCAGAATTCCGATTCCGGCCAATAAATAGAGTATTGCCATAATCATGGCGGCAAAGGATAATTTACGCAATGTTTAGTCCTCCTTTTTTAATTGTCATGCTTTCTTGCGGGCAAGATAGTCTTTGGTCATCTCGATTACCTGCTTAGACAAAAGTGTCAGCGCCAGTAAGTTGGGCAGGGCCATAAAGCCGTTAAAGGTGTCAGATATTTTTACGACCAAATCAAGAGAGATATTACAACCCACAAAGAGCATTGCTATAAAAACAATTTTATAAACAGGTACAGCTTTCGGCCCGAAAAGGTATTCCACTGCACGCTCGCCATAGTAAGACCATCCAAGAATAGTGGTGAAGGCAAAAAGCATGATAGCAATGGAAATAAACTTACTGCCCCAGGTTCCAAGAACTGATTCAAAAGCAGCACTGGTCAGTGCGATACCGGAGAGGAGTCCTGCCTCGGCAGGTTCCAAGCCCTGTGCAATACATGATTCATAAGCTGCAAAGTCATACACGCCGGAGCATAGAATTGTTAAGGCGGTCATGGTACATACCACAATGGTGTCTGTAAATACTTCAAAAATTGCCCACATCCCCTGTTCTACAGGCTCTTTTACATCAGCAGTAGCGTGTACCATAACGGAGGAACCAAGGCCGGCTTCGTTGGAGAAGACGCCGCGGGAAACCCCCTGTCTTAAAGCTACCATAATGGTAAAGCCTGCAACGCCGCCGCCTACGGAGGATAAGTTAAACGCATTGCCAAAAATCATTCCAAAAGCGTCCGGCAGAGCAGTAATGTTACTACCTATAACAATCAGTGCGCCAAGTATGTATGTAATTGCCATAAACGGTACAACCTTCTCTGCCACGGATGCAATGCGCTTAATGCCGCCCAGAATAACCAGAGCAGCTACAGCCATCACAACCAGGCCGGTTATCCAATTGGGGATACCAAAAGCATTATTCAAACCGTTGGCAATTTCATTGCCCTGGGACATATTGCCGATTCCGAAGGAAGCCAGCATACAAAAAACAGAAAAAATCACAGCCAGCCACTTAAAGCCAAGGCCTTTTTCGATATAGACCATGGCGCCGCCTATCCAGTTTCCTTTTTCATTCTTGTAACGATATTTAATGCCGAGAGTCTTCTCAGCAAAATTGGTCATCATTCCTAAGAATGCTGACATCCACATCCAGAAAATTGCACCCGGTCCGCCCAGTGCAAGAGCAACAGCTACACCGGAAATATTGCCCACACCGATGGTTGCTGCCAGTGCGGTGCAGAGGGACTGGAACTGGGAAATAGAATGCTTATCCTCTGTGCGTCTGGATTTCGTATCTTTCTTAAATACAGAAAGTATCGTGATATCCAGCCAGTCCTTGATGTGAACAATTTGAAACAAACCGGTCCGTATTGTAAACATCAGACCTACAAACAGGAAAAATGCCAACATGTAGGGTCCCCAGATAAAATCATTCAATATTTGGTTAATATCTTTGATAATGGATATAAACTGCGTCATAAATAATCCTCTTCTGTATTTTTTCTTATTTTATCATAAAATAAAACAAGACATAGGTCAATAAAATTGTCCTGTGTCTTGTTCTTAGAATGCGTATTTAGGAATGTGTTCCCTTAAAGGGAGGAGGATGCCAAGGTGTTAGGGGGGCCTTGGCACTTATTATGAAAAGTCTTAACAATTAACTGGCTGGTTAGTTGTTTCTCTCTTATGTTCATAGTATATTCCACAGAAATGTCTAAAACATGATGGAGAAATAAATATTCGTTAAATGATTTATGAACAAAATATGAACAACTACAGCTTGTTGGGCTCGGGATAGGTCTCGCCGAAGGTGTCAACTGTTACGCTTTCCATAACCTGCTTCTCCATGGGTCTGTCAGAGTAGTCGGTGGCAGTTTCTGCAATTTTATTAACCACATCCATGCCCTCAATTACCTTGCCAAATGCTGCATATGCGCCGTCCAGATGGGGAGAGGTTTTGTGCATAATGAAGAACTGGCTTCCTGCAGAATCAGGGAACATGGAGCGTGCCATGGACAGAACGCCCTCAGTGTGTTTTAAATCGTTCTGAAAGCCGTTTTGATTAAACTCGCCCTTGATGTGATAGCCGGGGCCGCCCATACCGCTGCCTTCGGGACAGCCGCCCTGAATCATGAAGCCGCGGATAACGCGGTGGAAAATCAAACCATTATAGTAGCCTTTGTTAATCAGGCTGATAAAGTTATTTACGGATTCGGGAGCGATTTCTGGATAAAGCTCTGCCTTGATAACGCCTCCGTCCTGCATTTTGATGGTAACAATCGGATTTTGTGCCATAAAATATTTCCTCTCTGTTCTAAAATGTAGTATAATTATTTTAGCGTAATTGGGGGCGGACGTAAAGAGGAGAAGTGTAAAAACATGTATTATTTAAAAAGGGTAATCACTTGTTCTGAGGATGGAGCATGTAAATCTGTGGGCGAGGTGGATGAGACGTCACATTTGGATGCAACCTTGTGGATAACAGATTCGGCAAAGAAGGCTACCGGGCTTTTGAATGAAGGGAAGGCTGTTTTGATATGGCTTCACGAGGGGAATCGTAATCAGGATTTTAGTCGCTTTAAATATGCCTGTGATAATCCGTCGGAGCTTGACATGGATTATCTGGAAGGTGTATATCGTCGGTATCAGGGAATTCCCTGGGAGATTTTAGAGACGGAGCATTGTCTGGTACGGGAGACTACCGTTGCGGATGTGGAGGAATTTTATAGAATTTACAGTGAACCCTCCATCACGGAATTTATGGACCCTCTTTATGAGGACCCGGAGCAGGAGAGGGCCTATGCAAGGGACTATATTGACAAGGTCTATTCCTTTTATGGATTTGGCATCTGGACAGTTCTGGAAAAGCCGGAAGCCGGCAATGGACAAAAGGCGCAGATTATCGGCCGGGCAGGTATCTGTTACAGGGAAGGTTATGATGATCCGGAGATGGGGTTTGTAATAGCGAAGGATAAGCAGAAAAAAGGCTATGCCACGGAGGTGTGTCGGGCTGTTTTGCGGTATGGTCATGAGGAACTTGGATTTGAACGGATATTGGCTTTTGTGCAGCCGGACAATACCGCTTCTTTACGTGTGTGCGATAAGCTTGGCATGGGAAGTCTGGGACAGGTTACCTTACAGGGAACAAATTATGTGATAAGGTGTCATGAGGAGGTACTATAATGGAGAAACGAATTTTAAATTATCGGAAATATATTGATGAGCTTTTTATGCAGGAAAATGTGAACTGGAAGGCAGTCAGAGAGGAGCATCTGGTACAAATCTCTTTTTTTCAACACGAGAGGCTGATCCATTTAATTGTAACGGTGTTGTTCGCACTTTTGGAAGTTGTTACGCTTTGCACTTCCGTCATTATTTTTACGCCGTTTCTGGGAATTCTTGTTGTACTGATTCTGGTGCTTTTGATCCCTTATGTGCGCCACTATTACATATTGGAAAATGAAGTCCAGAAGATGTATTGGCAGTATGATAAAATGCAGAATAAGATAAAGGATAGTGCCTTGCTATAAATAGAACAAGGAAAAGGGAGGTGTCTGATGATACAAAAGCAAAAGGCAGAAAATGACATCGATATTTATGTAAATGATAGAGAATATATGGCGAACACTTATGTATTGAGATGCTTTGCGGTTATGGTGTTTGTATTTCTGGTAACATTTATTCTGAATCTGCTTGGAATTTTTGTTATTGAAGAAGAATTAATGATAAAAGCATTCGTACCATCTGTTATAGTCTATGGGCTTGTGTATGTTATTGCAAGAAAATTATCATTATCAGACAGGCGGGCAAAATACTTTATTTTAACAAGCTTTATCCTGCTGTATACCATAGTAGGTGTACACATTACATATCATGTGGTGTTGGTTTCGCTTTTCCCTATTTTATTTGCAACCCTATATTCCTCGAAACGTATAATCAGTTACGTTTATGTTTTGACGGTTATCAGTACAATAGTTATAGTTTATGGGGGATATTTTTACGGTCTGTGCGATGCGAATATGGCTTTGCTGACCAGTGCCAGACTGCAGGATTACATGATAAATGGTGAATTTGTTCTGACGCAGGTCAATGCTAATCCATATATAACTTTGTTAACTTTTTTTGTAATTCCGAGAGCGTTGATTTATATTGCATTTGTTTTTGTGTGCAATAACATCGTAAAGATTGTAAGTGGCAGTCTGGAAAAATTAAAGCTTGCAGAAGAATTGGAGCAGGCTAAGATTGAGGCTGAAAATGCCAATCGGGCCAAAACACAATTTCTGGCCAAAATGTCACATGAGATTCGTACGCCGATTAATGCGATTATGGGTATGAATGAGATGATTATGCGGGAGACGGAAAAAGAGACTGTAAAAGAGTATGCACAGGATGTAAAGGATTCTTCCGTGCATTTGCTGAATATTGTGAATGAGATATTGGATTCTTCCAAAATTGAGTCAGGCAAAATGGAGCTTATTCCTCAGAATTATGAGATGGGCAGTCTGTTGAATGACTTATATAACATGATAAATATTAAGGCAAGGGAAAAGAATTTAAACCTTGTTTTTGATGTTGATTGTAATATGCCGTGTGGGTATTTTGGAGATGATAAACGGATTCGCCAGATATTGCTTAATTTACTTACAAATGCTGTAAAGTATACAGAACAGGGCGAGGTGACGTTGCAGGTCAAATGTATTGTTGAGAATGAGATGGCACGGGTACACTATTTGGTAAAAGATACGGGAATTGGTATCAGAAAAGAGGATATCGATAAAATATATAATGCGTTTGAGCGTTTCGATGCAGAGAGGAATCGCGGCGTAGAGGGTGCAGGCCTTGGTATGAATATTACGCAGCAGCTGCTAAGGCTAATGGATAGTGAGCTGCAAATAACAAGCGAATATGAAAAGGGTAGTGAATTTTCTTTTGAAATATTGCAGAAGATTACAGATTTTAAAGTTTTGGGAGATTTTAAAGAGAGACTTAATCGTTCCAGCGGGACAAAAACAGAGCTTATGTCCTACATTGCACCGGAAGCAAAGGTGCTGGTAGTTGATGATTATAAAATGAATCTCAAGGTGTTTCGCAATATATTAAAGCGCACACAAATGCAGATATATGAGGCGGAAAGTGGAATAGAGTGTTTGAAGTTACTGGAGCATAATTATTTTAATATTATTTTCTTGGACCATATGATGCCGGATATGGATGGTATAGAAACCCTTAAGCAAATAAGAGAAAAGAAACTTGCGGATGGTGTTCCGGTAATTATGTTGACTGCAAATGCCATTGTGGGAAATAGAGAAAGATATATTGAAGAAGGGTTTGATGATTTTATTTCTAAACCTATTATACCGAGCAAGTTAGATGAAATCGTTTTGCGTTATTTGCCGAAGGAATATGTGAATGATGCAAATAAGATCTTAGAAAAAACAACTCATACAGAAGGTGTTCTCGACAAATTGCGCGGGAAACTTCCAACGCTGAATTTTGCGGCAGGTCTCACTACTTGTTGTAATGATGAAGATTTTTATCTGGAATTATTAAAGGATTTTGTTCATTTGCCAATAAAGGAGGAGCTGACAGGATACCTGGATAAAGGCGATTACAAAAATTATTGTATCAGAATTCATGGATTTAAAAATAATGCTTATTCTGTTGGAGCCGTAAATATTGGCGATATGGCATATGAAATGGAGAAACTGACTAAAGGTGAAATCCCGGACAGTATAAAAGAAATGCAGGACAGATTGTTCGAACAATATGATTATATTTGTACGCAGTATAGAGATGCTATACAATCCGAGGAAGGGGGATGCCAATGATATACTATTATTTAATCACAACCTTACTCACATTAATAAGTCTTATTATTCTGGTTTTTACTTATGAACCTAAAAGGACGAATTACTATTTTATGGTTTTATTGATCCTCTTGACATTAGCAAATGGAGGGTATTTGTCAATTGCCATTTCAAAAACGGTAGAGGAAGCTATATTAGCCAATAAAATTTGTTATCTGGGTGGTTGTTTTATGCCTGCGATTACACTATGTCTAATATGCAAAATGTGTAACTTCTCTTTGAGTAGTTGGAAAAGAATTGTGTTATATGGGTATAGTTTCCTGGTATATACAATGGTTTTGACAATCGGATTCAATGATTGGTATTACAAGGAAACTTATTTGGAAAAGTACAAAGATATCACTGTATTGGGACATACCTATGGTGTAGGACATGCCTTTTTCTATGTTATTATGTATGGATATCTTGGAGCTTCCATCGTTTTGTTGTTATACAGTTACAATAAGAAGCATGCGGTTTCCCGGAAAAATATAATTGCACTTTTGATGATGGGCATCAGCACAACTATTCTGTTTTTGGTAGGGCGTGCATTAAATCCTGCTATCGAAATTATGCCGGTCATCTATGCAATTGATAGCTGGATTTTCCTGTATTTGTACAGAAGAGGAGCGATGTATTCGTTGGAAGATAACGTGGTAGCTTCTATTGCGAATCAAGAAAAACATGGTTATGTATTATTTGATATGCAACTAAATTTTCTGGGAAGCAATGCAGTTGCTCAGAATATCTTTCCGGCAGTTAAAGAGTGTACGGTAGACCGTCCGCTTGAGAATACTTCTGAGTTGGAAGTTATAGAAAAATGGTTGGAAGCATATTCCGCAGATAGTAAAAATGTATTTAATCTGGATTGTGAAGCCAGACATTATGAATGTCAAATCACAGAAATGATCTATCGGAAGAAACAATGTGGATATATTTTGGAACTGAGAGAAGATACGGATAAGTGGAAGTATGTAAATTTGCTTGCTTCTCATAATACAGAATTGGAGCAGTTTCAGGTTCAATTGGAAAGCAAGGTGGCCGAGCAAACGGAGGAGTTGCGTAGTCAGCAAAAGAAAATTAAGGAACTCTATGTGCAGACGGTTATTGCATTAAGTGATGCCGTGGATGCAAAGGACCGCTACACCAGTGGACATTCAAAGCGTGTTGCGGAGTATTCCCGTATGATTGCATCCAGAATGGGTAAGAGCAAGGAGGAGCAGGAAGCAATATACCGTGCAGGCCTTTTGCATGATGTGGGTAAGATTCGTATTCCGGCAGAAATCATTAATAAGCCCGGAAAACTTACTGAGGAAGAGTATAATATAATTAAGGTTCATCCTGTGACAGGTTATCATATTCTGAGAAATATTTCAGACAGCAATTTTATTGCGGTTGGTGCAAAATATCATCATGAAAGGTATGATGGGAAGGGGTATCCCAATGGTCTTGCCGGAGAAAAAATTCCTGAGGTTGCGAGAATATTGGGAGTAGCAGATGCTTATGATGCTATGGCAAGTAATCGTAGCTATCGTAATGCACTGCCTCAGGAAATAGTTAAGAGTGAAATTGAAAAGGGTAAAGGCACACAATTTGATCCGGACATAGCAGATATTATGTTGCAGATGATTGCAGAGGACAAGGAATATACCATGAGGCAAACTGATTCTATGCGTCGGAGAATACTTACCGTAGATGATGAGGCCATGAACAATAAGATTATTGCTCATATTATGAAGGATGAACCTATGTATGAGGTGGTTTCGGCTTGTGGCGGAAAAGAGGCGCTAGCCTTGCTTGAGAGTCAGGCATTTGACTTGATTTTGCTTGATATGAAGATGCCGGATATGGATGGAATAGAGACGCTAAAAGCCATTCGACAAAAGTGTTCCACGCCGGTTGTATTTATGACCAGTGATAAAACGCTTGATGCATCAGTGGATTTTGCCCAATTGGGCTGTGATGATTATATCACAAAACCGTTCCTGCCTCTTATGATTAAGGAGATAGTTCATAACATGACAGAGCGTACAAGTATTGAGGCAAATTAAAGTTAAAGGCACATGTCCGAAAGCGGTGCATGTGCCTTTTGTATTATGTTTTATTGTCCGTAAAAAATCTGGGCAATGGGTGAATCTGCGGAGAGTACAACGGTCTTGTTGTCTCCTGTCATGGTAGCTTTCAGGGCATCCAGACTTCTAACATAAGAATAGAAATCCTGGCGGGATTCGTCTGAATATGCTTCGGAAAGTTTGCTCATGTAGGCGGCCTCACCTTCTGCTATAAGAACTTCTGCCTTCATTTCGGCTTCGGAAATTTTAACGGCAACTTCTCTGTCAGTGGTGTTGCGGATGATTTGTGCTTCTGAGGAACCCTCGGCAGTGAACTTGGCAGCAATATTGTCACGTTCGGAAATCATTCGTTCATAAACAGCGGCTTTATTGTCGCTGGGCAGGTCAAGCTGCTTGGTCTCGTAGGAGAGAAGCTCAATGCCATACTGGTCTAAAGTAGTGCCAATATTGGCAATGACTGCAGCGGATAGTTCACCATCTCTTCCGGAAATAACATCATTTTGTGTATTGGCACTGATGACGTTTTTGGTAGAGTTGTACACAATGGTATTTAATCTGTCCTCGGCAGATGTGATGGAACCATTCAGGGTCTGGGCAAATTTTACAGGGTCCGTGATGCGCCACAGCACATAGCTGTTGCAAATCATGGTTTTTTTGTCGCTGGTAATAACATCTGAAGGAGCCAAGTCATAGAGCATAACCTGCTTGGGCAATTTATCAACTGTCTGGACAAAAGGCATTTTAAAGGTTACACCGGCTTCATCGTGTACAGCCACGATACGGCCAAACTGGCGAACAAGGCTGTATTCATTTTCGTTGGTTACCACAAAGCAGGAGGAACCAATCATCATTGCAATCACCAGTAATGCGATGGGAATTATTTTTTTCATAATTTGGCACCTCCTTAATTAGACTGGGTAGCAGTATCTGAGCTGCTATCTGTGTTATATGTATTATAATTGCTAAAGGATTCTACGGGGTAGAACATCTGCATGTCCCCGTCCGGGCTTTCGATAATCACCTTCAGTTCAGGAAGAACTTCCTCCATTGCCTCATAGAACATACGCTCCTTGGTAATGACAGGATTTTTAATATATTCGGCGTACATGGCGTTGAAACGGGCAACCTGACCTTCTGCTTCGTTGATGCGGGCAGTTTTTTGTGCCTCTGCATCCTGAACAATACTGTCAGCCTCAGCTTCTGCCCGAAGCAGCTCCTCATTACGGTACTTATTGGCGTTGTTCAATGCGGTTTCTTTGCCCTGCTTGGCAGTTTCTACATTCTTAAAGGCTTCCATAACCTCTACAGTGGGAGGTTCGGAATCCTGAATGGTAATGTTTACAAGCTGAATACCGATATCCTGCTCTTCCAGCCTTTTGATAATCATATCCTTGATAGTAGCCTGAATTTCATTTTTGCCGGTGGTCAAAACATCATCTACGGTATAGCTGCCAATTGTGGTACGAATGCAACTTTGGCTGATGTTTTTCAAAATGCCGACGGGGTCTTCGGAAGCATATACAGCCTTAACAGGGTCGCTATAACGATATTCTACAAAGAAATCTACATTTACAAAATTGTAGTCAGAAGTAATCATCAGAGAGTCTGCCTCGTTGGATGCGTTGGTTTGCATATCATAACCGATGGCGAAACCCTGAATGGTGGTGTTGACCTTTTTTACTTTCTGTACAAAGGGAATTTTAAAATGCAGTCCGGGTGTGGTAACGGCTTCTGCCTTACCAAAGGTAATCAGCACAGCCTGTTCCTGCTCTCTGATCTGATAGAATGAGTTGAATGCTACAATTGCAATAGCAAGTATCACAACTATAATTCCGGCAATTTTGCCGCCGGAGGCATTAATCTTTTTGCCTAAATTATCGGTTCCCATGGTTTCAAAGCCCTGAGCCCGATTTCTGGCTGAGTCGTATTTCATGAATACCGCTCCTTTCAATAATTGACATTATACTTTGGTTCATTGCATATTCTACTAAATTTTCTGAAAATATGCAATGTAAAGACCCGCACGTTAGAATTTGTTATCGTTCATACAAAACTATTGCGAAAAAACTTGAAAAGTTATAAGATATAGTAAGAGTATGTTCTAGAAAGAGAAGGTAGTTAGGATGAAGGTATATGTAACTTTTCCGGGGGGGAAAGCGAAAGCACTTACCATGAGCTACGATGACGGTAAGATTCAGGATGAGAGACTGGTCTCTATCTTTAATCAGTATGGAATCAAAGGTACATTCAATTTAAACTATGGATTGATGGATGAAAATGATCCGGGTAAAAAGCCGGGTAGCAAAATTGTGCCCCGACTTTCCAAGGATAAGATAAAAGATCTTTACAAAGGACATGAGATTGCAACGCACACCATGTCCCATTTTACCATTGCACGTGTACCTATGGCGACATTGGCAAAGGATATTTTGGACGACAGAGTCGGACTGGAGAGTCTTACAGGCACGATTGTACGTGGACATGCATATCCTAACGGTTCCTATAATGAGGAGATTAAGCAGTTGTTTAGGCAATTGGGTATCGCCTATGCCAGAGTGGTAGAGCCGGATCCCGCACAGTTAAACGGTGGAATAGTAGGTTCCATGTTGTCCTTCAATCTTCCCGAGGATTTGATGGAGTGGAAGCCCACCTGTCATCATAATGACCCCAAGCTTATGGAAATGGCAGAGATGTTTGCCAATTACAAGAAGCCCCAGTATCTGAAGCTGATGAGTGTATGGGGGCATAGCTATGAGTTTGACAATGACAATAACTGGGAGGTTATTGAGGAGTTTTGTAAATATATGGGTGGCAGAGAGGATATCTGGTATGCGACCAATATTGAAATTGTGGATTACATGGCAGCATCCAAGAATCTGCAGTTCTCCGCCAACGCAGAAGCAGTGTACAATCCCAATGCCATGAGCATCTGGTTGGAGTTGGATGGAGGTAAAAAGGTAGAGATTCCCGGTGGAGCATATGTGGATTTGACTACGGTATAATTGGACATTTAAACGGATTATAGGCCCATTCTTCGATTAGGAGGTATGGGCCTTTACCTTTAGAAGTGAAAGGAGAGCTTATGAAGACCTATATTATGGCACTTGATCAGGGAACCACAAGTTCCCGTTGTATACTATTTGATGAAAACGGCCAAATTTGTTCCATGGCACAGAAGGAATTTACACAAATTTATCCCAAGCCCGGCTGGGTGGAGCATAATCCTATGGAAATCTGGTCATCTCAGCTTGCGGTTGCCACGGAAGCCATGGCGAAGCTGGGGGTGGATGCCACGCAGATAAAGGCAATCGGTATTACCAATCAGCGAGAGACCACCATTGTCTGGGATAAGCATACGGGAGAGCCTGTTTACAATGCAATTGTGTGGCAGTGTCGCCGCACTGCTGACCAAATTGAGAAGCTGAAAGAGGATGGTTTGGACAAGCAGGTTCAGGAAAAGACAGGTTTGATTCCTGATGCTTATTTTAGTGTTTCTAAAATTGCGTGGATATTGGATAATGTTCCCGGTGCAAGAAAGCGTGCCGAAGCAGGGGAGCTTTTATTTGGTACGGTGGACAGCTGGCTTATCTGGAATCTTACCAAAGGGGCAGTTCATGTGACGGATTATACCAATGCTTCCCGTACCATGCTTTTTGATATTCACAGACTAGAATGGGATGATGAGATATGCGCATATTTTAGGATTCCTAAAATGATGTTGCCTAAGGTGAAGCCTTCAAGTAGTATTTATGGTTATACAGATGTGTCGGTGTTAGGAGGCGAAATTCCTATAGCGGGAGCAGCAGGAGATCAGCAGGCGGCTTTGTTTGGCCAGTGCTGTTTTGAGCCCGGTGAGGTGAAAAATACCTATGGAACGGGTTGTTTTTTGCTTATGAATACAGGAGAGAAGGCCATAGCTTCCGAAACGGGACTGCTTACCACCATTGCCGCTACTGCAGATAGAAAGGTAGAGTATGCGCTGGAGGGCAGTGTTTTTGTTGCGGGAGCAGGTATACAGTGGCTTCGGGATGGAATGGATATGATTCGTACCTCTGCCCAGTCTGAGGAGCTTGCCACATCCGTGGAGGATACGGCGGGTGTGTATGTGGTTCCGGCTTTTGCCGGTATGGGAGCACCCTATTGGAATCCTTACGCCAGAGGAATGGTAACAGGACTTACCCGAGGCTGTACCAATGCACATTTTGCTCGGGCTACGTTAGAATCTATTGCTTACCAGACTGCAGATTTAATCGGCGCCATGGAAAAGGATAGCGGAATTGATTTAAAGAGCCTCAAGGTGGATGGCGGCGCAAGTGCCAACAATTTCCTCATGCAATTCCAGTCCGACATTATTGAAGCCAAAGTAGAACGTCCCGCTTGCATTGAAACTACCGCTCTCGGCGCAGCCTATCTGGCCGGCCTTGCCGTAGGCTACTGGCAGAGCAAAGAACAAATAAAATCCAACTGGCAAATCGGCGCAAGTTTTATCCCAACTATGGAGGATGAAAAACGAGATGCCCTTTTGAAAGGCTGGAAAAAGGCTGTAAAATGCGCCCTGTTGTGGGCCGAGGAAGACTAGAAATCCTTGTAATGAATCAGATTTGTGGTATAATCATTTTAATGCTTTAATTAAGAAAAGAGGGAAATGTATGCTGGTACAAAAGTATAAAGATATGTTATCCGGCAAGTCTGTCATCAGACAGCTTTCCGAGTTCGCAACTGCCAGAGGACAGGAAATCGGTTATGAGAATGTTTTTGACTATAGTCTGGGCAATCCTTCCGTGGCTGTGCCACAGGAATTTACAGACGCAATGATTCAGATGTTGTCTGAGAAGAATCCCATGGAGCTTCATGGTTACAGTCCCAGTCTTGGTATCACTTCCGTGCGGGAGGCGATTGCCAAGTCTTTAGAGGAGCGCTTTGGCATTCCTTATCGCAAGGAGCATATTTTTATGGCTTCCGGTGCAGCGGGTGCCCTTGCCCATGCCTTTCGTCTGGTAACGGAGCCCGGGGATGAGATTCTTACCTTTGCACCTTATTTCCCGGAGTATAATCCATACGTGAATCTGACAGGTGCGGTGCTTAAAATTGTTCCGCCCAATACGGAGACCTTTCAGATTAACTTTGAAGCCTTTGAAGAGATGCTGACTAAGAATGTGAAGGCGATTTTGATTAATACGCCCAACAATCCTTCCGGCATTGTATATTCCACAGAGACGATTCGGAAATTGACGGATATTCTGCGAGCAAAATCCGTACAATATGGTCATGAGATTTATCTGATTTCGGATGAGCCTTATAGAGAGATTATTTTTGAGGGAGTGGATGCACCCTGTGTATCCAAATTCTATGACAACACCATTATGTGTTACTCCTTCTCTAAGTCATTATCTTTACCCGGTGAGCGTATCGGTTATGTGGCAGTGAATCCTGCATGTCCCGATGCGGAGACCATGGTTCAGATGTGCGGACAGATTTCCCGTGGTATCGGTCACAACTGCCCGCCCTCTATCATTCAGTTGGCGGTGGCTCGTGTACTTGATAAGACGGCGGATCTTTCAGTTTATGAGACCAATATGAATTTGATTTACAATGAGCTGTGCAGTTTAGGCTTTACCTGTGTAAAGCCCGGCGGAACCTTCTATATTTTCCCCAAGGCATTGGAGGAGGATTCTGTTTTGTTCTGTCAGAAGGCACTGAAATATGATTTGGTGCTGGTACCTGCGGATTCCTTTGGCGCTCCCGGATTTTTCCGCATGGCATATTGTATTGATACAGAGAAAGTGGAACGTTCTTTGGAGGCACTTCGCAAATTTGTAAATACGGAGTATCCCAACAGATAAATCGATAATATGAAAAAGGCAATGTGAGGTTGAAAAATGTATCAGGCAGGACTTGTGTTGGAAGGTGGCGGTATGAAGGGTGTTTATACCGCAGGTGTATTGGATTTGTTTTTGGATAAGGGACTGGAATTTTCCAGTGTATACGGTGTTTCGGCGGGTGCCTGCAATATGTGCAGCTACATTTCCAAGCAAAGAGGCCGTGCGTTGGACGTAAACATTGATTATCTGGACTCCAAGCGTTATTGCAGCGTGGAGAGTATGTTGTTGTCCGGAGACTTGTTTAATGTAAACACTTGTTATAATCTGATTCCTAATTACTTGAATCCAATAGATAAGGAGACCTTTGCAAAGTACGAGGGCAAGGCGTACAGCGTGGTGACCAATCTGCGCACGGGTCGTCCGGAATATTTGCGCATGAAAGATGCGGTGAAGGATATTGACAAGGTGCGTGCATCTTCTTCGTTGCCGCTTGTGTCCCGTACCGTGACCATTAACGGTAAGCCCTATCTGGACGGTGGATTGAGTGATTCTATCCCTATTCAGAAGTCTATAAGAGATGGCAATCGGAAGAACGTAATTGTAATGACCAAAGAGGTTGGCTACCGCAGAAAGCCGATTGATTCCGGTCAACTTGCACTCATAAAGTTGCGTTATGCGAAATATCCTAAAGTAGCAGAGATTATGGCCAGGAGGCATATCATGTATAACGAGTGCCTGGATTATATTGAGCGTCTGGAGAAGGATGGTCAGGTCTTTGTGATTCGCCCCCAGCGTCCCAATGATGTGAGACGTATTGAGCGGGATAAAGCCCGAATGAAAGCACTGTATGATCAGGGTTATCAGGAAGCTGAATCCTTTTATGAGGATATGATGCGCTATTTGGAAAGCTGAAAGTGAGAAAAGTATGTTAGAAATTATTAAAGCAATTGTCTATGGAATTGTGGAAGGTATTACAGAGTGGTTGCCGGTCAGCAGTACCGGACATCTGATTTTGGTGGAGGAGTTGCTTCCTTTTGTCGGAGTGTCAGAAGGCTTCTTTGACATGTTTGATGTGGTTATTCAGTTGGGAGCCATCATGGCAGTGGTGATACTTTTCTGGAGTCAGATTTGGCCCTTTGTTTTGTCCAAGAAGGAAAGAGCGGGCAAAATGGGTCTGATGTCCTTTGTAAAACCGGATATCATGACGTTATGGTTTAAAATTCTGGTATCCTGTGTTCCGGCTGCTGTCATCGGTGTGTTGTTTGATGATGTGTTTGACGCATTGTTTTACAATCCGGTGTGTGTGGCGATTGCATTAATTGTGTTTGGTGTGGCATTTATTATTATCGAGACCAGAAATAAATCCAAGGACAGCAAGGTAAATTCTCTTGCTGACATTACTTATAAAACAGCACTTTTAATCGGTCTTTTTCAGTTGATTGCAGCAGTATTTCCCGGTACATCCCGTTCGGGAGCTACCATTGTGGGAGCATTGCTTATCGGTGTATCCAGAACTGTTGCGGCGGAATACACTTTCTTTCTGGCCATTCCTGTAATGTTTGGGGCAAGCCTTTTAAAGATTGTGAAGTTTGGTTTTGCCTTTACCACACTTGAATTGGTGCTTTTGTTAATTGGAACAGCGGTGTCCTTTGTGGTATCCATGTTTGTACTTAGATTTTTGATGGGCTACATCAAGAAACATGATTTCAAGGTGTTTGGTTGGTACAGAATTGTACTGGGACTGGTAGTGTTGGCATATTTCGGTCTGGTGGCATAGGATTACAGTGGAGTAAACAAAAATGAAGAAATTAGGTATTTTTCTTGCTGTGATGACGCTACTGGCGGTGGTATGTGCTGTAGGAATCACATGGAGCGGAAAGAAAACCGGGAATTTACATGAAGAGTCTGCACAGGAATTTATGGTCCTTTTGGACAGCGGATTTTATCAGTCAAAAGCAGAGGTTCAGATTACGGTGCCAGCGGGTGCAAGCGTTTATTATACAATGAACTGTGAGGAGCCAACACCGGAAACCGGAAAGCTTTATAAAGCACCTGTGTTGCTTGAGGCACCGGAAGTAGGAGAGCAGGTATATGTTCTTCGGTTTAAGGCTTATTATGCAGATGGAACATGCTCTGAAACACAGAACAGAACTTATTTTGTGGGACAAGATATTGAAAACAGATATACTACCATGATCCTTAGTATTGTAGGGGAACCGGAAGGGTTGTTCGGTTATGAAGAAGGAATTCTGGTGCCGGGCAAACGTTACGATGACTTTATTAAGGCCAATCCGGGCATCCATCCGGGAGGTGGTGTGGAAGCCAATTATTCCATGAAAGGGGATGCCTTTGAACGGGCGGTTTATCTGGAGATGTTCAGTGCCGATGGAGAAGAAATTTTTTCTCAAAATGGCGGCGTGCGAGTAACGGGTCAGCTATCCAGAATGAATAATCATAAATCGTTACGTCTGTATGCCCGCAAAGAGTATGATGAGATAAATAACAAGTTTGAGTATGATTTTTTTGAAAATATAACTGCCAAGTCGGATGGAACCATGGGGCAGGAGTATAAGCGACTGGTACTTAAAAATTCAGGAAATGATTATGGATATGCATTTCTTCGAACAGAATTGGTAGGTTGTCTGGCAGATCAGGCAGGCTTTTTGGATGTACAACATGTGGTACCGGTATGTGTTTATATTAATGGAGAATATTACGGAAGCTATTGGTTATCCAATCATTTCGACGGTCAGTATTTTGAAAACAGATATGGAGCTTATGATGGAGAGTTTGTTGTTTTAGAATATGCTGATGCAGAGAAGTTGCCTTCTGAAAATAGCAGTGAGTTAGAGATTTCTTCAGCAAAAGATTATAATATGCAGTACAATGAATTTTCAAGTATGGATTTGACTGTGGATGCTAATTATGAAGCGCTGCAAGAATTTATGGACGTGGAAAATTATTTGCAGTATTTTGCAATAGAGAATTATGTAGCTAACTTCGATTGGCCAAGTAATAATGTAAAGACCTATCGATATGTGGCAGGAGAGAGTGGATATCAGGAAGATAGTGTGTTTGATGGCCGTTATCGAATGCTCTTGTATGATGTGGATTATGGATTTGGTCTGATGTATTATCATGACAGCTATGGTACTTTGGCAAGTGGGATGACATTGGACAAGATATTGAATGAGAGATCTCCCATGTTTGCGGCATTGATGCAGCGTGAAGATTGCCGGAAGTATTTTGTTTCTTATACTCTTGATTTGATGAATGGGGCGATGAGTGCTGAGAATGTTTCTGCGCAGGTAGATAGAATGCATGGCTTGCGAGTGGAGGAGCTATCCCGTACACTGGAACAGGAAGGCCTGGCGGGAGGCTTGCTTCTCGAACAGGATTCCATAAATATGGAAACGGTTGATAAAAATTTACAGCAGATAAAATCCTTTGCAACACAGCGTCCACAATACGTTTTACAGGATATTGAGCAACATTTTTCCTATGGACAAAAATACCAACTGACAGTGGTGTCAGATGGTGCCGAGAGCACAAAAAGCTGTGTGAAGATTAATCAGGTATATAGTGAAAAGAATGAATTCACTGGGACTTATTTAAAGGAGATACCTGTGCAGTTAAGTCCTTGTGTAGGACCCAATGAGGTGTTTTCGCATTGGCTGGTTAACGGTGAAGTGATTGAGACCCAAAACCTGGTTTTGGAGGGTAATAGTATTTTCGGTGACACTGTGGTGGTTCGGCTTGTTACAAAAGAAATTGCGCAGCCCAAGTTGCAGATATGTGCTGTGGCTACCAGAGGACAGGCTGATTATGTAGAGATTGTAAACCTTTCTTCACAGCATGTAAGTACCGCCGGTTATTATCTCAGTGATGAGGAAGATCCTTTTAAGAGTGAGCTTCCTACACTGGTTATGGCACCGGGAGACACAATTCGCCTGGTGGGTAAGGACAATAATAGCGCTGACAGTTTGGGGCAATATGGACTGAACTTTAATATGAAAACAGGAGAGACTCTGCAGTTGACCTATGGGAAGGATTTGGTTGACAGTGTGACGATTCCAAAGCTTTCAGAAGATGGCGTTTATGTGCGTGATTTTGTAAGAGGAATTTATGAGGAACAGAAGAGGGGGCAGGAAGCGGAATGAGACATGAACTAAAATATATTCTCACCCCCATTCAATATGAGCTCTTGCGAAATCAACTGAAATGGGTGTTGCAGCCGGATGAGCATGCATCGGAAACGGGCGATTATTTTATCCGCAGTATTTATTTTGATTCACCGGACAGGGTAGCTTTGAAAGAGAAAATAAGTGGAATCAACAGGCGTAAAAAATACCGTATGAGGTTTTATAACGGGAATGCGGAATTTTGTCGTCTGGAGTGTAAGGAAAAGACAGGAAGCCGTATTCAGAAGATATCGTGTGCGTTGACCGGGCAGCAAGCGAATAATCTGTTGGGCATGGGAGATAAAGATGCCGCAACAGAGACTGAGTTGTTAAAAGAAATGAGACTTCTGATAAGCAGTGAGGGATACAAGCCGGTTGTGACGGTTGACTATCTGAGAGAGGCTTATGTATTGCCATTATCAGACCTACGTATTACCTTCGATAAAGAACTGGCATGGGGACCTGTATCAGATTGTATGACCCATGAACGATATCTGGCCAATGTGTATGGTGACCATGTGATTTTGGAAGTAAAATACAATGAGTATTTGCCAGAGCATATCAGTGCTATTTTGTCATCTGTGGCACCTGTGCAGACGGCGGCCTCCAAGTATGTGGCCTGTGTTGAGTCGCAGTTTGCAGCCAGAGGATACTAAACAGTCAGAAATAACCATAGCATCATGAAGGATGCGGAAACGGAGTAACATGAATACATTAAAAGAAATTTTAAAAGAAAATATAACGCAAATGGGTTTGGTGGAGAATTTGTCCATCCAGTATATTGCGCTGGTGTTGGGAACCGCTTTTGCATGTGGCATTATACTGTATCTGGTCTATAAACTGTTTTATCAGGGTGCGGTATACTCAGAAAATTTTGGCCTGTTGATTGTGATGACTACCTTGACGGTTGCCTTCATCATTATGACAATTTCATCCAATATTGTGTTATCGTTAGGTATGGTAGGTGCGCTGTCAATTGTCCGATTCCGTACTGCGGTAAAGGACCCGTTGGATGTGGGATTTTTATTTTTGGCCATTGCGGCCGGACTTACCGCCGGAGCAGGATTGTTCTTTATTGCAATTCTTGGAACCGTAGCGATTTGTGTGGTGTTTGTAGTATTGCGCCAGATTGGAAGAGGCCGGACAACCTATCTTCTCGTTGCAGAATATGACAATGGAGTTGAAGATGCAGTAACTGGTATTTTAAAAAGCCAAAAAGGTAAATTAAAATCTAAAGCATCTGATGGTAAACGTGTGGAGTTGACATGGTTGGTTAACAAGGATGCAGAGAAAGTTCAACAGGAAATGCTTAAACTTGAAGGTGTGCGCAAAGCAACATTAATTGCTTATACAGGAGATGCGCAGTATTAAAATCGTTTGTTTTATTGCAAAAAGTACAGTTTTTCCCGATAAAACCGCTGTTTTTTGTAACAAATACGGTTGACAACCCTCGACAAAAGATATAAACTGTGTCTTGTTAGGTTATTTTGTAGTTTAATGTAACAGAGTAATCTATGAGGAGTTACATTAAGATTAAGTTTGAGTTTAAGAAGGGAGATTGTCAAAATGGCAGCAGCAAAGAAGACCGCTAAGCCCGTTGCAGTAGCAACCCCCGCAACTGAGGTAAAGGCTGAAGTGAAGAAAGTAGAAACCCCCGCAGCAGAAGTTAAGGCAGAAGTTAAAGCAGAAGCTAAGGTAGCTAAGAAGGCACCTGCAAAGAAGGAAGCTGTTAAGAAGGAAACCGTTAAGAAGGAGACCGCTAAGAAGGCACCTGCTAAGAAGGAGACCAAGACTGCAGCAGCTAAGACTGCAACCAAGAAGGCACCTGCTAAGAAGGCAGAGATGAAGGTTGCTATGGAAGTTCAGTTTGCAGATAAGGCTTATACTCAGGATGATCTGGTAAAGATCGCTAAGGACGTATGGAAGTACGACTTAAAGCAGAAGGCTTCCGATCTGAACAGCGTTGAGCTGTATGTAAAGCCCGAGGAGCAGGCTGTTTACTATGTAATGAACAAGGAGTTCACCGGTAGCTTCGCTATCTAATAGTAATGAATACATAAAAAAGCATCCAATCGGATGCTTTTTTTATATGTGTAAGTTTCTTGGGAATTAAGATACAACACGATTTCGTCCCTGTTGTTTGCCAAGATACAATTTTTCGTCTGCCCGTTTGATGGTTTTTTGATAGTTTCTTCCGGAATAACCGTTACTGATGCCTGCGGTAATGGTAATTTTTATAGGATGTTTTGCTGTTTCGATTGTGGTATTTTCTACACGTTTTCTTAAATTTTCTATCAAGGGTTTTACTGTGTCGGTAGTAGCATCGGGGAAGTATATAATAAATTCCTCGCCGCCCCATCGCACTGCTAAATTTTCTGCTCCGGCTACTTCCTTCAGGAATTCTGCTAATTTTACAAGAACCACATCACCCACAGCATGGCCATAAGTGTCATTTACTTTTTTGAAAAAGTCGATATCCAGCATACATATGACATAATCTTTTTTGAGGTTTTCGGCATTTTGCTCCATTTGTCGTTCTAAATATCGACGATTGTATAAACCGGTGAGGGCATCGTGATACATATTGTACCGCAGAAATTCCTCCACGGTGTCACGTCGTTTGGAATATAAAATGGTTGCAAATAAACTGATTGTTGCGGTAATTAACAAATTTATCAAATATAAGGGAGTCTGATAAAATGCCATGCGGTATTGAACATCCACAAAATATGGACCGGTGTAGCGGACGATTCCTTCGGATAAAATAGAAACCAAAATTCCCAGCGTCTGGTAAATAAATCGTTTGTTCCCATAGGACGGAACCAGATAAAATACGGAAGCAGACATGCCGACTGCATAAAGAAAAAATCCGGAATCTGAGCCTACTGCACAGTTACTGATAAAAGAAAAAATCAGTATTTCAAAATAGGATATAGCCATTGCTTTTTCGGAGAAATCTTTAGCAACAAAAATAAAGAATGCATAGAAACAGGTGCTTATAAAATTGACAAATGCAAGAGACTGTACAGAAAGAAGGCAAAACACACAAAAATAGAGAGAATGTATCAAAAGACAAACCGTCAGAAACAACCGGTTTCTGTTGTCAATAGCCCATGCTATGAAGTTGTTTGCCTTTTCTTTAAAGGTGTTCATTGGTATTTGCCTTCGCTTTCTTTTGGTAACACGATAAAGTATACTTTATTATATCAAAAATGTTTTTTAGAGGCAATGATATATTGACAAAATGCGACAGAAATTCGTTTGGCAAACAATGTGAAGTGTGATACGATACCATAAGAGGATAAAGGATTTGTCAGATGAAATGACAAGAAAGAGGTAGATATGATTCCGAAAGATCCGGTGATGCTTTTGAGCTTTGTTAATCTGAAATTGCGTGATTTTTACGGTAATATTGAGGCTATGTGTGAAGATTTGGACATAGACAAAGACACGCTTATACAAAAGCTTGCGTCAATAGATTATCACTACAATGAGGAGAGAAATCAGTTTGTATAAAAAGGGGAAAAAATGTCAGGTCTGCATTGGATGCGGCCGTTGTTTTGAGGCGAATGAAGATGGCTTAAAGGGCATCTCGTTTATAATGCAGAATCCGTCGAACATAAGCAATTCCCACTACAAATGTGTATATTCCGGCAATCGGCGACTTGTTACTGTGGATATCGGCACTACAACCATTGCTATGCAACTTCATGGAAAGGATGGCGAGGTTGAGGACTGTTATGCGCTGGTGAATCCGCAGATAAAATACGGTGCGGATGTTTTGTCCCGTATTCAAGCTGCCGGGAGTCCGGGTGTTGCTTTGGAATTGCAGGGGTTGGTTTTGGATGTGTTAAAGCAAGGATTTGAGCAGTTTAAGGAACGGCTGACAGAAGGAGAGAAGCTTTTGGTAGTGATTGCGGCGAACACGACCATGACCTATCTGCTTATGGGCTATAATACAAAAGAGTTGGGTCAGGCTCCCTTTGAAGCTAAATATTTGGATTATATTCATACGCAGCTTATGGGAGAGGAGTGCTTGATTTGTCCTGGGGTATCTGCTTTTGTGGGTGGTGATATTGCGGCAGGAATTTTGGCCTGTGATATGTGGCAAAGGGATGACGTAACTTTGCTGATTGATTTGGGAACCAACGGAGAGATGGTGCTGGGCAACAGGGATAATATGCTTGCCTGTGCTACTGCGGCCGGACCGGCCTTTGAGGGCGGTGTAAATCGTGGTGTTTGGGGCGCAGATATGATTCGTCTTCTGGCGACGCTTATGGACGAGGGAATCATGGATGAAACAGGGCTTTTGGAAGATCCTTATTTCGAGACAGGAGTGCGAATTGCAGATGTGCAAGTGACACAGGAATCTATTCGTGCCATTCAGCTTGCAAAGGGAGCTATCCGTGCCGGTATTGAGATTTTAGTGAGAGAATACGGAATCACTTATGCTGAGATTGACCGAGTAGTGCTGGCAGGAGGCTTTGGCTATTATTTAGATCCAAAGGCGGCTGCAAGGATTGGATTATTACCCATAGAACTGGCAGATAAAACAATGGCAGGAGGAAATACTGCTCTTGCCGGAGCGTTAAAATTGGGAGAGGCGTTTCTTGAAAAAGGCATAACTTGTTTAGAGAGTATGGATAGGGGAAAGATTCAGGTGTTGAATCTGGCGAGGCTGCCTGAATTTGAGGATTTATACATGAAAGCCTTGGAGTTTTGATTCGGTGTATTATGCAAAAAATGCACGGTTTAGAAGGGTAAAGTGCGCTTTTAGGTATTGAGAAGAAAATGGAACAGGCATATAATTACTTTAATAAATAGTTTGGAGGTCAGTAATGATTGACGGGTTTGTAGCACAGAGATTGGAAGAATTGAGGCAATCCTTTCTGGCGTATAAAAAGAAGGCGTCTTTGTTTGGTAAAGCATTTGCGGTTGTGCTGTTGTTTGCAATAGCCGTTGCTGTTGTGTTTAAGTCTGTATTAAACCCCGTAATAACGATTGTAATCGGAGTGGTGTTGGCTGTTTTGGCGGATAGCCCTTCTAAATCGTACAATAAAAAAGCGGCGGAGTGTAAGGCTGAGTTTAAGACATTATACAAATCAGAGTTTGCCAGAGGCGTTTTATATGAAAGCCTTGAGGATGTGGAATATATTGAAAATCAGGGGTTCTCAGAGAAGATGGTCAATAGCTTTGATGTGGTGTCCTGGGGTAACAGATTTTCTTCGGAAGATTACCTGAAAGCAAAATACAGAGGCATTACATTTGAACAGTCTGATGTAACGATAAAGCATAAATCGAAGGATTCACCCGCAAGAACTACGTTTAAGGGACGCATAATGAAGTTTTCCTATCCCAAAACGGTTAAGGACGTGCGAATATGCTCCAGAAAAACTGTTGTTATCAATCTGGGCAGTGGTTCTGAGTATTCATCTAAGCATGTTGTGACGGAGGATGTGGACTTTAATAACAAATTGGATGTATGGTCCAAGGATGAACAGGAAGGCTTCTATTTGCTCACACCACGTTTTATGGAAGTGCTTAAGAGGCTGGCTGAGAAGTA
This sequence comes from Acetatifactor sp., assembly GCA_045542555.1. Lineage (GTDB taxonomy): Bacteria > Bacillota > Clostridia > Lachnospirales > Lachnospiraceae > Acetatifactor. The sequence goes on along the minus strand of JAZQLH010000037.1, from coordinate 36,416 downwards.
TTCTTATGTATGCTTTCATTTTAAGGAAAACGATTTGTATCTTGCGTTGGAAACGGAGCGTGACAGCTTCGACTGTCCCATGGATACAGCCATTCAGTATGAGGTTGAGAGAGCACGAATCGAGGCAGATATAGAGGAAACCAAGTCTATCATAGATGCATTGTACATGGAGAATTATAACTAATATTTGGGAGGAAATTTTATGGTTGCAGTAGTATTGTTTGTTTTGGCATTTTTGGTGTTTCTTATTGTTATAGGATGCATCGTGGGCTTGTGGTATATGGTGGTTTATAACTCTCTTCAGAAGGCGAGAGTGAAAGTGCAGGAGGCCTTGTCGGGCATCGATGTTGCGCTTACTAAGCGTTATGATGTGCTGGTTAAGATGGTTGATGCAGTTAAGGGCTTTCAAAGATATGAGCAGGAGCTTTTGACAGAAGTAATCAAGCTTCGTACAGGCATGAGCATGCAGGAAAGACAAGCTGCCAACGAGCAGATGAATCAGTTGACTGAGAAGCTTAACCTTATGGTGGAGAACTATCCTGAGCTAAAATCCGGTAATCAGGTTACAGAGCTTCAGAGAGCCATCGTAGATGTGGAGGAGCATCTGCAGGCTGCCAGAAGAATGTACAATGCAAATGTTTCTGATTACAATGCAAAGCAGGTAATGTTCCCCGGCAACCTTATAGCCAAGAAGATTGGTGCAACGCCTGAGGAGTTCTTTGAAGCAGAGGAAGTGAAGAGAGCGGATGTGAAGATTGATATTTAGGTACAATAAGAGGATGGCCCATGATTAGTGAACAGGTAAAACAGGAATTGGAGAATCTGCGAAAAAAATACTGCTCATTGAAACGGTGGCAGACAGTTTTTAAATGGGGAGTACTGGTTTTGGTGATAGCATTTATTTTGAGCATGCTACTTTTCTTTGTGGATCCATTTATTTTTATAATTTTCACTGTATGTATTTGGGGACTTTTGTTTGTTTGTGGAATTGTATCTTTTATTTTAAAATTTACTGTAGATGCTGCACTTCGGCAGTTCAGAGAGTTGTACAAGACGGAGTTTGTCAGAGGTGTTTTAGAAGAAATATTAGACTGCGTGGAAGAGTATAAAGGAACGGATGGATTGGCGACGGAGGAGCTGAGAAACTATCGGTTGATAAGGATAATGGGAATCCCTCATACGGAAGATTATCTGAGGGCAAGGTATGGAGAAATCACTTTTGAGCAGTCCAATGTGAAGATTGTCAGATATGTGAACAAACGTGAAGTTACCAGTTTTTCCGGTTATGTCCTGAAGCTTCCCTATCCCAAGCAAATATCATCGGTACATATTTTTTCCAATAGTTTTACTGTTGGGGATAGTGGAAAGAATTTTCAGGTTATGTTTTATGGGGCAGGAAATGAGGCTCCGGTAGCCAGCTATGCTCCCGGTCAGATTGACACAGAAGATATAGATTTTAATGATAAATTCGATGTGTGGGCAGAACAGGAACAGGACGCATTTTATCTCCTCACGCCCCATTTCATGGAGTTGTTGAAGCGTCTCTTGTACCGATATCCCAGCATAGGGTTTCATTTCCGGGGAAATGAAGTATACATTGCAATTGAGACAACTCGTGATACCTTTGATTGTGACATGAATGAACCGGTTGATTACATTCTGGAGAAAGAGATGATTAAGGGTGATATAAATCAAATTAAAGGTATCATTGATGTTTTGAAGCTGCAGAAGAATGTACAATACGGATAGCTATCATTTTCTATATTCATACATCCGATATATTTTCTTTGCAATTTTTCCGCCAAATACATGCTTAAAAATGAAACGTTCCATTCCTTTCAATTCTTGAATCATCTCTGCAGGAGTCATGTCATGTTCTGCAATAAAATTAAGGTTGGTGTCTTCTTCAAAAACCTTCGGGTCATCAATTCCATAAACGGTTGTGACACCAACGTCATTAATGGGATTCTTGTATTTAGATGCCTTGGCGGCACGCACAGTATAGCAGTCCATAAAAACAGTTACAGATGCAAAGTGGTCTGTCAGGGCTTTTAACAATGTCTTCATTTCCTCGGGGGTAAAGTACATGCTGATGCCTTCCAGTATCACAATGGCCTTGCGGGTGGGCAGATTGTAAATCCAATCTGTCTGTCTTGCATCAGCGGCTATCATCCGATAAAATCCGGTTTCTTTGTAGTATTTTTGGCGTTCTGCAATTACCTCGGGAAAATCAATATCATACCAGCGAACGCCGAAAGCGCCGATTCTTTCCACGCGGCTGTCCATGCCACAGCCAATGTGGAGTACAGTGCAGTTTTCGGTCGCAGACAAACAGTTTCTGACAAGAGTGTCAAAAACGGCGGAGCGCATGCCCATATTGTAGGCAAGCCATTTTGATTTGGATTTTCCCTTTAATTCAAATCCTTCCTTTTCCCAAACAGATTCTGCCTTGGGGTCATGGAGAATAATGCCTTTTTGGCTGACATAGGATTTGCCGTATAAGGGGATGTAAAGTGTCTTGTTTACATTGTTCATAGTGGTCTCCTGTATGTTGTCTTAAGTCTTGGTGCGTATAATTAAAATTTACACGATGATATCTGCCAGCTCAAAGCGCAGAACCTTTTTCAATTCTTCCAAAGAAAGCTCTACCTGATAGCCGATTTTGCCTGCACTGAAAATGAAGGTATCAAAGTCAGCAGCAGTCATGTGAATCGTAGTTTTAAATTGCTTTTTCATTCCGATGGGAGAGCAGCCGCCGTGAATGTATCCTGTCAGGGGCAGCAGTTCTTTGGATTTAATCATGGCAATGTTTTTTTCACCTACGGCTTTGGCAGCTTTTTTGAGGTCAAGCTCCTGTTCCACGGGAACCATAAATACATAATGATTGTTGGTGGCACCGATGGTTACCAGTGTTTTAAAAACCCGGTTAGGGTCCTGCCCCAAAGCAGTTGCAACTTCCACGCCGCTTATGGCATCTGTGTCAGTGTAGTCATGACTTATGTAGTTGATTTTCTTTTGATCCAATGTACGCATGACATTGGTTTTGTCCATGTTCTTTTTCATAAATCCTCCGTCAAAGCTAGTTCATCATACAGTAAATCATCACTGCCTGCTGCACCTCAAGCAGGCATTTCTTAAAGTCGTATCCTACAAAATATTCCGAATCAATCACATCCGCAGAAACCTCTTCACCCCGATAAAATGGAGGGCAGGGATTTAACACTGCACCCGTATTGGCCAAATCCATCATTTTCTTTGTTACCTGACAATCCTTAAAATCTGCCAAAGCATTGGCCGGCAGAGAGTCCGTGCATATAATATCTTTGCCGATAATGGCCTGTTGAATGTTGTTGTGGGTTATTATGTCCTCTATCTCATAGCCTTTGCAACAACATTGTTCCAGTGAAAATCCCATAACGGTGGAAGCTTCTTTCCAGGCAAGTCCAATGTTGCCATTTTGGCCGCAAAACAGAAAGGCGTCCCGGGTAAAATCCTCACGGATTTTGGACAGTGCATACATATCCGATAGAACCTCACAGGGGTGATTACTATCCGTCATGGCATTAATTACAGGCACTTTTGAGTAGCGTGCAAGCTGTTCCAATACATGAATGTCCTTGTGGCGTACGATAATTAGGTCTGCCCAGTTGTTCAGATAACCGCAAACGTCCTGCAAGTCTTCTTTTTTATCTAACGTCTCCGAGGGGAACAGAATGGACTGCCCACCCATAAGATAAATGCCTTTTTCAAAAGTGACTCTGGTGCGAATGCTGGAGTTGGGGAAGAAGAGGACAACTGTTTTGCCTTTAAGGATGTCGGCGTGGTTCCCCTGTACAACTTCATCTGCCAGTTTAAAGATGTTATAGATATTGTTTTTGGTATAGTCTGTCAATCGAATCAGGTTTTTCATAAGACTCCTTTGTTTACCTTCGATATTTTACTCCGTCAATTGCAATGGGCGTCAGGTTCAAAAGCACCCATTTTACACCCAGCTCAGTCATGCGTGCGCATTCCTTTTCGTCGGCACTTTTAATGGAGCGCACAATGGCTTTTAACTCATTTACATCTTCTTCGGGCAGAGGTGTGCCGGTCTGTACGAATGCAAGGAAGGTTTTACACATTTCATTATAGTCTGCGTCCCAGTTGATTCCGCCATTGTCGAGAAGCTCATAACTTACCCTGCCTGCGATGCGGACGACTTCACCCTGCACGGTGCTTGCGTGACCGGAACCGGGCACCAGCAAATTCCACAATTCCTGCTGTTGTTTTTGCCAGGTTGTGGCCTTAACTGTGATGGGAGATTTGCCGTCAAATTCCACTCTTCGGGGCACGGGCGCTACATTTAGCAAAGCATACAGGCTGTCCAAAGCGGCGTCCAGCTTCGGCAGAGATTCAGAATTTAAATCCTTTCTACGAAATTCAATATCCTTTGCTATATTCAACAGGTTTGCCTGCAATTTCTCCGTAATAGGAACGCCTACAGAAAGCAGATATTGGGTCACAGGCTCCAGGCTTATCAAGTCAAAAGTACGGGCGCCGCGGAAGGCACTTTCCAGTGGCGTATCATCATGCCAATTGCGGGCGGTAGTGTCAATTCCTGCTTCCACAAGGCACTGAATCAGCTTCAGATTACCGGTGGGAATAGCGCGGTGCAGGGCATTATCCTTATATAATTTATAGGTGTAGTGGATGTCGGCACCCAAATGAATCAGGTTGATGGCCTGTTCTTCGGTTGTCCTTTGTCCTGCCAGATGGAGCAGAGGAGTATATCCGTATTTGTCAACATAATTGATATCTGCACCCTGTTCAACCAGCCATTTCATCATGTCATGGGACAAGGGAAAGCTTAAGGCATTGCTTTTGTAATAGCCGCCGTAGGCGTTAATGTCACACTGCTCAAAAACTTTTTTCAAATCTTCAAGGGTTCCTGTTTGTACCAACAGGTCAAAATGTTTGGGTAGGGTTTTCTTTTTTGCCATATTCTTTTCCTCGTTATTTACATATATTCATTTTCATCATTCTGCGCTTTGGCTTCCTTATATTCCCGGATTCCGTTCCGCAATTTTGAGATTCCTGTAACGAAATGCACAATTGTAAAAACAGCTGCAAGCATGGCAAACATCATGGTATTGGTACTGAAGGCAAAATAGGTAAGCCACAACATAAAGATACCTATTATTAATATTACAATACCAAATACGATTTTTTTGACGGAAGGAGCGTAACCTGCCACAGGACTATCGATCCTGCCGCTTCCCACATCTGCAATCACGTCGAATACCTTTGCGACAGCTTCCTCAGCTTTGGAGGGAGTGGTATCTTCAGCACCGGTTTCCTTTCGGGACTTGCAAGCTAATTTTTCGATTCCGGTATACAAATAGCCATTCGGATTTTGGCCGATGAAATACAGCATTTTCTTTAAGGAACCGTTATTAATTGACTCATATAAGGATAACATGTCTTCGGTTTGATGAATGACTCTAATAAGCAAATTTCTGTATTCTTGGGTAAAACCGGGTTTCAGATTTTCTTTAAAATATGGTTCCGCTTCAAAGGTAAGCCAGTTATTGCTTAAATCATTGTCGGATGAAACTTCATAAATAATTGCCTTCAGTGCGGTGGAATTTTGAAATTTGTCAAATAGATTGTAAGAATCATACTGTTCTTCTGAAATAGCTTGCCATACCTCGGCGGTTATAACAAGGATTTCTGCCTGTTTGTTTATCGCATTTAATTTCTCGTCGATTAATTCAAAATATTTTTCGATTTGTTCATTTGATATTGCACTCATGTTTTTCTCCCCTTAGTTTAATGCAGTATTTATAAATTTTAAACTGTAAGATGTATTGTTTGGCCGATGACAATCGCCTTTGCATCGGTTCCGTGCCCGATATCTTTGGTGACTGCAATAGGTAGATTGCAACCTGCGATTTTGCGTACCAGTGTTTTGGCATCAGGCGTACATTGTTCCGCTTCCATCTGTGTAAAAGTTCCTAACAAAATACCGGCTATTTTCTCAAAAGCTCCTAATTGTTGTAACTGACAAAGATAGGTTTCTATCTGCGCCACAGTCCCGCTATTGGCTTCTAACAATAAGATTTTGTCGGTTAAATCAGGCATATATTCTGTTCCCGCCAGCTTTAAAAAGCAGCGGATATTTCCGCCGACCACAATGCCTTGCATTTCTTTGCCTTGTACGAAGTGGTATTTTATCTGAAACAAATCAGTGCCATTTTCCAAAACCGTATTGCGAAAGTCTTGAATTTGTTGTTCTCCGTCTTTGGATATCAGATTGCGGATCTGATACAAAACAGAAGCCTTCCCGGTCTTGGCATAGATGGCATTAATCACTGTGGTCAAATCGCTGTAACCCCAGAACCGCTTTTTGCTTTTTGTAATCCCATCATAATCAAGGTGTGGCAATACCCCATTGGCTACGTCGCCGCCGGAAACATCAAAGATCTCTCGAATTTCTTCATCCCCATAGAGCTTCATCAATGCATCAGCCCGATCTTTGGCACTTCCGCTAAAAACTTCATCCTTCGCATAAATACAGTCACTAAAAACCGGCTGAACACCCATATTAAGCAAGGTCTGTTCCAACTCTTGTATCTTGTTGGCATATGTCTCCCTTAGCCCATTAGAACAACCCACAATTCCAACCTTTACCATATCCTGCCTCATCTATTTTCCTTAAACTTGAATAATTTCCCATTACTTAACCATACTCTACCAATTATACCACCATTCCCCGCCGATGGCACGTCTTTCTTTAATTATAAGATGATTAATGTTCCTTTGGGGAGGCGGATTTGTAGTCGATGGGGGATATGGGTGCTACCACGAGACCTCGAAAAACGTCGGCACTTAGGCTGTGTCCTTTACAGCCTTATGTGCCGCTACGCTTTTTCGCGGAGTGAGAACGTTCCGTGGTAGCACCCATATCCTCCATCGACGGTATAATTCCGGTTCCCAAAGGCAAATTAATAATTATTTTAGAATTAAGCGGTTGACAATGAGGTGTGCTGGTGCTATCTTAGGTAAGGAAGGGTGTTAGCACTCCTTCGAATCGAGTGCTAACAAATCGGGAAAGGAGTGACGGTATGCAGTTGGACGAGAGAAAAACCAAGATATTGCAGGCAATCATCCGCAATTACTTAGAGACCGGCGAGCCGGTGGGCAGCAGAACCATCTCCAAGTACACTGATTTAAACCTTAGCTCCGCAACCATCCGAAACGAGATGGCGGATTTGGAGGAGATGGGTTACATTTTGCAACCTCACACCTCCGCAGGACGAATTCCTTCCGATAAGGGCTATCGCTTTTATGTGGACACCATGATGGAGGCCAAAGAGCGGGAAGTCACCGAGATGAAGGAGATGCTCTTAGAGCGTCAGGACAGGATGGAGCAGATGCTTCAGCAGGTGGCCAAGGTGCTTGCCAAGGATACACAGTATGCCACACTGGTAACCGCACCCCAGACAAAAGGCAGCAAGGTGAAGTTTGTACAGCTTTCCAGAGTAGCTCAGGGGCAGATTCTGGCGGTTATCGTGGTAGAGGGCAATGTTATCAAGAATAACATCCTTTCCGTGAGAGAGGAGCTTTCCGATGAAACTCTTTTGAAGCTGAACATTTTGCTGAACACCAATCTGACAGGACTGTCAATTGCAGAGATTAATCTGGGAATGATATCAGCCATGAAGCAACAGGCGGGTATTCACAGTGATATCGTAAGTGAAGTGATTGATGCGGTGGCGGAAGCCATTAAGGCGGAAGATGATTTGGAGATTTACACCAGCGGTACCAACAATATTTTCCGGTATCCGGAGCTTGCGGATCATCAGAGAGCCAGCGAATTGATTAATACGTTTGAAGAAAAGGAGCTTTTAAGCGACTTGATTCAAGATACCTTGTCTGAGGAAAATAACACCGGCATTCAGGTTTATATCGGTGATGAAACTCCTGTGAAGAGTATGAAGGACTGTAGTGTGGTAACAGCTACCTATGAATTAGGTGAGGGTATGCGAGGAACCATAGGAATTGTAGGTCCCAAACGAATGGATTACGACAAGGTGGTAGGAACGCTAAAAACTTTGCAGAATAAGCTGGATGAGCTTTACCGCGACAACGGCTGATGCAAGTTTTGAATAAACGGCAGATAAAGGGCCGGAGAGAAATATAACAGAAAGGCAGGTGCGGCATGGAAAATCAGGATAAAGAGTTGCAGGAAGAACTGCAAGAGACCATGCAGGATGCAGAGATAGAAGAAACAGAAGCAGAAATCTCTGAGGAAGAAACCGAGGAGACGGAAGGCGAAGGCAAGAAGAGCTGGGCAGAAAAGAAAGCTGCCAAGAAGCAGGAGAAAAAAGAAAAGAAAGATAAGACCGATGCTTACAAGGAGCAGATTGCACAGCTGGAAGACAGAGTGATGCGTCAGATGGCTGAGTTTGAAAACTTCCGTAAGCGTACTGAGAAGGAAAAGCAGGCCATGTTTGAGACCGGCGCCAAGAGCGTGGTGGAGAAAATTCTCCCCGTGGTTGATAACTTTGAAAGAGGTCTGGCAACTGTCCCTGAGGATAAAAAAGAAGATCCCTTCGTGGACGGCATGAACCGTATTTACAAACAGTTCCTTACTGAGCTTGAGAATATCGGCGTGAAGCCCATCGAGGCTGTAGGATGTGAGTTTGACCCTAATCTTCACAATGCAGTGATGCAGGTGGAGAGCGAGGAATATGAGTCAGGTGTTGTGGCTCAGGAGTTGCAAAAAGGTTATACCTACCGTGATTCGGTAGTAAGACATAGTATGGTAGCTGTAACAGTTTAAAGAGGAGGAATGAAAATGAGCAAAATTATTGGTATTGACTTAGGAACAACCAATAGCTGTGTAGCAGTTATGGAGGGTGGTAAGCCCACTGTTATCGCAAATGCAGAAGGTGCAAGAACCACACCTTCCGTAGTAGCTTTTACTAAAAACGGAGAGCGTCTGGTAGGTGAGCCTGCAAAGCGTCAGGCAGTTACTAACGCAGAGAAGACCATTGCATCCATCAAGAGAGATATGGGTACAGACAATGGTCGTACCATCGATGACAAGAAATATTCTCCCCAGCAGATTTCTGCAATGATTCTGCAGAAGCTTAAGGCAGATGCTGAAAGCTATCTGGGCGAGAAGGTAACCGAGGCAGTTATCACTGTTCCCGCATACTTCAACGACGCACAGCGTCAGGCAACCAAGGATGCAGGTAAGATTGCAGGACTCGATGTAAGACGTATTATCAACGAGCCTACCGCAGCAGCCCTTGCTTACGGTCTTGACAATGAAAAAGAGCAGAAGATTATGGTATATGACCTTGGTGGTGGTACTTTCGACGTTTCCATCATCGAGATTGGCGATGGCGTAATCGAGGTTCTGGCTACCAATGGTGACACCCATCTTGGTGGTGATGACTTTGATAACAAGATTATTGACTGGATGGTATCTGAGTTCAAGAAGGAGCAGGGTGTAGACTTAAGCAATGATAAGATGGCTATGCAGCGTCTGAAAGAGGCGGCTGAGAAGGCTAAGAAAGAGCTTTCCAGTGCAATGACCACCAATATCAACCTTCCTTTCATCAGCATGAACGCAAGCGGCCCTCTTCACTTTGATATGAACTTAAGTCGTGCACAGTTTGATGAGCTTACCAGAGATTTGGTTGAGAGAACTGCAATTCCTGTGCAGAATGCAATGAAGGACGCAGGTCTTAATAATTCTGATTTGGGTCAGGTGCTTTTGGTAGGTGGTTCTACCCGTATTCCTGCAGTACAGGATAAGGTAAAGCAGCTCACCGGCAAGGAGCCTTCCAAGGCGCTGAACCCTGATGAGTGTGTAGCACTTGGTGCTTCCGTACAGGGTGGTAAGCTTGCAGGCGATGCAGGCGCAGGCGAAATTCTCCTTCTGGATGTAACTCCTTTGTCTCTGTCCATTGAGACAGCAGGCGGTATCGCAACCAGACTGATTGAGAGAAACACCACCATTCCTACCAAGAAGAGCCAGGTATTCTCTACCTACTCCGATAATCAGACCGCAGTAGACATCAATGTAGTACAGGGTGAGAGACAGTTTGCAAGAGATAACAAGTCTCTTGGACAGTTCAGACTGGACGGTATTCCCCCCGCACCCAGAGGAATCCCTCAGATTGAGGTTACCTTTGATATTGATGCAAATGGTATTGTAAATGTATCCGCTAAGGATTTGGGCACCGGCAAGGAGCAGCGCATCACTATCACCGCAGGTTCCAATATGTCCGATGCTGATATCGAGAGAGCAGTGAAGGAAGCTGCTGAGTTCGAGGCGCAGGATAAGAAGCGCAAAGAGGCTGTAGAGCTTAGAAATGAAACTGACTCCTTCGTATTCCAGACCGAGAAGGCTATGAACGATGTGGGTGACAAGATTTCTGAGAGTGATAAGTCTCAGGTACAGGCTGATTTGGATGCAGTAAAAGCAATCTTAGAGCGCACCAAGGATGCTGAGATGAGCGACAGCGATATGGATGAGCTTAGAGCAGCTAAGGAGAAGCTGACTAACTCCGCACAGTCTTTGTTTACCAAGATGTATGAGAGCATGCAGCAGGCACAGGGCGGTGCAGGTCCCGATATGTCAGGCATGGGTGACATGGGTGCAAACGCAGGTGCTTCCGCTCCCGAAGGTGATGTAATTGACGGAGATTTCCGCGAAGTATAAGGACAAAGAGATAATCTAAGGCGAGGGAGTACCTCGCCTAAGATTATCTATGCTTTGTCCGGAAGAAACCCAAGGGGTTTCTTCCCAGACGAAATGGCGAGGAGAATGTTATGGCAGAACAGAAGCGAGACTATTATGAGGTCCTCGGTGTGGATAAAGGCGCAGACGAGGCCGCAATCAAAAAAGCATATCGTGTTCTTGCGAAGAAATATCATCCTGATATGAACCCCGGAGATGCTGAGGCAGAGAAGAAGTTTAAAGAGGCTTCAGAGGCCTACGCAGTACTTAGCGATCCGGATAAAAAGAGACAGTATGATCAGTTTGGTCATGCAGCTTTTGACGGTGGTGCCGGAGGAATGGGCGGCTTTGATTTCAGTGGAGCTGATTTTAGTGATATCTTTGGCGACATTTTTGGTGATTTCTTTGGCGGTGGCCGCAGAAGCAGTGCCCGCAACAATGGTCCCATGAAGGGTGCAAATATTCGTACCAGCGTACGTATCACCTTTGAGGAGGCTGTATTTGGCTGTAGTAAGGAAATTGACCTGACGGTGAAGGAGACCTGTAAGACCTGTAACGGTAGCGGCGCAAAGCCCGGTACCAGTCCCGAAACCTGTAGCAAGTGTGGAGGTAAAGGTCAGGTTGTTTATACCCAGCAGTCTTTCTTTGGTACTGTACGTAATGTGCAGGCATGTCCTGATTGTCAGGGAAGTGGTAAGGTGATTAAGGAGAAGTGTACCGATTGTCGCGGCTCAGGCTACATCCCTATGAAGAAGCGTTATGCTGTGGAGATTCCCGCAGGTATTGATCATGGTCAGTCCGTGCGTCAGCCCGGCCTTGGTGAGCCCGGAACCAACGGCGGTCCAAGAGGTGATGTGCTTGTTGAGGTTATCGTGGGAAGACATCCCATTTTCCAGAGACAGGATTTCAATATTTATTCCACTGTTCCCGTGTCCTTTGCAGTAGCTGCACTGGGTGGTGAAATTTATATTGATACCGTTGACGGCAAGGTGATTTATGATGTGAAGGCCGGAACCCAGACCGACACCAAGGTGCGTCTGAAGGGTAAGGGAGTTCCTTCCTGGAGAAATAAAGACGTTCGTGGTGACCACTATGTGACCTTGGTGGTAACGGTTCCTGATAAGCTCAAGAATGAAGCCAAGGAGCTTTTGAAGCAGTTTGATGCATTGACAGGTGATACCTTAAATGCGACCAAGAATGCCGAAGAGGGCGATAAGGACGGCAAGGATAAGGATGGCAAGGACGGCAAAAAGAAGAAATTCTGGAATTTGTAATAGAATGAAGATATAAAAAGGGCGGCTTTCGGCCGCCTTTTTTGTTTTTTGGGATTTGACACCAAATCGAGGATAGTTTACTATATCTAATAGAATGCAAAAAGAGGTTTGACATGAAAAATCTTAAGATAGAGGAAAAGTGGATAAAGCGATTATGGACAATCGGTCTGTGCGCAGTGATGGTTATCAGTGTGCTTATTATGCTGTCTTTATGTGCAGACGAGGGTATTGATTATGATGAGGCGTATAGTTTTAAGTCTGCCAGAGACTATACCCATATAGGCATTGCACAGAAAATGATTGAGGATTTTGATACAGATGTACCGTTATATTACAATGCATTGCGTGTGTGGATTACACTGTTTGGAAATATCGGTCATCAGTTTTTTGCGGCAAGACTGTTTTCTATGGCCGGGGCTGTAGCTTCCATGATTTTAGGAATTACCATAATCAGAAAATTGTGGGGCAATTTTACTGCTTTATTTTATATGGTTGCCATAGGATTTGCGCCTGCCATGCTTCATGTGAATGTCAATATTCGCATGTATTCATGGACCAATTTTCTTATTACCGCAAGCGCATTGTTGGCGTATTTTATCGTTCAGAATCCCAGGCGCAAGCGGCTTTGGTTTTTGCTTGGCGGATGCACCTTTATAGCATTGTTCAGCCATTATTTTACGGCGTTTGCCTATCTGGCAATCTACTTATATCTTTTGGTGACTTTGTTTATTTATGACAAAAAGCAGGTGTGGAAAGTATTCGTATGCGGAGGTATTGTGCTTACACCATTGATTGTATGGATGGTGGTATCCGGATTTTTTCACTTTGTGGAAGGTAGTGGAGCCGACACGGAGATAAAAGAACTTTCCGTTTATGGACTCATGGAGTATCTTTTTGAGACAGATATGCGTTTTTGGATGCCGATTGCCGTTGTGTTGCTTTTGGTAACTTTGGTAGGCGGTGTGTTTTTTATGAAGGGAAAAGAAGGACGCAGAGGCGAAAAGGGATTTGCACTTGTGTGTTTTCTCACTGTTTTTGTGACATATTTGCTGGCGTTGTTTATATCTTCTTTTGCATCGCACTTTTTTTCGGCGAGACATATCATGCATGCTACTGCAATGATGTGGCTCGGTATAGCAATTATTTTGTCTCGAATTAACTGGCAGACATGCCTTATGGGATTTGTAGTATTGTTAAGTCTGGGTTATTCGAATTTCCTTGCGGAGTATGAGCTGGCTTATCGAGATACACCGTATCTTGAGGATACCAAAATTTTTATAGAACAGGAAATGCAACCGGGAGATATTGTGATATACACAGCGCCCCGTATGTATGCAACGTTATACGGATGTTATATGCCGGAGCAAACCTATGTCTGGCTGCCTGAGTTGGAAGATATAGACGAACTGGCAGGTAAGAGAGTGTGGTTTTTCCAGTCCAGCTATTATGACTATTTTTCGGAAGAAGACATAGAGACCTATGGAATATCCGAGGAAAACGTGGGGCATTATGGTTTTCAGATTCTGGGAAACTATACGGATTTTGATGTTCTTAAGCTTGAGATAAGAGGTAAGGAATGAAGAAATTAAAAGCATTGTTGGTCCTGGTGATTGTGGCCTGTATGCTGTGGGTAGGACCTGTTCATCCCATCAGGGAAGTAGGATATGACCACACGGGAAATGAAGGACACAAGATAACAAGGCCATTAGAAGTAAATGAAAGTATTACGCAGTATTTTCGTGCTACGGATAATAATATCATTCAGTTGGAGTTTGCTGTCGATTTTGACGAAAGATATGTGAAAGAGGGACAGTTGAAATTGGAGTTGATGGACTCTTTGGGGAATATTGTGTTTGCGGAGATTTTGGATTATGGCGCAATGCCTGATTACAAATATAGTGGTCCGCTTATCAATATACGGTTGAAAAAAGGAAGAGAATATTCCTATCGGCTTACCAATTTAAACATTACAGAAAATAAGCCCTGTATTGTATATACATCTGACGAAGAAGCGTGTAGTCTGAAAAAGGGCAGGATGGAATTTGATGGAACGGTGACAGAAGGAGAGATTCTTACCAAAATTACCTCCAATATGCCTTTGACTACAGAAAACAGACTGGCTTTGTGCGGGTGTATCGGTTTGATTGGATTTAGTATCTATGAATTATTGAATCGCATAGAAAAGAATGGAGAGGGAAAAGAACATGAAATGGGTGAAATTTCGTTTAAAAACAGTCACTGACATGGAAGATATTATTATCAGTACACTCTATGATATTGGTCTGGAGGGTGCGCAGATTGAGGACAAGATTCCTCTGACTGCTTTAGAAAAAGAGCAGATGTTTGTAGATATTTTGCCGGATGGTCCCGAGGATGACGGTGTGGCCTATCTGAATTTTTTTGTGGAAAAACAGGAGGATGGAAGCTTGCTTGTGCAGGGGGAAGAAGTGGATGTGGATACACTTCTTGGCCGCATTGAAAGCGAACTTGAGGATTTGAAGATGTTCTGCGATATCGGTGAAGGAACTGTTACCGTAGATGAGACCGAGGATATCGACTGGATTAATAACTGGAAGCAGTATTTTCACCAGTTCTATATTGATGATATCCTGGTGATTCCTTCCTGGGAGGATGTCAAGCCTGAGGATTCAGAGAAAATGGTGCTTCATATTGACCCCGGTACGGCGTTTGGTACGGGTATGCATGAGACTACCCAGTTATGTATTCGCCAGCTTCGCAAGTACATCACGCCCGAAACGGAGCTTTTGGATGTGGGAACAGGAAGCGGAATTTTGGCTATTTTGTCTTTGATGTTTGGTGCCAAGCATGCTGTGGGCACGGATTTGGATCCATGTGCAGTGGAGGCTGTGGCAGAGAATTGTGCCACCAACGGTATTGCGCCTGAGCAGTTTGAGATGATGATTGGCAACATTATCACGGACAAGGCTGTGCAGGATAAAGTGGGCTATGAGTGTTATGATATTGTTGTGGCAAACATTCTGGCAGATGTGCTGGTTCCCCTTACACCTGTGATTGTGAATCAACTAAAACCCGGCGGAATTTATATTACCTCCGGCATTATTGATGATAAAGAGCAGACTGTAGTGGATGCAGTGAAGGCAGCCGGACTGGAGGTTTTGGAGGTAACTTATCAGGGTGAGTGGGTAAGTGTGACAGCGAGAAAGGATGCATAAATATGTACCAATTCTTTGTAGAACCACATCAAATCAATGAAAGTGACAAAAGAGTCATAATTGTTGGGAGTGACGTAAACCACATTAAGAATGTACTTCGTATGAAGGTGGGCGAGGAGCTTGCCGTGAGCAACGGTGTAGACGGCAAGGAATATCGTTGTGGCATTGTTTCTTTGGGAGAGGATTGCGTTGAGTGCGAATTACGTTTTGTGAAAGAGGATGGTGTAGAGCTTCCGGTAAAGGTGACTTTATTTCAAGGTTTGCCCAAGGCTGATAAAATGGAGCTGATTATCCAAAAGGCGGTGGAGCTTGGAGTGACAGAGATTGTGCCCGTGGCAACCAAGCGTTGTGTGGTAAAGCTGGATGATAAAAAGGCAACCTCCAAGATTGCCCGCTGGCAGAGTATTGCAGAGGCAGCGGCCAAGCAGAGTAAACGTGGCATTATTCCCAAGGTGCAATCCGTGCAGAGTTTTAAATTAGCGCTACAACAGGCGGCAGATATGGATGTGCGTCTGATTCCCTATGAGCTTGCGAGCGGTATGGAGCATACAAGAGAGCTTTTGGGAGCCATTCGTCCCGGACAGAGTGTGGCAGTTTTTATTGGCCCGGAGGGTGGTTTTGAGGAGAGCGAAATTGTGCTTGCCAGGGAGAATGGTGTGGAACCCATTACTTTGGGCAAAAGAATCCTGCGCACAGAGACGGCAGGGATGACAGTGCTTGCATGGATTGGCTATTTATTGGAGCAATAATATTTTTGCCCGCATATTATATGATAAGAAATGTGAAAAGATGAAGGAGAATCATCAATGGAAATATATTTGGACAATTCCGCTACCACCCGGGTGTTTCCGGAAGTAGCTGAATTGATGAAGGTGTTGATGTGTGAAGATTATGGAAATCCTTCCAGCCTGCACAGAAAGGGGATTCAGGCGGAGAATCACATCCGCTATGCCAAGGAAATTCTGGCCGGTATTTTGAAGGTTAATGAAAAGGAAATTTATTTTACTTCCGGTGGTACGGAGTCGGATAATCTGGCGCTGATTGGATGTGCTTTTGCTAATCAGAGGCGGGGGAAGCATCTGATTACTACTCAGATAGAGCATCCTGCTATTTTGCAGACCATGAGGTATCTGGAGGGTCAGGGATTTCATGTAACCTATCTTCCCGTGGATAAAAGTGGTCGTATCAGGTTGGAGGATTTGCAGCGTGCCATGACGCCGGAGACCATTCTGGTCTCTATCATGCACACCAACAATGAGATTGGTTCCCTGCAGCCTATAGCAGAGGCAGGTACGATGATTAAGCGTATGAACCCGAACACCCTGTTCCATGTGGATGCGGTGCAGGGCTTTGGTAAGGCAAGAATTTATCCCAAGCGCATGAATATTGACTTGCTTTCCGTAAGCAGTCATAAGATTCATGGTCCCAAGGGCGTCGGCCTTTTGTATGTGGGCGAGAAGGTTAAGATTCAGCCCATTAATTTCGGTGGCGGTCAGCAGATGGGACTTCGTTCCGGAACGGAAAATGTGCCCGGTATCGCAGGAATGGCTAAGGCAGCCCAGATGCTTTATGGCAATCTGGAGGAGGATGTGAATCAGCTTTACCGTTGTAAGAGATATTTTATAGACGGTCTGAAAGAATTAGATGGTGTTACTGTTAACGGACTTTTGGCGGACGGTACCTGCTGTGAGGGTACTGCGCCCCATGTGGTCAGTGTATCTTTTGCAGGGGTTCGAAGTGAGGTGCTTTTGCACACTTTAGAGGATGCCGGAATCTATGTCTCGGCGGGAAGTGCGTGTTCAGCGCATAAACCGATGCCTTCGGCAACCCTTAAGGCTATCGGCGTAGATAAGTCGTTGCTTGAGTCCACCATCCGATTCAGTTTTTCTGTGTATACCACATCGGAAGAATTGGACTATACACTGAAGGTTTTATATGATAAAATTCCAATGTTGCGCAAATATACCCGCAAGGCATAAGGAGGAAAATATGTTTACGGCATTTTTGATAAAATATGCAGAAATCGGTATCAAGGGAAGAAATCGTCATCTGTTTGAGGATGCACTGATTCAGCAAATTAAGTACGCTTTGAAAAAGTGTGAAGGTAAGTTTTTAATTCACAAAACCCAGGGCCGTATCCATGTGGATGCCCAGACCGAGTTTGATTTTGATGAGGTTGTGGAGCATTTGCAGAGAGTGTTTGGTATATCCGGCATCTGTCCTGTTGTATATGTGGAGGATGAGGGTTTTGAGAAGCTTTGTGAGACTGTAATTCAGTATATTGCGGATGTTTATCCCGACCGCAATAAAACCTTTAAGGTAAATGCCCGCCGTGCCCGTAAAAACTACCCCAAGGAGTCCATGGCTATTAACATGGATATGGGCGAGGCAATTTTGAATGCGTATCCTGAGATGAGTGTGGATGTTCATAATCCTGACATCATGCTGAATATCGAGGTGCGTGAGAAGATTTATATTTATTCTGAAATTATTCCGGGACCCGGAGGAATGCCTGTTGGTACAGGCGGAAAGGCAATGCTTCTTTTGTCCGGCGGCATTGACTCTCCGGTGGCCGGTTACATGATAGCCAAGCGCGGCGTGAAGATTGATGCAGTATATTTCCATGCTCCGCCCTACACCAGCGACAGAGCCAAGCAGAAGGTTGTGGATTTGGCGAGAATTGTTTCCCGTTATACAGGCCCCATTTATCTGCATGTAATTAATTTTACGGACATCCAGCTTTACATTCATGAGAAGTGCCCTCATGAGGAGCTGACCATTATTATGCGCCGCTACATGATGCGTATTGCGGAGCATATTGCGAAAGAGACAGAGTGTCAGGGACTGATTACCGGTGAGAGTATTGGTCAGGTAGCTTCCCAGACTATGAGCTCTCTCATTGCTACCAACGAGGTGTGTGAACTTCCTGTATATCGTCCGTTGATTGGTTTTGACAAGCAGGAGATTGTAGAGGTTTCCGAGAAAATCGGTACCTTTGAAACATCCATCCAGCCCTTCGAGGACTGCTGTACCATTTTTGTGGCAAAGCATCCTGTGACCAAGCCGAATGTGAATGTGATTCGTAAGCATGAGCGTTACCTGGATGAAAAAATTGATGAGCTTGTAAAGACTGCATTAGAGACAGATGAATTGATCATCGTCAGTGAATAGTACAAAAGAAAAAACGTCTCAAGGGATTGCGTTCCTTGAGACGTTGCTCTTGTAAGTAAAACAATTGGTTCGGATTAAACCATGTAAGGCTTCAAAGCAGCCATAACTTCATCGATGTTGTCCTCAGCATGGATGTTTAAGTCGATGTTCTTGGAAAGGTCCAGGCTAAAGATACCCATGATGGACTTAGCGTCAATAACATATCTGCCGGATACCAAATCAAAATCGTAATCGAATCTGGTGATGTCGTTTACGAAGGACTTTACTTTGTCGATAGAATTTAAAGAAATCTGAACTGTTTTCATAATATTACCTCCTAAAAATGAATGTGTGTCATACCTTCATGCTTCATATTAATTGCAAAGACACCAAAAGTCAATGCCCAAACAACACAAAAAAATCGAGGAAATTCGCATGAAAAGTGTAGCCTTTCACAACCTTGGATGCAAGGTTAACTCCTATGAATTGGACGTAATGCAACAAATGTTGGAAGAAAAAGGGTATAAAATTGTACCATTTGATCAAATTGCCGATATTTACATCATAAATACTTGTACGGTGACGAATATTGCCGACAGGAAAAGTCGTCAGATGCTTCATCGTGCCAAACAGCGCAACCCCCAGGCGGTTGTGGTAGCTGTAGGGTGTTATGTCCAGACGGACAGCGAGGGCGTTCAGATGGACGCAAGCATTGATTTGGCCATCGGCAATAACCGCAAGAAGGATTTGGTACCTATATTGGAGGCGTTTCTGGCAGAGCGTAAAGAGAATGAAACAGAAGAGACTGTGGCAGATAAGACTTTACATGGTACAACCATCATAGATATCAACGGTTCCTGTGATTATGAGGAAATGACGCTGACTAAGACGGCGGAGCATACCCGTGCTTATATCAAGATTCAGGACGGATGCAATCAGTTCTGTTCTTACTGCGTGATTCCTTATGCAAGGGGCCGAGTTCGCAGCAGACGCAAGGATGATATTCTGGCGGAGATTCATGGTCTGGTGGCCAATGGCTACAGGGAGATTGTGCTCACGGGTATCCACATCAGCTCCTATGGAATTGATTTTGACGGTAGTAAACACTATTCCGGCAGCAGTCACCTCATTGATCTGGTGGAGGAAATTCATGAAATAGAAGGGCTGGATCGTATCCGACTTGGTTCTCTGGAACCTCGTATTGTTACGGAAGAAACGGCGAAACGTCTTGCTGCACTTCCAAAGCTGTGTCCTCATTTTCACCTTTCTTTGCAGAGTGGCTGCGATGAGACATTAAAACGAATGAATAGACAGTATACCACAGGGGAATACTTGCAGGGAGTGAAGTATCTCAGGCAATATTTTGAGCATCCGGCCATTACCACGGATGTCATTGTGGGATTTCCCGGGGAGACAGAAGGAGAATTTGCCGAGACTAAGGACTTTTTGGAACAGGTAAAATTCTTTGAGATGCATATTTTTAAGTATTCCAGACGTGCCGGCACCAGAGCGGACAAGATGCCAGGTCAGCTCACAGAGAAGCAAAAGTCAGCCAGAAGCGAAGTTCTTTTTGCCATGGAAAAGACCCATTCCCATGCTTTCAGAGAGTACTACATAGGGAAGTGTGCGGAAATTCTTTGGGAGGACAAGCGGCAGATAAATGGAACAGACTATTGGGTTGGCCATACTGTGGACTATGTGAAGGTAGCAGTCCCGGCAGACGGGGAAAATCTGTCCAATACGCTTTCAGTGGTGCAAATAAAGGAATTTTTGACAGAAGAAATATTGCTGGGAATATAAAGGTCAATGAAATAGGATTGAATTTTATATTAAAATGCGGTAAGATATAGAGAAGTAGGTTAAATTGGACGGAGTGTGTCCAGCGGAATTAAGAAGGATGAGACTATGCAGAATTTGGAAAGTACACAATATTTTAAAGTAGAGACAGAGCCTGAGACGGGTGTGAAGGTTGTTTTGTCTACTGTATATGAGGCGTTGACAGAGAAGGGCTACAATCCCGTGAATCAGATTGGGGGATATATTATGAGCGGAGACCCGACCTATATCACCAGCCATAAGAGTGCAAGAAGCCTGATTATGAAGGTGGAGCGCGATGAGCTGGTTGAGGAGCTTTTGACCGAGTATATCAAGAATAATCACTGGAAGTAGGAGGAGATGTCCATGCGTATAATGGGCTTGGATTTCGGCTCAAAGACAGTGGGTGTCGCAGTGAGCGATGCACTGCTTTTGACGGCACAGGGTGTGGAGATTATTCGCCGCAAGGAGGAGAATAAACTTCGTCAGACGCTGGCCAGAATAGAAGAATTAATTGTAGAATACGAAGTTGAGGAAATCGTGCTTGGTCTGCCGAAACATATGAATGGCTCGGAGGGTGTGCGCGTGGAACTTACGGAAGAATTCAAGGAAAAGCTGGAGCGCAGAACCGGTTTGCCCGTGACCTTCTGGGATGAAAGACTGACCACTGTTTCTGCGGACAGAACCATGATGGAAGCAGGCATTCGCAGGGAGAACCGCAAAGATTATGTGGACATGCTTGCCGCTACTTTTATTTTGCAGGGATACCTGGACAGACGCAGCAATGAGAAAAAAGCCGGAGAGGCTTAGGGAGTAAGAATGGCTAAATTAGAGAAGATTACCTTTAATGCAGACGGTGAGGACGCCGTAGAATTTTATGTACTGGAGCAGACCAGAATCGGTGGCTATAACTATATTCTGGTAACGGATTTCGAAGAGGGCGACGGTGAGGCCCTGATTTTGAAGGATTTGTCTCAGGATGGTGAGGAAGAGAGTGTCTACACCATTGTTTCTGATGAGCAGGAATTAGAGGCAGTTGCCGGTGTGTTTGAGGACATGCTGGAGGATGTTGAATTTGTACAGGATGAGGAGTAGTTTTCATAAATTACGAATGAGTTGCCGCAGTGAGGCGGTGTAAAGATATTTTATTTCTATTAATGTTTTAGTTTTGGAGGAAAATTTGTGAAAAAGAAAAAAGAGAATATGGCGACGACCGGGCTGAAGGTAATTCCTTTGGGCGGCCTGGAGCAAATCGGTATGAACATTACTGCCTTCGAGTATGAGGACAGTATTATTGTGGTGGATTGCGGTTTGTCCTTTCCGGCAGATGATATGCTGGGAATCGATTTGGTAATCCCTGATGTAACTTATTTGAAAAACAATATCGAGAAGGTTAAGGGTTTTGTGATTACCCACGGCCACGAGGACCATATCGGTGCGCTGGCGTATGTGCTTCGCGATATTAATGTGCCTATTTATGCGACCCGCCTGACCATGGGTATTATTGAGAATAAGCTGAATGAGCATGGTATGATGAAGTCTACCAAGCGTAAGGTGGTAAAGTTCGGACAGTCCATCAATCTGGGACAGTTCCGGGTTGAATTTATTAAGACCAATCACAGTATTGTAGATGCGGCAGCACTGGCGATTTATTCCCCTGCGGGTATTGTGGTTCATACCGGCGACTTTAAGGTGGACTATACACCTGTATTCGGTGATGCCATTGATTTGCAGCGTTTTGCGGAGCTTGGCAAAAAGGGCGTGCTTGCGCTTATGTGTGACTCCACTAATGCAGAGCGTCCCGGCTTTACACCTTCTGAGAAGACGGTTGGTAAAGCTTTTGATACTTTATTTAATGAGCATAAAAATACCAGAATTTTTGTTGCAACCTTTGCTTCCAATGTGGACAGAGTGCAGCAGATTATTAATACTGCGTACAAGTTTGGCCGAAAGGTCTGCGTAGAGGGGCGCAGCATGGTTAATATCATAGAGACCGCCCGGAATTTAGAGTGCATCAGTATTCCTGAGAATACTTTGGTGGACATTGATCAGATGAAAAATTATCCCGACGAACAGCAGGTAATTATCACTACCGGAAGTCAGGGTGAGAGCATGGCGGCGCTATCCCGTATGGCCAACAATATGCACCGCAAGATTACCATTGGAGCAGGTGATACGGTTATTTTCTCCTCCAGCCCCATTCCCGGCAATGAGAAGGCTGTTACCAAGATTATCAATGAGTTGCAGAGGAAGGGTGCGGATGTTGTGTTCCAGGATACCCATGTGTCCGGACATGCATGTCAGGAGGAAATCAAGCTGATTTATACTCTGACCCGTCCTAAGTATGCTATCCCTGTGCATGGTGAGTATAAGCACCTGAGAGCTCAGGCGAAGATTGCAGAAAGCCTTGGTATTGAAAAGGACAATATTTTTATTCTTTCCTCTGGTGATGTGCTGGAGCTTACTGACGAGCAGGCTAAGGTTAGCGGCAAGGTGCCTACCGGAGCTATTCTGGTAGATGGTCTTGGCGTGGGCGATGTAGGAAATGTGGTTTTAAGAGACCGTCAGCACTTGGCTGAGGACGGCATTATGATTGTGGTTATGAGTCTGGAGAAGGCCAGCGGCGAGCTGGTGGCCGGACCGGATATTGTTTCCCGTGGATTTGTCTATGTGAGAGAGTCCGATGAGCTTATTGAGGAGGCTCGCATGACTGTGGACGATGCCATTCAAAATTGTCTGGATAAGGGCATTACTGACTGGGGTAAGTTAAAGTCTGTTACAAAGGATGTACTCAGCGACTATGTTTGGAAAAAGACCAAGAGAAGACCTATGATTCTTCCTATCATTATGGAAGTCTAAAGATAAAACACTTTATGTGGAGAGATATGGATGGACAGTAAAATTCAAGAGCCCTTGCAGGAGTTGATTGGAAATATTCTTAGTTCTGAGATTTATAAAGAATATCAAAAACAACTCGCAATGGTAAAAGAAAGACCCGGATTAAAGGATAGAATTGATGAGTTTCGTACCCGTAATCTGGCCTTGCAAACAGGTGAGTATACCAGCTTTGAGCAGCTTGATTGTTTTGAGAGAGAGTATGCAGATTTTCGAGAAGACCCGTTGGTGGATGATTTTCTGGCAGCAGAACTTGCGTTGTGCAGGATGCTTCAGAAGATAAATCGGGTTTTGGTAGAGGCTATCGACTTTGAGTAAATGTGCTCAAATGTATAGAAAGGAAATGTCATGAAAAGTGAAAGTTTAATGGCAGCCGTTTTAGGGGCAATTATAAAAGTAGTTGTGGCAATTGTGGCAGTGTTTTTGATTTATCGGGGAGCAATGCTTGGATACGATTACGGATATCGTATTTTTACAGAGCCAGCCATGTCTGCCGGTGAGGGGCGGACCGTGACAGTTACATTGAAACCGGACATGTCTGCTACGGAAGTGGGAAAGATGATGGAGGAAAAAGGTCTCACCAGAGATGCCACGCTATTTGCTTTACAGTATCTGCTTTCCGAGTATAAGAAAGACGTGAAGCCCGGCACTTATGAGGTAAGTACAGCCATGACCGCAGAGGAAATCATGGCAGCAATGGTGCCCGCACAAGAAACAGAAGAGACAAAGTAAGGGAGTAAACAAATGATTATTGATGAGAGAATGGCGGCCTTTATTGATTCCATGGATAAGGGCAACACTCCCTTTTTGGACGAAATAGAAGAATATGCTTTGCAGACGCAGGTGCCTATCATTCGCAAATCCATGCAACAGCTCCTGCGCTTTCTGCTTACGCTCACAAAGCCGAAGAACATCCTGGAGGTCGGGACTGCCATCGGCTTTTCTGCGTTACTGATGAGTGAATATGCGCCGCAGGATGCCCATATCACTACCATTGAAAAATATGAGAAACGCATTCCTATCGCCAAAGAAAATTTTGCTAAGGCTGGCAAGGCTGAGCAAATCACATTGCTTGAAGGCGATGCTACAGATATATTAAAAGGGCTTGAAGGCAGCTTTGATTTGATTTTCATGGATGCTGCCAAGGGACAATATATTCACTTTATGCCGGATATTTTGAGGCTTCTTTCACCGGGTGGATTGCTCATATCAGATAATGTTTTGCAGGATGGAGATATTATTGAGTCACGGTTTGCAGTGACCAGACGCAATCGCACCATCCATACCCGTATGCGGGATTATCTCTATGAGCTGACCCATCATCCGGAATTAGAGACAACGATTTTGCCGGTGGGTGACGGAGTGACATTGAGCGTGAAAAAGAGGAAAGAAAAATGAAAAGATTCAGATACTTAAGTATGGTATTTATCTTAAGTGCCGGCTGTTTGTTGGCGGCATGTAAAACAAAACAGGGCGAACAGACAAGCACTCAGGCGCAGATTGATCAGGAGACCGTGCCTACATCGGAGGTTACAGAATCCACAGAAGTATCTTCTGAAGAGTCCGTACCTTCAAGTGAGGAAGAGAAGGGGTCCGAATTCATTGTAGAGGAAGGCGGAATCAGTGTTTTTCTGGACCAGAATGCCTTGGAAGAGGCCAATGTAAGATATATTAATGCAGACGGATTTTTGCAGGATTTTGGGTTCGCAGATAAAGAGCCTTTTTATGAATATTATGATTCAGAGGGCAATCTGCTTATGAAGCTTTATTATGATGAGGAGACAGAGCTTGGTTGTGGTCTTCGCTATTGTGGTGAGGCTGATGAGACATTCACCGAAGGTGGTGTATATGGATTTTCTTTCCAGGGTGTGGAGAATAGTGAGTGGACAGGTTATCCTGTGCAAAATTACATGGCAATTACCTCAATATACGGAGACAGTGGTGCAAGTCAGGTGAACTATTTTGTAGAGACCAAGGAATATGACGGCGCCGGCAGATTGTCCCATTATGATTCACAGGGCGTAATACCGGGAACCGGGCTAAGCAATTATGTTACCGTTTTGTCCATGAATTTCTACTATC
Organism: Acetatifactor sp.; assembly: GCA_045542555.1. GTDB lineage: Bacteria > Bacillota > Clostridia > Lachnospirales > Lachnospiraceae > Acetatifactor. Next base: position 11,271 of record JAZQLH010000037.1, on the reverse strand, counting down.
ACAGCAATGGCAATTTAAAAATGCGAGAGTATGCGCACAGTTCCCAATTGTTTGCAACCAGTGGCATGACTTTGAATAGCTATTTTGATGAACAGGGGAGACTTGTGTACGAGGATGAGTATATTACCCACGGCAGTTTAGACCACTATTATATTTACGAGGGAGACAACAGTACTCCCAAGTATCGCTTAACATTGGATTTTATGCATAGCAGTTGGATGCCTGTGTTAGAAAAATTTGGTACACAGTAGGAAATGTCTTTAAAGAGATGAAACAGGAGGGACAAAATGAGTTCCAAAGTAGCAAGAAAAATAGAACTTCTTATTCCGGCCAGCAGTCTTGAGGTTTTAAAGACAGCGGTTATGTTTGGTGCGGATGCAGTTTATATTGGTGGCGAGGCCTTTGGTCTGCGTGCCAAGGCTAAGAATTTCTCCATGGAGGAGATGGCTCAGGGTATTGCCTTTGCCCATGCCCATAATGTAAAGGTCTATGTGACCGCCAATATTTTGGCACATAATGATGACTTGGAGGGCGCGGCAACGTATTTTGCCGAGCTTCGTGATATGAAGCCGGAAGCACCGGATGCGTTGATTATTTCTGACCCGGGTATGTTTAGCATTGCTAAGGAGGTGTGGCCCGAGGTAGAGATTCATATTTCCACACAGGCCAACAACACCAACTACCAGACCTATCTGTTTTGGTGGAAAATGGGTGCCAAGCGTGTGGTTTCTGCAAGAGAGCTTTCCTTAAAGGAAATCAAAGAGATCCGTGAGCGTATCCCCGAGGAGATGGAGATTGAGAGCTTTATCCATGGAGCCATGTGTATCTCCTATTCCGGACGTTGTCTCTTAAGCAACTATTTTACCGGACGGGATGCCAACCAGGGAGCATGTACCCATCCTTGCCGTTGGAAATATGCAGTGGTTGAGGAATCCAGACCCGGTGAATATCTGCCGGTTTATGAAAACGAGAGAGGTACTTATATTTTTAACTCCAAGGATTTGTGTATGATCGACCATATCCCGGAGATTGCGGATGCGGGTATTGACAGTTTGAAGATTGAGGGTCGTATGAAGACTGCTTTGTATGTGGCTACGGTTGCCCGTACCTATCGCAAGGCCATCGACGATTATCTTGAGAGTCCTGAGAAATATCAGGCTAATCTGGATTGGTACAAAGCGGAGATTGCCAAGTGTACCTACCGCCAGTTTACCACCGGATTTTATTTTGGAAAGCCCAATGAGGAAACTCAGATTTATGACAGTAACACCTATGTGAATGAATATATTTATTTGGGGATTGTAGAGCAGGTTGAGGATGGTATGGCTTGTATTACCCAGCGAAACAAGTTCTGTGTGGGTGATGTGATTGAAGTGATGAAGCCTGACGGCCGGAATTTGTCTGCAAAGGTATCGGCGCTTTATGATGACGAGAAAAATGCTGTGGATAGTGCTCCACACCCTCAGCAAAAGCTCTATGTGGCTTTGGCAGACGCCGATAATGGTGCGGTGGTAGAGGTTTGTCAGTACGATTTGCTTCGTGTAAAAAACGCTTAGTTTGCCAACAATTTTTAAAATAAGTATTGCATTTTAGGTCAAATTAATTTAGAGTACCATATTATAGGATTTGGAATTTTCAGTTCTCTGTGGCGATACAGGGACAAGAAAGGGAGAATTAGAATGAGTGACATTTTGAATGTGGAAGAGATTTTTGCCAGTAAAGTATTCACTCTGAGCAAGATGAAAGAGAGACTGCCCAAGAATGTTTACAAGGAAGTAATCAGAGTTAAAGAACAGGGCGGCGAGCTGTCATTGGCAACAGCAGATATCGTAGCGAAGGCTATGAAGGATTGGGCTGTTGAGAACGGAGCAACCCATTTCACTCACTGGTTCCAACCCCTGACAGGTATCACTGCGGAGAAGCATGATTCCTTTGTAACCCATCCTGACGCAGATGGCAGAATGATTCTGGAGTTCTCCGGTAAGGAGTTGATTAAGGGTGAGCCCGATGCGTCTTCATTCCCTTCCGGCGGAATCCGCGCAACCTTTGAGGCGAGAGGTTATACTGTGTGGGATATCACTTCCCCCGCTTTCTTAAAAGAAGATGCAACAGGTGTGATTCTTTGTATTCCTACTGCGTTTTGCTCTTATAAGGGTGAGGCGCTGGATAAGAAGACTCCCCTGCTTCGTTCCATGGAGGCGGTTAGCCATCAGGCACTTAGAATTGTACGCCTTTTTGGTGATAAGACTGCCACCAAGGTAATCCCCAGCGTAGGTGCTGAACAGGAGTATTTCCTGGTTGACAGACAGAAATACTTACAGAGAGATGATTTGATTTTTACCGGACGTACTCTTTTCGGCGCTCCCGGCCCTAAGGGACAGGAGATGGATGACCATTATTTTGGTTCCATCAGAGAACGTGTTGGTTCTTATATGAAGGACTTGAATGTGGAGTTGTGGAAGCTTGGCGTAACTGCTAAGACCCAGCACAACGAGGCGGCACCTGCCCAGCATGAGCTGGCGCCTATCTATGAGACTGCAAATATTGCGGTTGACCATAATCAGCTTGTGATGGAGACCATGAAGAAGGTTGCGGGTCGTCACGGTTTGACTTGTCTGCTTCATGAGAAGCCTTTCGAGGGTGTAAACGGTTCCGGTAAGCATGATAACTGGTCTCTTACTACTGACACAGGTGTTAACTTGCTTGATCCCGGTGCTACTCCCAATGCAAATATTCAGTTCCTTCTGGTACTGGCATGTATCATGAAGGCTGTTGATACTCATGCAGATTTGCTTCGCCAGAGTGCGGCAGATGTGGGTAATGACCACAGACTTGGTGCAAATGAGGCGCCTCCTGCAATTATCTCCATGTTCTTGGGTGAGCAGCTTGAGGATGTGGTAAGCCAGTTGGTTGAGACCGGTGAAGCGGCTCGTTCCCTTCAGGGTGGTAAGCTCCAGACAGGTGTATCCACTTTGCCTGATTTGGATAAGGATGCCACCGACAGAAACAGAACATCACCCTTTGCCTTTACCGGTAATAAGTTTGAGTTCCGTATGGTGGGAAGCTCTGATTCCGTTGCCGACCCCAATACTACTCTGAATGCAATTGTTGCAGAAGCGTTCTGCGAGGCTGCAGATATTCTGGAGAAGGCAGAAGACTTCGATATGGCTGTGCATGATATGATTAAGGAGTACATGACCAAGCACCAGAGAATTATTTTCAATGGCAACGGCTATTCCGATGAGTGGGTGAAGGAGGCAGAGCGTCGCGGACTGCCTAATATCAAGTCCATGGTAGAGTCCTCCTGCGCATTGACCACCGACAAGGCAATCAAGTTGTTTGAGAAGTTTGGAATCTTTACTGAGGCAGAGCTTCATTCCCGTGAGGAGATTCTTTACGAAACATATGCTAAGACTATCAACATCGAGGCATTGACCATGATAGAGATGGCCAAGAAGCAGATTCTGCCCGCTGTTATGAAGTACACCAAGACTTTGGCGGATACTGTGATTGCGGTTCGTGAAGCAGGTGCAGATGCATCCGTTCAGATTGAGACTCTGAATGAAATTTCAGGAAAACTTGCCGAGGCCAAGAAGGCACTTGTTGTATTAGAGGAGAAGACCGCCAAGGCAGCAGCGATGCCTGTAGGTAAGGAGAAGGCATTCTTCTACAGACAAGAAGTATTCACTGCTATGGCTGAGCTTCGTAAGCCTGTTGACGTGCTGGAGACATTGGTGGATGCGGCAGTTTGGCCCATTCCCACCTATGCTGAGATGCTCTTTGAGGTTTAATTTAGTTGGTTTTAAGACGTATTTTAACAAGGTCGTACCTGTTGGTGCGGCCTTGTACTAAATTTAATGCAATTTTTTGAAAAATTTGTGAATTTAGGGCTTGCAAAATGGAAATACTTCATGTATAATCTATCAAGTAACATATATAGCGCTATCGCCAAACGGTAAGGCAACGGACTCTGACTCCGTCATTTCAAGGTTCGAATCCTTGTAGCGCTGTTTTCAAAAACTCATGAGTTTATGCTCATGAGTTTTTTGTGTTAAAAGAATGCCGACTATGATATAATTAAAGTTAACAGCGTTGCACCAGAAGAAAGGGGTATGCCAAAGATGCTGAACGATAAAACAAAAATCAAACTACTGAAGACTTTAGTGTCACTATTTATCATGGTTTTGTCCAGATTCGTATTGGCTGCCATAATTCCGGAGACGGAGTTTGTGCAAAGTGCAGTTGCGCATTTGGAGGACAGCGAAAATACGGTTATGGATTTTTCGGGAGCAACCATTGCGGTATCTTTGGCAATCACTGCCCTTCCGGATGATTTTGCAACGCCCTTAGCAAGTACAATATCGGATATGAACGGTTATTTTATCTTCATATTTGTGGTTTTGTTTGTGGAGAAATTGATCGTGCTTGAAGGTACCAAGCTGTCCTTTGCCTATATGATACCTGCGGCTTGTCTACTGTACATTTTAGCGATTTTGTCCAAGAAAGAGTTCTTTAAAAAATTTGCCAATAAGCTTGTGATTTTAGGCATTTCAATCGTGGTTGTGATTCCTTTTAGCGTACATGTAACACAGTACGTGGGAGCCGAGTACTTATCCTATGTGGATGAAACCATCGCAGAGGCGGAAGCCGGGGCGGATAAAGTTACAGAGATTGTGAGTACAAGTGATGGCGATGCCACCATTTTTGAAAAGCTTTCTGATGCCTTCAAAACAGCTATGGACGGCATGTCGGATTTGCTGAAATATTTTGAAAACGTGATAAAGAAATGCGTGAACGCTATTGCCATTATGCTGGTAACAAGCTTTGTGTTGCCGCTTTTGAATCTGTTGTTCTTCCGATGGCTGTTGAAGGAATTATTTAGTCTGAATCTATCCAATGCCCTTGCCCAAATACGCTTGCCCCAGATCGTGGAGAAGAAGCTAAAAGGTGTACAGGAAGATGAGGAGGACGAGGCATGAAGGAAAAAAGAGTAGAGATTGCTTGCGTTGCATTAATTATTGCGATTGTCGGAATTTTGATATGGGGGATGGTAAGAGGCGAAGAGGAAGGTGCCCAGGCCTATAATGACGGCATTGTTCAGGTGGATTTAGACAGTATTTATTTGGCGGACAGCGGTGTGGAGGTTGATTTCTCGGAGGTTCTTGTGGGACAGCAGCAGGAGACAAGAAAGTTGATTATCAGTACCCATGAGGCAACGGTGTCTACCCAGCTGTCCTCCAGTCTGATTAAGCAACTGGATGTTGATTTTCTGAAGAAAACCCAGACGGTGACCTATACCGGCGAGGGATATTTTGTGGTTGATTTGGATAGTCTGACCAGAGCCAGTATCGTTGAGGATACTGAAAATAAGGTCATCACCATCAAAATCGACCACCCATATCTACAGCTTATCGACATCGACCCGGACAAAATTGTGGTGGGCGAAGTCCAGGAAAGTCTGCTTGCAAGGGGAGACATCAAGCTCACCGTGCAAGAGTACAATGAAATCGAAAAGAATCTGATCAGTCAGATGGAAACCAAACTCAACACGGCGGAAAACGGTCAAATCGCCGACCAGACTGCCCTTCGGATGGTGCAGGAAGTGTACGAGCCCATTGTGAAGGCCATTGATGCAAGGTATAGCGTTGAGGTGGAGTTTAGGTAAGTGGAGTATAAAGTATATAGACATATAGGAGGACTCTATGGCCTGGATTAGCACATCTTTTAAATCAAAGACCCTAAATATGCCGGTGGAAGCGGAAATTCTGGTGCCGCAACCGGGCTACAAGACCTTGACACAAAAGGACAATTACAAGGTGATTGTTCTTTTGCATGGTGCCAATAATGACAGGGCGGAGTGGCTTTTAAAAAGTCAGATTTATGACTTGGTGAGAGAACTTCCCATTGTGGTTTTTATGCCTTCCGGCAAAAACAGTTTTTATGTAAATACTGCCAATGGCTATCGTTACATGGATTACATTACGCAGGAAATTCCGGAGTTTATCAAGGCGCATTTTGGCGTGTCCCACGACAGGCGTGACTGGCTGATAGCAGGAGCGTCCATGGGTGGATACGGTGCGGCAGTGTGCGGTCTGAATCATGTGGAGCAGTTTGCGAATATTGGTATTTTCAGCGGGGCCCTTTCCCTTGATTATGAAATGATGAAGGATTCTCCCTATCGGTTTGACTTGATATTGGGGGAGGATTGGGACAAGGCAGAGGGAAGCTGCGTAAACGTTTTTAAGCGCTGTCATGAGGTGGCGGAGGCTGAAAGCCCCCGCATTTTCCTGTGCTGCGGCAAGCAGGATTTTCTGTATGGCATGAATGAGAGTTTCTATCGTGAGATTCGGGATGAATATGATGTGACCTATACGGAAGGTGAAGGCAGTCATGATTTTGCATATTGGAATGAGAGACTCAAAGAAATGATACCTTGGTTTATGGCAGGGAATCAGAGGGAGGTGCAGTCATGACTTCGATGAAAATAAATCATTTTTCCAATGTGCTTGGGATGATGATGGATTGCAGGGTGTTGCTCCCTGATAATCTTAGTGAAGATTCTAAGCTTAAGGTTTTGTGGCTTTGCCACGGTGGTTCAGGGGATGAAAATGAGTGGTTGTATTATTCTACAATCGCATCACTTCCCGATGAGAAGGGCATTGCCATTGTGTTGGTGAACGCCAATGATTCCTGTTTTGTGGACATGCCCTATGGCAAAAATTATGGAACTTACATAGGGGAGGAACTGCCGGATATCATCCATAATATGTTCCCTTGCCTGTCTGCGAAGCGGGAGGATAATTACATCGGCGGTTTGTCCAACGGAGGCTACGGCTGTTTTATTGTAGGATTGAAGAATCGGGAGAGATTTGCCGCAATAGGGGCGTTTTCCGCAGGGGACAAAGCGGATGCTAAGCCTAAGCCCTTTAAGGAAGGCACCATGAATCCCAGAATCCGGATGTTTGGACAGGAGGATATCCATAATACCGAGTACAGTATGAAATATCTTGCGGGAAAGGTTGCTAAGGAGGATGGCCCCAAGCCTCGTATTTACCATGCCTGCGGAAGTTTGGACCCCTGGCTTGATCTAAATCTTTTGGTAAAAGACTACATGGAAGAGCTTGATTGTCCGGAATTTGCGTATGCTTATCATCAGATAGATGGCCTCGGTCATGAGTGGAAGTTTTGGGATGAGGAAGTAAGAAATTTTCTTGTGTATCTGGGGCTGTAATTTGCAGTATCAAATTAGGGAGGCATCATGGATATCAATAGTGTGTTGGCGGAATACGATGGTTTGTTTGGGAGGACTACCCTTACCGAAATCGAAGCATATTTGTACCAAAAGATAACCGAAGCGGTGGGTGAGCAGGATGACGCTGCCATCATTACTTTGTTGAATGAGATGATAGGCTTGTGCAGGGATACTTCCCAGAAGGAAAAGGCCCTTGCTTATTGTGGGCAGTTGAAAAGTCTTATGGTGCGGATGAATTTGGTTGGCACCAAGGATTATGCTACATCCATGCAAAATATTGCCAACGCCTATCGTGCCTTTGGCCTTTGGGATGAGGCGGAGGAAGCCTTTCAAAGTATTGAAAAAACATACGAAACATACCTTGGTAAGGGCGATTATCTGTGGGCAAGTATGTACAATAACTGGGGCCTTCTGTATCAGGAAAAACAGGACTTTGAAAAGTCGGTCGAAACACTGCAAAAAGCTTTGGAATTGATTGTTCAAATCCCCAATTGTGAGATTAAGACAGCCATTACGAAGGCGAATCTGGCCAATTCCTTATTGGGACTTAAGACATCGGAGGCGGCAAAGAAAGCGCATGCTTATTTGTCTGAGGCTCTTGAAGTTTTTGTAGAAGACGGAGAGCGGGATTTTCACTATGGTGCGGCATTGGTGGCAATGGGAGATTATTATGCCTGCAAAATGGATTGGAAAAATGCCAAGGATTACTATCGAAAGGGTCTTGTGGAAATCCTGATTCACACAGGAAAAACTGAATTCTATACTCGCGTAGCAGAAAAATATGACAATGCGGTTGCGATGCTTAAGCCCACGCAGCAATGGAAAAATAATCTTGAAAAAAGCAGAGCCTTTTATGAGCAGTACGGCAAACCTATGATTCATAAATTGTTCCCGGAATATGAAGCAAGAATTGCGGTTGGTATGGCCGGTGAGGGCTCTGATTGTTTTGGCTTTGATGATGAAATCTCTACGGATCATGATTATGCGGTAGGTTTCTGTATGTGGCTTACCAGAGAAGATATGGCTGCAATCGGCGATGAATTGCAGGCGGCATACGATAAGCTTATTGCGGAGCAAAATGTGTATGAGCTACAAACGGCCCGCCTTGGCAGTAGACGGGGCGTGTTCGGAATTGATGATTTTTATCATAGTGAAGCAGAAGAATTCGAGCTTGCCCAAATGGTAAACGGTAAGGTCTTTCGGGACGACTGTGGAGTGTTTACGGCAAGAAGAGAAGAGCTTTTAAACTATTATCCCGAAGATGTATGGAGAAAGAAGCTGGCCAATTGTTTGCATGAGTTTTCCCAATATGGTCAGTCCAATTATGCAAGAATGATGGCCAGAGAAGATTATTTGACGGCGGGCTTATGTGTCAGTAAAGCCATAGAAAGTGCCATGGATATTGCTTATGTGCTTGTTAAACAGTATGCGCCTTACTACAAGTGGAAGCGTAAGGGCTTGGAGAAAATGGGAGAAATGCAGGACGTGCTGTGGCTTTGTGAAGAGTTATCCCTGCTTCCCTGCCAAAGATATGCCTGGGAGAATAAGCACTATAGCTCCTCGCAGCTTAATACTGATGACAAGTGTGTCGTTTTGTTGGAAACGCTGGCCCGGTCCATTTTAGAAAAGTTGCAGGATAGGAAGCTTGTAAAAGGTGCGGACGTATTTTTGGAAAATTATATAGGACAGATTTTAGAAGGAGAGAAACAATTGACAGATAAATTGATAGAGGCAATTGTAGCCCTTGAATGGAAGCAGTTTGACAGGGTTGAAAACGAAGGTGGAAGGGCAAGCTGCCAGAATAATTATCCGGTTTTTTCCATCATGAGAAAAAGCCAATATATGACTTGGAGTGAGGAGCTTTTAAGTAGTTACTATAATGATTTACTTCTTGCGGAGCAAAACGGCTGGAATTTGATTACGGAAAAGTATGCCCGGATGATGAAAAGCACTGCGCCGGAAAAGTATGCCGAGCTTGAGGATAAATTACCGGTTCGAAGCGAGGAAAGAGCGGTCATAACGGAGGAAATTGTCAAAATCCAAGTAGCCTGGATGGAGGAATTCTCTGCTAAATTCCCCAAGATGGCAGACAATGCCAGAAGTATTCACACCTATGAGGATAATCCTTATAATACTTCTTATGAGACCTATCTAAGAGGCGAGCTTGGCACCTATTCTGAGGAAACCTTTGTATTATATGGCAGGTTTGTGATAGCCCTTTCTAAACAGGGGGAAAATCTGGCATATAACATTATGGACAACACTGCAAAATTATATGGATATGTATCCGTAGAGGATGCGGAAGCGAGATTGTAAAAGGATACGTCATGCTGGAAAATGAAGTGAGAACAGCACAACAGAATAAGAGATATGCCCTGTTAGATTCTTACAGAGGATTTGTAGTGCTGAATATGATTGCATTTCATTTTCTATATGATTGGTATGTCATATTTGGTGATAATGGGACGTGGCATCATCAGAACGGTGTACACCTATGGCAGCAGTATATTTGTTGGTCGTTTATTATACTGTCAGGCTTTGTGTGGCGATATGGAAAAAGAAAGGCCTGGAAGCGTGGATTATTCTTAAATACTATGGGCTTGGTCATAACAGTTGTGACTTGTGTGTTTATTCCCGACGAAGCAATTTGGTTTGGTATTTTGAATTTTATCGGTTGTGCAATGTTACTGATGATACCTCTTGATAAACTGCTTCAAAAAGTGCCACCTCTTTTAGGAATGGTGCTGAGTATGTTAGTATTTTTGTTATTGCGGGATATCGGAAATGGCAACATCGGGATAGGTGATACTGTGTTTTTCGAACTGCCAGATTCATGGTATCAATCCTATGTGTTAGTACCGTTTGGTTTTGCTCCGAAGCATTTTAGTTCCAGTGATTATTTTTCGATATTGCCATGGATGCTGTTGTACATTTTTGGCTATTATTTTGGAAAATGGTTTTCTGACACCAAGGTGTTTGCGAAGGTACAGGGGCTTCGGATTCCTGTGCTAGATGTAATTGGTAGAAATAGCGTATGGTTTTATATGGCACATCAGCCGGTGTGTTACGGAATTTGTTTGTTATTTCAGAATTATTATTGAAAAAAGTATTGACAAAAAATTTGCTTGCTGTTATTATCAAGTTGATAATAACAGAATGAATATAACAAAAGGCGGTGAGGACGTGAAGTTAAAGGCGTTATATGAGAAGAGAGAAAAACTTCAGGAAGAAAGAGAGTATTTGTTAAATTATAGTTTGGATCAGTATTTTAGACCTTCGATTTCTTCTGATATTGTGGCATTTACGATTAGCAGTAAGGATGAGGATAATTACAGAAAAGAGGAAGAAACCAGTTTACGTTTATTACTGGTAAGAAGAGGCGTACATCCTTTTAAAGATACATGGGCTTTGCCTGGTGGATTTATGAAGGAAGATGAAAGTATAGAGGAATGTGCTTTCCGCGAGATTTTGGAAGAGACTAACATAAAACCAATTTCCATGAAACCAATTGGCGTGTTTAGTGATTGTGACCGGGATCCGAGAGGCAGAGTAATATCTAATGCATTTGTCTCTATCATATATGATGGAGACCGGGAAGTCGTAGGTGGCGATGATGCGAAGGATGCAAAATGGTTTGAAGTCACTTTTACAGAGCGATCGGGTAAGTATCATTTAGAACTGCGACATGATGATATAAAACTATCGGCTATTTTGAAAGAGGCGGATAACGAGTTTTGCATTAAGCATTTTGAGATCCTGGAAAGTGTAGGGCTTGCCTTTGATCACGCTGCTATTATTGGAACGGCGTTATCTTCTCTTCGTAAGGATGTGTTAGATTTAGATATTCTATTTGATTTCTTGCCTAAGAAATTTACTTTGCTAAAGTTGCAAAAAGTGCAGGAAACCATTTTAGATACCACGTTATTGACAGCAAATTTCAGAAGAAAGATTGCTGCATATGTGGAGGAGACAGATGAGTATACAACTGGAGCCGGTCACAGACCTGCTAAGTTGTTTAT
>JAZQLH010000036.1:0-5579 GCA_045542555.1 Acetatifactor sp. | reverse complement strand
AAAAAGAGTATTGGTTGTGGACGATGAAAAATTAATTGTAAAGGGCATCCGTTTTAGTCTGGAACAGGATAATTTTGTTGTGGACTGTGCATATGACGGTGAAGAGGCTCTTGCTATGGCCAGGGCGAAGGAATATGATATCGTTTTATTGGATTTAATGTTGCCAAAACTTTCAGGTTTGGAAGTGTGTCAGCAAATCAGAGAGTTTTCATCGGTTCCGATTATTATGCTGACAGCAAAGGGAGATGACATGGATAAGATTCTGGGTCTGGAATACGGAGCAGACGATTATATCACCAAGCCCTTCAATATTCTTGAGGTAAAAGCCCGTATCAAGGCGATTATGCGTCGTGTGGAAGTGAAAAGTCCCCAGAAGGAGAAACAAAGTTTTCTGGAGAGTGGCGATGTAAAGCTCGACTGTGAGGGCAGAAGAGTTTATATTGCCAATCGGGAAATCGGACTTACTGCCAAGGAGTTTGAGGTTCTTGAGCTTTTGATGAACAATCCCAACAAGGTGTACAGTAGAGATGCGCTTCTTAAGCTGGTCTGGGGAGCAGATTATCCCGGAGATGTGCGCACTGTGGACGTACATATCAGAAGACTTAGAGAGAAGATTGAAGACAACCCCAGCGAACCTAAGTATGTTCATACCAAATGGGGTGTGGGTTATTATTTTTTGAATGAGTAATCAGTGTGAGAAGTTAGGATAGAGAATGAAAAAAATACAGCAAATTTTTGAATGGATATGGCGAAAGATGCCGTTAAAAAGCCTGCGGTTGCGCATTTTTGCTGTTGTATTGTTGATAGGTATTGTCCCCGGATTTATTGTCGGTGCCAGTATTATACAAAATTACGAGGACCGGGCGGTAACGCAGCGGATTTCGGTGGTGCAAAATCAGTTAATGATTGTTGCAAACCATCTGGTAAGCAACGACTATCTTGACACTTACAACTCGGACGAACAGGCCAAAAGTAATTCAAGAGCTGTAATCAATGCAGAGCTTGAAATGCTTGCCAGTCTTTATGAAGGCCGAGTGATGATTATCAACAGCAACTTTAAGGTGTTGGAGGATACCTACGGTATCAGCGAAGGCAAAATTATGATTTCTGAGGAGGTTATCAAATGCTTTCAGGGAGAAAACACCTATCACTATGATCCGGAACATGGTTACATAGAAATGACTACACCCATTATGGATACCACGGAGGACTCCGGAGTGGTAGAGGGTGTTATGCTGACCAGTATCTCCAGTGCCAGCGTTACAACCATGATGGAAGATTTGAATCGTCGTGTACTTTTGATAGAAACCCTTCTTGCGTTGGTAATTCTGGTACTTGCCATCGTGCTTTCTGTGGCAATTACAAGGCCGTTTAACCGTATTACGCATGCAATTCAGAGTATCAACTCCGGATATGGAGAGGAGAATATCTCCGTAACAGACTATGCGGAAACAGTTCATATTGTAGATGCGTTTAATCAGTTATATCAGCGGATGAAGGCATTGGATGAATCCAGACAGGAATTCGTGGCAAATGTGTCTCATGAGCTCAAAACCCCCATGACGTCTGTTAAGGTTTTAGCGGATGCGTTGATGCAGAATCAGAATGCTCCCGCAGAGTTATATCGGGAGTTCATGGAAGATATTGTGTCCGAAATTGACAGAGAGAATCGCATCATTACGGATTTGCTGGCCCTTGTAAAGATGGATAAAAAGGTGCAGGATTTGAATATTTCTGCAGTAAGTATCAATGACATGGTGGAACTCATTTTGAAGCGTCTTAGACCCATTGCACGCAAAAAGGATGTGGAGGTTGTTTTTGAGAGTATGCGTCCTGTGGTGGCAGAGGTGGACGAGGTTAAAATGACGCTGATTATGTCCAATCTGGTTGAGAACTCTATCAAATACAATAAAGAGCACGGCTGGGTAAAGGTGGAGCTTGATGCTGACCATCAGTTTTTTACTTTTAAAGTCAGTGATTCGGGAATCGGTATCCCGGAGGATTCACTTGCCCATATTACGGAGCGTTTTTATCGGGTGGACAAGTCCCATTCAAGAGAAATCGGTGGTACAGGCCTTGGTCTTGCCATTACCAAGAGTGCGGTATTGCTTCACAGAGGAACCCTTACCATCAACAGTGTGGAGGGAGAAGGTTCCAGCTTTGTGGTAAAGATTCCGCTTAACTATATTGTGACGTAATGCCGGGCAATTCCGGCGGGAGAACGATATGAAGAAATTATTATGGATGCTTGTGGGTATTTTGGTGCTTGCGGGGTTTACTGCCTGTAAATCAGAGAAGCCCACAGGCGAAAATGTGTATCAGATATATGTGGTCAGCAACTCAGAGACCAAGCTGGAGGCCCATGCTCATGAGATGACAGCTACCACATCAGAAGAGATGTTGGATGAGTTGGTACAATGTCTTTCTAAGGAGCCAAAGAAGGCAGAATATAAGGCACCGTTTGCCATGGGCTTTGAGATTCTTTCCATGGAGCTGATTGATGGAAAACTTATGCTGAATCTGGATGGAGCCTATATGAATTTGCCGGCTACCACAGAGGTTTTGGTGCGTGCGGCAATTGTGCGAACATTGACACAATTGCCGGAAGTAAAGTATGTGGGAATTACCGTTGAGGGGCAGGAATTGTTTGACCGGGCCGGTGAGGTGGTTGGCCTGATGACCGCAGAGATGTTTATCAATAATGACGGCAACGAGATTAACACCTATGAGCCTACCCGAATCAAGCTTTATTTTGTCAATGAGACAGGGGATAAGCTGATTGGTGCATATCGTGAAAAATATTATTCTACCAATGTTCCCTTGGAACGTTTTGTGGTGGAGGAGCTGATTGCAGGACCCAGCGGAAAGGTGGCAGGCTTGTATCCCTCCATTAATCCGGAGGTAAAGGTCATTAGTGTCATGACCAAGGACGGCATCTGCTATGTGAATTTGGACTCCAGTTTTCTGACGGTGGTAAACAATGTCTCGACGGAGACGTCGATTTATTCCATTGTGAATTCCCTTGTGGAGCTCAGTACGGTAAACAAGGTGCAGATTTTGATTAACGGTGAGGTTCCTGCAAGTTTTGGAAACGCAACTTTTGAGCGTAATCTTGACATTGTAACTACATTGGAACAACAATAAAAATAGACAGGAGAAAAATATGAGGCGACCGCTTCTTTTTGTGTCCTTCTGTCTGGTGGCGCTAATCGCGTTTGTATACTTTAGGCATCCGGTCGCAGGTGCGGCCGGGCCGCCTGACGGCAGCAGTATCCGCATGGTCGGACGTGTCTGTGAGAAGGACGACAATTCTTTTACAATTCTATGTGAAGCTGCAAGTCTGCAGCAGAATGATTCCAAACAAGATAATTTCATAAAAGAGGCATTTTGTGAGCGTAACAGGTGCAACAAGCTGTTGGTATCATACGATGGTTCGCAAGATGTGATTCTGGGGTCAGAGGTGACGCTGGAGGGGACTTTTTATGCTTTTTCCCCGGCCACCAATCCCGGAGAATTTGACTATGCAGGATACTATCATTCCATGGGATATGCAGGCAGAGTGCGAAATGTGCAGATGGTTTCCCGGAAGGGAGAGGCCGGTTTATTGGAGCGGTTATATCGTCTTCGCTGCTATTGGAAGCAGCGGATTTATGACGTTTTCCCCCAAAGAGAAGCATCCGTCATGGCAGCCATTCTCTTGGGAGAAAAAAGTGATGTGGATGAGGAAATAAGGTCGTTGTATCAAAGAAACGGCATTGTACATATTCTCAGTATTTCGGGACTGCATATTACAATCATCGGTATGGGGATTTACAAGCTATTGCGAAGAGTCGGACTGCCGGTGTGGGCAGCAGCAGTACTGGGGGCAGCTGTGCTTGTGCTCTATGGTATGATGACCGGGTTTGGTGTGTCAGTGTGCCGTGCCATCGGGATGTATTTACTTAGAATGTTGGCACTTCTTTGGCGAAGAACCTATGACATGCTGACGGCTCTGGGCGTGGTGGGCGCAGGCATGGTGTTGTTTAGACCGGCATGGCTTTTACACATGGGATTTTTGTTATCCTTTGGATCAGTGCTTGGATTGGGACTTATGGTGCCTGCTTTGGTTCGGCATCGGGATGAGACGGAGTGCGGCAAGCCCATGCGTTATGTGGAAGGAAAAGTAAGACAGATACTGCAACAAGTGTGGAAATTTGTGTGCGATTTGCTGAGAGAGGGCTTGTTGGCAGGGATAGCCATCACATTGACAACATTGCCCATACAGCTTTGGTTTAGTTATGAAATCTCCATTTATTCCGTGTTTTTAAATGCTTTGATATTGCCCTTGATGAGTGCGGTGATGGTGGCAGGCTTGGTGGCAATGCTTGTGCCGGGGCTTGGCATTGTGGGTACGGTGGATGTGTTTATCCTTTCGGGCTATGAGGGACTTTGTCATGTGTTTGAAGCACTTCCGGCGGCAATGTGGAATCCCGGACGCCCGGCGGTGTGGCAGGTGGTGGTGTACTATCTGATTTGGGCTTTGGTAGTCTGGGGGCTGCCGTGGCTTGGAAGAAGGCTTAGACAGAATTCTGCTCTATTCCGGGGAAGGCGACTGGCGCAAGTGTTTTTGCTAATCTTGGCGGTGGGGATTTTGGGTGTTCCGAGATTTGGTGGTGACCGCGTGACCTTTCTGGATGTGGGCCAGGGGGATTGCATCTGCGTACAGCTTTCATCAGGTGAGGTGTATCTTTTTGACTGTGGCAGCAGTAGCAGAAAAGGAATTGGCGAGGAGGTGTTGATTCCTTTTCTGAAATATTACGGAATCAGTGAGATTGATGCGGTTTTTGCTTCCCATGGAGACGTAGACCATGTGAATGGATTGGTGGAGCTTTTGGATTTGCGCAAGGAGAACCATATTACGATTCGCCAGCTTGTTTTGCCACGTATAGAGCAGGCAACATTGCAGGAGGAGTTTGGAGAATTGCTTGCTGCTATAAGGAATGGAGATGCAGATGAAATCCCTGTCAGCGTCATATGGGCAAAAGAGGGTTGGACAGTGGATGGCGAGGATAGGTTTTTGTGCCTGCACCCGTCAGATAGCAGAGCTTCTCAAGGAGGCAATGAAGGCTCTCAATGCTTTTATATTGAGCTACATGAAGGGGAGAAGGCGTTGTCACTCCTTTTGACAGGAGATGTGGAAGGCCTGGGAGAGAAGGAATTGACGGATGAGCTTAAGCAATGGGGGATTGGCAACGTGGATGTGTTGAAGGTGGCTCACCATGGCTCAAGGTATTCTACCGCAGATGAATTTTTAACGGTGGTCAAGCCTTACATGGCCGTGATTTCTTGTGGCAGGAAGAATTGGTACGGACACCCCCATGAGGAGACTATATTGCGCCTGGAAGCGGCAGAATGTGAGGTATTGACTACCCCGCAGTACGGAGCAATAACGGTAGAAGTAGATGAAGAGGTCAAAGTATACGGATTCACAAGATGAAGGCTACTTAGTGCTTGATGGTTGGACGAAAAACTGCAGTGTAGTCCTACTAAAAAAGGAAAAGCGCAAAAAAGTAGGACAGAACCTCGCAGTGTAGTCCTAC
>JAZQLH010000035.1:0-26799 GCA_045542555.1 Acetatifactor sp. | reverse complement strand
TGCCGGAGTCTGTCCATCATCATCCAGACATACCACATAATCTCCACATGACTCACGAAGTCCCGCCATCAAAGCAGAATGTTGTCCAAAATTACGTGCAAAATCAAGTCCCCGCACTTCCTCATAACTCTCGCACAGTCTGCGAATCACTGCCAACGTTCCGTCAGGCGAACAGTCATTTACAAGGATAATCTCGTAGCTGTAGCTTGTAAGCTGCTTCATTTTATTTTTAATTTCCGCCACTACATGCTCTAAAGTCTTCTCTGAGCGATAGCAGGGAATGACAAAACTCACCTTTTTCATTCAAGTAACCTTTCCTGCTGCAATCGTTTTACTGTAACCGCTTTCTATTTAATACACTGTTAAAACACTTTTCACAAGCACTTCCACAGCTATCATCCGGCAACTGCAGCCATCCATACAATATCACGATATTCACCGTCTATACAGACATCACCCTTCAAAACCCCTTCTCGCACAAAACCGGCTTTCTCATAACTGCCGATGGCCTGTCTGTTCTCTGCAAAAGCCCTCAAGTACACTCTGTGAAGCCCCGCTTCCTCAAAGCAGTACCGAAGCATCAGCTTGGCGGCTGCTGTACCCACACCACGGCCTCTTGCATCAGCCTCGCCAATGAAGATACCATACTCAGCCTTATTGTGCTGTCTGTCAATATCTCTGATATATACACTTCCCAAGGGCTTATCTGTAGCAATATCACAGATGATAGTCTGCACCACACGTCCGGTATCCACTTGCGTGCGTATCCAGTTCTCATGCCCTTCTCTGGTGAAGAGTTCCTGATAAATAAAATTCCTGCGGACTGCATCTGAATTTCTCCATGCCACAATCAAATCTGTGTCCTCATGGGTCATTAATCGCAGATAAATCCCTGCCTTTTCATCCTGATATGTTCCGGTCATTTTCACTATACCCCAATTGTTCCTATTGCATATACCTAAAGATCTACTTTTGATATGCATTGCAAAGCTCAATCACTCTTGCAATCTCATCTTCTCGCATCTCAGGGAACATCGGCAATGTCACACAATGAGACGCAAGATACTCTGCATTGGGGCAATCACCCTCCTTGTAACCTAAATGCTCATATGCCTTCTGTAAATGGCAGGGGACAGGATAGTGCATATTACATTCCACATTATTTTCTGCCATATATTTCACGAAATCATCATGGTCAGGCACCGTAATGACAAAGAGATGGAACACAGACTCTGTATTCTCAGGATGTGCCTGCATGGTAATCAACGGATTATTAATCTCTGCAAGATAACGTTTACCAATCTCCTGTCTCTTAGCCGTCCACTCCGGCAAATATTTCAAGCTGACAGAAAGCACCGCTCCCTGCAGCCCCTCCAGACGATAATTGTAGCCAATTTCATCATGATAATAACGCACATCACATCCCTGATTCTTCAACCGGGTCATGTGCTTAAGATATTTTTCATTGTCGCAGGTCACGCTTCCGCCTTCACCAAAAGCATAAAGATTCTTGCCGGGATAAAAGCTAAAGCATGCAAGCTCTCCCAGCGTACCTACATTTCTTCCCTCAAACTTAGCACCATGAGACTGTGCACAATCCTCCACCACAAAGAGTCCGTGTTTATCAGCAATAGCCTTGATGGATGCATAATCAAAGGGCTGTCCATAAAGATGCACACCTATGATACCTTTTGTCTTGTCAGTAATCTTTGTCTCCACGGATGCAGGGTCCAGCTCCCAGGTATCCGCTGTACAGTCTGCAAACACAGGAGTTGCTCCGGTGTAGCTTACGCCCCACGCCGTTGCAATATAGGTATTGGCAGGAACAATCACCTCATCACCGGGACCAACACCCAGCGCCATCATTGCAAGATGTAATGCAGAGGTGCCGTTATTCACACCACACGCATACTTACTACCCACATATTCTGCAAATTCTTCATCAAACGCATCCGCATACTTTCCTCCGGAAAAAGCAGTATCCGCACAAACCTGTGCAATTGCCTCCAAATATGCCTCTTTATGCGCCTCATAATTTCTTGTCAGGTCTATTCTCTTAATATGTTCAGCCATGATTGTACTCCTTAAATATTCTTTTTAATATAGAATTCATTAAACAATCGGGCAATCTGCACCAGATAGTTGCAAATAGTCTTAAACACTTTAACAGTAGTATTGTAATCCTCCTGCCACTCCACCGGATAATCCATGATCATGACACCACGTTTCTCCGCACGCAAAAGGAATTCAATCATATAAAACCAGCCATTGTCCTTGCTACAGCCCTTGATCAAATCAATGGCTGTTTTACGACGCACAAAGGTAAAGCCACAAATCGCATCAGTGGACTTCATGCGCAAAAACAGCTTCAAGAGAATCAAAAGTCCCTGGGACGTAATCTTGCGATACCACTTGCGTCCCTTGGTATCAGATTCCCTGGCAAATCGGCTACCGTTGATATACTGCACCTCCGGCAATGTCTCAAAGAGATGAATAGCCTCACCCAGATGCTTGATATTGGTGGACAAATCAATATCCATATATCCCACCACATCACCGTGACTGATCTTCACACCTCTTCTGAATGCCGCTCCCACACCGCGCACATTGATACGTTCATACTGCACGCCGGGATATTTTTCGCACATTCTTTTAGCAATCTGGGGCGTTTCATCCTCGGAACCGTTATCCACGATGATAATCTCATAATTACTAAAATCGATTTTTTTCAAATACTCCACCGTACGGGTAATACCGCTCTCCAGACGGAGTTTTTCATTTAATACGGGAAAAATGATTGTCAGCTTCATTTGGTCAGTTTTTCCACTCCTTCTATTACATAACGCTGTTTCTTAAAGCTCATATTTAAAATAATGGATAAATACTTAAATATAATCGTCATAAGCACGGACAGCATAAAGAACCCGAAGCTCATCAGTGCCATCAGGGAAAGCCATCCTTCGACGGGACGCACTTCACTGAATATGGAATAAATAATCCAGCCAAACATCACTAACAGGAAGCCAAAAAGCACCACACTGACAAGCATGGAAAACTTCTCCATCACATCCGTAAAGATTACCAGTGTATCCACAGCCAAACCACTTCTGCTTCCGCGCTCTTCGCGATTGCGGTTTCTGCGCTCCACACTCTTATTGTCATAGACAATGGTGTCTGTTTTCAATCCACAATTCATGTACATCGCTTTACGATAAGGCACATAAATATTCATCTGATTCACACGGTTTACCGCACGTCTGGACACCACTCTGAAACGTTCCTGGCGAATGCGATAACGATTCTTGGTACTCCAGTTATACAGTCCATAAAAGACTCTAGAGGTAAGTGCCACGCCCCTCTTAGGCGATGCCGCCACCACATCATAGCCCTCCAGCGCACGACGATATACCTGCATGATAAGTGCTTCATCAAAGTCAAGATTGCACTGGTCAAACTCGAAAATAAAGTCGCCTACCGCCAAGTCACTTCCTGCATTCATGGCAGTCTCAACGCCCTGATAAAAGCTTAAATTAATCAGGCTTACAGAGCGGGCATACTGCCCCTCTTCCAAAAATGCATTCAGCTGCTCCACGGTATCATCAACACAGCCGTCATTGACACATACCACTTCAAATTTTTCAAAATTTGCACGCATCACATTACAGATACTGCGCATGAAATCTTTCACCACAGCCCCGTCGTTATGCAGATAAACCACGCAGGATACAAAATTTTTCTCCTTGCCTGTCTGTTCCATCCGAATCTATTCCTCCGTTAGTCCAAAAACTCATCCAAATCATATACTGTATTAATCTTACCCGAAAGCACACTGATAAACACAGGGCCTTCTGTATTCTCAGGCTCCAACGGCTTAATAACCGTGGGTCTGGAATCATCAATTTCCGAAGCCTTGAGAATAGGCTTCATGGAAAATAACGACTTCTCATAGGTAAAGCCGTAATCCTCACGCATGTATTTGCGTGCCAGCGCCGACATATACTCCCATGCACTCTCCGGCTTTTTAGGACAGTCATTACAATTCCCCAGCCACATATTGTTACAGATGCCATCTTTCACACATTCAAACTGCGGTGTGGCATCATAACTCGTCTTGTGTGGCGTGAAAGTAACAGAAGTCAGAGAATGATATCCTGTTTTGCCAAATGGCATAATAGAGAAAAACGGGCCATCCATAACCGTCAGTCCGATATCCTTAAGCCTGTCGTCCACATTACATAGAATAATCTCACAAAGCTCATATTTTAAGCCAAAATCCTGTGTTTCCACGCCTTCCACCCTACGCAAAACCTGATTGACGGAAGCATAGGTTGCATTTAACACAAATGGCGCCTGATAAACTTCTTCCTGCTCCCCGTGCATTGCATAAATTTCGTAACAGTCACTCTGTTTTACAATTCTTTGAATCTCCCTGCTAAACCGAAGGGAAACATTTGACAGCTTCTGAAGCTCCTGCATCAGATAATCCCGCAAGATGTGTGCATCATAAGTGTATTCCTCCGTCAAAAAGGCACCGTCACACACGCCCGGTTTAAAGAACTGTTCCACAGGCAAATCCATACATGGAATATCCGCGCTTTTACAGAACTTGCGAAACTCCTCTGCATCCGTCCATGAAAAATGCTCAGACGTGGAATAAACCTGTTGAAACTTATCATGAATACAAAATCCGTAATCTTCAACAAAACGCTTGAAATATCCGGCAGACTTCATCGCCGTGGAAAGCGATCTGGGATAATGGTAACCCATATGCACTCTGGCCTGATTAATATAAGTCGCACGCGTAAAGGGGGCAGGCTCAATTTCAAGAAGAGTCACCGTCTGCCCTTTCCTGCCACAATACAATGCCGCATAGAGCCCATACAGCCCACCGCCAATTATTAACTTGTCATTTTTATTCTGACTACTCATTTCCTAATTCCTTACTTCCGCCTCTGCATAATGTCATAAGTGCCACAAAAGGCAAAATAACCATCAGCGGATAAACATATCGAAGTTGCACAGTGGGTCCCAAAAACATTGTCAGATAATACCCAAGCACCAACGTAAGCGGTACACACTCCGCATACCTTTTACGCATCACAAGATACCCTGCAAGCAAAAGATACAACCACAAAAACACCCCCGGCACAAACAGATATTTAAGCACAGGAATCTTTAAGTAAGCATTGTCATCCGCCCACTGTTCCATCCAAGTAAAAAGTCCCGGACACTTGGAATCCTGATAAATTCCTCTTGCGTTTAATTCCTCAGAAAGAAACCGGGTCTGCACATAACCAAGCCCTGTATCTTTACCATTTACATTGATATAGGCATGACTATCATCGTCCACGTACAAATATCCGGCATTTACTGCCAATGCAGCATTGATAAAGTCTCCCGGATACTTCTTTAGAAGGCCAAGATATGTCCGCACAAAATTCCCGGACTGATAACGCACAACGTAAGTATTTGTATGCCTTTTTACCGGGTCTGCAATATCCGGCCGATATTCTTTATAGCTTTCATTTAAAAGAAAATCATTAATCAGGGCAATCTCTTCTGCATCCATGGATGCATCATCCTCAGCCTTCACACCCACGCCACCATGGTAAATCATGCAGCGGGCAAGCTGTTGTATAGGCATACTAAGCATCTCTCTTCTGTCTCCCTGCTCAGCCTCCGTAACCCGAAACAATCCGGATATACAAAGACTTCCCGCAACCAAAGACACAATACAACTCAAAGCAACTTTGCCCCAAAAACGCCTTGCTCCCTTTGCAAAAATCACTGCCACAAGCATAAAGGCTACAAGTACTAACATAGCATATCTTCCGTTGTTACGAAAAAGCTGCATTCCCACAGAACTGACTGCAAATAAAATGTCACACCCGTCAAAACGATTCTTTCTTCGTCTTATCATCTCACATAATGCCAGCATCTGCAACAAAAAAAACATACTAAAAAATACATCCTTACATACACTGACGCTCATATACATGTGAAAAGGATATACCATTGCAAACAACTGCAAAGCCATGATACTCCATGTCTTCACACCCCTTCTTGCAAGTAAAACAATAGCCCCTGCAAACACGGCAGCCAGCAAAATCATCTGCACAAACACCAACAGTGCCATTCCTGTATTCACATCATTAAAGACTGCATCTCCCAAAGCCATACTGCCATCCAGCAAAAGCGTATGGGCAATGGGATGGTGATCATTATATGCACCGCTCTCCACCTGCCCCAGCTGAATGGTCGTATCATATGCGCAAATTCCCGGATAATAAGCCAGATAACAAGGCAACCAACACAAAACAATCAAAATCCACGAAATCAGTCGCCCAAGCCATGCCTTACGGCCGAAGCAAAGCTTTCTCCACCCCAAATCCGGTTGTGTTTTTCCATCCTCACCTGTACTAAAAAAAGAAAACCTTCCCGTCAGGCAGACCGATAATACGCTGCCCGCTCCGCCTGCCGCAACACTTATCAGAACACACGCAAACAGGAGGCGTGCAGTATACGCCCCTGTCCAAATGATATTTCCCTTCACGGCAAGTTCATGTCCTGTCAACTGAAAGAAGCCAAACAAAAAACCAATCAGGGCATATATCACAAATGCTCTTTTGTTCCAATACTTTTTAATCATGCTCTTTAGCTTTCTTGGCATCATGGACGCGGTTCAGACGATACTCAAAATCCCTTCTGTCCTTGGCTGCCATAACCTCCAAAATCATACCTGCAAAAAAGGATAAAATACCTGCAAGCACAATGAATCCGCAAACAATCAATGTAGGGAAACGAAGCACCAGTCCCGTCTCCAGATAGGCAAGCAAAACCGGCACAAACAAAGCTGCCGCCACCAAAATCAATAGCATCCCCAACAATCCGAAGAAACGAAGGGGCTTATAATTTTTATAAAGCTGAAGCATTTTAAAAATAACCTTGGCACCATCACTGTAAGTATTTAACTTAGACACGCTGCCTTCCGGTCTGTCACGATACTCCACCACCACATTTTCCACCTGCATATTGTAATTCACTGCATGGATGGTCATCTCCGTCTCTATCTCAAAGCCCTTGGAAAACACAGGAAATGTCTTGATAAATTCGTAACTAAAGGCTCTGTAACCGGTCATTATGTCCTTGATGTCCGAACGGAACAGACTGTTAATTCCCATACGCATCAGACTGTTTCCGAAATTATGAAACGGTCTTTTATTCTCCTTAAAATAGGTGGAGGAAAGCCTGTCACCCACTACCATATCGGCATTTTTATCAAGCACAAGATCAACCATTTTGCGGGCGCAATCAAGGGGATAGGTGTCATCTCCGTCAATCATCAGATAACACTGTGCATCGATTTCACGAAACATCCTGCGGATTACATTTCCTTTACCCTGCTTATATTCATTACGCACAATGGCCCCGGATTCCTTGGCAATCTCAGCTGTCCTATCCGTGGAATTGTTGTTATATACATAAATAGTTGCCTCCGGCAATGCTTCTTTCACATCAGTCACTACCTTGGCAATTGTCTTCTCTTCATTATAGCAGGGTATCAACACTGCAATCTTATCCATTGTTACTTCCTCTCTATATTCTTGGCATTCTTTTCATGCATTACCACTATTTTAACACGATTATTCCGTTACAGCCACTATTTTTATAAAGAATTGTGTGTTATAATGTCAAAAAACAAATTATTGCATGAGGTAAAACAGATGAGACAACTTATTTCAAAGCTATATCGTTTGTCTTGTAACTTCATATTACTTTTGTCACTGGTATTTACCGGACTCCTATTTATCGCAGCTTTTTTGTTTACCTGCTACGCAGACAACATGACTACCCAGCAGGTGTTGACCAAAGTTGATAATCCCTTGCTTTCGGCATTTGGAATATG
Source organism: Acetatifactor sp. (assembly GCA_045542555.1). Classification (GTDB taxonomy): domain Bacteria; phylum Bacillota; class Clostridia; order Lachnospirales; family Lachnospiraceae; genus Acetatifactor. The sequence continues at coordinate 18,893 of JAZQLH010000035.1, read as the reverse complement.
CATTTTTATCAGTATCCTGTTTCTATTTTGTAAGGCAGTCTGCAAACAGCCTGCGAAATACAAAAAAATATTATTACCTGTAACCTTCGGCTGGATTCTGCTTTTGGGCGGACTGCTTATTTTATTTGGAAGAACTGCCCCTGCGGCCGATGCCTGGTCTGTTTATTCTGCTGCCGAAAGTCTGGCCATAGGAGACACCTCAACAATTCATCCCACAGAATCTTACCTGTCCTACTACCCTCAGCAGGTAGGGCTGGTTGCTTTTCTTGAATTGATTATCCGCCTGTGGAATCTTTTGCCCATCGGCCTTGAAGCTTATCACTTCATCAAATGTCTGTATGTAGTATTAACCTGCATTATTGTGTTTTATCAGTACAAAATTGTTCATATTCTCTGGGAGGACGATCGGGCAGACTGCATTTATCTGATTCTGGCTGCAACTAATCTCCCTCTGATTATGTACAGTTCTTTCGTATACGGCGAGATTCCTTCCTTTGCCGCTCTGTCAATTGGACTGTATTATCTGATTTCTTTATTAAAAAATATATCCTCAGACATCCTTTCCGGCAAACAGCTTGCACTACAGGCCGCCTTAAGCCTCGTCGGACTTGCGCTGTCCGTGATGCTTCGTAAAAATTCACTAATTATCATAATTGCAGTGGTATTGGTGGTAGCGCTTGAATGGTGTCGCAGCCAAAAGAATCTGCTTCTGCTCTACGGTATTTTGTGCATAACGCTGTCTCTTACCATTTTGCCCGCCACTCAGAAGTTCTATGAACTGAGAGCAGACAATAAATTACAGTCCGGCGTCCCCGCCATGTCCTATTTTGCCATGGGCATGCAGGAATCATCCCGCGGAAACGGCTGGTACAACGGCTTTAATTTTAACACCTACAAAGAGTCCGGAATGGACACAGACAAAACCATAGCAATCAGTAAGGAGGCCATCGCCGACAGACAAGCCTGCTTTAAAGCAAATCCCGGGTACGCCGGTTCCTTTTACTTTAACAAATTCCTGTCCCAATGGGCTGACGGAACCTACGCCAGCCGCCAGGCTACCCTTGCCACTTTAGGACCCAGGCATCCCGTTGTCGAAGAATTCTACACCGGCAGATTTACCGGTGCATATATCAACTTTTGTAATATCTACCAAAGTATAATTTACCTCGGATGCTTTGCAGGAACTTTTATGCTAATCTACAAACGCCGCACCGCCAGGCTCTACTCATGGATTGGCATGATTGGCACATTCGGCGGATTTTTGTTCCACATGATTTGGGAAGCTAACTCCCGTTATATTTTCCTCTATGGACTGTTACTTTTGCCCTATGCAGCACGAGGACTTTCCGACATCAGTAATACATTTGTCCTTGGAAGATTCCTCCAAAATACTGCAGACCACACAGAAGATGCCAGCCAAAAGCTGCCCACTGCAGGATAAGAAGCACAGGGCGTTTTCTTGTAGCAGTGGCACGAATAAGTACCACAAGTGCCCCTACAAACGCAAAGAAAATACCGTACATGTACCCCCATGAAAAATTAAAATCAGGCTCCCTGAATCCTTTTTCATATAGCAGAAATGCCATGGCAAAACTCATAACATATATCTGCCAGGAAAAGCGATACAGGGTGTTTGTTTTTATCTCTTTATAATTCAAAATAAGTACCAGAATCGGAAATCCAACAGCCAACCCGATAGCCAGTGGAATATTCTCACAGTACAAACTCCAGATATCGCCAAAGCAGAATCCAATACCGCCTTCCTGCCCCTCTCCCGGTACAAACACACCACTGTACTGATACAACAAATCAATAAAGGTAGGAATAAAGGTCAATCCCAGAAGAATGGTAGACTTAAAATTTGCAAATTTGCTTCGCACCATCCTGAAAACCATAATCAAGCCTGCTGCCCCAACCAAAACAATGGTAAAACTGGGTTTTGTCATGGTAGAAAGCAACAAAAACAGTGCAAACAATACATAATCCTTTTTTCCAGCCTTTTCCGGCTGCTCATAACAATCCAAAAGCTTCACATACCAAAGAAATGCAAGAATAGCAAAAGGTCTGGCCGCCATATAAGTTGCATTGTGAAAAGGATTCGCTGTAAATACACCCAGATAATGATAAAGGATACCGGGCAGATAAAATCCAAACGGAGCCATCACCATGGAGACAAAGAACAATCCCACCGACACCACACTGATAAGTCCTCCTGCAAGCCAGCTCCGCCCATTAAACCCTTCTGTCAGTTGTTCCAGCAACAGTCTGTTCAATGCAAGCTTAATTATCACAATCGCAAGCGTATTCAGCAGCGTCGTGGCTATAGCCACCGCCACCTCCGGTTCCACAAAAAAATCAAAAAAAGCAGATAATTTAAACAATATAGGATAAGGAAAGCTGTATCCGCTGTCCAGTCCCTGCATTTCCAGAATATATGCTTTCATGTCCGAATGATACAGACCGCTTCCAATCATACTCTCGACGCATTGTCTGTAAAATAACGAAAAAGTGACCACTATCACTCCCAGCATGAGTAAGGTGAAAAATCCGCAATCTATTGCTACATGTTGCTTATTCCTTTTAGAATTCATGTGTTCATCCCCTTTCCATGCATTTTACCACATTCTCCTAAATTCCCCGGGAGTCACTCCCTCCACCTTCTTAAAAGTTCTGGAAAAGTAATTGGCATCATGCATACCACATTCATGAGCAATTTCTTCAATAGGCTTGTCCGTAAATCGAAGGGCTTGCTTTGCCTTGGTAATTCGTACCTGCAACAGATATCCCGTAACAGACTCACCAAACTGCTCCTTAAAAATTCGCGTCAGATAAAATTTATTAATAAAAAACTGCTCGGAAAGCATATCCAGCGTAATCTTCGATGCATAATTTTTATCGAGAAATTCCTTTACCGCCTGGAGATTTTGCTTTTTACCTATCCCTTTGTGCCCATCAAAAGCTCCCCCCGATTCCTCTTTCCTTAAATTCCAGCTTTGCTCCATCAGCATGGTAAGTAAGGATGTCAGTTTCTCATAAATTTTCATATCCTTGATATAGATATCAGAAGATGCGATGGCATAAATCTCGTCCAATAATTTCTCATACGCCGAGGAATCCTCCGGTGCAAACACGGCACTACCGCCTCTTTCTTCGTATTTCCCATGTATGCCACCCATGTTGGGCCCGTAGAAATGCACCCATTTCAATTTCCACAAGGTCTCTGCACAGCTATGTGCATAGGCCCTGTGACAGTCCACATAGACACAATCACCTTTTTTGAGCGCATATTTTACACCCTCGTATTCTAATGCGCCTTCACCTTCCACTACCACAAAAAAAAGATAAGATGAAAGATTCTTTCGTCTGCTGGTATGAGGTTTCCTTGCCCGAAGCTCCCCCACCTCCTGCAAATGTATAAGGTTTGCTTTGGCAAAATCCGAGGGCGTATAAATAATACGATTTGATTGTACCAGTGTTCCGTCAAATAAAGTAGAATCCATCTTGCCCTCTGCCTCCTTCATAATTTATGTAGGCAGTATAGCACAAAAGTCAATATAATGCTAGTAATTCTCAAAATATCCCCTTAAAAAAAGGATTTTCTACAGATAATATAGTACAAAAGGTTCCAAAATATAAAACACATACGGAGGTTTTTATGAAAAAAGCATTAATTACAGGAATTACAGGACAGGACGGCTCATATCTTGCTGAGTTTCTGCTGGAAAAGGGCTACGAAGTACACGGTATTGTACGCCGTGCTTCCATTTCAAACACCGCCCGCATAGATCATCTGATTGCCGCAAACGCAATCTCACTTCATGACGGAGACTTAACCGATTCTTCGTCTCTGATTCGTATTATCAATATGATACAGCCTGATGAAATCTACAATCTGGCTGCTCAGTCCCATGTACAGGTCTCCTTTGACGCACCCGAATATTCCGGAGATGTGGATGCACTTGGCGTATTGCGTATTCTGGAGGCAGTACGCATGCTTGGACTCACCGAAAAAACCCGTATTTATCAGGCATCTACCTCTGAGTTGTATGGTAAGGTTGAAGAAGTTCCCCAGAGAGAGACCACTCCTTTCCATCCTTACAGCCCCTATGCAATCGCTAAGCAATATGGCTTCTGGATGGTAAAGGAATATAGAGAAGCCTACAATATGTTTGCTGTAAATGGCATTTTATTCAATCACGAATCCGAGCGCCGAGGCGAAAACTTTGTAACCAGAAAAATCACTCTGGCTGCAGGTCGTATTGCGGAAGGGCTACAGGACCACTTAGAGCTTGGCAACTTAGACTCTTTAAGAGACTGGGGCTATGCCAAGGATTATGTAGAATGTATGTGGCTTATTTTGCAGCATGATACACCCGAGGATTTTGTAATTGCTACCGGTGAGCAGCATACTGTTCGTGACTTTACCGAAAAAGCTTTTGCAGCCAACGGCATTACACTCCGCTGGGAAGGAAGCGGTCTCGACGAAAAAGGGTACGACACCGCCACCGGCAAAATGCTGGTATGTGTAAATCCCGCATGGTTCAGACCTACCGATGTGGACAACCTCTGGGGCGACCCCACCAAGGCTAAAACTGTACTGGGCTGGAATCCTCAGACTACTCCCTATGAGGAACTGGTTCGCATCATGGCAAAGCACGACAGAGAATTAGCTAAAAAGGAGGCAAAAGCCTTATGATGAATAAAGATGCCAAAATTTATGTTGCAGGTCACAAAGGCATGGTGGGTTCTGCTATTGTGCGCGGCCTGGAAGCTTCAGGATACACAAACATTATTACCAGAAGCCACAAAGAGCTCAACCTGTGCAGACAGGCCGATGTGGAGGAATTCTTCGCCACCGAAAAGCCGGATTATGTATTCTTAGCAGCCGCTAAGGTGGGCGGTATTGTAGCAAACTCTGAGGCACCTGCTGATTTCCTCTATGACAATATGACTCTGGAGATGAATGTCATTCACTCCGCATGGCAGAACGGATGCAAGAAGCTTCTGTTTCTTGGCTCCTCCTGCATTTACCCCCGCATGGCTCCCCAGCCTATGCCGGAGAGCTGTCTGCTTACCTCTGAACTGGAGAAAACCAACGAAGCATATGCTCTGGCCAAGATTTCCGGCCTGAAATACTGCGAATACTTAAACAAACAATATGGCACGGACTTTATTTCTGCCATGCCTACTAATTTATATGGTCCCAATGACAATTATCACCCCACCCACAGCCATGTGCTCCCTGCGCTGATTCGCCGTTTTCACGAGGCAAAGGAAAACAGCACACCTTCTGTTACCTGCTGGGGCAGCGGCACACCTCTTCGTGAGTTTCTCTATGTGGACGATTTGGCAGATGCCTGCATTTTCCTAATGAATAATTATTCCGGCAACGAAACCGTAAACGTGGGCACGGGCAAGGAACTGACTATTCGAAAGCTGACCGAGCTTACCGCCAAGGTCATCGGATACGAAGGTGAAATTTTATGGGATACCCAAAAACCCGACGGAACTCCCCGCAAGCTTTTGGATGTATCCAAGCTTGAGAATCTGGGGTGGAAGTACAAGACCGAACTGGAGGACGGCATTCGACTGGCCTATGAGGACTTTTTGAACAACCCTATGCGTGCAGAGCGCTAAGTCAAAAGAATCGAGGAATCTTTATGAATATAATTTTACTTTCCGGAGGCTCCGGCAAACGTCTGTGGCCCCTATCAAACGATATTCGCTCCAAACAGTTTATCAAGTTATTTAAAGGACCGGACGGAGAACTGGAGTCTATGGTACAGCGCGTTCATCGCCAGATTCGCAATGTGGACAAGGACGCATCCGTTACTATTGCAACCTCCAAAACCCAAGTTTCCTCAATCCGCAACCAATTGGGTGAGGATGTGGGTATTTGCGTGGAGCCCTGCCGCCGGGATACCTTCCCCGCCATCGCTCTGGCCAGCGCCTATCTTCATGATGTTGCAGGAATTTCTGAGACAGAGCCCGTGGTGGTTTGTCCCGTGGACCCCTACGTGGCTGATGATTATTTTGAACATCTGAAGATGCTGAGTGATATTGCCTCCTCAAGCGAAGCCAATCTGGTACTAATGGGCATCGAACCCACCTACCCCAGCGAAAAGTATGGCTACATTATTCCTACGTCCCAGGACAAGGTGAGCAATGTAAAGACCTTTAAGGAAAAACCGGACGCCGCTACCGCTTTAAAATACATTGAGCAGGGCGCCCTCTGGAATGGCGGTGTTTTTGCATACAAATTAGGTTATGTATTAAAACGCGCTCACGAGCTCATTGATTTTACGGATTATCAGGATCTTTTTAACAAATATGATACCCTTACCAAAATCAGTTTTGACTATGCGGTTGTAGAAAAAGAACCTTGTATTCAGGTGCTTCGTTTCCCCGGCGAATGGAATGATATCGGAACCTGGAATACATTGACCGAATCCATGGACGATAACTGCGTGGGCAATGCTATTTTAAACGAAAACTGCGAGAATGTTCATGTGTTAAATGAGTTGGATATGCCCATTCTTTGTATGGGATTAAAAAACATTGTGGTCTCCGCAAGCCCCGAAGGCATTTTAGTATCTGATAAGGAACAATCCAGCTATATCAAACCCTTTGTAGATGCCATCGACCAGCAGATTATGTTTGCCGAAAAATCCTGGGGAAGTTTTCGTGTTCTGGATGTGGAAGAAGAAAGCATGACCATTAAAGTTACCTTAAATCCCGGGCATCGCATGAACTACCACAGCCACCAGCACAGAGACGAAACCTGGACCATTATTTCCGGTAAAGGTCGCACCATCGTTGACGGTATGGAGCAGCCGGTACAGGCAGGTGATGTCATTACCATGCAGGCAGGTTGTCGCCACACCATCATTGCCGATACAGAACTGAAAATCATGGAAGTTCAGTTAGGCAGGGAGATTAGCGTTCATGACAAACAAAAACACGACTTGGAAGAATAAGCCCTTTCTTCTTGCGCCCGCAGGTAAAGACTACCTGTGGGGCGGCAACAGACTTAAGGAAGACTTTCACAAAAATATTAATTTATCGCCTCTGGCCGAAACATGGGAGTGTTCTACCCACCCGGATGGCCCCAGCCTGATAGCAAGCGGCGAATATAAGGGACAGTCCCTGCAACAAGTATTAAGCCTGCACCCGGAATATCTGGGCACGCATCCTACATCTGTTATGAAGGACATCTGCCCGGACGGCTCCATTTCTTTACCGATTTTGGTAAAACTGATTGACGCCAGGGAAAAACTTTCCGTTCAGGTACATCCCAACGATTCCTACGCCCAGTCCTTTGAAAACGGATCTTTAGGCAAGACAGAAATGTGGTATGTACTGGATGCGGTCCCCGGAGCTCATCTGATTTACGGCTTTAATCATGATATGACCGAAGAGCTTCTCATGCAAAGTTTATGCGAAAATTGTCTGGATAAGCATTTACAAAAGGTTCCCGTCAGACGGGATGATGTTTTTTATATCGAAGCCGGCACAGTTCATGCCATCGGTGCCGGTGTGCTTCTTGCAGAAGTACAGGAAAACTCAAATCTCACATACAGGATTCATGATTATAACAGGAAAGACAAAAACGGATGCCTCCGCCCCCTACAGGTGGACAAAGCCCTGAAGGTCTTAAACTACAAAAGTAGCGAAGACCCCCGCCAGCCCATGCGAGTGCTACGTTATCGCCCGGGCTATGCTTCAGAGTTACTCTGTCGTTGTAAATATTTTCAAGTGGAACGACTTTTGATTCACACCTCCGGCAATGCCCCTTTACCAAGTTTGACCACCACCGGTCATTCCTTTCACACACTTCTGTGCGTTGAAGGACATGGCGAATTAATCACAGAAAACAGTGAAACTTTATCATTTCAAAAGGGAAGCTGCCTTTTCATTCCTGCGGATTCCGCAACAATAAACGTAAGCGGCAACGCACAGCTATTGAGAATCAGTTGCTAAAAGAGAACCTCGTTTATGGGGTTCTCTTTTTATTTTGCAGCATAATCCATAAATGTAATTGACTCATGTTGCTTATATGTGTTATAATGCTCTTGAGTAGCTTTTTGTTATAATCACACAAAGGAGGTTTTCTCTATGAAAAACAACATTACGAAAAAAATTCTTGCAGCAACCGGCATTCTGGCTTGTAGCCTTTGTCTGGTAGCCACACCTGCCGTAACCCTTCCCGTAGAAGCAGCCGCAGGTACTGAAGAAGGCATTAATCCCCGTTCTGATACATACGTATGGATATACAAAGAAATCGACGGCAAGAGATACAAACGCCTCTTCAACAATTCCACTCAGGAATGGGTTGGGGAATGGATTTATATCGGCGAAGCGTAAGACATATTTTAACGAATATAAAATGACAGGTTTTTTCCGATGAAAATTTGTATTTTTCATCGGAAAAGGCCTGTTTTTGTTGACTTCGGGCAAAAAAAGGCATATAATGAGCCCAAGAACACAGAAAGGACTGAATACTATGATGAACCCTAGAGAATTAGATGTTTTAAACATCCTTTGGAAATCCGAGGAGCCCATGATGGCTACCGATATTGTAAACGCAGGTGAGGGTCTGACCCAGAGTACTGTAACCGCAGTTCTTCGTAAGCTCCTTCATGCGAAGCTGGTAGAGGTTGTTGGCGTTACCCACAGCGGCAAGGTACTGAGCCGTACCTATCGCCCCACCGAGTCTTCCAGAGATATTATTTTGCAGGACTTTACAGAGAGCTATTCCTGCTTCCGTGACATTATCTCCAAGAGCAGCCTTTTTGCAGCACTGCTTAAGACCAACAGCGATCCCAAGGAGATTGCACAGGATATCTCCGAGCTTAAAAGCATGTTGAAAGAATACGAGCAGGCAAACAAGAAGAAATAATGCCAACGCAAAGCATTATACATGCATCGCTTTCCACAGCACTGATGGCTGTAATAACCACAGGTTTATTGTTAATCATTCTGGTCATTTGTCTGGCTAACAAAAAGATTTTGATTCATGCGGGATATAAGCTGTTGGCACTTTTCGTTGTATTTACCGTGCTACGCTTTTTGTTACCTATTGAATTCCCCTTTACAATCAACATCTATGCACCGGATAAAATTTCCAATATCATGGCATTTTGCCGCGCCCGGCTGTTCACACTTAATGAACAGCCGATTTCTTTATGGGGAATATTTAAGCCCGTTTGGTTGGCCGGTTTTATAATAGGACTCCTATCCTATGCATTTTCCTATTACAGAACCTCCAAACATATTATTCTATATGGCAAAGAACTCACCCATACCGAACCCTACAAAAGCCTGTTAGAACAGATTTGTCAGAACAAAGGGAAGCAAAACCGCTTCCGGGCAATCGAGATTCCGGGACTTGCCGTACCTGTGCTATTCGGCATTATTCATCCCCGAATACTCATTCCCGAAAAATTCGACGCAACCAAACAACAACTGAACTATATTCTGCAACACGAAGCCACCCACCATTTCCATCACGATCTGGTATTCAAGGCTATAATTAAAATTATCACTCTGGCCTATTGGTGGGATATCTTTGCCTGGATTTTAAACGATCAGACCGAAGTTATCTTCGAGATGCGCATTGACGACAGTCTGACGGCCGCAGATGCAGACATTACCCGTGAATACATGGAATGTCTGATTGGCGTAGCGGAAGAGGCCTCTCAAAAGAAAGTTATACCAAGCAGCTTAACCATTGGCATCCTTCCTTCTGACCGCAAGTCTTTGAGACAACGTTTCCAGCTTATGTCCGCCAATCAGGAAAAGTTACAAACAAAATGGAGTATTGGGGTAATGCTTACAGTAGCTGTTATCTATATTTCCTCCTATACCTTTATATTAGAAGACTCTGTTCCCGCCTGGCAGAACATTGCCGCCAACCCAGATCTTCTGGCGGAGGATAACTTCGAAGACCTGCTGTTTCCAACGGCATATAACAGTTATTTCATCGACAATCAGGACGGCACCTATGATTTCTACTTAAACAATGAGTTCTGGGAAACGGTAGATACCTTGGAATATCATAGCAGTGACATTCCGGTGTACACCAAAGATACCGTACCACAGTAATTTAAAAACCACGACATATACATTTTGTATATATCGTGGTTTGTTTTATGCTCCCTAAAATCTAGAGCCTTGATTTTATATATTTTATTGACTTTCTAGAATCCTATTACAAATTTCGTGGAATCATATAAAATGAATTTCAGATGTTATTAATTGCCTAACTGAAAGGAGCTTTTCCATGAAATTTTGCGAAATCATCTCTGCTCTCCGTGCCGAAAAAGGAATTTATCAAAAGGAATTGGCCGACCATCTGCAGGTATCCATCGGAACCATATCCAATTATGAGCAGGGTATTCACAATCCCGATTTAGATACACTGTGCAAAATTGCGGATTTCTATGAAGTCTCCTTGGACTATTTATTGGGCCGCACCAAAATCCGTGCAAACGCAGACTGCTTTGATCAAAAGCTTACAGATAACTATACTATGGCAGACTTAATGAACAGCACTTTGCAATTGGATGCTGCCGGCACACACTCCCTCGTGGAATATCTAAATTTATTAATGTTGAAACAAGAACAAGAGGAAAGCTAATCAGGCTTTCCTTTTCTTTTAGAAAAACCTTCCATCTCACTTGCAAATTATGTATGTTATAATATGCTTAAGTAACTGATAACTTAATTTTGTAAAGGAAACAAATGAACAGAAAAAAACACCTATCATTATTTCAAACATACAAAAGAAAAGCTTTCTGTCTAACAATTTGCCTGGCAACGTTTTTCCTCATGGGAAGCAATGCTTTGAAGGTGGAGGCTACGCAACCGGACGAAACTGCTCCTGATGCAGAGACAATGGAATTTATAAGCGAAGCCCGCAGGGAATTAGCTGTTTTAGCAGAGCAAAATCCCATATTCGGCTTGATTTACTTAAGTGATTATTATGATGTAAAATCCTTGCCCGACCTAAAAAGCGATACCGTTGTGACTGTCCCCAGCGGTCAAACGGTAGAAATCACGGACGTGGAGCTGGTCTTTTCGGCTGATTCCTATGAGGCCTGGTCCAAAGTCAAACTGATTCACAACGATCAGATATATGAAGGCTACATCGCCAGAACCAATCTTGCCTGTGCAGATGACCGTTTTATTGCATGGGAACAGATGTATAATATGAACCCTTCCGCCATGACCATGTATGCTGCGGACGGCACTTCCGAAGACACCGTCACCATATCTGATGGCGATGTCGTCAAAACTTATTCTTCGGACGTAGCCGCATTTCCTGCAAGCTATCGGGATGATTTGCAGAAAATGAAGGACGCCAATCCCAACTGGACTTTCGTACCCATGAACACAGGACTCGACTGGAATACTGTTATTGCCAATGAGATTGATGGGGGCAAGAGTCTGATTCACTCCAGCTACGGTGACTGGACCAAGGAAGGCTCCTATGACAACGCTTCCTGGTATTATGCCTCGGAAGACGTGCTGAAATATTTCATAGACCCCCGTAATGCCCTCAATGAAGAGAATATTTTTCAGTTCGAGCAATTAATTTACAATGAAGGACGTCACAACAAGACTGCATTGAGCGCCTTCCTAAACACCACCTTCATGAACGACCAAAAGAAAGCTCCCGGAACGGATATGACCTATTCCACCATAATATGGGCAACCGGTGTGGAGTTAAAAGTAAGTCCCTATCATTTGGCAGCACGTATTTGTCAGGAACAGGGAACAAGCAGTGAAAGTGCTAACAAACCTCTTATCTGTGGCACCTATCCCGGATATGAAGGTCTGTATAATTATTTTAACGTGGGTGCTACCGGCAAATCCAATCAGGAATATATCATCAACGGCCTGACCCACGCCCGCAACAAGGGATGGACAAGCGCTTACTGGTCCATCTACGGCGGCGCACAGACAATTTCTTCCAACTATATTTTAAAAGGCCAGGATACTCTGTACCTGCAAAAGTTTAATGTAACCAGCAACAATACCTACGGACATCAGTATATGCAGAATATTTCTGCGCCTACCTCCGAGGGTAAGTTTATTCGCACACTTTATGGAAACGCCAACATCTTAAACACCTCCTTTGTGTTTAAGATTCCCGTGTACCAAAACATGCCGGATACCAAGTCACCCATGCCCACAGCTTCTACCAATGTGGTGCTTCGGATTCCCTCCGGCTATAATACAACAGTCCATCTGGATGGCGTAGCATACACACCCGCCAAACGAAATGGCCTCTATATTGCAAAAGCTCCCGGCTCTACCGCCAAATCGGCAGTAGTATACCAATATAACAGCCAGGGTGTTCCCACAAGCATGTATGTATGGACTTTGGATTACAAAAATAATGCTTATGTCACCACCGAACAGCCACAGATGACCAATCTGCTTTCCTATCATGGCTTTTCCATCCGAATTACCGGCAAATCCGGTATTCGATTTAAAACCGGTATTTCCGCCGACCTGCGCAATCAGTTCCTCTCAGGCGGTGTAAACGGATATACATTGACAGAATACGGAACTTTAGTCATGAATGATGCCAATCGGACCAACTACCCCATGATCAGGGGCGGTGAAAAAGTACTGAGCGGCGTCTCCTACGGCTTAGATGAAAATAGCAACAAAGTAGATAAAATCTATGAAACCGTCAACGGACGAAATCGTTTTACCTCTGTACTGGTAGGATTACCTCCCGAACAGTACAAGACAGAGTTTGCTTTCCGAGGATACGCTGTTTTAGAGAAGGATGGTGTCCAGACCGTAATTTATGGTCCAATAGTAGCCAAAAGCATTTATAATCTGGCGCAACAGTTTCTGGACGCCGGAATCTACGCCGAAGGCTCTGATGCTCACACTTTCTTAAACAAGTTAATCACAGATGCAAAATAGACAGAAATGAGGCATTTATGAAGAAAAGAACGTATGCAATATGCATCCTACTAGGCATGGCAATGCTGACAGCCTGCAATCTGCCGGATGTTCCCACCGCAGAAACAATTACCCCCATTGTTCCGGAGGAATCGGTTTCGACAACACCCTCTCCCAATCTCTCCGAGGCAGAGGAATCCATTTTAACTTATGAAACAAAGTATTATGCCGGTGAATTCACGCAAGAAGATTATTACTCTCTGGCTACACTTTACGAAGAACAAGGTTTGATTCGCAAACAACGTGATTTGTTGGAACAATGCTATCGTCTCTATGGCGATGAAGCATCTTATTTCGCCTTGCAGGATATTACCGTCAATATCGCAGAGGAAGATGGGGCTCTTGAAAAAGAAGTTCAGCTGTTACTTCAAAATCTATCCACAGCAGATTATTTTGCCGAAGGCATACACCAGATAGAATCACCTCAATGGATGGAATTGTTTATGCCCAAACTAAAAGAAGGAACCCGACGTTATTATCTGGAGGAGGACGGCCGGATAAAGCTTGTTCTTCATGCAGGCTACAATGCCGACGGCAAAACCTATTCCACTGTATGGTATCACGGCGAAGAAGACTCTCTCGCTCTGTTAAACTACAATAACGGCATTGTACAAGTATTAAACACCTCTATGATCAACAATGTATATGAGGGGCCCTTTACACTGACCCTGTTGGATGGTGTCACCGGTAGTATTGCAGTGGAACAAGGCACCTTCACAGGAGGCGTTTACAGCAATGAATACTCCCTGAAGCTCTTTAAGGGAAAGGCCTCGGGTGACCCCTATGACCTTTGGAACAATAGAGAAAATGTAAAGTATAGTACCTACAAGGCAACGGCAGATGAGCAGGGAGCAGGCGAATTGGAACAGTTTGCATCCAAACTGGAAACCTATCCCTCATTCAACACCTACGAACCGACTATATTGACTGAAAGCTCCCCGGATAATATTTCAGCAGATGCCCCTCAAATTCGTATTTATGACGGTGAAATCCAGTGGTGGAACGGACAGGGCTGGCAGTCCATGGGAAGCGCCTCACAGTATCAAAAGGAAGACCCCTTTTATAACTATGAGCAACAATGGGCAACGAAAGACTCTGACAACACAGACGAAGGCCTGGATTTGGACAATATAGATATTCCAAAACCCAAGCCCTCTAAACCTACAAGCTCGCCCACACAACAGCCTTCCGTTCAAGCACCTTCCCCCAACCCGACTCCGGCTCCTGCACCAACTCCCGAGCCGGAACCCGACGATGATGATGACGATGATGATGACGACCATGGCGACTCCTCACCTGAGCCCGAACCCGAACCTGAACCTGACGATTCAGGAAGCTCAGATGACGGCAGCAATGATGCAGATGTGGAATGGACACCCGACATTATGTAATAAGCAATTAATTGTACAAAAAAGGGATTCCGGAATGATACCGGAATCCCTTTACTTTTTATTTTTTTTGCCTGCGCAACAGATACACTCCGGCACTCATAATAACAAAAATCGTAGAAACACTTAACGCTTGCTGAAAACTCCATATATTGTTAGCGATATAGCCAAGCAGACACAAACCACAGGCCGCCGCAGAAGGATTATCCTCAAAAGACTTCACAAGCCTCCGAAGAAGACAAATAAGCATTCCACCAAAAGCAATCACACCACATATTCCCACATTGGCCAGCAAAGTAAGCATTTCGTTATGTGCATTGGTCAGCCTCTGATTCAGAAACACCTTTTGCACATCCATACGCAACTCATCACTGCTTCCCTTGTATAAATAATCCGCCATACAATCCGGTCCTGCACCCACCAGCTTATGTAAAACATCCTGTTCTTTAAAAACCTCCAGCCCAAAGCGCCATGTCGCGCCTCGTTTGCTGCCCCATTGGTCAGAAAATGTAAAAACACTCTTTTGAGATAAAGGCCCCAGACTGCCGGGATTTTGGGTATTAATTATAATCATTGTTACAAATATGACCAAAAAAAGAGGCACTACTACACACAACCCCTTTGCAGTTACAGCCCAGAGTTTCTTTGAGCTTTTTTTCCCTGAATACCACAAGCCAGTTACAGCTATCAACAAAAGAATTACCGGAACAGGTGAATAAGTTAACAAATCCAATGTGCCTGCAGTGTAATTCAGACGATTCGGAAACAACAGACGCACCGCCAACACACTCAGACAGGCCGCAGCCCACAGCAAAACAATCCACCAAAACCGCCTCATTATCCGATCCTCTTTTGCCTTTGCAGACATGATAAACATAGCTGCCATAACTACAGCCAGGGTAAAAATACCGCTGTCACTTCCCTGTGTAACCAAAGCGCCAAAGCCCAGATAAACGTATAATGACAGGAGAATTTCACGCCATTTTGCCGTTCCCTGCTCCAACCACAAAAGCCCTACACCCACAAACAATACCGAAACAATATACCCACAATACCAGTTAATATTTCCGATTGTGGATATGTAAGCAGGCAATCCTGAGTTTTCCATGGGAATAGGCCAGACATCAAATCTATTCAGGCATCCCAATGCAAATGTAGCGGCCGACACGGTCATGCATAAGTATAGCATCCACATAGCCTTTAACAGAAACCGGGATACAAGAAAATAAACTGCCACCAAAGTCAAATGGGGTATCATTCCCATATACCACCCCTTTGTTCCCCAAAGAGCTGTTTCTCTGTAATCTGTACACAAATATGAAATTACTACCGCCGCAGCGTAGCCAAGTGCAAACCAATCCACAATATCAAGCTTAGGCAAAAAGGATACACTCTCCCCCTTACGCCTTTTGCACACCTTCACAACAAACGTCACCACTCCTGCTAAAAGCAGTACCGGTACAATACATTTCGCTGTCATTATGGTTGCTGTTTTAAAAAAAGTAGACTTATCTGTACCGATATGAGTATATCCCTGCTCAAAATAAAGCGGCAAAACACCCAGAATCAACGCAGCATAAACTGTTACCAATACCTTCAAAATCCATGTCAACATATATTCAAAGGATTCCGGTAAACTCTCTGTTTGCTTTTTGTTACTCTTTCTCATTTGTCAAACCCCTTGATTTTACGATGCAGTTTACGAATGCCCTTCGGCGCAACAACAAACAACATCATATAAAGCTTATTCTTAGTTGTAAGGTACGGATTCATCAGGCCTTTTAACCAATTTTGACGAAGATCCCTGACTACCTTTTGATAAAACACATTATCCCGATTCATCTGGCTGATTGGAATATGGAGCATATACTCCAACCGCTGAAAAATCCAGAATCGCAAAGCAATCTTGCCAAGTTCCCTATCTGATTTATCAGCCGCCTTTCCCTTCGCCCAAACTTTTTCTTCCACCATTTTACGCACTGCATCCGCATTCACCACACTATCAGCAAACACACGGGAAAACTGTTCCTTATCTTTTTTGCGGGAATTACTTCCTATGCGGTAAAATACGTGATATGTCTGGGGCGGCAAGGACACAATCTGCCCAATCTCAGGCAATAACTCTATCAGGAAATGAAAGTCCTCATTCAAAGCTCCCGTGGGAAACTCCTTTCCCTCCAGCAAACTTCTATGAAAAAGTTTGGTACAAAAGGAGCAGTCCCCTCTGTGCATCAAAAGCTCTTTCAGAAACTCTCTATGCCCAATTATCTCATCTTCCATAGGCGGTTCGCAGATATTTGGCAGTAAATTCCCCTGCTCATCTATCTCATCTCTGCCTATTTGAGCGACACGAACGTCATATTTTGTAATACCTTCATACAGACACTGATACATATCCTCAGAAATATAATCATCACTGTCCACAAAGCCGATATACTCACCTTGCACCTTGGTCAAAGCCAGATTACGGGCCGAGGAAGAACCACCATTTTCCTTGTGGTAAACCCGGATACGCTCATCCCCCTTGGCAAGCTCGTCACAGAGCGCCCCCGTGCCGTCCGTAGAGCCGTCGTCTACCAGCACAATCTCAAGATTTGAATAAGTCTGTGACTTAATCGAATCCACACACCGGGGAAGATATTCCATTATGTTATATACAGGTACAATCACACTTATTAAAGGATTCTGCATATCATTTCCCTCTCACCGATTACCTCTGCTTTAGAACAAGGTCCACTCTTTGGCATAGAATAACCTTCCGTTTCACCAAGCACATCCTCGCTCACCGCTTGTGTCTCTATCATGCCTTGCGCTATGCAAAATCGCAACAATTGCTGTGCGGCATTATCCGCATTCCACTCCTCCACAATTGTCTTGATAGCCTGGCGTCCAAGCTGTTGTGTAAGTACCCGGTCCTGCAGCAATTTTTCCACGAGCGCAAAAAGCATTTCCGGCTTGCCATCCTCATAGACAAATCCATTTTCACCATGACGAATCAAGTAAGGAGCTGCACCCATCATATGGTCTGCTACCACGGCACATCCGCTGTTCATGGCCTCATTAATAACAGCACCCCACCCTTCCTTGCGGTCACTGGTGGCCAGATAAATATCTGCCTTCTCCATAAGAGAACGAACCTCTTCAGGTTTACGATACCCAAGAAGTGTCACGCATTCGGAAAGCCCGTATTCTTCCATCAATTTATCTACAAGCGGGCGCTGCTGTCCATCACCCACAATCTTCATCTGAAAGGCAACTCCCTTATCCTTCAGATACTTTGCACACTGCAAGACAGTTTCCGGATGTTTCCAATCAAGAAATCTGGCTGCCCACAGAATGGTTGCCGGCTCTTTTTGGGCCATAAGCTTATCCACATCATAATGCTTCGTCTCGGGAAAATATCCCCATTTTAACATCTTGTCAGGATAAGCTTTCACAATATGAAAGTCCGAAGGCACATATGCCCCGGAACAAAGCAGATATATCGGCTTTTTGCGGTATCTGGTGTGATCCTTATATTTTTTGATAAGCCCTCTGGGAGAAACCGCTTTCCACTGTCCCTCTTTGTAAAGGCGTTCACTATACCTGATTACAAACTTGCCACTTGAAAGCCTGTCCGCAATATAGCACTCATCATCCACACCGCCAAATATTACCACCGGACACCGTGCAATCAGCTCTTTGCACTTCTCAGATTCCTTATAATAATATTGCAAATAAGGCAAATCCTCTTGATCCTGCCATCCCATGGAAACACGCTCCTGCTCCATAGGCTGGGTCTGGATAAAGACAAATTTCCCTTTCAAATATTTGTACATAGCCTCACAAAAAGGAATCTGATGGTGATTGATATAATTAGATACAACAGCAATTACAGGCATCTCCAAAACAGTCGGTCCCACAGCAACATTACCCGCTTTCACCAAATCAGACTCCGATAGTCTTTCTTTCATAGCAATCTGCTTGTAAACTTCCATCAGCCTCTGATAATTTGCCTCTTTATCATGGGTTTTTAATGCATGTTTTCTTGCATTATCGCAGTATTCGCCCATCTTCGACGAATCTCCCCATATCTCAAGAACAGCCCTTGCAAGATTCTCTGCATTGGATGCCAAATCCTTACCACTATACAAAATACCATCCTTGCCATCCGTAAAAATACTGCTGATACCGCCCACATCCGCACTGACACAGGGCATACCTAAAAGCATGGCCTCCCCTAAAGAATTAGGCGAATTTTCAATAGAAGAACAACACACAAAAAGGTGACTGCGCAAGTAACGTTCCTTCATCTCTTGTGCATTCAGCCTACCCAGAAACTTTACCGTATCCTGAAGGTTATTTTCCCAAATCAGCTTGCGGAGATATTTCCCATAAGCAGAAATTTTCAAACGCTTTTTGAAACCGCCCTCTCCGGTGATACTGTTACCGGCCACATACACTTTGACATCAGGATATTTTTCCCGAATAAGAGGCAGCGCCATAAGCATATAATGAAGTCCCTTTATGGGATAATCACCC
>JAZQLH010000034.1:0-3265 GCA_045542555.1 Acetatifactor sp. | reverse complement strand
CCAGTTTGTGGAAGACTGGATAGTGGCTGATTTCACCATGATAGGATCAGAGCTTACGGAGCAGGAGGAATTGGCCTGCAGTTACCTTTATGAGACGATTCAAAATACAGACTATGATAATTTTGCGGTAACCGGACACTCCCTGGGCGGAAATCTGGCGCTGGTGTCAACAGTGCTGACAAAGGTTGCGGATAAAGAAAATGGCACAAATGCAGCCGACCGGATTAAGCAGGCGGTTAGCTTCGACGGCCCCGGACATCCTACGGAATTTATTGATGCTTACCGTACGGAGATAAATGAAATGGCGGATGTAATGACCCATTACCAGTGGAGTCTGGTGGGGGCGGTTCTGACATCCCTGTGTGAAGAAAATGGAACCTATTTTAAGAAAGAATCCGATAAATTCCAAACAGATATAATGTCGGTGGCATTTTGGAAACATTTCGTGGCATCCTTGGAATTTGATGAAAACGGTATGCTTCCCAATGGTACATTTGATCCGATAGCTATGGTAGTGCATGATTTTACTACCTATGTAGATGATGAAAAAGCGGTTCAGGATTTTCTGACAGGATTCATCAATATGATTGCAGTAGATGCGGAAAATTTGAGTGATATTTGGGATATAACTGAAGCCGATAAACTAATTGGTTTTATGGAGGCATATTTGGGTGTAGCGGCCGATCTTGTGGCAGTTACATTGTTTGCTGTCAATTCAGGGGAACGGGTACATTCATTTATAGAGGGCAACAATCCATTTATTAATCTAAAAGACAGCTTCCTCATTTTCTGTAAGGCATCAAAAAATTTGATGGAAAGCGATGTGCTGAATGATAGTGCAACAGCATTACAAGCATTGCATAATATTAATATCTCATTAAGCAAAACCATCTGGGGGCATGTCATAGCTGATGCCGAAGCTACTCCCGCAAAAGTAGAATTTACCACATGGTTCTTGAAGGAAGGTATTTTTCAACTGGCGTACATCACTTCCCCTATATGGCCTACGACAAAATATCTGGAATATACCTGCAATAATCATCAGGATGCCGAGGAAAATGAATATCGAGCCGTATCTGACAAACTGTCTGTGGATGAGCTGAGAAATGTACTTCAGCAGTTCCAAGCGAAATTTGCAAATCAGCTTTCAAAGGAGGATGAAAATCTGGATAAGGTGCTGGAGATGTGCAGTACGAAGGATGCCATAACCTATCGCAGACGTCATGTGCGGATGGTACACGATAATGCGTATATTCAGACGCTGGCTCAAAATCCTGAGGTGTGGGATGCGTTGAGTGGGGGCGGAGAGCCTTTTGCAGCGCTTAGGGATAGCACCAGGTCGTATTTGGAGACAGTTGAGCAAATCCTGGCAAACATTTCCGACCCTGAGGTTCAGGCGGCGCTTATGGGTCATAAAGATGCAATAATCAGCATGGTACAGGAAACATCCGAATTGGTGGCTTTAGCCAACAAGAACAGCGCAGCAGAACGTGCAGGTGCGTTGGCTATTTGGGAATCGTTAAGAAGCATCGACCAAATCTGCGAACAGGCCAGCGGTCTTAGACGTGTCTACCATGACCCCTTGGTCTTTGACATGGATGGTGACGGCTTTGAAATCCTCGACGTGGAGGACGGCGTCTACTTTGATGAGGACAACATTGACTTAACCGAGAAAACCCAGTGGGTAGATGCAGATGATGCATTGCTTGCAATGGATTTAAATGGTGATGGCGTGATTAATGACGGTTCGGAGCTCTTTGGTTCCTCCACGGTGCTTGCTGACGGAAGCCTTGCAAAGACCGGTTTTGAGGCTTTGGCGCAGTATGACAGTAACGGGGATATGGTAATTGACGAGCAGGACGAGAAGTTTTCCGAAATGCTTCTGTGGCAGGATATGAATACCGACGGTATCTCACAGGCCAATGAGCTTTATACCTTAGAGCAGGTGGGTGTGGAGTCCATTTCCTTGAATAGTAGCGTAAGTAGTGGCGTAAACAGTGCGGATGTAATCATGGCGGATGGTACGGTGACAAGGATGGGTGAATTTGCCTTTGCATCAGAGCTTTACAATACCAAGGGCGAGAATATGGAGATTTCTGAGGAGATTCAGGGCTTGCCCAATGTGCAGGCCATGGGACGCCTGAAGTCCTTACATACCCTGATGCAACTGGATGAGACAGGCACTTTGAAGGAATACGTGACTGCGTTTACACAGGCCGCTAACAAAGCGGAGAGAGAACAGCTTGTGACGGATATTTTGTACTTTATTACAGGTGCAGAGAATGTGGCAGCGGGGAGCCGTGGAAGCGAGTTTGATGCAAAGAAGCTTTGCGTGATTGAGCAGGTTCTGGGTAGAGATTTTGTTGGAACCGAGGGGGGTAACCCTGTAAACTCCGCGGCAGAACTTTTGGGAGAGGTTTACGACAGTATTTACGAATTGTATTATAGCATTCTCGTTGGTCAGACGGCTCTTAAGGACTATCTGGACATGACCCTCTGGAGTAGTAACGGAGAGGGCGAAACTTCCTTGAATACCGCACTTTTTGATATTTTTACCATGTGCGAAATGAATCAGGGACAGGATATGGTTGAAATCGTGGGTGAGATGGGCAGATATATTGCGGCGGTTAACAAAAGCAATGAGGCAAATCTGACAGAGTATATGTGGTATTATGTTGACCATACAGCGTATTTTACTGCCATTGCAGAGCACAGCAGTCAATCCATGGTTCTGGGAACCGATGCAGGGGAGACATTGCGGGACGGAACAGAATCCTCTGTGTTGGTTGGGTTCGATGGAGATGATTCGTTGTTCGGCAATAATGGGGATGATGAACTGTATGGACGGGAAGGTGCAGACTTTTTATATGGTGAGTATGGTAATGACCTGATAGACGGCGGAGCCGGCAACGATATTCTGGATGGCGGAGCAGGAAATGATACCTATGTGTTTGGTAGAGGTTCCGGCAATGATCTTCTCCAAAACTATACGTCAAACAATAGTGACATGGATATTGTGCGCTTAGAGAGTTTGAATCGTGAGGACGTGTCCATCGAGGTAATGGACAATAACCTTGTCATCAGAATTGTGGACACGGGAGAAACCCTTTGTATAGACCGCTTCTTTAGAGATGGCATTTGGACGGTAGAGAAGCTTGTGTTTGCAGATGGCAGTGAGATAACAGCAGGAGAGCTGATAAACGGTGACTTTATCAGAGAGGGTACGGAAGGAGCAGATACCATTGGTCTGAGTCATGTAAATGGC
>JAZQLH010000033.1:0-14782 GCA_045542555.1 Acetatifactor sp. | reverse complement strand
GGGGAATAGTGTGCAGGTACAGCCGGAGTTTGAACTGGCTACCAGTGATATGATTGTACAGTTTGCATTGCGTAGTCTTGGCGTGGGCTGTGTAGTGAGAGATTTTGCGGCAGAATATTTGAATTCCGGTATGTTGTTTGCCCTTCGTTTTAACAAGATTATACCGAAGCGAAGTTTTTGTGTGGTGCGCTCCACCAAGATGCCTCTTTCTGCGGCGGCAGAAAAGCTGTGGGCAGATGTAGCAGGAGGGAAGAATGATTAAGAATATTATTTTTGATATCGGAAATGTATTGACAGATTTTCGTTGGAGAGATTTCCTTCGGGATAAGGGATTTGATGAAATGATGATAGAGAGAATTGCCAAAGCTTCCGTTGAAAATCCGCTGTGGAAGGAGTTTGACAGAGGGGAGCTTGCAGGAGAGGAATTGATGCAGGCATTTATTGATGCAGATCCCGGAATAGAGGAAGAATTACATAAGGCTTATGACAATATCCACGGTATGGTGACCATTAGGGACTATGCCATACCCTGGGTACAGGAACTGAAGGCTAAGGGGTACAAGGTCTGGTACCTTTCCAATTTCTCCGAAAAAACGGAGACGGAGTGTGCGGACTCCATTGCGTTTATTCCTTATATGGACGGAGGTATTTTGTCTTGGAAGGATAAATTGATAAAGCCTGACCCGAAGATTTATCAGCTTTTACTGGAACGGTTTGGTCTTGTGGCCGAGGAGTGCGTGTTTATTGATGATTTGCCGGAGAATGTGCAGGGAGCGGTGAATGAAGGGATTCATGGAATTGTGTTTGAGACAAGAGGGCAGGTTGTTGAAGATTTGAAGAAGCTTGGAGTAGAATAAAGTAGGGAGAAAATTACTTCTCCCCATCAAGTTCATCCAATTTGATTTGTTCAGGGTCTCCGGGAACTTTTTTGCCGGTCATTCTGCCATACATCCAACTGTAAAACCATACCACGATGGGAATGACGAAGGTGCATGCAAGGCAGAGCGCAAAATACTTGCCGGAGGCTGAGGTGTCAACAATTGCTACTACGAGTGTTGCCACATACATGAGTACCAACAGAACAACGCCGGTCATGGCTACAACCTGTTTGGAAGTTCGTTTTTTCTTTTCTTTCATATTTTTTTGCTCCATGTTTTTCACAATAGTCCCTTCGAAATGTCCTTACAATTGTCTATCATATCATTTTTACGTCTTTCTGACAACAAATTCCTCAAAAATATTGTTTTTTGGCGCAATCTGTTATATACTAACTAGGTATATCTATTTGAAAACTAAAGTAAGGATGGTATTAACTATGGCATTGTTAGAACAGTGGCGCTCAGTCGCATACAACGAAAATTTGGACAGAAGCAGACTTCAGAAGTTGTGGGCTGCATACTTCAATGAGGAGAAGAATATTTATGCAGAGCTTTTGAAGAATCCTGATGAGGTTGTAAAGGGTACTGTTAAGGAACTGGCAGAGAAGTACGGTGTGACCGTTATGTCCATGACAGGTTTTTTGGATGGTATCAATGACAGCTTGAAGGCGGCAAATCCCATTGAGACTATGGAGGAGGATACGGAGGTTTCTCTTGAGTTTGACAAGGAGCTTCTCTATAAGAATATGGTAGCAGCAGACGCTGACTGGCTTTATAACCTTGAAGCGTGGAATGATATCTTCGATGAGGATACCAGAAAGAGACTTTACAAGGAGCA
The DNA here is from genome assembly GCA_045542555.1 of Acetatifactor sp. Lineage (GTDB taxonomy): Bacteria > Bacillota > Clostridia > Lachnospirales > Lachnospiraceae > Acetatifactor. Next base: position 13,066 of record JAZQLH010000033.1, on the reverse strand, counting down.
GAAAAATTCTACTACTATTATCAAGGAGCGTAGGATTTATCCTAACGATCCCTGCCCTTGCGGAAGTGGTAAAAAGTATAAAAAGTGTTGCGGTAAGAAGTAATAGCAGGATACCAAGGACAAGCCCAAAAGGAGAATTGCATTGAACATAGCATCTTTCATTTTACCGAAGTCGGAGGTTGTCTATCTGCGTGATAATATGACTATCCGTCAGGGGTTGGAGAAACTCAGGCACACGACCTACACAGCTGTTCCTGTAATTGATACGGAGGACAGATATGTAGGTGTAGTCGGTCTGGGAGACTTTTTGTGGAATATTCTGGAGAGCAATGAGCAACTGGAGAATGTAACCATGAAGCATGTGGAGCATATGACGCTTCGGGATGTTATTCAGCACGGCAGAGTGAAACCGGTGTGCATTGATACCAATATGGAACAGCTTTTGGGACAGGCACAGGTGCAGAATTTTGTACCGGTAATCGATGATAGAAGTGTATTTATCGGAATTGTTACCAGAAGTGATATTATTAAGTATTTTGTGAAAAAACAATTAGATGCAGCGAATTAAGGCTACATAGGAAATGGGAGGCGACAAAGATGAAAAAGCTGGAAGAGTATGTGAGAAGTATACCTGACTTTCCGGAAGAAGGGATTATTTTTCGGGATGTAACCAGTGTTTTGCAGGATGCAGAAGGTCTGCATCTGGCAATTGATACAATGCAGGATTTAGTCAAGGATTTGGACTATGACGTGGTGGTAGGACCTGAATCCCGTGGATTTATCTTTGGTACTCCCATTGCCTATAATAACAGAAAGCCCTTTGTATTGATTCGTAAGAAGGGCAAACTTCCCTGTGAGACAGTGGAGAAAGCATATGATTTGGAGTATGGTCAGGCGGTTATCGAGATGCATAAAGACAGCATAAAGCCCGGCCAGAAGGTTTTGATTGTAGACGATTTGATTGCTACCGGAGGTACTACGGAAGCTATGATTCAGTTGATTGAATCACTTGGTGGCGTGGTAGTCGGTGTAGTTGTGTTAATTGAACTTGCAGGTCTTAAGGGCCGCGAGAAGATTGCCGGATATCGTTTGGATTCCGCAATTTGCTATCCGGGCAAATAAGCATTAGAATTAGAATCAGTCATCATGGAGCAGTTATGACAGAAGAAAAGAGTGCAAGGGCTGCCACGGAGGATGCTCCAAAGCGCCAAATAAATGAGATAATCGGAGCAGATGAATCAAATAATGAAACAGAGTTTGTAGCCCCTGAGGTATTGTATCAGAGGCTTATTGCTCATGTGCAGAAATATCATCCAAGCGACGACATTTCTATGATTGCCAAGGCGTATCAGACTGCGGCAGAGGCACACAAAGACCAGTATCGCAAATCGGGGGAGCCTTATATTATTCATCCCTTGAATGTAGCGATTATTTTGGCAGATTTGGAGCTTGACAAGGAGACTATTGTAGCAGGACTTCTTCATGACGTGGTGGAAGATACCGTGATGACCGATGAAGATTTAGTGAGGGAATTTGGTCAGGACGTTGCACTTTTGGTAGACGGCGTTACTAAGTTGGAGAAAATTCCGCTTTCAGCAGGAGGAGACCAGCCGGATGCCAAGCTGGAAATGCAGGCGGAGAATCTTCGTAAGATGTTTCTTGCCATGGCGAAGGATATCCGTGTCATCATGATTAAGCTGGCTGACCGTCTGCATAATATGCGTACTTTGAAGTACCAAAAGCCGGAGAGTCAGTACCGGATTGCCAAGGAGACTTTGGAGATATATTGTCCCATTGCTCAGAGACTTGGTATCAGTAAGTTGAAAATTGAGTTGGACGATTTGTCTCTTAAATATATGGAGCCTGAAGTTTACTATGATTTGGTTGATAAGATTGCCGTGCGCAAAAGTGTGCGGGAAAGTTATATCCAGAGCATTGTAGACGAGGTAAGTGCTCATGTGAAGAATGCGGGTATTAAGGCTGAGGTTGACGGCCGTGTGAAGCATTTCTTCAGTATTTACAAGAAAATGAAGAATCAGAATAAGACGCTGGATCAGATTTATGATTTGTTTGCCGTGCGTATTATTGTGGATTCTGTTAAGGATTGTTATGCGGCACTGGGTGTTATTCATGAGATGTATAAACCTATTCCCGGCCGCTTTAAGGATTATATTGCCATGCCAAAGACCAATATGTATCAGTCTTTGCATACTACATTGATTGGTAGTACGGGACAGCCTTTTGAGATACAGATTCGTACCTTTGAGATGCATAAGGCTGCAGAGTATGGTATTGCTGCGCACTGGAAGTATAAGGATGCTTCTGATGGTAAGAAGGTAGAAGCCCAGGAAGAAGAAAAACTGGTATGGCTTCGTCAGATTCTGGAATGGCAGCGTGACATGTCAGATAACAGGGAATTTATGAATCTGCTTAAGAATGATTTGGATTTGTTTTCTGATCATGTTTATTGCTTTACTCCTACCGGTGAAGTGAAAAATCTTCCTGCCGGTTCTACACCCATTGATTTTGCGTACAGCATTCATTCTGCTGTGGGTAATAAGATGGTGGGTGCCCGCGTAAACGGTAAGCTTGTGACAATTGATTATGAAATTCGCACAGGTGACCGTATTGAAATTATTACTTCCCAGAACTCAAAAGGCCCCAGCCGTGACTGGCTGAATGTTGTAAAGAGTACACAGGCGAAGAATAAGATTAATCAGTGGTTTAAAAATGAACTGAAAGAAGATAATATTGTCAAGGGTAAGGAGTTTTTGCAGGCTTATTGTAAGGCTCGCGGCATCAATCAGTCCATACTGATGAAGCCGGAATACATTGATACAATTTGTCGCAAATATGGCTTCAGGGACTGGGAAAGTGTCCTTGCGGCAGTTGGTCATGGTGCTTTGAAAGAAGGCCAGGTTATCAACAAGCTTCGTGAACTGTATGATAAGGAGCATAAGAAAGATCTGACCAATGAAGAAGTTCTCCAAAGCATTGCGGAGGCATCGGCGGCAGGCATCCACAAGACCCCCCAGATGAAGTCCAAGAGTGGTATTGTGGTAAAGGGAATTGCAGATTTGTCTGTAAGATTTTCTAAGTGTTGTTCACCGGTACCCGGAGATGAGATTGTAGGCTTTGTCACAAGGGGCAGAGGCATCTCCATTCACAGAACAGATTGTGTAAATGTACTCAGTCTTCCAGAACTGGAGAGGGCACGTCTGATGGATGCGGAATGGCAGGCGCCGGAGCATACAGTTTCTGAAAAATATGAGGCAGACATTAAAATTTTTGCCAATAACAGAAACGGGCTTTTGGCAGATATTGCCAAGGCTCTTACGGAGAAGGATATTAATATTCTGGCAATGAATACCCGTACCAGTAAACAGGGAACTGCAACTTTGCAGGTTTCTTTTGAGATTACCGGAAGAGAAGAACTGAATCGTATCATTGATAAGATTCGTGGTATTGAAAGTGTCATTGATATTGAGAGAACCTCAGGTTGATGAAAGGATAGTTATGGGTAATTTGAAAATTGGGCGTATGGTTGTGGGTGCGTTAAGTACCAATACCTATTTTGTTTATAGAGAAGGTGGGGATGTGTGTGTTACCATTGACCCTGCTGATACCGGAAGACTGGTATTCGGCAAGCTTCGCAGTGCGGGGTTTCGTACAGTTGGAATTCTGCTGACTCATGGACATTATGACCATATAGCCGGTGCGGATACGATGAAGGTAGCGGCAAATGAGGTTGCGGCCCATCATAAGTTTGCACCTGTTAAAATTTATGCATGTGAGGACGAAAAAGAGCTTTTGCAAAGTAAAAGTATGAATTTGTCTGAAATGTTGGGAAGAGCGTGTGCCGTAGATGCCGATGTTTATGTAAAAGACGGTGACGAGATTGAAATTGAAGGAATACGTTGTAAAGTGATTACGACACCGGGACATACAGCGGGAGGCTGTTGCTATTATTTTGAAGAAGCCGGATTCTGCGTATGTGGTGATACTATTTTCCAGACCGGTGTAGGCCGGACGGATATGCCTACCGGAAGTATGAGCACATTGGTTCGTTCCATTAAGGAGAAGGTGTTTGCATTGCCTGATGATACTGTTTTGTATCCCGGACATGGAGAGGCTACTTCTGTGGAATACGAGAAAAAATACAATCCTTACTGTTGCTAATATGAGGATTGAAGGACAAAAATATGCTGATTATTGAGTTGAATAAAGCAAATTATGAATATGATGTCAATTCTTTGGTGCGTGCCTTCTATCCGGGGGAGACGGTGACGATTCTCACACCGGAGAGCACGGATGCAAGGATACAACAGACAAAAGAGGAGCAGGAGCGCCGAAAGAGCGAGGGCGAAAGCCTGCTTTCTGTGCGCATGGAGCTTTCTGAAAATGGCGCAAGTGTGTGTATGGGTACAAAAGAGTATCCATGGACATACATCCCGGAGAGTGAAGTGTGGGATGAGCTACATTACAAGCATGCATTTAAACGGTATTTATATGATGTGATGAAGGACTTTACAGGAAAGTCCCTTCCGTGGGGAAGCCTTACTGGAATTCGCCCCACCAAGATTGCATATGGTATGTTGGATGCGGGACAGACGGATGAGGAGATTTTGGATGTATTCCAAAATACTTATGAAGTAAGTCCTGAGAAGGCAGCACTTGGATTGGATATTGCCAAGAGAGAGCGTGAAATTCTAAAGGATGTACACTATGAAGAGGGTTACAGCCTTTACATAGGAATTCCTTTTTGTCCTACCACATGTCTGTACTGTTCCTTTACTTCCTATCCTATCGGAGGATATCGGAAGGTTGTGGACGAGTATGTGGACTGTCTGATTAAGGAAATGGAGTATGTGGCAGGGAGGTTACAGGGCCAAATTCTGGACAGTGTTTATATTGGTGGCGGAACGCCTACCACCTTGGAACCGGAGCAGCTTGACAGGATGATTACGGCACTGAAAACCCATTTTGACTTTTCTACAGTGAAGGAATTTACAGTGGAAGCGGGACGGGCGGACAGTATCACGGAGGAAAAACTTCGTGTACTGTATAAGCATAATGTGGATCGTATTTCCGTAAACCCCCAGACCATGAAGCAGGAGACTTTGGATATTATCGGAAGAAAGGCTTCTGTGAATCAGGTGCTTGAGGCTTATTCGTTAGCCAGAAAGGTGGGCTTTACCAATATCAATATGGATTTGATACTGGGTCTTCCCGGAGAATTGGAAGGAGACGTGCAGAACACCATCGATAAGGTGGTGGAGCTTGATCCGGATTCTTTAACGGTGCATTCTTTGGCAATTAAACGGGCATCTCATCTTAGTAAATGGATTCAAGAAAATGGTGTGGAGACCTTGAAAAATACTGACGCCACCATGGAGATTGCTACGCAAGGCGCGAAGAGACTTGGCATGGAGCCATATTATCTCTATCGTCAGAAAAATATGTCCGGTAATTTTGAAAATGTGGGTTATGCCAAGCCGGGCAAGTATGGTTTGTACAACATTCTGATTATGGAAGAGAAACAGACCATCGTAGCTTTGGGAGCAGGAAGCATTACCAAGGTGGTATGGCCTGACGGACGGATTGAGCGTTGCGACAATATTAAGGATGTAAAACTCTATATCGAGAAGATTGATGAAATGCTTAACCGTAAGGAAGCTCTGTTCAATCAGCGGTATTGAGAAGTGTTTGAGATTGGAAAGGAAGAATAGTTATGGCACTTAGTAAAAAGCCTACAACAGGCATGAAGGATATTCTGCCTCGTGAGATGCAGATTCGTGATTATGTAATTGGTATTATCAAGGAAACCTACGGAACCTTTGGTTTTACTTCTATTGAGACTCCTTGTGTGGAGAATATTGCAAACCTGACCAACAAGCAGGGCGGCGACAATGAAAAGCTGATTTTTAAGATTTTGAAACGTGGAGAGAAGCTGAATGTAGCGGATGCCACAACAGAGGAAGAAGTAGTGGATTATGGTCTTCGTTATGATTTGACGGTGCCCTTGGTACGTTTTTACTCTAACAATGCAGCTAATCTTCCTACACCTTTTAAGGCGTTGCAGATTGGTAATGTGTGGAGAGCAGACAGACCTCAGAGAGGACGTTATCGTCAGTTTACCCAGTGTGACATCGATATTTTCGGAGAAGCCTCCAATCTGGCAGAGATTGAGTTGATTTTGGCGACGACTACTACTCTTACAAAGTTGGGCTTTAAGAATTTCCAGATTCGTATCAACGACAGACAGATTCTGAAGGCTATGGCTGCTTATGCAGGCTTTGCGGAAGAATCCTATGACAGTGTATTTATCACATTGGATAAGATGGACAAAATTGGTTTGGAGGGTGTTAAGGCAGAGCTTCTGGAAAATGGTTTCGAAGAAGCAATGGTAGATAAGTATCTGGAGTTGTTTGCTGCTGTGGAAAACAGTGATGATGGTGTAAATTGTCTGCTTGGGAAGCTTTCTGATTTCCTGGATGCAGAGCTGGTAGCATCCTTTAAGGAAATTATGGCTAGTGTAAATGCAACCAAGGCGGACAGCTTTGAACTGGTATTTGATCCCACCTTGGTGCGTGGTATGAGCTATTACACCGGAACCATCTTCGAGGTTGCAATGCCTGAATTTGGAGGAAGCTGCGGTGGCGGCGGAAGATATGACAAGATGGTGGGCAAGTTCACCGGCAAGGATGTCCCTGCCTGTGGCTTCTCCATCGGATTTGAGCGTATTGTACTGCTTCTTATGGAGAGTGGTTTTGAAGTTCCTACCAAGCCCAAGCAGGTGGCTTATCTTGTAGAAAAGGGCGTAAGCGGTGAGGAATTGTGTAAGGTTATCGCCAAGGCTCAGGAAGCTCGTAAAGACGGATTACAGGTGCTTGTAGTTCGTATGAACAAGAACAAGAAGTTCCAGAAGGAACAGCTTGAGGCGGAAGGGTATCAGGAGTTTGTGGAGTTCTATAAGGATCCGCTGAAGAATTAGGGGGTGCGGAAATGGGGAGACCGGTGGACTATTTACGCGAGTAGCGAGGAAAATCGCATGCTTGCATGCAGATTTGACGAGCACCGCGATAATCTCGAGAAACTTGCAAAGCGTGTTTCTCGAGATTCACGTGACGCTCTCGCTCCGCATAGTCCGCAACGACTAATTCAACGGATTTATAGAATTTCCCGAAGCATTAAAGAAGACGCTCCGCACGGGGCGAGGATGGAGATGCAAACGATGGGAGAGGGATTTTCGCAGGATGCTCGGAAGATAATGGATGAGCGGTTTAAGTGCGATTCATTGATTGCGCTTGCGACAATGGACGGAAATGTACCTTGTGTGCGGGCAGTAAACAGTTATTATGAAGAGGGTGCTTTTTATGTGATTACCCATGCCAAGTCAGGCAAAATGAAACAGATTGAGAAAAATAATGCTGTTGCAATTTGCGGAGATTGGTTTACTGCACATGGAACAGGTGAAAACTTAGGTCATATCCTTGACGAGAAGAATATGGAAATTGCTAATAAGTTGCGGACTGCATTTGCAAAGTGGTATAATAATGGTCACACAAATGAGACAGATCCAAACACATGCATTCTGTGCATTCATCTTACAGATGGTGTTCTTTTCTCACATGGTGTAAAATATAATATTGATTTTACAGATATATAAATACTCCCAATTGTATGGACGTGGTTTAGTTCTCTGATCTGATATGAAGATTCGGGTCTATGCAGAAAAAATGTAGAGAGAGACCCGGAAAATTAGATTTTAACGGGTCTTAGGTGGGAATTTTTGTACATAGACCCAAAATAGGATGTTTTTCATAATATTCCCGTGAGATTTCAGGTAATTTCGGGTCTCGCGACTGGGTTTTTGTGTATAGACCCATGTAAAGAAACAATTTTAGAAGCAAATGGATTTTTAAGTTTATGGGAGCATTCAACTTCAATTTATCAAAAATTATTTAGGAATGCTTTTCAAAAAGAAAAAAAGAAAGATAAAAAAGAAATGAGGTAATAAAAATGGCAGAGCCAATGAAAGGTTTAGTTAGAACACATCGCTGCGGAGAACTTTCCCTTGCCAATGAGGGTGAGATTGTAACCGTTATGGGTTGGGTGCAGAAGCAGCGTAATAAGGGCGGAATTATTTTCGTGGATATGCGTGACCGTGCTGGCATTTTGCAGGTAATTTTTGAAGAAAGTGACTGTGGAGCAGAGAATTTTGAGAAGGCAAGTAAGCTTCGTAGTGAGTTTGTAGTGGCTGTAACCGGTAAGGTGGAGAAGCGTTCCGGTGCGGTGAATGAGAATTTGGCTACCGGTGAGATTGAGATTCGTGCTACTGCTGTGCGTATTTTGTCTGAATCTGAGGTTCCTCCTTTCCCCATCGAGGCAGATTCCAAGACCAAGGAGGAGCTTCGTTTAAAATATCGTTATCTGGATCTTAGAAGACCTGATTTGCAGCGAAATCTGATTCTCAGAAGCAAGATTGCAACCACTATTCGTGCATTCTTAAGTGAGGAAGGGTTCCTTGAAATCGAAACTCCCATTTTGAATAAGTCCACCCCCGAGGGAGCAAGAGACTATCTGGTACCCAGCCGTGTACATCCCGGTTGTTTTTATGCATTGCCCCAGTCTCCCCAGATTTTCAAACAGCTCCTTATGTGCTCCGGTTATGACCGTTATTTCCAGATTGCAAAGTGTTTCCGTGATGAGGATTTGCGTGCAGACCGTCAGCCTGAGTTTACGCAGGTGGATTTGGAGATGTCCTTTGTGGATGTGGATGATGTAATCGATGCTACCGAGCGTATGGTTGCTACTGTTTGTAAGGAGGCTATTGGCCTTGATGTTAAGCTTCCCATTCAGCGTATGACCTGGCAGGAGGCTATGGACCGTTTTGGTTCTGACAAGCCTGATACCCGTTTCGGTATGGAGCTTTGCGATGTATCTGAGGTTGTGAAGAATTGCGGCTTTGGCGTGTTTACCGGTGCAATCGAGGCAGGCGGAAGTGTTCGTGGTATCAATGTAAAGGGACAGGCTGAGATGCCTCGTAAAAAGATTGATGCTTTGGTTGAGTTTGCAAAGGGTTATGGTGTAAAGGGGCTTGCTTACTTGGCAGTAATGCCTGATGGTACCTACAAATCCTCTTTTGCAAAGTTTATGACGGAGGAGGAGCTTTCTGCACTTGTTGCCGCTATGAGCGGTGAGGCAGGGGATTTGCTTCTCTTTGCGGCAGATAAGTTAAAGATTGTTTATTCTGTACTGGGTGCCCTTCGTATTGAGGTGGCACGACAGCTTGATATGATTGATAATGACAAGTTTAACTTCCTTTGGGTAACTGAGTTCCCTCAGTTTGAGTGGAGCGAAGAGGAGGAGAGATTCGTAGCGATGCATCATCCGTTTACCATGCCCATGGAGGAGGATTTGGAATTCCTTACATCTGACCCCGGCAAGGTGCGTGCAAAGGCTTATGACATTGTGCTTAACGGTGTGGAGCTTGGCGGCGGTAGCGTGAGAATCTTCCAGAGTGATGTGCAGGAGCAGATGTTTGAGGCCCTTGGATTTACCAAGGAGCAGGCCCATGAGCAGTTTGGATTCCTTTTGGATGCATTCAAGTACGGTGTGCCTCCTCATGCAGGTCTGGCAATCGGTTTGGACCGTTTCGTAATGCTTCTTGTGAAGGCTGACAATATCCGTGAGGTTATTGCATTCCCCAAGATGAAGGATGCTTCCTGTCTTATGACAGAGGCTCCCGGAACGGTGGATCCTAAGCAGCTTGAGGAGCTTGCACTGGCGATTACCATGCAGGAGACCGAGGAAGAGGCTTCTGAGGAGTAAGTATAAAGACGGTAAACAAAATAATTACGGCTGTCATGTGGGCGATGTTTTGTACACTGGCAGCCGTTTCGGTTATGAGGAAAATGAGATGCGAGTATATCTGCTATCAATGAATGAATTGGTTTGCGAAGAAAATGATGATGAGATGAAAGCGGTTCAGGCAGTGATTTTGCGGCAACAGGCACTGAAAAAACTTGATACACATCGTTTGGAAAAAGTACATAATTTAAAAACGGAAGAAGCCAAAAATCAAGCTATCGGTGCAGGGCTTTTGCTACAGCTTGCAGTGCAGGAAAAAGGTGCGGATAGTGAGGGAATAGTTGAATTGTCTGTTTCAGAGGTTTTGGAAAAACTTCATGAAGCAGTAGAGATTGAATATGTTTATAATTATTATGGCAAACCGGATTTTGTAGATGAAACATGGCACTTTAATCTGTCTCATTCGGGAGAGGTTGTTTGTCTGGTAACAGATAAACAACCTGTGGGTGTGGATATTCAAAAGATGCGCCCGCTTAAAAATTATCATCTGGCGGAACGCTATTTTTCCGAAAGGGAACTTTCCAAATTAGAGGCTTGCGCAAATGAAGCAGAGAAAGTAGAATGTTTTTATGATATTTGGGTAAAAAAAGAAGCTTATGCCAAGTATACAGGTGAAGGAATTGGACGGACGGTAACTTTTGATACAGAGGATGCTAATTTATCTGTATGTTGGTGGAAATTTGACTGTCCGGAAGAATATCGGCTGGCTGTATGTACTGCAGGATGAGTGAAGGAATATAAAGTGAGGATAGAAAATGGAATACAATGAATATATAACCTTTCATGTGACAGCCAAGGATGGAACAGATGTGGAGATGGCTGTTGTGGATGAGTTTGATTTTGAGGAAAAGCATTATGTTGTCGGTGCGGTGATTCAGGACGATACTATTTTGGATGATGGCCGATATATTTATGAGAGTATTATAAAAGGCGATGACTTTACCGTTGAAAAAATCAAGCGTGAATTTGATTACAATAGGATTGCAAAAGCCTATATGGATATGGACGAGTAGGAGAGCAAAAAGATGTCCGGAATGAAGAAATTGTTGAAATATTTAAAGGATTACAAAAAAGAGACCGTTCTGGCGCCTTTGTTTAAGCTTTTGGAGGCGTTCTTTGAGCTTTTGGTGCCCTTGGCAGTGGCAGGTATTATTGACAGAGGTATCGAGGGCGGCGATAAGGGCTACATAGGTCTTATGGGCGGCGGCATGGTTGCACTGGCGGTAATCGGTCTGGTGGCAGCTGTGACAGCGCAGTTTTTTGCAGCCAAGGCGGCGGTTGGATTTTCCACCAAGCTAAGACAAGCCATGTTTGACTATATTCAGGGTCTTGAATTTGAAAATATCGACAAAGCGGGAACATCTACCATGATTACCCGCATGACCAGCGATATCAATCAGGTGCAAAACGGTGTGAACATGGTACTTCGTTTGTTCTTACGTTCACCTATTGTAGTGTTTGGTGCCATGATTATGGCATTTACCATCGATGTGAAGAGTGCGCTGGTGTTTGTGGTGGCGATTCCTGTGTTGGCAATTGTGGTTATGGGTATCACCGCATATACCATTCCGCTGTATAAAAAGGTGCAGGCGGCCTTAGATAAGGTGCTTTCCACTACCAGAGAAAATCTTACCGGTGTGCGTGTGATCCGAGCATTCCACAGAGAAGATTTGGAAAAAGAGCAGTTCCATGAGGAGAATATTCATCTGGTGGAGCTTCAGCAGTTTGTAGGCAAAATCAGTGCCTGCATGAACCCTGCGACTTATATTATTGTAAATGTGGCTACTATCATATTGATTTATACAGGTGCTATTCAGGTAAACATAGGCAGCTTAAGTCAGGGTGAAGTGGTTGCGATTTTGAATTATATGTCCCAGATTCTTGTTGAACTTGTAAAGCTGGCTAATTTGGTGATTACCATTACCAAAGCTTTGGCTTGTGCGGACCGCGTGGCAGCAGTATTTGAATTGCAACCTCAGGATGTTGCTACCAATGTTGTAGCTGCCAATAATAAAGTGCAGCCTGTGGCAGAGGCACCTTTCTTGGAATTTGACCATGTAAGCCTCACTTACAAAGGTGCAGGCGCGGAGACTTTGCAGGATATTTATTTTACAGTCAATAAAGGCGATACGGTGGGAGTTATCGGCGGAACAGGTTCCGGTAAGTCTTCTGTGATAAATCTGATTCCCGGGTTTTATCAGGCGACAGAAGGTGCTGTGCGCCTGGAAGGAGTAGATTTGAAGGATATTCCCGCAGAGGAGCTTCGTACCCGTATTGGTGTAGTTCCACAGAAAGCAGTATTATTTAAGGGCACGATTCGCAGCAATCTGTTGTGGGGTAAACCCGACGCTACAGATGAGGAATTGTGGCAGGCCATTGATCTTGCCCAGGCCAGAGAGGTTGTGGAAGGTAAGGATGGTAAGCTGGATGCCAAGATTGCCCAGAATGGCCGCAATTTATCCGGCGGTCAAAGACAACGTCTTACCATTGCAAGAGCATTGGTGAGAAAGCCTGAGATTCTGATTTTGGATGACAGTGCGTCAGCACTTGACTATGCTACCGATGCTAAGCTTCGAACTGCCATCAAGTCACTGGACGGTCAGATGACTACATTTATTGTTTCCCAGCGTGCATCCTCCATCCGTCATGCAGACAAGATTGTGGTGTTGGATGACGGTGAGCTGGCAGGAGTGGGAACCCACGAGGAACTTTTGGCCGGATGTGAGGTTTATCAGGAAATTTATTATTCCCAGTATCCGGAGGAAAAAGGTCAGAAGCAGGCATAAGGCGGGAGAGAACAATGAGTAAAACAATTGACAATCAAAAGGGCAGGCAGGCGGCTACGCTTAAAAAGGTCCTGCGTTATATCAGTAAATATTGGTTTATGGTGGGACTTTCCATCATTTTGGCAGTGGCAGTGGTAGTGCTTACCCTCTATGTGCCAATCCTTACCGGTGATGCGGTGGATTTGCTATTGGGTCAGGGCTTGGTTGATATGCCGGCCATATTCCATATTTTGAAAAAAATAGCCATTGCGGTGTTGCTCACGGCAGTGGCCCAGTGGGTGATGAATACCTGTAATAACCATATTACTTATAATGTGGTGCAGGATATCCGTGAGGATGCTTTCAACAAATTGGAGCGGTTACCACTGAAATATTTTGACGAAGTCGGAGGCCAAGCGGTCTTAGGA
>JAZQLH010000032.1:0-175041 GCA_045542555.1 Acetatifactor sp. | reverse complement strand
CGCACCTTGGTGTTCAGCTCATCGGCCTTCTCCTCGGCAACATCGGCGCGTAGCTGTGCCGTCGAGATCTCCCTCTTATACTCCACGTTCTTGGCCTGGAGGTCGCGGTTGATGGTGTTGAGCGAGTCTATCTGTCGCAGGTAGCCCTTCATCACACTCTTAAGCGTATTTACCTCTCTCTTGTATCGGGCCAGCTGCTCATAGTTGTAGGTCTTCTCCTTCTGCAACTGCTCGAGCATGACCACCGCCTCCTGATACTTGACCATCATCGTGTCGTTCTTATCCTTGAGCTGCTCGAGCTCCGACACCAGATCCGAGGCCTCATGTTGCAACATGGTGTTCTGCTCCTCGAAGAGTCGGCGTGCCGACTCCACAATGGCGTAGTCCTTCTCGATGGTGCGCACCTTAAGACCCCAGTTGATGCAGAAGTAGGCCGCAGGGATCAGCAACAGAATGAGCACCACGATCACCATCTTAAAGCCCTTGAGCGACTGCTCCTTGCGACGCAGCTCCTCCTCATAGTCGGCCGTAGATGCGTTGTAGTCATCCTCCTCGTCCGAGGGCATTACGGGAATTATGGGCGTAGGCTCTACGGCAGGCTCTGTGGCAGGCTCTGTGGCAGCGACAGGTTCTGTGGCTACAACAGGTTTTTCACCTGCAACAGGTTCTGGGGCAGCAACCGATTCCACCTCAACAGATTCCTCCTCATCATCAGAGTCATCCTCCTCGTAGTCCTCCGGCGGATTGCCGTTCGTATCTCCGCCATCCCGGTCTCCCTCTATATATTCCTTGTCAGATAACATGTCCCACTCATAGGTAAAAGAGGCAATACCGGTCTGACCGCCTTCGTACTTCACCTGAATACGATAGGAGCTGCCTTCATTCAGATACCATGCGTAGAGGTCGAGCATGTCAGGATGTATGTAGGCCTCATCATCAAGCTGTAGTATCCGCCACTCACCCTCATTTTCGGACAACCATATTTCCACGGTATCAAGATCGATGCCGGATGTAATCCAAGGGAATAGGATATATTCATAATTGGCACTTAAGTAAAACAAATCCAACCGTGGCTGCCCGGGAGCCTGCACGGTTACGGGGATGGAATAGGATGGTATGGTAAGACTGTCAGCAAACCGACAATTAAGCGGCACTTCAAAAGTAGCGGTAATATAATAGATTCCCACCGTATCTTCCCTGACCTCTTCCGTATTATAAACAACGGGACAGAGATATTCATTTCCGGCGGCATCATAGCAGGGCCACGCAGTCTGAATCGGGGCAGTGTCCAGAAAATCTTCTATGCTGCTGTTTTGTTCCAGGGCAAATGCGGCATCAAATTCATTCCAAACTTCCTCTAATGTAACGATCTCAACCGGCTCCGCAGGATCATATACCCTGACAGGAAGAGATAAAGCGGATAATACACCGTCCCCCCATTGGTAGGAAGCATCCGGAAGTTGAATGATCCCGGTTTCAAGATATTCCCCGCAAACGGTGGTATCCGTTACGGTAGTACTGTCATCCCAGCAACTCCATGAGACAGATAGTGTTTGGGTGGTAATATTTCCGTCACTGTCTTTTATGGAAGCATTAACATTTAATAAACCATTATTGGAAACATGGTAAAATAACGGTTCTGTATTCTGAGTAGAACGCCGCACGATTTCAACAGGCGCAAGATTCGCTAATTGCTCGCTGTTTTCTAAGCCGATTACCGTATAGGAAACGGTAGAAGACGTATCCGAAGCACTCGAAGGGATGCCCCGGGGGTCTGCTTCGCTTGCATGCACAGGTATGGATGCCCCCAATGCCATAAAAAGCACCATAAGGCCTATCGTTAAAGAAAAATTTTTATTCACATATCTCATAAGTAAACTCACATATTCTCAAAAATATAATTGCGGTAGGTTTGCAGTAGCTGTCGTTTGTTCCGTATGTTAATCGGGAGCCTGTCTCCGTTTTTTACAATGAAAACTGTTTCCTCCTGCCCACTGATATAATCCATATTGACTAAAACACCCTGAATACACAGTAAAAAGCGTCTGTCCTCCAGAAGGGGATTTGTCAGAGCGTGAAAGGGTCCGTTTACGATAAGCGTCTGATTCAGGGTCTGAATCAGGACATTGCGCTTCTGCACCTGTATGTACAAAATCGATTCGGTATTCAGCTTAAGTTCCTTGCCGTCGCATACCACATCCAGATACGGAACATCATATGCCGGCTGTAAATGGCAACGCTCCATAGCTTCTGTAAAGTCATGGTCTAAGAACGGCTTAATAAGATAGTGGCAGGCATTGACATGGAAGCCCTCCAGACAATGCTCCGTGGATACCGTAAGAAAAATCAGCTTACAATCTCTGTTCTGGCGGCGTAAATATACAGCCGCTTCCATTCCTGTCATACCCTGCAGGTAAATATCCATAAAAACAATCTGAAAGGTCAGCGTATTCAATGCCTTGACAAAATCCTCGGCACTTTCGTATGTGTATAAATGATAGGTAAGACCAAGCTCCGTCATATATCGGTTCAGGCAAAACGAGATACGCTCGCGGTCCTGCACCAGGTCTTCAACAATTGCAATGTTCATAAAATCCTCCATGAATAAGGCGTACACAAATAACTGCTTATATTGTAACACAAAAACACCCTAAATGAAGTCAGTTACTTTGATTATACTGAAAAAAATACATAAAAAAATGCGGATTATGTCAAAAATCTGCGGATTATGCAGAAAAGGTTGAAAAAAGTGAGCGGTTTAGTAAAATAATTGAAGCTTTTTATGCGTCGAATTTTGAGAAAGGAAAAGTGTTGATACTATGAATAGGAAAAAATGGAAGAGGGGACTATATCGGATTATTGCGGTGGCAATTGCACTGATGCTTGTGGGGACAAGCGCAGATTTAACCGTGCTTGCAGCGGAACTTTGTGACCATCATACAGAGCATACCCCGGAGTGTGGCTATGTGGAAGCCCGGGAAGGCTCCGAGTGTAATCATGTATGCAGTGAAGAAAGCGGATGCATTACATCAGAGGAAAACTGTAATCACAGCCATGATGAAAATTGTGGATACAGGGAAGCGGTAGAGGGTACACCTTGCTCTTTTGCCTGTGAGGATTGTGCATCAGAGGAATCCGGTCAGGAGAATGAAGAACAAAAGGACGGGGAAGAAACCGATACCTGCACCTGCGAAACCGATGACCCGGCATTTCATGCAACCAACTGTCCGGCATATATCGCACCGGAAAATCCCCAGTGTTATTGTGCAGAAAAATGTACAGAGGAAACCTTAAATATATGGTGTGATGTCTGCGGTGTGCAGGGAGTAAGTGCGTGCCAGGGTGAGGATACAGCGGTAGCTTACGCCGGAACAACGCACACACTTACCCAGCAGATTGTAATCAATAGCAGCAATCTTAGTACATATGATAATACTACTATCACAGGCACCTGTGAGTTTTTCAGCGAAAATGGCGCAGCTAATAGCCCCGGAATAACCATAGATGGGGTAGAAGTACATCTAACAATAAGGGATTTAAATATTAAAACTAAGACTTTTAACGACCTGGATCCGGCACCTATAGCCTTAAGAAATGGAGCAACTCTTTATCTCACAGTTGAGGGAACTAGTATACTTGAGGCATCAGGTTCAAATGCTGCAGGTATCAGCGTACCGGAGGGGTGTACTCTTATAATCACTGAAGCTTCAAGTGGTACATTGAAAGCATGGGGAAGCAACTCCTTTGGCGGTGGCACAGGAATCGGGGCACCAGGTAATGGATTCTCTATTAATGTGTCGTCATCTGCTGAACAGACTCTGGTAAACCATACCTGTGGAACGATTATAATCAATGGGGGAACAATTGATGCACGTGGAGGCTCTCAGTTTGAAAAATCTAATGTTACCTCAAAACTCTTTGGTGCTGCCGGAATTGGAAACGCTGCATTTGCAGGCGGTGATACGGCCACTATAGATACGGGCAGAATAACCATTAACGGTGGAACCGTATATGCATATGGAGGAGCAGGTGCTGCCGGCATAGGCGGTGGCTACAGCAATAGTGTAGAAAGTATAACTATTACAGGAGGAAATATAGAAGCATATATGGGAATCAGTGGGTCTTCAATAGGAATGGGCGCGTGGGCAGACCCCTATGATAGAACCTATGCCACTGAAATGTCCATAGAAGGTGGTAGTATCACGGCTGATGGAAATATTGGATATGGCCTCAGCTTGTTTGATGATGTTACACTTTCCGGTGGAAGTGTAAATATCGAAGATGAAGCCGAATTAAATATAAGCGGAGCTATTATACCAAACACCAGCAACTGCACATGTTATACTGTTAATGTTTCCTTGAATGATAAGCGATTAAATGAAGAGAAGAATATAACTGCAACGGTGGAAGTAGGTGATATAACCCGAACTGCCGAATACACCTTAACACCTGCTGACTTCAACATTTCATTTGGTATGAATTTCTACAAGGATGATAGCAACATAGGGAAAAATGCTAAAATAACCATCTCCGATGGTACTAATACATGGTCTGAGGAATTTACATTAGCACAGGAAAATAACTTGGAAATAGGGAAAAAAATGTATCCGGTAACAATTAATGTTAAGTCTCAGGATTTGACAGGGGGTCTTTCAGAGGAGGAGTATACTCTTACTATTACTGATTCGGAGGGGAATCCGGTATCTGATGATTATATTTTAATTAACCCGGGATTAAGTTTCGATGGATCACTCGGTCATATTGGCATTTATGTTCCAAATGGTGAATACAAGGTCACCCTTCAAGCTGATACCTTAAATAATGGTGAAGCTGTAACAGGGGAGTTTGTTGTAGATAAGCAGGCAACGGAATGTGAATTAACTTATTCTACAATAACAATAACAAAAACTTATGATTTGGATTTATATTATGGAAATATTGAAATAGGATATACTGAATGGGGTGGATGTGTAACGTATTCAGATTCAGAAGGTGAACATACGGAATCCTATTTAAGTTCGGATACAATATTTAATATCAGTCAGAGCTCAAGTAGTACTCCAACAGCGAATACGATCGCTATTACCGGTTGGTATAATGAGATACCTATAAATATTAGCATTGATGGTTTGAATATTTCTACAGAGGAAAAAGAAAATATTGTTATAGGAAATGATATACAGGTCAACCTTATCTTTAGTGGAGAATCAACGTTGATATGTAACAATGGCACTGCGAATTTTAACTCTAAATCAGTAGTGACAGTAGGAAGTGGTAGTATATTGAATATCAATGGTACAAGTGCTGATAAGCTTAACGTGTCCGGCAATAATGGTGGTGGCATTGTACTGTCTGGTAGTGTTGTCAATATAAAGGGGGGTAATATTGTTGCATCGACAAGTGGATATCATGCCGCTATAGGAAGTGGAGGAAATACTTCTGCAACAATTAATATAAGTGGAGGAACAATCGAAGCATCAACCACATATTGGGGAGATGCTATAGGAAGTGGAGACGGAGGAGTTGCAACAATTAATATAAGCGGAGGAACAATCGAAGCATCAACCACAGATTTGGGAAACGCTGTAGGAGGTACAACAATTGATATAAGCGGAGGTACAATCGAAGCATCAACCACAAATAAAGGAGTCGCTATAGGAAGAAAAAATGGTTCTGTAACAATTAATATAAGCGGAGGAACAATCAATGCATCAAATACAAGTAATGGAGCCGCTATAGGAAATGGGTTTTATTATGGTGCTTCTGCAACAATTAATATAAGCGGAGGAACAATCAATGCATCATCCTCAGGTTATGGAGCCGCTATAGGAAGTGGGTATTATTATGGTTCTGCAACAATTAATATAAGCGGCGGAACAATCAATGCATCATCCTCAGGTAGTGCAGCCGCTATAGGACGTGGATATTATGGAGAAGCAACAGTTACCATAACCGGTGGTAACATCAAGTCAAACAAAACAGTCACAGCCACAAACGGAGCGTCTAACGGCGGACAGTCTGTTTCTTGCAAGGAACTTACAATTGAGGGCTTGACAACAGATATACCTATTACTGATGCAGATAATATCCCTGAGTACTATGGTTTGAATGATGTACAGACTATAGATGGAAAGCTTTACTTGTATTTGTCGGCAGATGCAACCTTACCTGAAAACATCCTTTCCGGTGAGGATAACTATATTCAGCATATGACAGATAATACGAAGTACATATTGCATGAGCATGTTTTAGGATATACAATAAATGGTACCGGTATTACTGTGAACTGTGTTAATTCAGCTGAGTGTGGCATGACTCCAACTACTATTACGCTTTCTGACCCGGATGCGAATGGAGCTCTTGTATATAATGGAGAAGCGTATGAGGCAGAAACTACCGGAGTACTTGCTTCCGGGGCAACAGCTTCTGTTGAGTATTCTTCCCTGACAGAAGGTGTCAGCCTTGTAGATGGCAAGCCGGTAAACGCAGGAATATATAGGGCAAATCTTACCGTTGGAGACAAGTCGGTAAGCGTGGAGTTTACGATTGCTAAGAAGCAGATTACGGTAACAGCAAACAACGCAAATAAGACCTACAAAGATGTCGAACCGACACTCACATATAAGGTAACAGCAGGTAGTCTTGTAATTGGTGATGCTCTTAGCGGTGAACTTTCCCGCGCTACAGGCGAAAATGCCGGAACATATGTAATTACGCAGGGCACTCTCACAAACGGCAATAATCCGAACTACGACATTACCTTTGAACCGGGTACATTTACAATAAAACAGGCAGATGCAACAATTATTGTGGATGAAACTTCTATTGAAAAGACCTATGGAGATATTGCTTTTAATCTGCAGGCTACATCTACCAATACAGATAATAATGTTGTTTTGACTTATTCATCAAGCGATAACGCTGTGGTAAGTGTATCAGCGGATGGTACAGTAACCATTAAGGGTGCAGGTTCGGCAACTATTACTGTATCATTGGCAGAAAGTACAAATTATAAAGCTACTTTTGCAACAATTACAGTAAATGTTGCAAAAGCAGCAAATGCCCCGAAAATACCGGGCAACATTATGAATGTTTCCAATAGCAATGCAACAGTTGGTACAGTTCCATTACCTACCGGATGGGAATGGCAGGATGCAGACATTAACCTTAATGTTGGCGAAGTAACAGCTGCAGTAGCAGTTTATAGTGGTGCAGATAAGGGTAATTATATTAATGAACGTGTAACGATTTCAATTACCCGTGCAGATCATGACCATGTGGAGAGTGAAGTGCTTTATGATACGAATGCAGGAGAACATGCACCTACCTGTACGGAAGACGGACTTGGACATGTAGAATGTACAATAGAGGGATGTGATGAAACACTTCGCACTAATGTAGTGGTAGATGCCTTTGGACATAATTATGTGAGTGCGGTAACCAAGCAGCCAACCACTGCAGAGGAAGGTATTATGACCTATACCTGTAGCCGTTGCGATGATTCGTATACCAGACCGATTAGTAAAGTGCAGGACGATGATTCTGATGACGATTCCGATGACGATTCCGATGATGATGTAACGGGCAGCTCATCGAATGGTTCTTCCAATAATGCACCGGCGGCAGCATCTACGACACCGCAGGCCCCCACAGCGGGTTCGACAACACCACAGCCGGAAGGAAAAACACCCGCATCCGGTTCGGACAAAGAGACGCCGGAACCCTTCATCAAGAATAGAGATGGCAAGGAAGGCTGGGATGGGATTCGTGATGAGGTGGAAGCTGCAAAGGAAGGGGATACGGTAACCGTAGACATGAACGGTTCCACCGTAGTACCGAAGGATGTGTTTGCTGACATCAAAGGAAAAGACATTACAATGGTATTTGACATGGGTAATGGTATCACATGGAGCGTAAACGGTAAGAGTATTGCATCGGATAACGTAGGTGACATTGACTTTGAGGTTAAGGTAGGCGCAGATGCAAAGAATACCATTCCGGTAGAGGTGCGCAATACAGTAACCGGAGAGAGCTACTTTATCAATATCAGTCTTGCCTATGAAGGTGAGTTTGGTTTTGA
Source organism: Acetatifactor sp. (assembly GCA_045542555.1). Taxonomy (GTDB): domain Bacteria; phylum Bacillota; class Clostridia; order Lachnospirales; family Lachnospiraceae; genus Acetatifactor. Next base: position 166,961 of record JAZQLH010000032.1, on the reverse strand, counting down.
AGCGGTTCTCAGCGTGAATCTGGAAAAGGCGAATGCGGGTCTTTTTGCAAACCTGTTCTATTACAATCCGCAGATGAACGAAATGGAATTTATCTGTGCAGATGAGATTGCGGAGGACGGAACGGCGGAGCTGACCTTTACCCACGCATCCGAGTACACCATCGTAATTGATAAAGTGGCAATGAATGCCCCTGCCGCAGGTACGGAGGAAACCCTGCCGGCAATCGGAGTGGAAGCAGAAGGTAACAATTCATCAGAGACTGCAGATGGATCAAGCCCGTTAGAGGTTGAGTCCGATGATAATGGCAATGCATGGTGGATTATTCTGTTGATTGCAATACTTGCAGTGGCAGGCACAGCAGGATTTATCATCTACGCAAAGACGAAAAAGAATTAACAAGTATTGGGGATGCTTCATTATAAGCCGACTGGTGTAATGCCGGTCGGCTTTTTCCTTACCCTATCCGGGGCGTTCCAATAAAGTGAGCTGAAATCGAGGAATTGCCCTACCTAAAGAAGAAAATAAGAGAAAAGTAGGACAAAAATCTTAAGCTTTGTCCTATAAAAGAAGAAAAAAGCACAAAAAGTAGGACGAATCCCACAAGCTTTGTCCTACAAAAGAAGGAAAAAACACAAAAAGTAGGACGAATCCCACAAGCTTTGTCCTACAAAAGAAGGAAAAAGCACAAAAAGTAGGACAAACCCCTCAAGTGTTGTCCTACCTAAAGAAGAAAATAAGAGAAAAGTAGGACAAATCCCTCAAGCCTTGTCCTACAAAAGCACAAGCAGCGGATAAAGCATGCAAAAAGGACGGCCATTACCTGCCGTCCTTTAATACTGACAATATCAATACTTCCACGCTCATCAAATCATTCATGCGGCCGCTTTTAACGGCTTCCTCTGCCGCCACGCACTGCTCCACGGCGTTTCGCAGAGTGGAGGTCTTAAACCGACCGGATTGGGTTACGTATTTGCCGGCGATAAAGGGCGGCACACCGATTTTGGGAGCGATGGCCTTGGCGTCGTACCCTCGGGAGCGCATTTCCTTTACCTGTAACAGGAGATTGCACTGTCTGGCAATGAGAAAGAGAATGCGCATGGGAGGTTCCTTCAGGGCCAGCAAATCATAATACAATTGCAGGGCTTCTTTGGTCTTGCCGTCCGCAATGGCGTTAATCATATCAAAAATATGGTTGCTGATGCGGTTGGTACAGATGGCTTCCACATCCTCAGAAGTTACGACCTCCTTATCCATACAGTAGCAGATGAGCTTTTCAAGCTCCATCTGAATGTTTTCCATATCGGTTCCGGTTTTCTGGAGGAAAAGCTGCACCGTGTTTTCGGTGATTTTCTTGTTTTCTTTGGCAAGGGTTCCGGCAATCCAGCGTTTTAAGGTCTGTTCATCCTGAACAGAAAACTCAGCTACATAGCCCTTGGCCTGTACGGCCTTGTAGAGCTTGCTTCGCTTATCCACTTCACTCTCGGTAAAAATAAAGCAGGTGGTCTCGCTTGCATCCGTGAGATATTCTGCCATTTTCTCTCCGCCGGACTTAAACAATCCGCTGTCCGAGATAAAAATCACACGACGCTCAGCCAGAAAGGGCATTGTCTCCGCCAAATCGATAATCTCGTTAACAGGAGTGTCCTTGCCGGAATAAAAATGGGTATTCATCTGGTCGTCTTCCGGGCAAAGCGCCTTGCGCAGACGGTCCGTATATTGTTTTTTCAGATACCTTTCCTCGCCATAGAGAAGATACATGGGCTGAAAGGTATTCTGTTTGATGTCGTTTTGAATGCGTTGCATGATTGACCTCGAAAAATTTGATACAAAAATACGTTACTTTGACAGTATAACACATTTCCGCCATTTGAAAAAGTATTGAGATTGTGGGGGCTTTATGCTATGATAAAAACAGTGTTAATTATACAAGACGGAGGAAAGTCAAATGGCTAAGGGAAACGGATTTTTTGGTGAATTTAAGAAATTTATTTTGCGCGGTAATGTAATGGATATGGCGGTTGGTGTGATTGTGGGTGGTGCATTCACTGCAATTGTAGCATCCTTGAATCAGGATATTCTGACTCCACTTTTAGGACTGATTGGCGGTACGGATTTCAGTGATTTGTATGTTGTGCTGGGAGAAGGCGAGACCGCACCTGTTCTTATGTACGGTAATTTTATTACTGCGGTTATCAATTTCCTGATTACTGCATTTGTAATCTTCTGTCTGGTTAAGACAATCAATACCATTAATGATAAATTCAGCAAGAAGCCTGAGCCTGCGGCACCCACTACCAAGAAGTGTCCTTTCTGTAAGAGTGATATCGCTCTGGATGCAACCAGATGTCCTCACTGTACTTCCGTGTTGGAGGACAAGGAGTAACAGATATCTGTTTGGAACAAAGGGGAACCGGGATGAGTTTGCGAAAGAATAAAAAGTGGATCGTGGTGTTGGGAAGTTTTCTCATGGCAGGAATGCTTGCAGGATGCGGCAGTTCCGGAGAGAAGATTGATAGTGCCATGAAGCTTTTGGAGGAACTAAATTACGAAGCGGCATTGGCAGAGTTTGAAGCGGCCGAAGAAGCCGGTGAAAATGAGCGACTGATTGCCAGAGGCAAAGGAATTGCCTACATGGGTCTTACGGACTATGACAATGCCATTGCCTGTTTTGAGGAGGCTCTTGCAACCAGTGATGGTTTTGTGCAGAATGTGGATTTTGATGTAAATTACTATCTGGCAGCAGCCTATATTAAGAGCGGTCAGTTGTTGGAGGCTGAGGAGGCTTATGATGCGATTCTGGCACTTCGACCCAAGGAGCAGGATGCCTATTTCTTAAGAGGGAATGTGCGTCTGCAGCGTGGACAATATGAGACTGCCAAGGCTGATTTTGACCAGGTGGTTTCTATGGATTCGAACAACTATGACCGTCTGATAGAGATTTATGAGGCCTTGGAGCATTATGGATACAAAGAGGTGGGGCAGGAGTATTTAGAAAAGGCCATGCAGGACGCCGGGGATAAGATGGATGCATACGACAGCGGCAGAATGTACTACTATCTGGGAGATTATCAGAAGGCCTGTGTAGCACTTGAAAAAGCGAGAAGCACCGGTGATGCGGAAAGTTATCTGTATCTTGGAAAGGCTTATGAGGCCACAGGAGACTATAACTATGCAGCCAGTGTATATAATTCATGGTTGGCCAAGGATACAAGCAGTGCGGCAATCTACAATCAGTTGGGATTATGCGAATTGGAGATGGGAAGCTACAAGAGCGCACTGGATGCTTTCCAGGCAGGGTTAAAGATTGAGGGTAATCCGCTGATGCAGACCTTGGCGTTTAACGAGATTGTGGCCTATGAATATCTGGGCGAATATGAGCATGCAGCAACCTTGATGGAAAATTATTTGAAGTCTTATCCTGATGATGAGGCGGCCAAGAGAGAGCAACAGTTCCTTACAACCAGATAAACACAAGATATTGTATACAATATAAAAGATTCTTTAAGAGCTCACAAGAGGAGAAAAACCTTTTGTGAGCTTATTTTATGCAATTTTTGCCCAAATTGGCTGACTGAGTCGGTCAATTTAGAGGTACAACATGTGACATTTGTGTCGCAAGAAAAATACAAGATATTGTGTTTATTGGGCTTTCGGCCATTGACTTTAGTGTCGTAAAATGTTATAGTAAAACAAATGCTGATTTGACAGCGGTACGGACGATAAAATACAATTTACGGAACACAAGATATAGGAGGGTATGGGATGTTTCAGGTAATTAAGAGAGATGGCACCACCACTGATTTTACATTAACGAAAATCAATGACGCCATCATGAAGGCTTTTGTTGCAACGGAGCGTAGCTACAATAATGATATCGTGGATTTGCTGGCATTGAGAGTGACTGCAGATTTTCAGGATAAAATTAAGGATGACGGTATTGCGGTAGAGGACATTCAGGACAGTGTCGAGCGCGTACTTGGTCAGGCGGGTTACGAGGATGTAGCAAAGGCTTATATTTTGTATCGTAAACAGCGCGAAAAGATGCGTACCATGAAATCCACGATTCTTGACTATAAAGATGTAGTGAACAGCTATGTAAAGGTAGAGGACTGGCGTGTAAAGGAGAACTCCACCGTTACCTATTCCGTGGGTGGATTGATTTTGTCCAACTCCGGTGCAGTTACTGCCAACTACTGGCTTTCCGAGATTTATGATGAGGAGATTGGTGAGGCACATCGTAATGCAGACATTCATATTCACGATTTGTCCATGCTCACCGGTTATTGTGCAGGCTGGTCTTTGAAGCAGCTGATTAAGGAGGGATTGGGCGGAATTACCGGTAAAATCACTTCTGCACCTGCAAGACATCTGTCCGTGCTTTGTAACCAGATGGTAAACTTCTTAGGTATCATGCAAAATGAGTGGGCAGGCGCACAGGCATTCTCCTCCTTTGATACCTATCTTGCTCCCTTTGTTAAGGTGGACAACTTAAGCTATGCTGAGGTTAAGAAGTGTATTGAGGCATTTATTTATGGCGTAAATACTCCCAGCCGTTGGGGTACACAGGCTCCCTTCTCCAATATTACGCTGGACTGGACCGTGCCCAACGATTTGGCTGAGCTTCCTGCAATCGTAGGCGGCAAGGAGATGGATTTTAAATATAAGGATTGTAAGAAAGAGATGGATATGGTCAATAAGGCCTTCATCGAGACCATGATTGAGGGTGACTCCAACGGTCGCGGCTTCCAGTATCCCATCCCCACTTACTCTATCACCAGCGATTTTGACTGGTCTGATACAGAAAACAACAGACTGTTGTTTGAGATGACTGCGAAGTACGGTACACCCTACTTCTCCAACTATATTAATTCCGATATGGAGCCCTCTGACGTGCGAAGCATGTGCTGTCGTCTGCGTCTGGATTTGAGAGAGCTTCGTAAGAAGACCGGCGGATACTTCGGCTCCGGTGAGAGTACCGGTAGTGTGGGTGTTGTTACCATTAATATGCCCCGTATCGCTTATCTGTCTTCCAATAAGGACGAGTTCTATACCAGATTAAACCGTATGATGGATATTGCGGCAAGAAGCCTTAAGATTAAGAGAGGGGTTATCACCAAGCTTTTGGACGAGGGATTGTATCCTTATACCAAGAGATATCTTGGAACCTTCAACAACCATTTCTCTACCATCGGTTTGATTGGTATGAATGAGGTAGGACTGAACGCAAACTGGCTGAGAGCAGATCTGACCAGTGAAAAGACCCAGGAGTTTACTAAGGAAGTTTTGAATCATATGAGAAATCGTCTCTCCGATTATCAGGAGCAGTACGGTGATTTGTACAATTTGGAGGCGACTCCCGCAGAGAGTACCACCTTCCGTCTGGCAAAGCATGACAGAAAGCGTTGGCCTGCAATCAAGACGGCAGGTAAGCCCGGAGATGTTCCCTACTACACTAACTCCTCCCATCTGCCTGTTGATTATACCACAGATATTTTTGATGCGTTGGATGTTCAGGATGAATTGCAGACTCTGTATACTTCCGGTACCGTTTTCCATGCATTCTTGGGCGAGAAGCTTCCCGACTGGAAAGCAGCAGCGGATTTGGTGAGAAAGATTGCTACCAATTACAAGCTTCCTTACTATACCATGTCTCCTACCTATTCCATTTGTAAGGAGCACGGTTATCTGTCCGGTGAAGTGAAAACCTGTCCTCATTGTGGTGCAAGAACGGAGGTTTACAGCCGAATTACCGGTTATTACAGACCTGTTCAGAACTGGAATGACGGTAAGCTTCAGGAGTACAAGAACCGTACAGAGTATGATATTGAGAATTCTGTTTTGAAGCGCCCTACCCGCACGGTTGTGACTCTGTCCAACTTTGCCGAGGAAGTGGAGGTTAATGTGGAAGAGCCTCGTGACATCAAGTATCTTTTCACCACCAAGACATGTCCCAACTGCAAGCTTGCCAAGAGCTATCTTGAGGATGTGAATTATGTAATGATTGATGCAGAGGAAAATATGGAGCTGGCCAACCGCTATGGTGTAATGCAGGCCCCTACACTGGTAGTTGTAAACGGTGATAAACACAAGAAGTATGTAAATGCATCAAATATCAAGAAGTACGTTGACCAATTGGAGGAAATCTTGGTATAATACAAGTAATTAAAAGGCGTTGTTAGTTATGCAACGCCTTTCTTGTGATAATATTTGAGAACAGGAGACACATATGATTAATAAGTTGATTACAAAAATTCAGGAAACCAATGCTCCCATTGTGGTGGGACTGGATCCTATGATGAAGTTTGTGCCTGAGCATATCCAGAAGGCTGCTTTTGCAGAGTATGGTGAGACTTTGGAGGGGGCTGCGGAGGCTATCTGGCAGTACAATAAGGGCATTGTAGATGCAGTGTATGATTTGATTCCTGCCGTAAAACCCCAGATTGCAATGTATGAGCAGTTCGGTATTCCCGGTCTGGTTGCATTCAAGAAGACCGTAGATTACTGTAAGGAAAAGGGGCTGGTGGTAATCGGTGACATCAAGCGTGGCGATATTGGTTCCACTTCCGAGGCTTATGCAGTAGGACATTTGGGCAAGGTAACCGTGGGCAGCAAGAGCTACTATGGTTTTGACGAGGATTTTGTAACCGTTAATCCTTATCTTGGTTCTGACGGTATCAATCCCTTTATCAAGGTATGTAAGGAAGAGGGCAAGGGTATTATCGTATTGGTAAAAACATCCAATCCCTCCAGTGGAGAGTTCCAGGACAGACTTATCGATGGAAGACCCCTCTATGAGTGGATGGGTGAGCGTGTAGCCCAGTGGGGAGCTGACTGCATGCCTGAGAGCGGCAGATACAGCAATGTAGGTGCCGTTGTAGGTGCGACCTATCCCGAGCAGGGTAAGATTTTGAGAAAGCTGATGCCCAATACCTTTATTCTGGTGCCCGGTTACGGCGCACAGGGCGGTAAGGGTGCAGATTTGGTACACTTCTTCAATGAGGATGGATTGGGTGCAATTATAAACTCTTCCAGAGGTATTATTGCAGCGTACCAGCAGGAGAAGTATGCAAAGTTTGGTCAAGAAGGTTATGCAGATGCATCCCGTGCGGCTGTGGAGGATATGATTCAGGATATCGCACAGGCATTGGAGAATAGATAAAAGGTTGTTGTTTTGTGAACAATATATGGAGGCTGTGATATGAAATTTTTTCGAAAAGAAGTTAAAATTTTATGTGCCATAATTGCCTGCCTGTTGTGTTTGACAAGCAATTTTGATGTTCATGCCCAAGCTGAGGAACAAAAGGGCAGAATTCTTTTTATCAGCTCCTATTCCTATGGCTGGGATACCGTACAGATTCAGATTGAAGGAATCAAGGCCGGTGTGAAGGGACCTGTGGTTATAGACTATGAGTTTATGGACACCAAGAGAGTGAACGATGAGACCTCTAACAGGCAGTTTTATGAGGGCCTTAAGTACCGGCTTTCAAAGGTGGATCCCTATGATGTTGTAATTCTGGGAGATGATGCGGCGCTTTTGTTTGCAGTGGAATATCAGGACGAGCTGTTTAAGGATATTCCCCTTGTGTTCGAAGGTGTCAATGACATAGAGCTTGCACTGGAGCTTGCGGAAGACCCTATGATAACCGGTGTGGTTGAAAAGCTTTCCGTGGAGAAAAATATTGAGTTTGGTAAGCTTCTGTATCCGAATGCCACAAAGGTGGTTGCCATTCTGGATGACAGTATTACAGGGCAGGCGGAGCGAAAATCCTTTTACAGCCATGCAGACAAGTTTCCCAATTTAGAATTTACAGAGATTAATACCTCTGCATTGACCACGGAGGAGCTGAAGCAGGCAATCAGTCAGGTGGGCGAGGATTCCATTCTGATTTATATTGTTATGACAGAGGATGCCAGCGGTAAGCAGTATACCAATGAAGAGTCTGTTAAGCTGATTTCTGAGAATGCCAATGTGCCTGCCATGCGTATGGTAGAGGGCGGAATCGGACAGGGACTCTTGGGCGGTAATGTGGTATCCATGCATCTTTCAGGAGAAACTGCTGCCGGGATTGCCATGGAGATTCTCGGAGGAAGAGCGGTTGAGAATATACCGGTTATCAAGGAAAGTCCCAATATCTATTGTGTTGATGAACTTGTGATGAAAAAGTTTGGTCTGGACATGAGTCTGGTTCCGGAGGGGGCAGAGATTGTAAATCATGAGCCTGGTTTCTGGGAACGTAACAGAGAGGTGCTTGTTCCGGGCAGTATATTTGTGGCATTTCTATTGGTGATTATCAGTTGGGTTTTATATGATAACTTTAAGCGTAGGAAATTAATGGCTGAGTTGGAGGAAGCTCATGAAATTATGGAATCTGCTTCCACATATGATTTCCTGACGGGAATTCCCAATAGAAGTAAGTTTATGCAGGATTTGAATGAAACGATAGATGCGAAGATACCATGCACGTTGATGATGCTTGACATGGATGGCTTCAAGCTTATCAATGATAACTATGGTCATTCGGCAGGCGATGAGGCGTTAAAACAGCTTGCTGACAGACTGAAAGCTATGAAAACGCCGATATTGACACCTTATCGATACGCAGGTGATGAATTCATTGTATTGATTAAGAGTACACAGGAAAGAATCGTTGAACATAGTGCATTTCAGTGTCATCAGATGTTTGAAAAACCTTTCAAGCTGGCAGGACAGCACCGTCAGGTGGGAGGAAGTATTGGCTTGGCCAGATATCCGGCAGACGCAGATACTGCCGAGAAATTGATTGCATGTGCGGACGAGGCCATGTATTGGGTAAAGAAGAACGGTAAGAACAATTATGGTTATTATGGTTCCTTGGAAAAAGAATGAATTTAGAAAAACCGGCAGATTTCTGTCGGTTTTTTTGTTCGGATAATAAGTCTTAGGCTTGTTTTGCGAAATAAAATATAGACAAATGCATAAAGATTTGATAGAATGACATCAATATCAGGCAAGAAAGGAGAACAATTACAGCAAATGGACGACGGAGACGGTAATACGACCAATAATCCTCTGTTTTATAACATGTTAGAATGATGGGGCATAGTCTGTACTTGTGAAAGTATGAGTAGGCCTTGTTTTTTTGCATTTTTTTAACATGTTTATTTAGGAGGATTTAAATTGGAAAATTCAATCGTATTTATGATTTTGTTACAGGTAATTCTAATCATGCTAAACGCAGTGTTTGCATGTGCAGAGATAGCAGTTATTTCAATGAATGACAATAAGCTGGCAAAGATGGCTTCCGAAGGAGATAAGCGGGCGATACGGCTTGCAAAGCTTACCGGTCAGCCGGCAAGATTTTTAGCGACTATTCAGGTAGCGATTACATTGTCCGGATTTTTGGGAAGTGCGTTTGCGGCAGAGAACTTTTCAGGCGTCTTGGTAGATTGGCTGGTAGGACTGGGCGTGACCATTCCGGCTAATGTACTGGATTCCATCGCAGTCGTTTTGATTACCATTATTTTGTCTTATTTTACATTGGTATTTGGTGAGCTTTTACCCAAGCAGATTGCCATGCGAAAGGCAGAGCCTTTGGCACTTGGCCTGAGTGCTTTAATCAGTACCATAGCTGCAGTTTTTGCGCCTCTTGTGGGCTTGCTTACGATTTCCACCAATGGACTTCTTCGTTTGTGCGGTATTGACCCGGATACAGAGGAAGACAGTGTCAGTGAAGAAGAAATCCGCATGATGGTGGATGTGGGCAGTGAGAAAGGTGCCATTGAAAGTGAGGAAAAAGAGTTCATACAGAATGTGTTTGAATTCAATGATCTTACGGCAGGCGAAATTATCACCCACAGAACAGATGTTGAATTTTTGGATATCAATGCTTCCCTGGATGAGTGGAAGGAAGTTATTTTTAACAGCAGGCATACCAGATATCCTGTCTGCGATGGCTCGGCGGATAAGGTTATCGGCATTTTAAATGCGAAGGAATATTTCCGTCTGGAGAAGCAGGACAGAGAATCCATTATGGAGGATGCTGTGAGAGCACCTTATTTTGTTCCGGAGATGGTGAAGACGGATGTGCTTTTCAGAAATATGCGTAAGGGCCATCACGCCATGGCAGTTGTGCTGGATGAGTATGGCGGAATGAGCGGTATCATCACGCTGAACGATTTGGTGGAGCTTTTGGTGGGCGATCTGAATGATGAGATTTCCGAGGATGCAAAGGAACCCATTATACAGATGTCCGAGGATACTTGGGAAATCGCCGGAACGGCAGACTTGGAGGATGTATCCGAGGCATTGGGCGTAAAGCTTGAGGATGATGAGTTTGAGACCTTTAACGGCTTTGTGCTTAGTGAGCTTGGCATTATTCCGGATGATGGAGAAGTGGTGGATTTAAAGGTAGCGGGTTTGCATATCAAGGCTGCCAATATCATCAATCATCAAATAGAAAAAGCGCAGGTGCATGTGCTGCCTGTTGAGGCGTAGGATATTCGCGGCGTGATAATACGCCGCGAAAACTTTATGCACAAGATGGTTGAATCATTGCTGTATATGTGTTAAAATAGTCGAAATTGAATATGTAACATTCAGGTGTCGGAACAACTTGTTTATGATAAGCAGTTGGTTCCGGTGAAAAGGGAAACAGGTGAGAATCCTGTACGAACTCGTCACCGTATTTAGGGAGCTAAAGCCAATAGTCCACTGGGGAACCGGGAAGGCGGCAGATGCGATGATCTATAAGCCGGGAGACCTGCCTGATTGTTGTACGGAAACATTTTGTGTTTCATAACCACGAGTAACTGGTTGTACGTTAATAATAACTATGAGAAGTTCATAGGTAGTTGTTTATGTGATCCTTTACCATGTGGTAAGGGATTTTTTTGTGGGAGAAAGAATATGCAAAATTCATATCAATATTTTGAAAATAAGGATTGCAAATATTATCCATGTCATCCGGCGGACCATATAAACTGTCTGTTTTGCTATTGTCCGTTATATCACATGGATTGTCCCGGGACGTACAGTTATATAGAGAAGGACAATAAGCGTATAAAGGTATGTACGGAATGTACATTTCCGCATATACCTGAGCACTATGAAGTCATTGTTAAGATTTTAAATAGTATATCATGAACATTGATATAAATTAAAAAAAGGAGAAAAAGGCAAATGAAAACGAGAAACAAAAGGGTAATTTCATTATTTCTTTGTATGATGCTTGTTGTGGCGATGGCATTTTGTACAACCGGTTGTAATGAAACAAAGAGCAACGAAGTGCAGGAGAGTACAGAGGTTGTACAAAGTAGTCAATCGGAAAGTACTGTATTGGGTGAAGGTCAGACAGAGTTTACTTTTGGTGTGGTGGACAAGGATGGTAATGAAACATGGTTTGAGATTCACACGGATAAAGAAACAGTAGGTGAAGCTTTGCTGGAGCATAATCTGATAGCCGGAGAGGAGGGAGCATACGGTCTTTATGTTAAGACAGTAAACGGTATTACTGCAGATTACGATGTGGACCAGACTTATTGGGCGTTTTATGTCAATGATGAACATGCTCCCACCGGTGTTACGCTCACCAAAATTGTTGCAGGAGAAAGTTATTCTTTCAAGGTTGAAAAGTAATGAAGCTGTCAACAAGAGAAATGACATGGTTTGCAATGCTTGGAACACTCATGTATGCTTCCAAAGTAATTATGGAAGCAATACCCAATGTACATTTGCTAGGAGTTTTTACCATTGCATTTACTGTGGTATATAGAAAAAAGGCATTATATCCCATCTATACTTATGTGCTTTTGACCGGATTGCTTAGCGGATTTTCAACATGGTGGATACCGCATTTGTATTTATGGACAATTCTTTGGGGTGTGGTAATGCTTCTTCCTAAGAAAATGCCTAAAAGAATAAAGCCAATCGTATACATGGTAGTTTGTGCGGTGCATGGTTTTTTGTATGGAACACTTTATGCGCCTGCACAAGCAATTTTGTATGGTTTAGACTTTGGGGCAATGGTTGCATGGATTATAGCAGGACTGCCGTGGGACTGTATCCATGGGGTAAGTAATTTTTTTTGCGGTATGTTAATTATGCCCATTGTTCTTGTGTTAACGCAATTGGAGAATAGAAGTTGTCCCTGATTCATAATGTCATAAAATCTTATAAAACCCGGACAAAACCTAATGATTATGAATGAATACGCTTCTGATTTTGTATATGATTAAAGTAAGAGAAGTAACAGGTTATATACAGAGGAGGAGCGTCTATGGATTTTAAATATCTGGAAGAAGCGTGTGAGGAAGAGAAGCCGTTAATTGGCAAGAAGGCCAAAAAGATTATTTTAACGGTGGTGCTTTCTTTGATTGTGGTGGGAGCAGTCAGATTTGCTTTGCTGTTTGGTAATCAGATAATAGCGGCCTATAGTGTCGAAACCCTGGAGGACGGTTTTTACAGTATGGAGTATAAGGGCGACTATGGTTTTGACAAGATGCTTGAAAGTGGCGGTGTGTCCGACGACAGTGAATTAATCACGCACATTGTTGAGAACTTGTATCACAATATGTATGCGCCGGAGGTGGTGAATGGCAAATACGGTTGCAGTACATTGCGGGCGACCATGGAGGACGGAACAGTTCTCTTTGGAAGGAATTTTGATTACAGACATCGTAAAGCCATGGTGGTGACTACGGAGCCGAAGAATGGCTATAAATCCATTTCCACTTGTAACATTGAGTTTTTTGGAATGCGTAACTCCTGGGAGCCGGACGATTTCATGAATAAAATGATGGCATTATCGGCGGTGTATGCGCCTGTGGACGGTATGAATGAAAAAGGCGTGTGTGTTGCGGTGCTTTCGGTGTCTGCGGGCCGTACGACAGACCAGGATACGGACAAACCGGATATTACCACCACCACTGCCGTAAGGCTGATACTTGACAAAGCCGCAAGTGTGGATGAGGCGATTGCACTTTTGGAGCAGTATGATATGCATGCTTCCATCGGCGGTCAGTTTAAGTTTGCACTGGCTGATTCTACCGGAAAGTCCGTGACGGTGGAGTACATAAACAATGAGATGAATGTGGTGGAAGCAGACGCATGTTCTAACTTCTATCAGACGCCGGGACTGTATTATGGAATGGGGCTTGATGGTCCCTGTCCAAGATATGCCAAGCTGATGGAGGGGTATGAAGAATACAACGGTAAAATAACAGAGGATGAGATGATGAATGTTATGGCAAGCGCAAGCCAGAAGTATTTTCATCACAATAATACACAGTGGACCGTGGTCTTTAACACAAAGAATTTGACGGCGACATACTGCTATTTTGAGGATTTTGAAACGAAGTACCATTTTGACCTGAAGGATTAAAAGAAGCCCCGTTTAAAACACGGGGCAACAGGTAAGTGTCATGTGTCAGAGGCTCCTATTTTATCCTGGTGTTGCTTTAATGCTGCAAAACGCAATAACTGTTTTCGGGAAGAAATCCCTAGTTTGCTGTAGATATTCTTATTGTGGTATTTCAAAGTGTTTTCTTTGATTCCTAAAATATCTATAATTTCTTTGGCTGTTTTACCTGATAAGTATAATTCATATATTTTATATTCGCTGGGACTGAGCGTACTCAGATTACAAAGAAAGAATTCGTAATCTTCCAGAACAATTTCCTTTTTGTGTTCGTCGGAAAGGTGTTGTATCTCGCTTTGTGCCAGCGCATATTCTTCAAGAGCCTTTTCATAGGCCAATTTCGTTCGCTCAGCTTCTTCCTCAGCTATTTTTTTGGATTTTTCCAAATCCAGCAGTTTCTTTTCGTAGAGAATATCTTTTTCTTCCAGGAATGCAAACAGATCATCTATTTCACGTATTTTTAAATTGTTTCCGGTTCCATCATTTGACTTAATCTGTTCAAGACTTTTTATAATGGGCGAAACATACTTTTTGCTTATGAATATGCTGTATACGAATGCAAAAAGGACTACAAAGAGTATAACACTTGCAGTTTTCGTTTGGTTTTTCTCAAGCATACTTTCATATTGCGCTTCTGTGAGCATAATTGCTACGGTAAAAGTGTTGTTCCCTAATTGAATGGTTTGGGTTCTGCCGATACATTTTTCAGTATTAAAATCAAATTCCGTGATCTTCTTTTTTTCTACAGCTTGGATATTGGTATTAGCAGTGTTATATCGACTGGAATTAAATTGTCCGGAATACATCCCATGTTTTTCGTCGAGCAAGGCACCGATAAGTTGTCCAAGCTTGTCATCACTTACCTTTTCAGATAATTGAAAATATAAATCACTTACCTCAAAACCGCAGATGCCAATGATATTATCTTTCAAATCGTGGATAGGAACGTATACATATCTTGCTCTTTCCCAAGTGTCCGGTATTTCGACGGTAGGACTTAAGATATAGTGAGGATCGTCTGCAAATAGTGAATTACTATTGTCAAAAAAGTCGGTTTGCATTTCATTTTGCCAGCCGCTGTGAAATGCAAGATGATTTTCCTTTCCGGTAGTATAGGAACCACGATAAAGAGAGATTTCGTTATTTACAGTATTTTCTGAATAGATATTAATATATTTCAGATAGATACCATTATAATTGGGCGTTTCGGAATGGCTGTTAACGGTTGTATCCAGGATATAAAACGCTCCGCTTGAGGGTGCAAGCTGCATATTTAAATACACCACGTCATACAAGTGATTTTGTAAATCTGCAAGCGCATCCGGATTGTTTTCCAAATCTGCAAAGGTTATGTCGTTTTCTGTCAGATAGTGTTGAATAGAGGATTCCAGCTGGTCAGAAAAGGAAATTGCATGGGCAGCAATTTTATTATAATCATCCTTGATATTATCTGTATAAGACAAAAGCTGTGTATCTAATATCTCCATAATCTGTCGGTTGGTGGGATTCATAATCCCGAACAAATTGAAGAGCAGAAGAATAAGCGATAAAACAAGGGCAATTGCAGATATTATAAAGAAATAAAAACGTCTGCGCATGGAAATGCTTTCTGTTTTGAGCTGGGTTACAATTGCTTTTATGCTAATTCGGTTTAAAACTTTCATGTTTTCTTGTATCCCTTCCCTATTTTTCAGACAGGCTTCTAAGCTCGGCAAGGGAAGACGCTGCCAGTTCATTTAAAACAAGTTCAGGGTCTTCTCCGTCAGAGACGCGTTTCACATATTGAATATGTGCAGTTCGAAGGACTGCTTTCACATTATTTTCAAAGCCGTTTTGGGTATCGGAGGCTCCGTTGTAAAGAGGGAGCGGATAAAAATCGTATTCTTGGTTCATTTTATTGACTGCTTTATAAACACTATGGTAGTTTTCATTTTCAACCATAGTAATATCGCTAAATAAAGAATTAATGGCAGCATCGGTAACGGGCAGATAGCCGGCTTGGGTTACGAAATTCAGGTTGTTATCCTGTTCGGTAAGCCATTTGGCAAATATGCAGGCTGCCTGATTCTTGAGTTCATTATCGCTTTTGATAGCAAAGAGTCCGCCACCGCGATGAACCACAGCAGCAAAGTCATCAGTGAATAAAGGATATGGCAATGCCAAGGTAGTAATGGGTTCTGTTGTGTTATCCGGGTAAAATACTTCCTCCGGTTGGTATAATACATCTGCTGTTGAACCGGTGTTGGCCAATATATCAATGGTTTTCCATTTGGCGGCAGCATATCCGTCATCTAAGCAAATTCCGCCATGGATAGCAGTTTTGGCTAAAGGCATCCAAATACGCTCAAAGGCTTCGTCGTGAAGATTTAATTGATTGTTTCTGACAAACTCACTACCATATGATTTCATGCCAATATATGCATAGTTATAGTAATCATTTAACTGAAGAAAATGTTGTCCGCCGGACCAGTCATAGTATTTACGGGCAACCTCAAAAAGACCGTCAAAGGTGGCAAGGTCCTCAACAGAAACATCCGCATCCGAACCAAAACGGTCAAACAATGTTTGATTAATAAAAAGCGCTTCCGTTGATTTGGCAATGGGGAGCATTTTTAATTCGCTGTCAAAGTATCCTTCCGATAAAAAATCGTCATGAAATGCAGAGAGTTCTTCTTCTGTCAAATAATCATTCCATGAGAGAAGCTTGTCCTTTCCAATCATTTCCACCACACGGGGGTAGGCAGTAAATAAATCCGGCAATTCTGCTGCACCGGGTTCCCCGTTGGCAGCAGCGGATAATGCCTTGTCAATTGCAGAGGAGCTTGTCACAGAAACTACATTAATTGTAATGCCGTTTTCTTTGCCGGTGGTTCGATTAAATTCGTCTATGACTGTGTTTAACGGAGAGGTGGTTTGACTGCCATAAACATGCCACATGGTAAGTGTGACAGGATTCTCCGGACTGGGAGTGTTTGGTTGTGTACAACCGGTAAGACAAAGTATTATCATTGCAAAGCAGGTAATTATTGCTATCATTCTTTTCATCATTCTCTATCCCTTCAAGAGCAGTTTCCTACCCAAATTCCCACCCTTTTTTAGAAAAAATTTTATCACCTACCCTATTTTAGTTCTTTGGGTAGGGTGAGTTGTATTAAAAACTGATACTATATCATAGGCGGATTAGGCGTTGTATTTGTATTATGGCACAAAGTTTTGAACGGGTCAACAGAACAAAACATACAAAGGAAGGAGAGAAAGAAGATGATATATAATGTGTATTTTGATGTTTTTGCAGTTGTAATTTCTTTCTTTTCGATTATTTTGGCGTTTACAAAAAAAGATTTTTGGAAGAGACAAAACTTTATTCTGTTTATTTTGCTGGTGGCAACCTTTTTGGCTTCCCTATTGGATATCCTAAGTTCGATTGGCAATTCCTATATTGTGGAATGGTCATACGGGCTGAGAGATGTATTGAATTATGGGTATCTTGCAGTTCAAAATGTAATGCCGTATCTGTTTTGCCTTTACATCGTGTTTCTTATTGATTTGGATAATAAGATGAGTAGGAAGAAAAGGCACCTGTTTCATATTGGCTTATCAATTCCTTATGCAGTGGACGTAGCTTTACTGGGATTGAATCCTTTTATAAGAGAAGTGTTTTTTTACGATTCAAACAGGGTTTATACCCATGATTGGGGAATGATTGTTCTGTATGTGAATGCGCTCTTATACATGGTTTTCAATTACTATCTGATGATGCGGTATGGAAAGGAAGTACGGTTTGCAAAGAAAGCTACGGTATATCTGTTCCTTACGGCGAGTCTGGTAGCAGTTGTTTTCCAGATTATAATTCCTACTATATTGCTGCAGCTTTGCATAGAAGCATTATGTCTATCCGGCATATTATTCACCGTAGAAAATGAAAATGATATTCTGCACAGTATTTTGCTGTATTTCTTTTTGCTGATTTTATGTTTTTTTGCACAGGTAAATATCATTCCGGATGTTTTCCCGTGGAGAATGATTTCCGGAATCTATTTTTTGGCGCTGGGAGTATTGCTTGTAATTTATTTTGCGGAGCGAATCGCAGACAGGGGCCGGTTAAAGCGTTGGATGATGTTTTGCGCATGGCTGATTGTCACATTTATGCTTCTGCGGATGATAAGGTATGAAGCATTTCCTATGGACTTTGTCTGGGTACGATATACATGGTATTTGTATTATTTGCCGATGCTGTGCATTCCCCTTTGCACTTTTTTGGCAACCTTGAGCATTGATGGTGAAGAGAAAAACGGATTTTCCAAGGGGAAATGGTTGTTCGGAGTAATCACTTTTGGGTTGCTATTATTCGTATTAACAAATGATTTTCATCAGTGTGTGTTTGGTTTTCAAGAGGGATATTATAACTGGTACAGCGATTATACACATGAATTTGGATTCTTTATAGTCATTGCATGGACTTATTTTTTATATGGACTTTCCATTGTTGTTATGTTTAAAAAGTGCAGACTTTCTAAGGTGAAAAAGAACTGGTGGGTTACAATGATTCCTTTTGCGTTGGGAGTAACCATGCAGCTTTTGGTTGCCTTTGGGAAAATGCCAAAGATAAACGGTCTTATGGTAATTAATTTCCCGGAAGCAGTATGCTTTATGATAGCACTTTTTTGGGAGTGTTGTATTCGGATCGGATTGATTCCTACCAATAAGGGATACGGGGAGTTAATGAGGGTATCTTCACTGGCATTACAAATAACAGATAAGAGTGGAAATGCGATATATAAATCTCTTTCAGCAAACGAGATTGAAGATATTTATAAAAATAAGACAGAGCCGATTCTTTTGGATGAAAATACAGAGTTGTACTGTGAACAAATTTCCGGAGGATATGTTTATTGGCAGAATGATATTTCGGAATTAAATGAAATTAATAAAAAACTGGAAGAGATTCATTCGCTTCTTGCAGAGGAGACAGAATTAATCCGTTTGGAGAATGAATTAAAGGAAAAACAGGTTTCCATTGAACAGAGAACAAAATTATATGAAGCGATAAATGCCCGGACAATAACACAGTCTAAAAAAATTGCAGATTTGGCAGAGATTGCATTGAAGACAGAGGATACAAGACTTCAAAATTATAATGCAGGGATTATCTGTTTTCTGGGAGCATACATTAAGCGACATGCGAATCTAAAGCTGCTAGCTGAAAATGAAAATCGGATGAGTAGTGCGGAGCTGGGAATGGCTATTGCGGAGTCCTTGCGTTATCTCGCAAACGTAGGCATACCTACTGATTATGTGGGAAGCGGAAATGGAAAGCTTCCAACGGATGATGTGATTTTGCTTTATGAAATATTTGAAAAACTGGTGGAAACTGCTTTATCTAATCTAAAAGCTGTTTATGTAAAGCTGGAGCATTCTGCGGGAATTGTTCTCAAGATTACATTGGAAGGAGTATGTGCAGTTTTGGAGGAAGATACAAAGGAGAAATTGTTTCAGGCAGGTATTCCCGTAACGATAAAATATGAAGATGAAATTAGTTATATACGGTTTCGTTTGACGAAGGAGGTGTGACAGATATGCAGTTTGGTGCTATGTCGGATGCGGCAAGAGGCTTCGTGTTTATATGGCTGATATGCATTTTTATTTTGGGATTATGCAATTTGTATCATTCTATTCAGGTAAAGCAGACAAAGCACATTGTGATTTCGGCGGTGTTACTCGTTGCGGAATATTTGTTGCTTCAAGTTGCAGCTGATATTTTACACAGACGCTTGGGAATGGAGAGTGTCGGATTCAGCAACAGGCTCGGTTGTATTCATGTTATATGGTGGGTTGCGCTGATTGCAGGAATCATGATTGTAAGTATTACGCTGGCATCTTTCTTTAAGCATTGGAAGGAAGAACACATTACCCCTATGTCTGTAAAGGATAGTATTGACAGGTTGCATGCCGGACTTTGTTATTGGGAGGACGGAGGAAGAATGATACTGTCTAACAAGAAGATGGATGAAATATGTCTGGCTATTTCAGGAGAGACGCTTTTGAATGGAGAGCAATTTTATAAATGCATAGAATCGGAGTGTATGCCCATGCCGGATGGAACAAGAAAATATTTCTTTCATAATCTGGTTGAATTTGAGGATAAACAAATACATGAATTGGTGGCCGCAGATGTAACAGAGCTTTACAAGAAAAATGAATTGCTGGAACAGGAAACAATAAGCTTACAGAAGATGAATGAAAGCCTGCGACGGTACAATCAAAATATCGAAGAAACGGTACGGAAGCAGGAAATACTGGATGCAAAGGTTTATATCCATGATGAGATGAATCGGCTGATGCTGGTTACAACCGCAAATGCAGAGACGCCCATGCCGGAGGAGGATTTTAAAGAGATTCTGACACTGTGGAGAAATAATGCAATCCTTCTTGGGGCGGAATCGGATAAAATCCGCATCAATGCGGATATCACGGAAGTGAATCAATTAGCTGAGTTATTAGGGATTCAATTGACATGGCAAGGTGAGAAGCCGGAGAGCATGCCGGATTCCATCAGAGAAGTATTTGTCATGGTTGCCAGAGAAGCCATTGCAAATGCAATGAAGCATGCCGGGGCGAAGAACATCGCAATCGGGATACATAAGAAGGGGGAGAATTTGACCATCAGAATTTCAAATGATGGAAAACTTCCTACCGGTGAAATGTCCATGGGCGGAGGACTGTCAAATATAAAAAGAATGGTAGAAGCCCAAGATGGTCAATTAATATTGGAAATAAATGAGCAATTTCATATGATTTTAGAGTTTTGAATAAGGAAAGGAGTTTAACTATGGCATATCGGGTTTTGGTGGTTGAAGATCAGGAAATGCCCAGACAGCTTTTTGAAATTTTTATTAATTCCAGTGAGAATTTTAAACATGTAGGTTCTGTAGCAAATGCAGGTCTGGCATTGTCCATGTGCAGGAATCAACAGGTGGATTTGATTTTGATGGATGTGATGACAGAGCTGGGGCATAGTGGGTTGGAGGCTGCGGCAGAAATTAAGCAGGTATTTCCGGGTATTAAAATAATCATCGTAACTTCCATGCCGGAATACTCATGGCTGGAGCGTGCAAGAGAAATCGGAGTGGATTCGTTTTGGTATAAGGATGGCAAAAAGACTGCAATTTTGGATGTGATGAACAGAACAATGGCCGGGGAGCGTATTTATCCGGATACCACACCGCTTATCAGGATAGGTAACAGCACAAATCATGAATTTACAGAGCGAGAGTTGGATATTTTGCGTGAGCTGACCACCGGCGACAGTAATACAGAGATTGGGGAACGCTTATGTATTTCGGCCAGTACGGTAAAGTATCATGTGGAAAATTTGCTGTCCAAAACGGGTTTTCATACCCGTACGGAGCTTGCTTCTGAGGCGAGAAGCTTAGGAATTGTGATAAAGGAGAAATGATTTTTTAAAAACCGGCCGAATGGCGGGGGCGCATGAAAATGGTTGTTATTATAATGAGTGTAAAGTGAGGAAGTAGGGATACCGCTCTCAAAATATAATATCAACGCAGGAGGAGAATGCGCATGGGTTTGTTTAGTAAGGAAGCATGTGTGTTTTGTAACACAGAAGTAGGCATGTTAAAGCGTTCTAAACTGGCAACCAAAGAGTATATCTGCAACGAGTGCAGAAGAAAGACCAATTATTTTGCCAGAATGGACTATACGTCAAAGGACGCTGCACAAGCCATGATGGAGTGTCTTAAACAGGAGGAAGCTGATTTTGAGGCGAGCTTTGATAATGCAGAGAATCGCTTTCAGAGTGCAGAGAGAGGGTTTAAAACATGGGATTTGGGAAGTCTGAGAGTGCATTACCGTTGCAACACCAGAACAGGGGCCTTTCAGATTAATTTGGATGACATGAGTCGTTATGAACATGTTCCGGTATTTTATTTTGACACCATGATTCCATATCAGTTTGCATCTGAAAATGAGGTTCTTGCAGATATCAGAAGAAACGAAGTTACAAACATGAGTGCAAACTATGTAACCGTAGAAGAAAATAAGGATGCGGAAGAAAACATTACCTCTTGTACAGTAGTGATTCCGTATAACAATGATTGTATCCGTGAAATCAAATTGAAGGGAGATGTCCGCAACAAAGAGGACGTGGAAGTATTCTATGATTTTGCACAGCGAATCAATCAGGATAGAATTAATTGGTTAAACAATGGTCTGCATGACGAAGCAAGAAAGAATAAGATGCAGGTTCGTAACCTTGGTGATACAGTAGCGGCTGTACTTGAGGCAGCAGCAACCGGTGGCAGTGTGGAAGAAGCAGTAAAGCAAGGTATTGAAACTGCTAATGATATTGAAGAAGGAAATGTAAGACAAGGATTTTTTGGAAAATTATTTAAAAAGTAATATGGGGAGAGAAAAAATGAAAAAGAGATTATTAACATTGATTTTAACAGGTGTGATGGTATGTTCCTTAGCAGCCTGCGGAGGTGACAAGTCAATGGAAAGCACAACAGCTTCCGGAAATACAACAACTGATACTTCGGCAACATCTGCTGAAACAAAAGCGGAAGAAGCAACAACATCCAGCGTTAAGGTTTACTATGGCTGGGGCAGCAGTAGTGATGAGGAAAAGTATACATCAGAAATCTTTTGTCCAAAGGGAGCAGTGTTCGACGAAAAAACATTGCAGATTTACGAAGAAGACGGCAGTGTAATGACGGTGCAGGTAGACGATGAAGTCAATGAGTATATGGCTACCAGCACAATGCATTGGCATCGTGACGCTTATAATAGCGAACCGACAGCATATCCCATTATTGCACAGCTTTATTTTGACGGAGAACTTGATGCTGAAACTGCAGCAGAGAACAGCAACTGTTCACAGACGGTCACACCTCTTGGTTTCAAATGGAACGGATATGATGTCATTATGATTGAAACCAAGTATACATTTAAGGATTACGGCGAACAGACCGAGCTTTTCGTAGGTGTTGAGTATGACTTGGACTACTGGAAGGCTGAACAGGGTACGGGTGAAATCAAGAATCTGACAACAAAGGCGCTTTTTGGCTTTGATATGCGTTCCTATGGCTGGGATGAGTTGACACAGGATAAATGTGCATGGATTATCGGAGAGCTTTTCGGCGTGGACTCCGGCGTTGCCAATCCCTTTGCAGCAAGCGACGAGGAAACCACTGCACCTGCTATTAACGTGGCTGCTTCCGAACTCTATGGCACATGGCTGGAGAGAGACAGTGACTGGGACGATACATACATTTTCAATGCAGATGGCACAGGCATGCTGATTAGTGGTCCCGAATATCCCTTTACCTATGCAGTGAATGGTGATGTTCTGACCTTGACTTATGGGGTAGATGATATGGAAGAGTTCACCATCTCCTTAAGCGGCGATTTGTTGACCATGATAGACAAGTTTGGCAACGAGCTGCTTTTGGATAAGCAGGTAGCCCAGAGCGAAGCGGTCGAAGCACCTAAAGAGGCCGAGGCGTCTTTGGAAGCAGAGCCTGAGAATTCCTATGTCACGGAAATTGTGGGAACCTGGATGGATGAAGAAAGCGGTTATAAGGAAACCTTTACCTTCAACGCAGACGGCACCGGTATGTACAGCTGTGTGGATGGCGGGTATTACGAGTTCCCTATTACTTATAATTTCCTCAGAAGCGACTATTTGCAGTTCTTTTACGAGGATGGATCAGAGGGTGGATTCATAATCAGAATCGAGGGTGATACCTTGTATGTTACCAATGACGCTGTTGTAGACATGCCGCTTGTCCGTCAGTAAAATTGAAAATAGGAGGATATTTATATGAGTTATGTAGGAAAATGGAAATTTCATTCCATTGGAACAGTGGATGATGAAACCTGTGAAAGAGTGTGGCTCAATGCAGAGGAATATATGAATTCTCCCATGCCTTATATTGATGAATCAGATGAGGAAGCAGTTGCGGATGAAATAAAGGAGAGAAAGAGAACGGTAGGTACATTTCTTGAAGTATGTGAGGATGGAAAGTTATACGCTTTAATGCCATTGCCGGAGGGCGTTTCCAAGGAAGAAGTGGAGGCAGCAGTAAATGCCGGAGCAATCAAGGTCCGCGATGGTATGATGACAGATGATCCCTTTAGCTGGGAGGAGCGTGATGGCAAACTTTGGGTAAACATGGGAATAGGAGATGCGTTAGAGCAGTTTAGCGGCGACGACGAATTTTTAACGATGGCAACTACACGTTTTGAAAGATTACAGTAAAGGAGATTAAGAAAATGGCATTATTTGACTTACTTAAAAATCAAGTTACATCACAGATGAAAAGGGAGGCATCTAAAGCGGTAAACAGTGCGGCGCAAAGCGCTTCCCAGGCGATTGCAAAGGGCAGAAAGCATACCGAAAGCTTTACCTTTGCTTCTTTGCCTACAAATTTGGCTCAGCTACAGGCATTGCCTGAAGCTTCCCTGGACTCCGCATTCAAGACAACAGCACTTTGTGTTGCTGTTTTGTGCAATTTGGAAAAGGATGCAAATGCAACATGGGAAATGCTTGATTATTTAAAAGGTCCGGAAGATGTAAATGAAAGAGAAAAATCATTTATCAAGGAACGTCTGGCAGGAAAACAATATAAGACACTGTCCTTTTTTAAAGGGGCAACACCGGAAAATGGCTACACTCCTGCCACCCCGTATACGATTACTGTAAGTGAAAATCCCTATTCCTTTGATGAAGAGAATTGGGCTACTCTGTATGTGACAAGTGGTGGTGCAGATGCGCCCAGACCAATTAAGTTACGCAGGAAACCTTCCACGAATCAGTGGTTTGTGAACGATATTCAATGCCTTGCAGATATCAGAATTCCTACCGGGCAGGATGCATGGGCATAGGTACAATGAAGGTTGCCGGGAGAAGAGAGGAATAGCATTAATGAAAAAGTTACTTTTGATTACAATGATGGCTTGTTTGATAGGTGCATTTACAGCATGCGGAAATGAAAATCCGCAAACAACAAGTGAGCCGAAGAGTGTAGGAGAGAATATGTCTGAAAAAGAAACCGAAGAGATCCCTGAGACTACCGAGATTCCTGGAACTACCGAAATAGCTGAACTGCCGCAGATATTGTCTTTAAAACAAACATACGCTACAAGATATGAATGGCAGGATGCTCTTTGGTTACTATATAGCGAATATTCCAACGTAACGATGTGGGAAGGCGCTGAGCAATATCCCGAACTGGAGCGTACATTGTCAGAGACAGCCGGAATGCAAACACGTTCCATGGAGGATGAGGCAGATAACATTTTAAGCTTTATCACAGAGATGGGAATGCTTGACGGAGACTTAGCGGATTTTGAAACACAGGTATCCACATCCAATGTACAAGTCAGAAGAGCGGATAGTGTGGTGTTAAGTTATGTGACAGACTCTTATGCGGATTATGGATTTATTGAGGATTTCAGGTCTGTCTGGGGACGCAACTATGATGTGCAGACAGGGGAGGAACTGTTGTTGTCAGATGTAATTCTTGACATGGAAGAGGTTCCCGGAATTGTATGCAAAGAGTTAAACAGCCATCTTTGGGCAGGAGAGGATTATTCTGAAACAGTTGTGGAGGAGTATTTTAAGAATACGCCGGAGGACGGCATAAGCTGGTCATTGGATTATAATGGTGTGACCTTTTATTTTGGATATGATGATTTTACAGAAATGTCAAGTGTAGGTAAAACAGCCACCATTTCCTTTGCGGAGTATCCGGAGTTGTTTCATAAAAAGTATATGGATGTACCGGAAGCATACATGGTCAGACTGCCGTTAGATTATTCCTTCTTTACGGATTTGGATAGTGATGGAACATTAGAGGAATTGAATTGTACAGGTTTGTTTAATGAAACAGACAGATTCTATACTCAGTTTGGAATTTATACAAACGTAAACGGTTATTATCAATATGAAGAGTTGTTCGCATATGATTATCAACCCTATTACGTGAAAACAGAGGATGGAAACCACTATATTTATTTGTTCTGCGAGGAGAATGAAATTGGAAATCATGTGCAGGGTCAGATGATGCTGGTGGTATACAAGGTAAATGGTGGTGTGCTTACAAGAGTCGGAGACATGAATATGGGACCGGCTTACATCCCTTCAGATATGTTTGCATTGCCTCTGGACCCCAATCATATGCTCTTGGATAATTATGACAGTGGTGCACAGGATTTCGAAGTTTATGGAGTGGGAAAAGATGGTATGCCTACGCTGAAATAAATGAACAGATATCGTGGAGATAAAAATGAAACATAAGAATAAAAAAAGAATTGTTGTAAAATTTTGTTTATTGGTAATGATTTTGGGTATTTGTTCCGGATGCGGGAAAGACAGCCCCACACAGAAGGAAACGGAAGAAACAAAGGTTTCTACAGAAGAGTCAAATAAAGAGGAACAGACTCCTTCGACAGAAGAAACACAATCTTCAGTGGAAACACAGTTAACGGAAGAAATTGTGGAAGTGGATAATGTTGAAGACTTTTTAGAAGCCATTCAGCCGGGAGCTACCATAAAGATGAAACCCGGATACTATAATTTGAGTGATCATATTGAGAAAGTGTGGAGTGAGCAAGGGGAAGAATGGAACCAAAAGCATCAATATGTTGAGTTGTATGAGTGCTGGGATGGCGGCATAGAGGTTGCGATTCAGGACGTGCAGAATCTGTCTGTTTTTGCAGATTTGGAGGGGGCTGCGGTCACTGAGCTTGTTGTGGAAACAAGAGCCGGAGCTGTTTTGAATTTTGAGGACTGTAATAATATTTTTCTGCATGGTCTTACTATGGGACATACCCAGGATGGAGCATGCGATTCCAGTGTAATTTCGTTTCTGAATACTACGAATGTCTACTTAACTGCTATGGACTTATACGGATGTGGTATGTATGGGTTTGATGCTATGTGGGGAAGCGGTAACATCTATGTGCAGAGTTGTACCATCCGTGATTGCGAAGACGGACCTTTCTATATAATGGATGCGCAGGGGAAATACGAGTTTCGTAATTGCTGGCTGAGTGGTTCCAATGGCGGTGGTTATTACGAGCCGGCAGACGGTGCAGAGCTTTCTTTTATCGAATGTAATTTCGGCGAGAAGGAGACCAATTATTGGTATTTTAATGAATATGCCACATTCACAGATTGCTATTGGGAGGAAATCACAGAATACCCTGATGTGGAACCGGAAGGGGAAGATGTTGTGGATATTGATAGTCTGATTCCCGTTGATGCTAATGAGTGGAACATTGCAGACACTTATTATGCTTATATGTTTGTGAATCAGCAATCCGGTGAGACTGAGTATTATCCTTATTTTACCTTGGAACTGTATGACAACGGAACCGGCTGGTGTGAGACTGAGGATGAGTATTTTGAGTTTACCTGGTGTTGCGAATCAGACGGTACTGTGACATTAAAAGGTGAAATATATCATTATTTGACACCTTATGCGGAGCAGATGGACGGTTTTGAAAGACTCTGGTTTATGATGCAGATGAATGAAAAGGTTGTCTGGATTTATTAGTGAAAGTAAGTACTATTGGAGGAAAGAGGAAAAGGAATGAGAAATGGGAATAAGAAGTTGAACATCTGCGCCTTTGCTCTGGCACTTATACTACTTGTGCCGCTTGTCGGGTGCAGTGGGGCTTCCGACAAAGGAGAGCCTGCCATGGCGCCTGAACAGACTACCACCGCTTCCGCGCCGGTTCTGCCGGATTCTTCCGCTTCTTCGGAAGAATCTGTGACTGAGGCAGAAGTAATCCATGTCAGCACGGCGGGCGAGTTCCTCGAGGCTATCGCCCCGGACGTGGTCATTGAGCTTGCGCCGGGCACCTATAACCTAACGGAGTATCTCCGTGAGGCCTCCGACAATGTCTCGGACTATGTTGTTCGCACTTTCACTGACGGTTGGCAGGCAGAAATCCATGAGGTCGACAGGCTGACGATTCGCGGGGCAAAGGACGGTAAGGTCGAGGTCGTGGCGGAGCCTCGCTATTCCGATGTGCTCTACTTCAGCGACTGTTCCGATATTGTTATTGAGAACATCACTTTTGGCCATACGATTGAGCAGGGAAACTGCCAGGGTGCGGTGCTGGCGTTTGATTATTGCCAAAAAATAAGTCTCGACGGACTGGATCTCTACGGCTGCGGCACCTACGGCGTGGTGGCAGACCACACGGTGGGTATTGCGCTCAAGGACTGCATTATCCGCGAGTGCAGCTACGGTATCGTCGACCTGCTATGTAGCGATACCACCTTTGAGGGTTGCGATTTCAGGGACAACGGAGGCTTCGATATGCTGAGCCTCAACGACTCCTTTGCCCACTTCGAAGGCTGCTCCTTCACCGGAAACGAGGGGGACAATTTTCTTCCCGCTTACTACCATAGCGACAGCGAAAGCGGAGCGCACTTTGAAGGCTGTACCTTCGGCGGCTGGGAGAGTCAGCGCCTCAATGAGGAATTGAAGGACCATGGAAGCTTTGTGATTGGAGAAGACTGCCAGTTTGAGGCCGTGGAATCGCAAGAAGACAGTGGGTTCGTCGCTCTGGATATGACGCGCCTTAAGGTTGCCGCATTCGATACAAAGGTTCTGACGGCAAAAGAGTATTATATTCTGTACGAGATCATGGACAGTATATCCGGTGAAGTAAGTTTTGAAACGAGCGACGATGTGAGATTCCTTACATTTGAGGAGGATGGCCGTGGATGCTTCTGGACAGACAATGAAAAAGGGCGTCCTTTCGACTATGAGATGAACAACGAGTATTCTTGTACTCTTTACTTCGACGATGGCGCCAAGGCGAACTTCGGTTTCTACGTCGACCAGGGCGGAGCCCTGCCGGGAAGTGAAGAGGGCTCTATGTGGCTTGCGCTGTATCTTGAGGGTGAGGCACTCTGGTTCTACTAAGCTTATACTTGAATAGACGGGCACCAATGGATTAATTATCTGTTGGTGCTTGTTTATATTATTGATTTTTTGGGTGACCACAGGTATACTACTATAATGAAATGGATTATGCGGATTACGATTCCATAGATGAGGTGCGCATGGGTGTAACATCTGATATGGAATCGGGAATGCGTTTAAAAGAATTGGATATCTGATATGAAAACAAATAAATTTGACAAAAAGAGAGAGCAATTTATTGTTCTTGTGATTGCGGTTGTTATAGCGGTTATAGCCGGTATTATGGCGGTAAAAAATTTTCCGATGGAATTGGAGAATATGGCTGCGGATGGTTTGTATCAGAATGCGGGAGTGATACCCTATGATATTAAAATCATTGCCATTGACGAGAAAACATTGGAACAACTTGGCCCATATACAGACTGGGACAGAGGTGAATTCGCAAACTTATTGGAGATTTTAAATCAGGATGAGCAAAGCACGCCTAAGGTAATCGGAATTGATGTGGTATTCAGCGGGACCGGTCAAAGCGAGGCGGATGCTAAGCTTGCCCGGGTTTGTAGCCAATATGATAATATTGTTATGGCCTCTACCGTAACATTTGATAACTATATCTATCAGGATGGCGACGGAGATTATTACGGGGCTACGTACATATCGGGTGAAGGTCGGCCTTACGAAGAACTGGCGCAAGTGGTGGATTATGGCTTTACCAATGCCATATTTGATGAGGACGGAATCATTAGAAAGGCTTACACGCAGATGGAATCGAATGGCAGGATTTATGATTCTTTTGCCTACAAAATTGCATCCAAGGTAGGAGATGTGGATGAATATCCTCTTTATGTGGAACCTTCTTTTGTAAGCAATCCGGGCGAAATAGAAAAGATATCCATGTCAGATGTGCTTGAAGGCACTGTTCCGGCAGATTATTTTGACGATTGTATTGTACTTATCGGTGCATATGCAGAGGGGCTTATGGACTCTTACAGAGTGCCGGTTGATTATTCAAAAGAAATGTACGGTGTAGAGCTTCAGGCAAATTATGTGCATGCTTTTTTGAATGACAATATGATCTATTCGGTAAATGGAGTGGTTCAGTTTCTGGTAACATTCCTATTTGTGGGAGCTTTTGGTTATTTTGCATTAAATTCCAAAATGGGACATGGTTTAATTGGTCTTGTGGTAACAATTGCAGGATATTTTTTGGTGGTAGTTGTGTTATTTAAATTAACATCATATAAGCTGAATCTTCTTGCGGTTCCCATGGGTATGGCACTGGTATTTTTATCGGCGATAATATATCACTATATGAAGCTGCAAAGAAGCAGAATGCTTGAGATGCGTAGTATGCTTTTTTCCATGGCGGAGGCTATGGCGGAGACCATTGAAGGCAGAACCCCTTACAATGCCAATCATACCAAAAATGTAGCGAAGAGATGTATGGAGATGCTGGATTTTATCAATACAAAGCACAAGGAGAAAAAGACAAAGTTTTTCTTTACGGAGGATGATAAAAGGCAGCTGTATCTTGCCGCCATGCTACATGATGTGGGCAAAATGGATATTCCTCTTGAGGTTATGGACAAACCTACTAAGCTGGGAAGTCGCGAAAGTAAGTTGAGAGACAGATTGGAGAGGATAAGCCTTCGCATAGAGGTGGATGCATTAAACGGCCATGTACCCCGTGCCGTAGCAGATGAAAAACAGGGAAAAATACAAACCTTTATAAATAACTTAAATGGTTTTAACTGCGGACGCCCTTTGAAAGAAGAGGAATGGACTCTTGTTAATGAGATAGCGGAAAGTGTTTATGTAGGCATTAATGGGGATGAAATACCTTATATGACAGAGGACGAGATTGCGGATTTATATATAAAAGCCGGTACTCTTTCTGAGAAAGAACGTACTATTATGCAAAGTCATGTGGTTTATACAGATAAGATTCTTTCGCACATACAATTTGGGGAACACTTTAAAGATGTGCGTGCCATGGCGGCAAACCATCATGAATTATTAAACGGGAAAGGATATCCGAAGGGTATTCGTGAGGAAGAAATTGATACCATGACCAGGATTCTGACGATTATGGATATTTATGATTCTTTGATTGCGGATGACAGACCCTACAAGAAACCGAAAACCGTAAAAGTGGCCTTTGAGATATTGGATGAGGAGGCGCAGCTTGGCAAGGTAGACAAAGAATTGCTTGCCTATGCCAAAGAATTGTACTTAAAAGAGGAATAATTTAAGAGGAGAGATTCTATGAAGAAAAGTAAAAAGTTACCCGTGTTAATTGGTGTTGTAGTACTTTTGATTGTTGCAATTGTAATTTCTGTTTTGCTTGTTACAAATAAAGGACATAGAGTGATTAAAGTTGAGTCTTTTGATGGTGAGGTCACCTTGGAAAGAGATGATTCCGAAAAAGAACTTTTTGAGGATATGAATCTGAAAACAAAAGACCTGATTACTACCGGGGCAGATGGTTTAATTGGCCTTTTGATTGATGAAGATAAGAATGTTGCAGCGATTGAAAATACTTGTTTTACAATTGTTTCAGAAGGTAATGAAAAAGAAGGTACACTGAAAATAGAATTAAAATACGGTACATCTTTGATTGAGATTGAAAACAAGTTGCCGGATGGCTCATCTTTTGAAGTAGAGACGCCCAATGCGGCACTCAGTGTCAGGGGAACCATTTTTGAAGTTACCTATAGTCCTGAAACAAATACCACTATCCTTAAGGTGGAAGAAGGTGTTGTAAAGGCAGAAACAGACGCAGAATCCGAGAGGGTAAGTGCCGGGGAAATGGCAATTATTGAGGATGATAATATTGAAATGACAGAGCTTGAAGATGATTCTGAAACGGTTCCCGGTGTTGAGGAAGAGGAAGGTAGTTCGGCGTCCGGTGAAGCAACCGATACTGTCCAGGAATTGCCTCAGGCAGCCAGCGGAACTGTAATTAATACGGAGGACTGGCCGGCTTTATTAAAGGGTGGTTCTGACGAGTCTCAATTGGCATATTTGCTTAAAGTTGTCAGCCGCTGTGAGTACGAATATGAGGATGATTATTTAAAGAATGCATTATATTGGATGTGCGACAAATCCTATGGTGAATCACCCCTGGAGCCCATAGAGGAAACGGGAGACGGAGGAGCAGTATATGATGTGGCAGCATTAAACCAAATGTTTTCTTTTTTAACAAGTGATACCATTAGTGAGGAAAATTTAAATCCCGGTATCAACCGTTTGGAAGGGGATCGGTTGATTTGTACAACAGCTCAGGGAAGTATAAACAGAATAGCATCAGCAGCTATTTACGAGGCACATTATGGTGATGCAGGTGAAATTATTGTGGACTATCAGTTTAATGTGGTTAATAGTGAGACGATGGAAGTAGAACAATTTAGGAAAAAGGCATATTTGACTGCTGATGAAACCGGAAAATATGTACTGGATTATATTGAATAAGATTGAAATGCTTGAGGATTTGTGATACTATGAATTGAATAAATCTAGGAGGTTAGAGCGGTATGGAACAGTACAAGAGCGAATTTATTGAATTTATGGTGGATTGTCAGGTGCTTAAGTTTGGCGAGTTTACATTGAAGAGCGGACGTAAGTCTCCTTTCTTTATGAATGCAGGTGCTTATGTGACCGGCAGCCAGCTTATGGGACTGGGAGAGTATTATGCCAAGGCGATTCACAACACTTACGGAGATGATTTCGATGTATTGTTCGGACCTGCTTACAAGGGTATCCCCATCAGTGTGGTAACTGCCATTGCATACAGTAAATTGTACGGTAAAGAGGTTCGTTATTGCTCTGACCGTAAAGAGGAAAAGGATCATGGTGCAGACAAGGGAAGCTTCCTTGGAAGTACCTTGAAGGATGGCGACAGGGTTATCATGATTGAGGATGTTACCACCTCCGGCAAATCCATGGAGGAGACCGTTCCCAAGGTAAGAGGTGCAGCCAATGTGGAAATCGTTGGTCTGATGGTATCCCTGGACCGTTGTGAAAAGGGTCTTGGCGGTGAGAAACGTGCGCTGGAAGAGATTAAGGAAAAGTACGGATTTGATGCAAATGCGATTGTGTCCATGAATGATGTAATTGAGCATCTGTATAATAAGCCCTACAAGGGACAGATTTACATTGATGATACCTTGAAAGAGGCGATTGATAAGTATTACGAGACCTACGGCGCATAATTCAAATCGGAGGATATGGTATGGGAGAGAAAGTTTATAAGACCATGAGAGGAACCGGAGCATGGAATATTGTCATCGGTGTTGTTGTGATGGTAATTGGTGTTGCGGCAGGTGTAATGTTGATTGTAGGCGGCGCGAAGCTTTTGGCAGACAAGAGCAAGATTACGTTCTAAGAGTGGTTTATGAAACGCAAAAATTATAAGTTTACCAATCGAAAACATTCGGATCAGGCAATTATGTCTACGATTCTGGGTATTATAAGTAATACATCATTGGGAATCGTTATTTATCTGGCCTATTTAAGTGGAGGGAATATTCCCATAAGCTACGGCCTTACCGGCCTTTTAGCAGTAATTTTCTCGGTGATTGGCCTGATCCTGGGTGTGCTTACGGCGCAGGAGAAGGACATGTTTAAGTTGTTCCCGGTTTTGGGAATTATTTTGAACTTGGTTGCATTGGGGATTATGGCATTTTTGGTGCAGCTTGGATTTTAGGGGGAAATTAATAATAGAAAGATTATAAAAGGGTCGTCTGATTAATACAGAATGGCCTTTTTAAAATGGCTGTTTATTATTCTGAAGAGATATGCCTTGTAAGAGAATGAGGCAGCAACCGGTGTTTACAGGAGAAGCGTATGATAAATAAGAGGATTGACTGGATTGACTGTGTAAAGGGAATAACTATTTTATTGGTTATTATTAGTCATACAGTATCCAATGCGATTATACGGGGGGCAATTTTTTCGTTTCACATGCCACTGTTTTTTATTGTGA
Source organism: Acetatifactor sp. (assembly GCA_045542555.1). Classification (GTDB taxonomy): domain Bacteria; phylum Bacillota; class Clostridia; order Lachnospirales; family Lachnospiraceae; genus Acetatifactor. Next base: position 133,622 of record JAZQLH010000032.1, on the reverse strand, counting down.
GTTGTATGACTTTTAAGTGTTCCGACAATATTCCCATGTTCAAAAACAAAATGGTTAAAGCGCTAAAACATTTAGTAAGTCCGATACTGATAATATGGTTGCTTGGAATATTGATAGAATGGGGACATGTATTAGTCGGGAGTTCAAAGACAGATATTAATTTTTCATATTATATGAAAAAGGTTGAAGTTCTTTTTTGGGGAAGTGGTGTGAATGTAGTACAAAATGGAAGATGTGTAGCGGCGTTAGGGATACCATGGTTTTTATTTGCACTGTTTTTGGGGAGATGTCTGTTTGACTTTATACAAATTAAAGTAAAAGGCAGATTGTTGGTTGAAGTAATATGCTTGTTGAGTGGACTTGGTGTAATATTAGGGGAATTTTGCTGGCTGCCCTTTTCTGTTGATATAGCTTTAGCGATACAACCCTTTTTCTACATTGGGCATAAATTTCCTAAAGAGAAATTAGAACAAAAGGAATTTTTGAAATTTATATTGTGGTTTGGAGTGTGGGGGCTTACCTTTGCATTGTGTTATATTTTAAGTTCAAGCTATCTGGAATTAGCACCAAGGAGATATGTTTTATACCCATTTAGTTATTTTGTGGCAATAGCAGGGACAACAATGGTTTGTGAATTTAGCATGTTTCTTAGAACACGGACCGAACTTTACAAAATATTTTGCTATTTGGGGAAATATTCACTCTATTTATTATGCATTCACTGCATGGATGGAATATGGCATCCTGTATGGAGCATTGCAGGAAATCAATATATTGCTTCGGTATTGAGAGTGGTTAGTGATGTTTTTGTCTTTGGGTTGGTAATGCTGTTGGTATCTATATTCAATAAATTAGTAATAATATCGTTTAGGAGGAAGGTAATTCATGGAGGAAACGATGCAAAATAATGAAATGAACTCCGTTTTGATGGAGCGCTATGCGCTTGTGATGGAGAGAATATATGAGATTCCCAAGGAAGCCAGATGCGATGAAGCCTTTGCAGAGTATTTTGCAAAGGTGGCTCATTTTGTGATTCTTCTGGAGGATACGGGAAGCTTTCTGTCCGCAGATGGATTAAAGACTGCTTCTTTTAAGGAGCTTAACGCACGCAATCATGCATTGTATGAGGATGTGTTGCCCCAAATGTATGACACAAGCTATGCAAACCCTGCCTATGCAGTGGAAAAGCTGGGCGAGGAATTTGGTCAGATGCTGAGCTTCTTGTATTGTGAGATGCGCAGTCTGATTCCTTTTATCTATGAGGAGCGTTTGGAAGAAATTGTAATTCGCCTTGAGCTTTTAGTGGAGGTTTATGCGGCATTTTCCTATGCGTGGCAGGAGGCAGAGGAGCTGAAGCAAAAGGGGATTGAGATTAGCAGGCTTCCCAAGGCAGAGGATATTCGTCAGATTCTCTACTGGTTTGTCAGCGATTATACGGAGACTGCAGTGGAAGAGCATATCAGAGAGATGCTTGTGCCGGACAATAATTTTGCAGTGAATTTGATTAAGACAGCAGATTTGTCTGATGAGAGATATCTGTTTGCCTATGGTGAGTATATCAGTGAAAATGAGCTGGAGACGGCTCGTTTCATGGCAAGTCTTTCTGAGGAGACCATCTGTACCATGGCAGATACCTACACGGAAGGGTATCGTATCGGTTTTGAGGTGACGAATAAGGATCTTTCCAAGAAAAAAACAGTGGAAATCCGTTATCGTCTGGGCTTTGAGCGCATGATGCGTGTGGCGGTTGAGAACTTTGAAAAGATGGGGCTTAAGGTTGTGTGTTACCGCGCAGCCACCAGTATTCTTTATAATCCGTCCATTTTTAAGGTTGGATATTACGGTGGCGATGTGAACCGTCAGTATGATTTTGACCATAAGGATGATAAGGCTTTATTCTGGGATAAAATTTATATGAATCACAAGCTGGAGGTCACCCGAACAGCCTTTGAAAAATATAAGGAAGAGGCATACGGATATGCGGGTCCTGCCGTGGTGGAGACTTTTGGAGAGGCAGATTTTGCTCCGGAGAACAAGGCAGAAAGCTATCATATGAATGAGGAGCAGAATAAACTTTTGGTGGAGTATCGTTCCCTTGCAGGGGAACTGCAAAGACAGTATATCCTTGAGGAGGAGCGAAGCTTTACCATTATTGCATTTCCTGTGCCTGAGATTCAGGAGTCTTTTGATGAGGAATTGCTTAAAAAGCTTGGCATGCAGGATGCGAAGGAGTGTTTCCATGCGTTCTTTAATGAGGTGATCCGTATCAACACGCTGGATTACACCTTGTATCGTGATATTCAGCAGCGTATTATTGATGTGTTGGACACTGCAGACTATTGTGAGATTAAAGGTATGAAGGGGAATTGTACGGATTTGAAGGTTAATTTGTGGACTCTTTCAGATCCGGAGAGGGAGACCATTTTTGAAAACTGTGTAGCAGATGTGAATATTCCTGTGGGTGAGGTGTTTACTTCGCCTGTGCTTAAAGGCACGGAAGGGACTTTGCATGTAAGTCGTGTATACCTGAATGGTTTGGAGTACAAGAATCTTGAACTTGTATTTGAGGACGGTAAAATTGTAAGCTACAATTGTTCCAATTTTGGCACAGAGGAAGAAAATCTGAATTTCGTGCGGGAAAATGTGTTATTCAGACACAAGACATTACCCATGGGAGAGTTTGCCATCGGCACGAATACCGTGGCCTATGTGGTGGCGGAAAAATATGGTGTGCATGATAAGTTCCCTATTTTGATTGCAGAGAAAACCGGCCCTCATTTTGCCGTGGGCGATACCTGTTATTCTCATGCGGAGGATGTGAGGGTATATAATCCTGACGGCAAGGAAATTGTGGCCCGTGACAACGAGATTTCTAAGCTTCGTGACAAGGCTCCCGGCAAGGCCTATTTTAACTGCCATACAGACGTGACCATTCCCTATGATGAGTTGGGAGAGCTTGCGGCTGTGCGTAAGGATGGAAGCCGTGTGGTGATTATTGAGAATGGCAGATTTGTATTGCCCGGCACACAGAAGCTGAATGAGGCATTTGAGGAAGCATAAAGCTGTATTTTTGCGAAAATTACAAGAAAGCCTTGCATACAATATTGATTTTTAGTAAACTAGAGGCGGTGGAGCAGAATCCATCAAAAGAAGAAATAACAAGAACAAGTTACAAGGAGGACATCATGGCAGAAGCAGTAAAACCTATGGTAGGCATTGTTATGGGAAGTGATTCCGACATGCCTGTTATGGCAAAGGCGGCAGATATTTTGGAGGAGTTGGGCATTCCTTATGAGATGACCATCATCAGTGCTCACAGAGAGCCCGACGTATTTTTTGAGTATGCGAAGGGTGCGGAGGCAAAGGGCTTCAAGGTAATTATTGCAGGAGCAGGTATGGCAGCGCATCTGCCCGGTATGTGTGCGGCAATTTTCCCCATGCCTGTTATCGGTATTCCCATGCACACCACTTCTTTGGGCGGCCGTGATTCCCTTTATTCTATTGTACAGATGCCTTCCGGCATTCCTGTTGCTACCGTTGCAATCAACGGCGGTGCTAATGCAGGCCTTTTGGCGGCAAAGATTCTGGCAACCTCTGATGCAGAGCTTTTGCAGAAACTTAAGGATTATAGCGCAGGGTTAAAGGATCAGGTTGTAGCTAAGGATGCGAAGCTTCAGGAGATTGGTTACAAGGTATATGTGGAAAGTCAAAAGAAATAAATATAAATATACGAGGTGATTGAAATGGATTACAAGAAAGCTGGAGTTGATATTGAAGCCGGTTACAAGTCAGTAGAGCTGATGAAGGAGCATGTAAAGGGAACCATGAGACCTGAGGTTTTGGGTGGTCTTGGCGGATTCTCCGGTGCATTTTCAGCAGCGGCTATTAAGGATATGGAGGAGCCCGTACTGTTGTCCGGTACAGACGGATGCGGTACCAAGGTAAAGCTTGCAATTATTATGGACAAGCATGACACCATCGGTATTGATGCAGTAGCAATGTGTGTAAATGATGTTGCATGTGCAGGCGGAGAGCCTTTGTTCTTCCTTGACTATATTGCATGCGGTAAGAATGTTCCTGAGAAGATTGCAACCATCGTAAGTGGTGTGGCAGAGGGCTGTAAGCAGTCCGGTTGTGCATTGATTGGCGGTGAGACCGCAGAGCATCCCGGCATGATGCCCGAGGAAGATTACGACTTGGCAGGTTTTGCAGTAGGTGTAATCGACAAGAAGGATATTATTACCGGTGCTGAGATTAAGGCTGGCGATACTTTGATTGGTATTGCTTCTTCCGGTGTACATAGTAACGGATTTTCTTTGGTGAGAAAGGTGTTTGAGAAGGAGCTTACCAAGGAAGGTTTGAATACCTATTATGAGGAGCTTGGTACTACTTTGGGTGAGGCACTTCTTGCTCCCACCAGAATTTATGTAAAGGCTTTGAAGGCTGTTAAGGATGCAGGCGTGAGAATTCACGGTTGCAGCCATATTACCGGTGGTGGTTTCCAGGAGAATATTCCCAGAATGCTTCCTGAGAACATCAATGCAGTGGTGAAAAAGGACAGCTATGAGGTTCCTGCAATCTTCAAACTTCTTCAGAAAAAGGGCGATATTGCAGAGGATATGATGTACAATACCTACAACATGGGTCTTGGTATGGTTGTGGCAGTAGATCCCGCAGATGTAGACGCTACCATGGCAGCAATCAAGACAGCAGGCGACACTGCATATGTAGTTGGTCACTGTGAGGCAGGCGAGAAGGGAGTTACTTTATGTTAAAAGTAGCTGTACTGGTATCCGGCGGCGGTACGAATCTGCAGGCCATTATGGATGCCATCGACAACGGTACCATTACCAATACTGAGATTAAAGTGGTTATCAGCAATAACGCAGGAGCTTACGCACTGGAGCGTGCTAAGAATAAAGGCATTGATGGGGTCTGCGTATCTCCCAAGGATTATGAGAGCCGTGAGATTTTCAATGATGCATTGCTTGCCAAGATTGACGAGTATGGAGTGGATTTGATTGTGCTGGCAGGCTTCCTTGTAAAGATTCCCGAGAAGCTGGTAGCCAAATATGAAGGAAGAATTATCAATATTCATCCTTCCCTGATTCCTTCCTTCTGTGGCGTAGGCTATTATGGGCTTAAGGTTCACGAGGCAGCACTTGCCCGCGGTGTAAAGGTGACCGGAGCAACTGTTCATTATGTGGATGCAGGCATGGACACCGGACCTATTATTTTACAGAAGGCTGTGTATGTGGAAGAGGGAGACACTCCCGAGATTTTACAAAGACGTGTAATGGAGCAGGCTGAGTGGCAGATTTTGCCCCAGGCCATAAACATGATTGCGAATCAGTAATAGAGCACCCCTTGTGTCAGTTGGCACAAGGGGTGTTTTAGTTTACCACTTTCTCCAGTTCCTCAATAAAATACATAATCTGCTCGGTGGTGATTCCGGAATAGTTTATAATCAATGTGGAATCATAATCAGGATTGTATTGTTGGCAGTATTCGGAGAGGCAGGACACCAGAATTTTGCGGTTTCGCAGCCGGGCAATCAGCTCGGCGTCTGTAAGGGTGGTCTGTACTTTTAAAAGGAAGTGTGTTCCGGCAGCGTCCTCTATGATGGTGGTCTTGTCCCGCAGGGAGGAAGTATGAATGGCTCCCACAATGTCGTCATGTTGCTTGACATAGAAACGCTTCATGCGGTTGATGTGGCGCTCTAAGTAATTGCCTTCAATAAAGCGGGCCAGAGTAAACTGGTCAAAGCTGGACACGGAGCAGGAATAAAAGTTCATGGTGGAGATGTACTTCTCCATCAAATCCTCCGGCAGAACCATGAAGCTGATGCGGACGGCGGGGGCGATGGATTTGGAAAAGGTGTTCATGTAAATGACCTTGCCCCGCACATCAATACTGTAAAGCGGAGGAACGGGCATGCCGTGATAGCGGTATTCGCTGTCGTAATCATCTTCGATAATGTAACGCCCCCTTTTCTCATTGACCCAGGATAGAAGCTCAAGTCGTCTGGTGATAGGAGTTACGAAGCCTAAGGGAAAATGGTGAGCCGGTGAAAGGTGAACAACATCACATTCCGAAGCCTCTAACAGATCCATGCGGATGCCGTCTTTATCCAAGGGAATGGCAGTATAAGCCACCTGGTTGCTTTCGTAAATGGCACGGATTTTATGATAGCCCGGGTCCTCCACGGCAAAGGAGGTATCCCGGCCCAGAAGCTGAATCAGACGGTTATAAAGGTACTCTGTTCCGGCGCCGATGATAATCTGATCCGGGGACACCTCCATTCCGCGAAAATCCAGCAAATAGCTTGCAATGGCCATGCGAAGCTCCAGCAGTCCGTTGAAGGGAACGGTATCCAGAAGCTTGGCGGTATCATAGGACAGCGTTTCCCGCATCATGCGATACCAGGTGGAGGCCGGGAACATTTCCATATTGTTTTTGTTGGCCTTTAAGTCAACCAGATAGGTTTCGTCCTGATATTTGGAAAGGTAGGGAGCGGTTTTTGTGCCTTTCTTACGATAGTCAGACAAGGTGCTGACAAAATAGCCCTTTTTCTCCATAGAATAAATATAACCCTCCAGCAAAAGCTGGGAATAGGCGTTTTCAATGGTTTTGACACTAAGACCCAAATGGGATGCCAAAGCACGTTTGGAGGGCAGAGGAGAATCCGGCAAAAGCGTCTTGTCAGTAATTGCCAGCTTGATATTCTCATACAATTGTATATAGAGGGATTTTTTGGATGTCTGGTCCAAGGTAATGGTAATCACATCTGACCTCCTAAAATTTTTGTAAATTGAGTATTTAAAAGATGTCAGAATGTATTATACTAGAATTACAGATAAAACACAATAGATAGCCTTAGGGCGGTAAGGAGGAGACTATGGGCGTATATGTAGTAACCGGCGGTTCCAGCGGAATCGGCGCGGCAGCAGTGGCTGCTTTAAAGCAGGATGGCCACGAAGTAATTAATGTAGATTTGAAAAATGGTGATATTTGTGCGAACCTGGCCACACAGGAGGGTAGAGAGGGTGCCATCCGTGAGATTTATGAGAAGTGTCCCGACGGTCTGGACGGTATCATCTGCAATGCGGGTGTGTCCGGTAACTGTGGCAACTTAGAGCTTGTTGTTTCCCTGAATTATTTCGGAACAGTGAAGCTTGCCCGGGGCGTATATGATTTGCTCAAGAAAAAGGGCGGTAGTGTAGTGGTAACCGTGTCCAACACCATCTCCCAGGGAACAGGAAGAATGGATATTGTGGATTTGCTCAACAATGTGGGCGACGAGCAGAGAGTGCGCAATATTGTAAAGAACCTGGATGCTACCAACCAGACGGTTGGACAGGCGATTTATATGGCTACCAAGTATGCGCTGGCAAGATGGGTGAGACGTGTATCTGCATCCTGGGCGGCAAATGGTGTGCGTGTAAATGCAGTGGCTCCCGGTAATGTGCGTACAGCCATGACCGACAGCTTGAGCGATGCGGCCAAGTTTGCGGTAAGTGCCCTTCCCATTCCCGTGCGTTATGGCTCTGATGCGCTGATGGATCCCGAAGAGATTGCAGACTCCATGAAGTTCCTGTTGTCCAAGGCGGCAAGAGGTATTAACGGAATCATTCTCTTTACGGACGGCGGTACGGATGCACTGCTTAATTCCGAGAAAGTATACTAGGAGGGCGAGAAGATGAGAGCGATTGAGAAATATATTGAAGCATTGCAGAAATGCGATAACAAAGCACTTGCAGAGATTTTTGCACCCGACGGAACCCTTCGTGACTACTGCCCCAACAGTGCAGGCCGTCAGGAGCACCATGTGTACGGCAGAGAGGCTATTGATATGTTCTTCAAGAACAAGTTTACCTTCCGCCAGTACCTGATTAGCGATGCTGAGATTGTAAATGACAATCAGGCAGAGTTTGTGGCATGCATCGGCGGTTACTATGTAATGGCCATCGCCACGGTCCGCAGAGTGGATGAGAATGGACTGATTGCAAGACTTACTGTCAGACCGAAATAAAATAGGTATCTATAAATTAGGAAAGGAAACAGAGTGAAAAACGCTCTGTTTTCTTTTTTTTGTAACGATAGACGATAAAACCTGTAAAAAACAGATATAAATTTGCGGATTATGTCAAAAATCTGCGCATTATGCAGAGAGGGTTGAAAAAAGAGAGAGTTTTAGTAAAATATTATAGACTTTTATGCGTTGAATTTTGGGAAAGGAATCGGCGCCAAGCTCTTTCTCTAACCGTTCGTTACACGAAAACGACCGTTGGTGCAGGAGGCCTTTTCCCTTTTTCAAAAATGTGGTAAAAAAATTTTGAAGAATTGTGCGCAAATGGCTTTTGGTTGTTTGCGCAGGAGGCCCTACTTATGAAAAAGATTGCTGCAATAGCAGTAGTGATAATTACAATTCTTGTTGTGGGAATATTTTTTATTTCAAACCCCCAGGCAGACACGGATATAACCAAAAACACGACCAAAGTTGGTTTTTTGTATAATGGTGCGGTGGATGACAAGGGGTGGGGACAGTCCCATTATGAGGGAATTAATAAAAGTGCAGAGATGCTTAATCTTAGTATCACTTATGAGGAGAATGTACCCTTTGATGAAAGCTGTGTGGATGTAATGCAGCGCATGATCGAAGAGGGTTGTGAGATTATTATCTGCAATTCCTTTAATTATGGTGAATGGATAGAAATCGTAGCCAAGGACAATCCGGATATTGTCTTTTTGCATGCAACAGGAACCGAAGAAGGGGACAATATCACCACCTATTTTGGCAGAATGTATCAGATGAGGTATTTAAGCGGGATTGTGGCCGGAATGCAGACTGAGACAAATGAGATAGGGTATGTTGCGGCTTTTCCCATATCGGAGGTAAACAGAGGCATTAATGCTTTTACGTTGGGAGTTAAGTCTGTTAATGAGGATGCCAGGGTTCATGTCATATGGTCTGAATCATGGGAAAATTATGATGCTAATAAATTGGCCACCGAGCAACTGATTCAAGCATGTAATGTGGATGTTATGGCGATGCATTGTGACAGTGTGGCACCCCTAGATGTGGCGGAGGATAAGGGGATTTGGTCCATAGGCTACAATATGGATAACAGCAGCTTATATCCAAATAGCTTTTTGACAGCACCTGTTTGGGATTGGGACAAGTTCTATACGCCGCAGATAGAGAGATGTTTGCAGGGAAAATACGTTTCAGGCAACCATTGGTTGGGCTCTGAGACAGGACTGATTAAGCTGGCGCCGCTGACAGAGAATGTAAAGAGTGGTGTAGGCGAAGCCGTGGCAGCACAGAAGGAAATGCTTGATGCGGGAACTTATGATGTGTTCTATGGTCCCATAACCGATACGGAAGGGAATTTGCGGGTTCCGGAGGGAGAAAATATGTCAAACGACACGTTGCTCAACTCCTTTGACTGGTATGTAGAGGGAGTAGTGCTATATGGACAAAATTAAAAAGATACTACAGTACATAGCTGTTTACATAATAACGCTGGCGGTATTGATAATTGCGTTGGTGGGAACCACCGCCATACCCAACGAGGCTATCTACGATAATATGTTAAAAAGTGCGGAAGAATACCGCTATCCGGCTGCCTATCAGTGGGATGAATCCGGTAAGCTGAACCGGATTACGGATAATTATGCGGATAATATCCTGTTAAATGTACTTTGGAATATGAAAAGCGATACCCCCCTGCAGTCTGCCCTGGACACCCGGTATTATGACGGTGGCGAGTACGGACTTAATTGGGGACTGCATGAATCCATTATTAACGGAGCGGAAGCCAATACGGATTATACCCGCTACTGGCATGGTATGGTGGTGTTTCTAAGACCGCTTCATCTTTGGTTTACTATGTCGGAAATCAAATGGATTGGTCTGGGGGCGACAATATTGCTGCTTGCGGCCAATGTGTTGCTCCTGCTAAAAAAGAAGCAGGTTTTTGCTGCCGTTTCGTTACCCTTATCTTATGCGGGAGTGCAGTTTTGGTTGATTGTCAGGTCTGCGGAGTATCAGCCGGCAATCATTATCAGCCTTCTTATGAGTCTTATTTTTGTAGTATGGGAAAAAAAGGGCGAGCAGAGACTTATCTGCCTGTCGGTTATAAGCGGTGTGCTGATTAGTTTTTTTGATTTTTTGACAACAGAAACTCTGACAATTTTGGTACCCTTGGCGCTGGTGCTTTTGGTGCGTCAGGCGGAAGGCCGCCTGGGCCCTTGGAAGGAGAATCTGAAATGGCTGTTTAAAGCGGTGCTTGCGTGGGGGATATCCTACGGAATGACCTTTGTGGCAAAGTGGAGTCTGGCCAGTCTGGTGCTGGGGGAAAACAAGTTTGTGACGGCCTTTTCTTCCGCGGCAGAGCGTGTGGCGGGAACCGAAAGTGCGGAGAGCCAGCCGCTGTATTTGCAGATACCCTTTGCGCTTCTGGGGAACCTTTCTACGATGTTTGGGGGAATCGCCAGAGTGGATTTTCACAGCCTGTTTGTGGGGCTGGCGATAACGATTGTTGTATTTGGTGCTGTTTTTTACTTGTTTCGGGGAAACTACCAAAAGGATATCACGATTCTGATGCTGGCGTTGGGTGTGATACCCTATATCAGATTCCTGGTTTTGAACAATCATTCTTACCTGCACGAATTCTTTACCTACAGAGCGCAGGCGGTGAGCATACTGGCACTGTTGTCCATTCTGTGGTACAACACGGACAGAGGTCTTTTAAAAGGAAAAAGGAAGCCACAGAAAAGAGCAAAAAGTACAAAGGCGAAGAAAAAGGGGTGAGTGTATGGAGCAGTTGGAATTTACCATATTGATGCCCTGTCTGAATGAGGAAAAGACGGTTTCTGCCTGTGTGGAGGAAGCCCTTGCTTATATAAGTAAGAAAAATCTGTCAGCGGAGGTTCTGATAGCAGATAACGGAAGCGAGGACAATTCCGCAGCGCTGGCAGGCAGGGCGGGAGCCCGTGTGATAACCGTGGCACAAAAAGGCTACGGATATGCTTTGCAGGCCGGTATCCGGCAGGCGAGGGGCAGATACATTATCATGGGGGATTGCGACGGAAGCTATCCTTTTTCGGAGCTGGATGCGTTTGTGGAAAAGCTGCGGGAGGGGTATCCGCTGGTGATGGGAGACCGGTTTGCCAAAGCACCGGAGAAGGGTGCCATGTCCTGGAGCCACAGGTATATAGGAGTACCTGTTCTGTCGTGGCTTGGCAGGTGGCGGTTTCACACGGATGTGAGGGATTTTCATTGCGGACTAAGAGGCATGGATGCGAAGATGGCACGCAGTCTTACCTTTCAATGTGGCGGTATGGAATTTGCCACGGAAATGATTGCAGAATTTGCAAAAAAAACATGTCGGATAGCCCAGGTACCTGTAAGGCTTCGAAGGGACGGCCGGAACGGACGGTCGCACCTTCGCAGTATCAGGGACGGGCTCAGGCATTTAAAATATATATTCCATTTTGGAAAAAACAAAAAATATAAGAATGAGGAGACAGGAGAATGAAGAAGAGATTATGTGGATTGCTTGCGTTGATGCTGGCGGTGGTAACTATGGTTACAGGCATGCCGATGCAAGCGCAGGCGGCGACAGGCGTGACAGTGTATACCCGGGTAGCCCAAGTAGCTGATGATCAGCTTTCATGGGGGGACTATATTAGCGGGACCGGGGGGGATGCCGCTTTGTATGCTGGTGTGACGAAAAATGCAGGTCTTTCAACGGATATAGCGGTAGCGAATCTGCAAAAGGCGGATTGTCCTGCCGGTTATGGGATTGCCGGTTGGAGGCTTTGGGAGCAAGAAACCAACTCCTCCGGGAATTTGGTGGCGACTACGGAGTTGAAGACATACAACACGGCGAACCCCAGCATAACGGAGGATGATCTTTGGGGTAATACTTTGGTTATTTTGGATGCACTATTGAAGCCGTATTACGACGAAGAGTATAAACCTATAAACGGTATTGTAGATGATACTGCAGATACTTTTACATTTACCGGGGCCATCGATGTGGCTGAATATGCCAATTATGATGGCTATGAGTACAGTGTTGATGGCGGCAGTACCTGGACTAAATATACCGGCGGATATACGGATGGTGGTGAATATGCCTGCATTGGTGTCATTACAGTGGGAGATGTAAATCTGGCAGCAGGACAGCTGCAGGTTCGTCCCAGAGAATGTGACAGTTGGATGCCCGGTGCGGATACGACGCTTGTGAATGATATCCCCTTTACTGCAGTAGAGCCGGATGATGACGATGAGGATGTTGAGTATGACTGGAACTGGGAGGTAAACCAGCTGTACGGAGTCCAAGAGGGAGAAAGCTTTTACATGGATTTGAGCGGAGATTCCTCCGTATCCGGAGAGGCGTTTAACGCCATTAAGGGTAAGGATGTGGATCTGGTTCTTGACTTGGGCAACGGTCTTAGCTGGACCATCAATGGTCAGTCCATAACCTCCGACAATATAGGAGATATTGATTTTGGTGTGACCTTGGGCGGAGACGGCACCATTCCCGTTGAGGTAATCAACAATGTGCGCGGAGAGAGATATTATATGAATGTCACTCTGGCTCATGATGGTGAATTTGGCATGACCGCCATCTTAAATATTGATTTGGATGCGCAGAATAAGGGCCTTTACGCCAATCTGTTCTACTACAATCCGGCACAGAATAAATTACAGTTTATGTGTGCAGATATGATTGACGAAAGCGGTATGGCGAATTTGACATTTACCCATGCATCTGACTACACCATCATTATTGATAAGAATGCCATGAATGGCGGAGTAAAATCTCCCAAAACCGGAGAGGAAGCAAATGCTATGCCCTATGCGCTGCTTGCAGTAACCATGCTTGGTGTATTTGTAAGCCTTGAGCTGATGGCGAAGAGTCGTAAGGAAGCTACCGATGCTGAAAGATAAGACAAACAGAATCCAAGTGATTCTTTTGGGCGTATGTATAGTGCTGGCACTGGTTTTGGCGGCGGCTATACTCGTTAGGACAGCGGCGCAGAAGGAAGCGGAAGCGACCTATGAGGAAATGCGCCAAAGTCAAAGTACGGAAGCTTCAGACACAACAGAGGAATCCAATAAAGAAGATTCTTATCAAGAAGATTCAAGCGGGGAGTCAGGTGCTGCAGAAGCAGGAAGCGAGAGCAAACCGGAGGATGCCAATATGTTAATTCGTCCGGACTTTGCGCAATATCAGGAGCAGAATGCAGATATTTATGCATGGATATCCATTCCGGACACCAATATTGACTATCCTGTATTGCAGCATGAGACGGATAATTTGTATTATCTTGAGCATAATCTGGATGGTTCTGTGGGGTTGCCGGGATGCGTGTATTCAGAGAAGGAAAACAGCAAAGAATTTACAGATTTTCAAACTATTTTGTACGGGCACAATATGCGTAACGGCACCATGTTTCATGATTTGAGATATTTTGTGGAGGAGGAGTATTTCGCACAGCATCCATACATTTATGTTTACACGGAGGCTGCAACCTTCAAATATCAGGTGTTTGCGGCGTACGAGTATAGCGACGTACATCTTTTGCATGCCTTCCGGTATGATTTGGCGGAAGGAAGACAGCAATATTTGGAGGAGATTGCTGCCTATGATGTGCTGGGCGAAGACCCGGAGCTTTCCGCGGAAAGCAAGATTCTGACCCTTTCCACCTGCGTAAGCGGTAAAGACGACAGAAGGCTTTTGGTGCAGGGAGTCTTAATTGAGACAAAGGAAGTTGAATAAATAAGCTTGAGAGTTGAGGGCGCAAATCTTTATATGGGATTTGCGCCTTTGCTTGATTTCTTTGTAGATTTTTATTATAATGTGATTAAGTATGTAAAAAAAGCAAAAAGGAGAACTTTTTCATGAAAGTTTTAATTGTGGGTAGCGGCGGACGTGAGCATGCAATCGCAACCAGTGTAGCGAAGAGTGCTAAGGTGGAGAAAATATATTGTGCTCCCGGCAATGCAGGTATCGGACAGATTGCGGAGTGTGTGGCAATCGGAGCCATGGAGTTTGATAAGCTGGTGGCTTTTGCCAAGGAGAAGGCCATTGATTTTGTCATTGTTGGTATGGATGATCCCCTGGTGGGCGGTCTGGTGGACTGCATGGAGGAGGCGGGTATCCGCACCTTTGGTCCCCGTAAGAATGCGGCAATCCTTGAAGGAAGCAAGGCGTTTTCCAAGGATTTGATGTTAAAGTACAACATTCCTACCGCAGCCTACAAGAATTTTGATAATGCAGATGAAGCGTGTGCTTATCTGAAGGAAGAGGCGAATTTTCCTATTGTGCTGAAGGCTGACGGTCTGGCACTTGGTAAGGGTGTTTTGATTTGCAATACCTTAGAGGAAGCCCTTGCAGGCGTGGATGAGATTATGTGTGACAAGAAGTTCGGTGATGCCGGCAACCGTATGGTTGTGGAGGAGTTTATGACCGGACGAGAGGTGAGTGTGCTTTCCTTTGTGGATGGCAAGACCATTCGCATCATGACTTCCGCACAGGACCATAAGCGTGCTCAGGATGGTGATCAGGGTCTGAACACCGGCGGTATGGGAACTTTTTCTCCCAGCCCTTTCTATACAGCAGAAGTGGATGAGTTCTGTAAGAAATATATTTATCAGGCAACGGTGGACGCCATGGCAGCAGAGGGCAGACCTTTTAAGGGTGTTATTTTCTTTGGTCTGATGCTGACTCCCAATGGTCCCAGAGTGCTTGAGTACAATGCAAGATTCGGCGATCCCGAAGCGCAGGTTGTACTGCCTCGTATGAAGAATGACATTATTGAGGTGATGGAGGCTTGTGTGGACGGAACCCTTGACCAGATTGATTTGCAGTTTGAGGATAATGCGGCGGTATGTGTGGTTCTGGCAAGTGACGGATATCCCGTAGAGTATCAGAAGGGCTTTGTAATTGACGGCCTTGAGAAGTTTGATGCGGCAGAGGGCTATTATTGCTTCCACGCAGGAACCAAGCAGACCGATGAGGGTATTGTGACCAATGGCGGACGTGTGCTTGGCGTGACTGCGAAGGGCAGTGATTTGAAGGAAGCAAGAGCAAATGCTTATGCAGCTACCGAGTGGATTTCTTTTGAAAACAAGTACATGCGTCATGACATCGGTAAGGCAATTGATGAGGCATAAACAAACATCCTGATAAGGAGGGTGAGCATATGGATAGTCTGAATTTATTGGATGTCTACCATATTCCCCGTGTGTGTAAGGAGTGCGGAGGCGTTATGATATTCAAGGGTGTGGGAGAATATCATTGCGAAGATTGCAATAGTGTGGCTTATGACGATTACGGCAAGGTCAGATTGTATCTTGAGAATAATCCCGGCGCAAATGCTGTGGAGGTGGAAGCCGAAACGGGTGTGTCCCAAAAGACAATTCGTTTGATGCTGAAGGAATCAAGGTTACAGATTGCAGAAGGGTCGATGGCCTTTTTGCATTGCGAAGTTTGCGGTAAGAATATCAGAAGCGGCAGAATGTGCCCGGAGTGTGAAATTCAGTATCATCGCAATATGGAGCAACAGCAGCGCAAGGTTAATAAGATGCAGGGATACGGCATGGATAATAACTTAGGTGACTCGGGACACAGACGTTTTATGCGAGAAAACGGCAGATAGATATAAGCTAGATATAATGGAAAGGATGGACTAATGAAAAAGAGTAGTAAGTTGCAAAGATGGTTAAAAACAATGACTGGTGCAGTTGTGCTTTTGGCAGTGCTTGCTGTCGGACTGGATATGAGTACTTTAGTCAGTCTGGCTGATAGTACGGGAAAGGTTACGGCTACCAGTGCAAAGATTCGTAAAGAACCTAATACCAGTAGTGAGACTGTAGGCAGTGCGGCCCAGAATGCGCAGGTAAAGGTTACGGGTCAGGTTAGCGGCAGTGACGGATATACATGGTACAAGGTAAGTGTAGATGGTGGTACTGTGGGTTATATTCGTGGTGATTTGATGGAGATTACAGATGGCAGTAATCCGGCTACAGTAGTAAGCCCTACTACATCTTCTTCGACGGCTACGACCTCTACTCCGGATGAGAAGCTTGTGGATGTTGCGGAGGTAGAGCCGGTTAGTGCAAGTGTATCCAGCAGTTCTCCTGTTCGTGTGAGACAGAATGCGTCTACCACAAGCCGTATTGTTACCACTGCTCAGAGCGGACTTGCATTGACTGTTGTGGGACAGGCAACCGGTACAGACAATAAAGAGTGGTATCAGGTAAACTTCCTTGCAAATGGTGCGGCAGTGAGTGGTTTTATCCGTGCTGATTATGTTACTGTAAACGGAGATTTGGTAGCACCGGGAGGCGGAAGAGAACAGCAGCCTGAGGCCCCACAACCCGAGGTGACTCCTGAGCCTGAGACAGCTGGTAAGGCATGGGATACTTACTATGATACCAAGTGGCATCTTGTAGATAATACCACCGGTAATTCTTATGATATTGCTCAGATTTTTTCAGCAGTAGAGGCGAATACAAAGACCTTGCAGGATACTTTGAGTGAGAATAAAACCTTGCAGATTGTTGTAATTATTCTGGTGATTCTGGTTATTTTACTGGCAACCGGAATTAGTTTCTTAATTTTTAAGATAAAGGATATGTCTGATTCTGCATATTTTAATCAGGTAGAACAGGAAAACATTCGCAGAAGAACAGCAGACAGACCGACTTCCAGACCAAAGAGTGGTCAGAAGGTAATGCAAACTGTAGGCGCTGAAGGTAATAAGCGCCCTGTAAATGGTGGTCAGAGACCTGCCGGTCAGCGTCCTCAGGGAACCCAGAGTGGTCAAAGACCTGCCGGTCAACGTCCTCAGGGAGCCCAGAGTGGTCAAAGACCTGCCGGTCAGCGTCCTCAGGGAACCCAGAGTGGTCAAAGACCTGCCGGTCAGCGCCCTCAGGGAACCCAGAGTGGTCAAAGACCTGCCGGTCAGCGCCCTCAAGGAGCCCAGAGTGGTCAAAGACCTGCCGCAGGTCAGAGACCTGTAGGTCAGGCTGTACAGCGTCCCGCAGGCGGTGCTCAGCCTCCTGTGAGACAGCGTCCTGTGGAGATTCAGGAACCTGTGCAGGAAGTTGTGCAGGATGTGGTTACTGATGATACCATTGTATATGAGGCAGTTTCAAGCCAGAATAATATGCAGAATCAGCCCGCAGAGAATACTGCATGGCAGTCCAAGAATTTTGCAAATGAAGATGAAATGGAATTCCAGTTCTTAGATTGGAACGAAGACGGTAAATAAAGAGTTAAAAAGCCTTGCCGGAATATCGGCAAGGCTTTTTTCTATAATTTTAGTGATTTTAATTGTGCCAGTTCGGCCTTGAGACGAGCGATTTCGTTGTCCTTCTCGGCGATTTCGTTGTCCTTCTCGGCAATTTCGTTGTCCTTCTCGGCTACTTCGTTGGTCTTGTCAGCAACTTGCTGGGTCAGAGATGCCAATTCATCCTGCATGTCATCAATCATTAATCGAATTGTGTTGCGGTCAGCAACTGCTAATGCTTCAGAATACATATTAATCAACTCCTTTGGATTGGTTCTAAATTCTGCAATTTCCTCATATAACTCACGAAACTCAGGATAGGCAGTAATTAAAGCAATAATGTCGGCCGGTTCATCGGAACTAAAAAACGTAAGCCAGGCTTGTAACTTGTTATCTATATTGTGGACTGTTTGGCGAAAGGTGTCAAGAGAAATGTACTTTATTCCGGCGAGAGATGAGACTATGGCACCACTGTCATAGGAGATTTGTTTCGTGTGAATATAATGGGGAGCAACCTTTTTGAATGGGCCGGAACTTTGTTCCATAAGGACAACAAGATAAAAGGGCTTCATTTTTTTGTAACTAAAGTCATCTTTGAGGGAATTTTTTAGCTCGGTGTATTGTCGCATGATAGCGTCTGCGATATAACAACTGCTACGTTCTCCCGGGAAATAAATTCCCAATTTCTGCATTTCCACATTGACTCTGGAACCATTAGAAAGCTGGACAAGGATGTCCATTATGATAATACTTGCCTCTTCAGCCATACGAAGGCCTTCTCTGGGGAGAATTTTTTCGATATGGACCGGTTCTCCCAGAAGTTCTGATAAGAAGCTTTCTAGTCTTTCCTGTTCAGAGGACGGAAAAGAAAGAAAATGTTTGTAAACGGCCGCATCCATTTTAATCCATTCTAATGTCTCCTCACGGGATAAGGTCGGGCCAAAAATATTTGTAAAGGTTAGCCCGTTGCATGATAAA
Source organism: Acetatifactor sp. (assembly GCA_045542555.1). Classification (GTDB taxonomy): domain Bacteria; phylum Bacillota; class Clostridia; order Lachnospirales; family Lachnospiraceae; genus Acetatifactor. The sequence continues at coordinate 115,331 of JAZQLH010000032.1, read as the reverse complement.
GTTGTTGTGCCATGTTCCATAAAAATACCTCCTTATAAAAAAATAGTAAAATTGTGAATAAAGTGGGAGACACCCGTAGAAAAAAGATTAAAACAGATAATTTTAAGATATATATTGCTTTGTGAATGTGATTTTAACATATCTAAAACAAAATGTAAAGAGTAGAAAATATTCTTAAGTGGATATATTAAATAAGTTGTGCTATAATGATACAGATAAATATTGCTTATGCACTAAAATACAATAAAGGGAGAGTTTACAATGACAGAACAGGAAGCTAAGAACAAGGTAAAAGAAATATATGAAAGAGACCATTGGTATATTTTGTTGTCTACTACAAAAGCCAATATGATGATTGGCAAAAGCATTCCTTATGTTGGACAGTTAGAAAAGGGAGAGGGAATATTGTTTGTCTTTACCAGTTATGACCAGGCTAAGGAATATGTAGATACTTATAAATATGAAGTTTTAGAGGGAAATTATCCTATCGGTCGATTGGAAAAAGAGCATAAATACAATAGTCTTCAGGCTGTATTCAATATGGCGCTTGAGGTTGGGGTTGGGAAGGTGGATTTTAACCCCGGTTCAGAGGATGCTTTTGGATGTAGCATTGCGTGGTTTATGTCGGTCAATGAATTGGATCGGGATGAGATAAGTGTCGCTATATCTGAGGAAGAGTTCAATGAAATTCAGCAGAATAACGGACAGATTCCTATGCGCATAAATCCTATAGATATATGTGAGTTCAATAATCCTTATAAAGTTTCAAAGGAGCGTGCAGATGTAATTTTACATCATATTTTTGATGCAGAAGAGGGACAGACATTTTCTTCCTTCTGTGAGATGTTTTTACAGAAGGAAACTCTTCATGAGAACTGCTTTGTTATGGATTATCTGAAGGGTAAGCTGATTCCTATGGCAAATGAGGCGAAAAAGGAGCAGGATTTACAGTGGTTTTTGCAGGTAAGTGCAGTGGTACAGACCGCTATCTGGCGCAGACTGTTTGAGCATAAGCTGTTTGTGCTGACAGACCTCCAGACAGGAGAAGTGCTGACCAAAAAAGGCGCTATGTATGTGATGTATACGGATTTGTTCAAGCATATGGGACAGTATGGTTACAAGCCAATCAGTGGCAAGATGGAATTGTTGCAGCTTGCAGATGAGCATGATATTGAACATTTGATTGTGACTGACGGACCTCATGGTATGGCTATGCTTGAGAAGTCTGTGTGGAGCAGATAAGAGGGTAAAAATGGTTGAGACGGAATCCTATATAGGAAAGTTAATAGAAGTTTTGCTGACAATAGGGATACTGGCAGTTTCACTATATGCAATTTTCTGGTTAATCTACCAGCCGGAGTGGACAGAATACCGTGTTACAGTTAGAGATCCGTTTAGCGGATTTGTGTATTATATAGACTATGATGAGGATTATGCCGGCGTTAGTGATATTGTCCACACATTGGGGGTTAAAGATGGCTGTTTAGAAATTCCAGACTCTTTTTGGGGCAAAACTGTAAAGAAGATCGGAATACAAAATGGAAGAGTAAATTCAAAGGGACGGATTCAAACCATTGAGATTTCAGACAGTGTTACTACAATTGGAGCACTTAAAGTTTCTAATGTAGAAGAAGTTACAGGCGGAGAAAATGTTGCATTTATAATGGATGGAGCATTTGAAAACTGTGAATTTAAGAAGGTGGTGCTGGGCGATGAGATATGTTATCTCGGAGAAGGCGCATTTTCGGGATGTACAAATTTAGAGGAAGTCAATTTAGGTAAATATCTTGAAAATATTGATGATAGAACATTTTATGGTTGCACTTCTCTAAAGCAAATTCAACTGGGGTATAACGTAACCTGGGTAGGTGAAGAAGCTTTTGCCGGTTGTTCATCGCTTGAAACAGTAACGCAAACGGCCAATTTGCGAAGTATACATCCTAAAGCCTTCGACGGTACTCCATGGTCAGAGTCTGAGGAAGGAAAAGCCATGATTCTTGCATATTAAAAGGTGGTAAAATGGATAACAAAGATATAAAAGACTATTACATAAATGGAATGTATATAGAGGATATTTATACATATACCCATGCGAATACCACTGATAAAGGGATAGTAGATGGCGTGAAAACATATGCAAATGGGTATGCGTTTTTCTCTTGGTCGGCAGCATTGACGGAATCTCTGTGGTATGTGTACAGGGGAATGGTGAAGGAGGCAATTATTTTTGATGCCATTGCCATGCTTCTGGGAGGATATTTATTGCACACCACCGTATGGGCAGGGCTTCTGGTATTTATGGCGTTGATGATTTGGCGAGGAATGGCAGCAATACCTTCTTACTACAAACGTCTTTATAGGGCTATAGACCAGAGGGGATTGTTTAAACGTCCGCCCGAGGAAATTCCGGCAGTAAAGGAAAGTCTTGCAAGAGAAGGAAAGCCTTCTGTTATCAGGGTGATTGTATATTTGATATTGAAATGTTTTGTTGCGGTATGCATGAGTGATATTGTGTATACGTTAGTTAGTATCAACAACATTTCGTAGGAGGCATTTATGGAGTTTTGGGATATACCAAAGGAAGAAATATTAGAAAATGTAGAAAAATACAATGCCGCATGGAAAAAGCAAAAAGCAAAAAATACTTTGTTGGCAGGGATTTTCGCGGCAGGATTAATTGCCCTATATGTCTGGCTACGACTGTTTAATACCGGTTTTGTAGAGAACCAATACGGAGATTTGGAACTTCAATATAGTACTGCATGGGTGGTAAATTGTCCTGCAAACCATCCTTGTTTTGAGGGGAAAGAGGAGAAAAAGGTTAATGTGGATTTTGACAGATGTCCAAATGTCAGAAGACTAAATGTGGAAGAGGGAATTACCTATATCACTTGTTCATCAAAAAGTAAATTCCTCAAAACATTAAGCTTGCCTTCATCACTTGCGTCTGTATGGGGCTTTGGAGGATGTTCCAATCTGGAAACAATCATTTGGGAGAAGGCGCCTGAGGGGGCGATTATTGGAAGTGAAGCGTTTGCAAATACCGGTATTAAAGAAATTGTTATTCCGGAGGGTGTTGCGATTATAGGAAATGAGGCATTTGCGTGGAATGATAATTTGACCAAAGTAACATTGTCGAATACGGTAAATTGTATGAACGGAGAAGTGTTCGAGAACTGTACTAACCTACAGGAGGTCACATGGTCCAATTCCTTATATTATATGCCGGATGAGACCTTTGTAAATTGTGAAAATTTAACTGTTCTGAATAACACTGACAACATAAGAAGTATCACCTATAGTGCTTTAACCGGAACACAGATAACATCTGACCAGTTGCCGGATAATGTGCATTGTTTTGGAGCAGATGAATTTACGTTTTCAGACTATGAAGCGAACAAGTGGCTCATCGACTATTCTTATACCTTTAATCCGGATGAAGAAATAGCTTTTTTGGCGCAGTTACATGATTTGCCCATAGAATTATTTCAGATGAAGGCTGAGGATGGAATGGTTTGGCTGGATGGAAAATACTATACCTTTGATATGAATTTAGAGGAGTTCATGGCTAACGGTAATTGGGAAGTTGAACGCATGAAAGTTAGTGGTGAAAATAGCAGTATTTGCTATTATGACTTAATCAATCAGGAAAGTGGTAATACTGTTGATGTGACAGTTTGCGAGGACGAGATTGTAAGCTACCGTTTTTATAGTGATTGCCGTGTAATGCTGCCCGATGGTGTGAATAATTTCGGAATGTCCAGTGCCAGAATTCCCTATTTATATGGAGCAGAGGAATATACATGGGAGTATGAAGGCAAAACAGGCACAGAAAAAGTGGAAGTATCCCAATCATGGAACTATGGGGATCGTGAAGATTATTGCTTTCTTTATATTGATAAGGAAATAAGTTCTGGTTGACAAATACGTTTTTTTTGCATATTCTGTTTAGTAGAGAATGCATATTGAAAGAAAGGCTTGGAACGGAAAGAGTACTTTTCATAAGTTGTGTCAGAGAGGAGGCGCCACTGGCTGTAAGCGCATCTCACAGATAGGAAAAGGAAGTGCATCCGGGAGCTGACTGCCTGAACATAAGTAGGGTAGTACGTGAGCGCGCGTTAAGCGTTTGAGTGAGGGACATTTGGTCCTTAAACAGAGTGGAACCGCGGATAATTCGTCTCTGATGAGTCGGATTATCCGTTTTTTATGTAGTGAGGTAACTATGGGTTTAATTAAAAATATCAGAGAGGAAATTAGAATCGTCAGGGAGCGTGACCCGGCTATTCATTCAGCCATGGAGGTGTTTCTGTATCCCAGTTTTAAGGTAATGATGCATTACAGACTGGCGCACAAGCTATATTTGAGCGGTCATTATTTCTGGGCCAGATATGTGTCCCAACGGGCTGTCAGAAAGACCGGAATTGAGATTCATCCCGGCGCACAGATTGGCAAAGGGCTTTTCATTGACCATGGCCATGGTGTTATCATTGGCGAGACCACGATTATTGGTGACAACTGTACCTTGTACCAGGGTGTGACGCTGGGCGGTACGGGCAAGGAGCATGGCAAGCGTCATCCGACCATCGGTAATAATGTGATGATTAGTGCAGGAGCTAAGGTGCTTGGTTCCTTTACCATCGGAGATAATTCCAAAATTGGCGCAGGAAGTGTGGTTTTGAGCGAAGTGCCCCCGAACTCTACTGTGGTGGGTGTTCCGGGACGCGTGGTGCGCCGAAATAATATGGTGCTCCCTCAGGATACCATGAATCAGACGGATTTGCCTGACCCCGTGCGTGAGGATATTACAAATCTCCAACAGGCTGACACAGAACTGACCAACAGATTATTACTTTTAGAGGAACAGATAAAATTATTACAAGGGAGAGTAGAAGAATGAGTATGAAAATTTATAACACATTGACCAAGCAGAAGGAGGAGTTCGTACCTATTGAGCCCGGTAAGGTAAGAATGTATGTGTGCGGCCCTACCGTTTACAATTTGATTCACATTGGTAATGCAAGACCTATGATTGTGTTTGATACCGTGCGTCGTTACATGGAGCATAAGGGGTTAGAGGTAAATTATGTCTCTAATTTTACCGATGTGGACGATAAAATTATTAAGAAGGCTATCGAAGAGGGTGTAGATTCTTCTGTGATTTCCGAGCGCTATATCGCTGAGTGCAAGAAGGATATGGCGGCCATGAATGTAAAGCCTGCTACTACCCATCCCCTTGCGACTCAGGAAATTGATGGTATGCTTGAGATGATTCAGACCTTGATTGACAAGGGTCATGCTTACGCAGCAGCAGACGGTACCGTATATTTCCGTACCAGAAGCTTTGATGGTTATGGCAAGTTGTCCCACAAGAATCTGGATGATTTGCAGGGCGGTAATCGTTCCCTTTTGGTGTCCGGTGAGGATCAGAAGGAAGATGCCCTTGATTTTGTACTCTGGAAGCCCAAAAAGGACGGCGAGCCTTACTGGGAGGCACCTTGGTGCAACGGTCGTCCCGGCTGGCATATTGAGTGTTCCGTTATGAGTAAGCGCTATCTGGGAGAGGAAATCGATATTCATGCAGGTGGTGAGGACTTAGTGTTCCCTCATCATGAGAATGAGATTGCCCAGTCAGAGGCATGCAATGGCAAGACCTTTTCCAGATATTGGATGCACAATGCATTCTTAAATATTGACAATAAGAAGATGTCCAAATCTCTTGGCAACTTCTTTACCGTACGTGATATCAGTGAAAAATATGATTTGCAGGTACTTCGTTTCTTTATGTTGTCCGCACATTACAGAAGTCCCTTGAACTTCAGTGCAGAGCTGATGGACGCTGCCAAGAACGGCTATGAGCGTATTGTGACCTGTGTGGATAATTTGAAGTATTTAATAGAGAATGCAACTACAACAGATATGACGGAGGCGGAGAATGCATTGGTTGAAGAAGCCAAGGGCTTTGTGGAAAAGTTTGATGAGGCCATGGATGATGACTTCAATACCGCAGATGCGATTGCTGCAATTTTCGAATTGGTGAAGTTTACCAATACCAATGCAACGGCAAACTCTTCCAAGGCATTCTTGGAGGCGCTGAAATCCGAAATCGTGATGCTTTCCGATATCTGTGGTCTGATTGTAGATAAAAAAGAAGATGTTCTGGACGCTGAAATCGAGAGACTGATTGAGGAGCGTCAGGCTGCCAAGAAGGAAAAGAATTTTGCAAGAGCAGATGAGATTCGTGATGAACTTCTGGCAAAAGGTATTCAATTGAAGGACACCAGAGAAGGTGTTAAGATTGTGAGATTATAATGCAGATGGGTATGCTGGAATTAATCAAAGAACAATTTCATTTGGAAAATCAGGACATTCGCACCTATTCGCCGCTTACGCTGGCTTATATCGGTGACGGCATCTATGAGCTGGTGGTGCGCACCATGGTGACAGGGTGGGGAAATCGTCCCGTAAATGAGTTGAATAAGCTGAGTACCTCCTATGTAAAGGCAGAAGCTCAGGCAGAGATGATTATTGCCCTGAAGGAGGAGCTTACGGAGGAGGAGGCCGAGGTGTTTAAGCGTGGCCGCAATGCCAAGCCCTACACCAAAGCCAAAAACGCCACCAGGGCAGATTATCACAAGGCCACAGGCTTTGAGGCTCTGATGGGGTATCTGTATCTGACAGGGCAGACAGAGCGCATGCTGTACTTAATCAAGCAGGGCATGGAGCTTACACAGAAGGGTGAAAACACATGAGTGAAAAAAAAGGTTGTATTGCAAACGAATTTATCATTGAGGGTAGAAATGCGGTAATTGAAGCATTTCGTTCCGGCAAGACCATAGACAGACTATTTATCTTGGACGGTTGTCAGGATGGCCCTATTATGACCATCAAAAGAGAAGCGTCAAAACATAATACTATGGTAAAATATGTGGCCAAGGAGCGTCTGGACCAGATGTCCGAGACCGGCAAGCATCAGGGCGTTATTGCGCAGGCTGCAGCTTATGAGTATGCTGAGGTGGAGGATATAATACAGGCGGCAAAAGACAAAAATGAACCACCTTTCATTTTCCTTTTGGACAACATTGAGGATCCGCACAATTTGGGCGCTATCATTCGTACCGCCAATCTGGCAGGTGCCCATGGTGTGATTATTCCCAAAAACAGAGCGGTGGGGCTCACTGCCACCGTTGCCCGCACCAGCGCCGGTGCATTGAACTACACACCGGTTGCTAAGGTAACCAATCTTGCCAAGACCATCGAGGATTTGAAGAAGGAAGGCCTTTGGTTTGTCTGTGCAGACATGGGTGGAACCACTATGTATCAGCTTGATTTGAAGGGCCCCATCGGTCTTGTTATCGGCAATGAGGGAGAGGGTGTAGGACGTCTTGTAAAAGAAAAGTGTGATATGATAGCCTCTATCCCCATGAAGGGAGATATTGATTCCCTGAATGCGTCCGTTGCAGCAGGCGTGCTTGCTTATGAGATTGTAAGACAGAGATTGCAATAAATGAAATAAGATTCATTTTCGAGAAAAGCTTGAGAGGAGCAAGTTATGGCGAGAGACTACGAGCTTTATGAACAGGCTACCGACGAGGAACTCATTCACCGTCTTAGGGACGGGGAGGCTCCGGTTATGGATTATATCTGTGAAAAATATAAACCTCTTGTGCGAAGTAAGGCAAAGTCTATGTTTATCCTGGGTGGTGACAATGAAGATTTGATTCAAGAGGGGATGCTGGGACTGTTTAAGGCAGTGCGTGACTACGATAGCGGAAGAGATGCCAGCTTTTTTACCTTTGCAGATTTGTGTATCAGCCGTCAGCTCTATACAGCCGTACAGGCCTCCCAACGAAAGAAGCATATTCCTTTGAATACCTATGTTTCGCTCTACAGTGATATGAATGATCAGGCGGATGGTGATGCGAGGGACTTGGCAGAAGCTTTGGCAGATAAGGCACAACAGGACCCGGAGAAGCTTTTTCTTGATAAAGAGAGGGTGGATTATCTGGAAAAGTCCATCGACAAGGAGCTTAGCAGTTTTGAGAAAGAGGTGTTGGATTTATATCTGACGGGTATGAGTTACAGCCAGATTGCGAAAGTGCTGGGACGGGAGGAAAAGGCAACAGACAATGCATTACAAAGAATAAAGAGCAAAATAAAGAAGATGTTGTAATAAAAAGGCAGTCTGAACAGTGAGTTCAGGCTGTCTTTTTCAATGCGTGAAAGTTATTCAGGGGCTCTGAAGAGGGTTGAGGAAATTAGTTGGCTAAAATTTTCAATGATTTGATATAATTCCTCGGGACTTTCCTGTTTTCCGTGTTTTATCCAGATTTTCATAATGCCGATCAAATATCCGCAGATGCCGGAAATGATATAATCCATTTCTTTTACAGGGGTATCCGGGGATACATGCGCTGCGTGTTGTTTCATGGTATAATCCAGTAGTATATTTAATAAAATATCTTCACAGCCGCTTCTAAAAACAGCTTCCACAAAGACATGATTGTCCATCATTGCACGAAAGATAAACAAGAGAAAATCCCTGTGGTTTTCGAACATAATATGCTCTGTCTGAAAAGTGAGGGAAGCAGTGAGAAGTTCGCAATAATAGACAAGTACATCTGTTGTGTTGTCAAAAATGCGATAGAAAGTAGCACGGCTGACCCCGCTTATTCGCTGGATGTCGGATACTGTAATTTCATCAAAATTTTTTTCTTGAAGACAGGCAATCAGAGCATCTTTAATTAAGGATGCAGAACGTTGTATGCGCTTGTTTTCTGTGATTCGATACATATTTTCCTCTTTCTGTTTTGTTAAATGTGAGACTATTGTATCAAAACTTTCCGAATGATACAATATTGCCGTTCGTTCAAAATTGAAAAAGTGTGTTGGATGGTGTAAAAACAAGCAATTTGACGAAATTTGTTTATACAAATTTTATAATATTTGGAGTTTGTTTTTATTGATTTTAGGCAATGGGCGGAGTAGAATTAGGAACGAATGGATTTTGGATTGGTTAAAGTTTTTAATATAAGGAGTATGGAAGAATGAGAAGAAAGAGTAGCGTAATGATGGCCATGGTGCTTAGTGCAAGTATGTTGCTTGCCGGGTGTGGCGGTGCTGAGACTGCGCAGGAAACAGAATCTGCGGTTTTAGTAGATGCGCAGGCAGTGGGAAGAGATACTCTGGTACTGAGCAATCAGTTTGTGGGAAATGTGTCGCCGGAGGAGTCCGTGTATATTATTCCCATGGCACAGGGGAAGGTGACCGAGACATTTTTTGAGGTCGGCGATGAAGTGCAGGCAGGTGATGTGTTGTTTAAGATAGACGACAGCGGGGCACAGCTTCAGCTCCAGCAGGCGCAATTGAGTTATTCTACTGCTAAACAAAAGGCAGATAGTGCGCTGACAACGCAGGAGGACGCATCTACGAACCTTAAGCTGGATGCAAGCGTTAGTCAGGCGGAGACTGCTTATATGCAGGCACAGGTTGCATGGAAAAATGCAAAAGACGCTGAGGAAGATGCGGAAGATGCTGTAGAGGCTCAGGAGGAGCTGCTTAATAGTTTGAGAGCAAACGGAGCTGATGCTGCTACCATTGCAGGGGCAGAGGCTACCTTAAGCACTCTGAAATCCCGGGAGTCTCAGGCTGATATGGCTGCTAATGTGGCAGAAGCTGCATATGCAACTGCGACTACTTCTTTTGAAGCCGCTAAGGCAGCCAGAGATCTTGCTCGAGGAGATGCTCTCGAAGATACCAAGGAACAGTTGGATACTTCGTTGCAGCTTGCACAGGTGGCGGTGGATTCTGCAGAGTTGGCGTTGTCCTATTATACCGTAACAACACCTATTTCCGGAAAGGTTATTGCCAAGAATGTCGAGGTGAATGGCATGGCAACAGCTACTACTGCTGCTTACACAATAGCGGGAGAGAACACCATGGTGGTAACTTTTCAGGTAAGCGAATCTATTATGAATACGCTTGCAAAAGACCAGAAGGTAGTTGTAGAGCGTAATGGTGTAACCTATGATGGTGTTGTTACAGAGGTTGGTAATGCGGTTAATCCCCAGACCGGCCTGTTCCAGATTAAGGCGGCTGTTTATGCCAACGGCGAAGAGTTGCCCAGTGGTGTAAGCGTTAAGGTAAGCAGTGATACCTACACTGCAGAGAATGAGATTATCATCCCTTATGATGCAGTTTATTTTGAAAATGAGGGTGCCTATGTATATACCGTACAGGATGGTCATGCGGTAAAAACCTATGTGACTACCGGTATTTTTGATGATACCCGTATTCAGATTATTGATGGTATTGCTGAAGGTGATATTGTGATTACAAGCTGGTCGCCCCGTCTGCTTGACGGTGTAGAGGTAGATGCCAAGGTCGCAGAGAAGAGCGCTGAGACCGAAGGCATTGCACAGTAAGGAGGCAAAGGATGAGTTTAACAAAGCTTGCCTTAAGGCGTCCGGTATCATGCATGCTGATGATTTTAACATTGGCAGTGTTTGGTATTTCTTCTATTTTTGGATTTAAGCTTCAACTGATACCGGATATGGAGATGCCCATGCTGATAGTTATGGCAACCTATCCCGGTGCGGACCCCCAGAGTGTGGATGAACTGGTGGTTTCCGTCATTGAGGATGCCGGTGCATCCTTGAGTGGTGTGGAATCTACTACCACTATGTCCTATGAAAACTATGGTATGGTGCTTTTTACCTATGAGTATGGCGTGGACATTACGGAATGTCACGATGAGCTGAGTGCGGCCCTTGAGGTGGCACAGCTTTCCATGCCGGAGGATGCGGCAGAGCCTACCATTATCGAAATGAATGTAAATAGTATGCCTTGCATGACCATTTCCGCAACAGAGGTCGGTGACGTGGATCTTCTAAAAGTGGTGAATGAGTCTGTAATTCCGGAGCTTGAGTCTCTTTCCGGTGTTGCACAGGTTACCGTAAGCGGTGGTAGTGAGGAATACATCAGTATTCAGTTGAATGATACATTGATGAAGCAGTATGGTCTGACCATGAGCAGTGTTGCGCAGTTTCTGGGTGCTGTAGATTTTTCCTATCCTGCGGGAAGTGTTGCGCAAGGTAATCAGGATATCAGTATTACCACTTCCATGGAATACAATACTGTGCAAAAGCTTCGTGAAGTACCTATTATGACCGGTACCGGTCAGGTGATTACCTTGCAGGATATTGCAGATGTAAATATGTCTACTCACGAAGCTGAGACATTGAGCCGTTATAATGGTTTGGATAATTTAAGCATCAGTATTCAGAATAAGAGTAGTTTTGGTGCAGTAAATGTATGTAAAGAAGTATCAAAGGCGTTGGATCGCATTCGGGCAGATGTACCTGCAGTAGATTTTCAGGTTACCTATGATGCCAGTGAATCTATTATGAGTTCACTGGGGGCAGTATTTGAAACCTTGATTGTGGGTGTTATCCTTACTATGATTGTGCTTTTTGTCTTCTTTGGAGACTTTAAGTCCAGTCTGATTGTTGGTGCATCCATGCCCATTTCTCTGTTCTTTACATTGATTTTGATGAGTTTCATGGGATTCTCCATGAACATTGTAACACTGGGGTCCCTGGTTATTGCAATCGGTATGATGGTAGATTCCTCTATCGTTGTTATTGAGAGCTGTTTCAGACGTCAGAAGGAAAATCTTAGTCTGAAAGAAGCGGTGGAGCTTGGTACCCATGAAATTACCGCCTCCATTGTGGCATCTACCATTACTACAATTGTAGTGTATCTGCCTTTAGCAGTAATGAAAGGCTTGTCCGGACAGATTTTTGCACAGTTGGGTGTAACCATCGTGCTTGCAATGCTGGCATCTTTGATTGCAGCATTGATGTTAGTACCTTTGTTTTTCTGTATTTTTAAACCTACGGAGAAGCAGAATCTTCCCATCGATAAACTTTTGAAAAAGATTACTGATTGGTACAGAAGAAAAATGCCCCGCATTTTGTATAAGAAGAAAACGGTTATGTTTATTTCCGTGTTGCTTTTGGTGGGTTCTCTTGTGATTGCCGGTTTCCTGAATATGGAGTTGATGCCGGCGGCAGATGAAGGTGTGGTAGGTGTGACGATTAATTTCCGTTCGGGTACGTCGCTTGAGAAAAGGGATGCTGTAATGCGTGAATGGGAACAAATTGCGTCACAGCACCCGGATGTATCGGGCTATAGTGTAACGGTCAGCAGCACAAGCGCAAGTATGTCAGTGAATTTGAAAAAAGACAGAGATAAGTCAACTGCTGAGGTCGTGGATGAGTGGAATGTACTTGCTGCAGATATGACAGATATGGACGTAACAGTTGCATCCAGCGGAAGCAGCATGAGTTCCATGATGAGTACGGGAAGCTATGAAATTGACTTGCAGGGCTATGATTTGGATGAACTGCGCACGGCGGCAAAGGATTTGTCTGAAGAAATGCGTAAGATTGACGGAGTGGTAAAGGCGGATAACTCTTTGTCTAATACAACCACGTTAGTAAAGGTTGATGTAGATCCTTTGAAGGCAATGCAGTATGGTTTGACACCGATTTCCGTTGGTATGACTTTGAATAATGTGTTAAGTGGAGTGAATCCGCTAACCATTACTTCTGAAGGCTCTGAGTATGAAGTGTGGCTGGAGTATCCGGAAGGTCAGTTTGATGATTTGAATCAGTTGATGGATTTGATGATACCTACACAGTTTGGAACCAATATTCCGCTGCGTGATATTGCACAGTTGGTGTATGCAGAAGGTCAGGAGAGTATTACCCGAATGGATGGGCTCTATTATGTGGCTGTTACGGCAACTTTGAATTCCGAAAAGACCTTTGAGGCTCAGGACGCAATCAACGCACTGGTGGAGGAGATGGTATTTCCTGACAGTGTAACTCCGGCAGATAGTATGATGACAGAGATGATGTTGGAGGAGTTGGGAGCAATCTTTAAGGCGATTCTGGTAGCTGTTTTCCTGGTATTCCTTGTGATGGCGATGCAGTTTGAATCCCCCAGATTTTCACTTATGGTTATGACCTGTATTCCTTTTGCATTGATTGGTTCCTTCCTGCTCTTGTTGGTGACAGGACAGTCCTTAAGTATGGTATCTTTGATGGGATTTTTGATGTTGATGGGTATCGTTGTAAATAATGGTATTCTCTTTGTGGATTCCACCAACATGCTTCGTGAGGAAGGCATGGAAGTGGAGAAGGCATTGATAGAAACCGGTTGTATCAGACTTCGTCCCATTTTGATGACTACATTAACCACTATTTTGTCTATGGTACCGCTGGGATTGGGACTTGGTACGAATGGTGTAATGATGCAGGGTATGGCGCTTGTTATTATCGGTGGTCTGATTGCATCAACTATTCTTGCCATGATTTTGATTCCCACATTCTACTTGATGCTGGATAAGAAGAAAAAAACACAAAAAGTAGAAAAAGTTGAAAAAGAATAAAAAATTTTGTTGACAACAATCGGGGGATTTGCTATACTCATATTCGGTGATTGCGTAAGGCATCCCCCAAATGCTGCTGTGGCTCAGTCGGTAGAGCGTCACATTGGTAATGTGGAGGTCACGGGTCCGATTCCCGTCAGCAGCTCTTTATAAAAGTGTGGAAACCTTGAAAATACAGGGTTTCCATTTTTTTTATTAGTCTGTTTTCTCAAGAACCATTCCTTCAGCGTCAATCTGCACATTTACGGAGATGTCTTCCAGGAAAGAATAGAGGCGTTCCTGTTCATTGGGTTCTGTTAGAATTTGAGTGCGATAATCGGATTGGATAGCAGGAATTACCCGGACATCAAGGTGACTGCTTTCGTCATCACCGTAGAAGTGTAAGTCGAGAAGCATGGTGTCCAGTGTCTTTTCATTAAACCAATAGTTGCCTAAACTATAGATGATAGGTTTTCCGTCATAGTATTCCATTCCCTGCAGACAATGGCTGTGGGCACCAATAATGACATCTGCACCGGCATCTAAATACTCTTTGCCGGTGGTAAGCTGCACTTCTTCCAGTTCATAACTGTATTCTGTTCCCCAATGTACATAGGCGATTACAAAATCTGCATTTTCCCGAGCAGAGGCAATGGCTTGGCAAAAGAGTGCGGTATCATAGCATCTGAGGATGCCGGGAGAGTTTTCAGTGGCCTGCGGGGTCATTTTGTTTTTTTCTGCACGGGAGGCGGCCACAAAGGCTACCGTTTTGCCGTCCAGCTCCATGTACACAGGTTGCATTGCTTCCTGCAGATTTCGGCCGGCCCCAATGTATGAAATATTGGCGCCTTCCAATGTGGAAAAGGTGTCTGATATAGCTTGGTCACCGTAATCATATACATGGTTATTGGCAAGTGTAACAACATCGACTCCCATTTCCTGTAAGATATTGACACGCTCCGGATTTGCCCGAAAGGTGTACATTTTTCCTGATAAGGGTGACCCGCCCATGCTGTAGGTAAATTCGTTGTTTAGACACATTACATCAGCTTTTCGCATATGGGTAAGCAGTTCTTCAGAAATACAGTCATGGATTCCGTTCGGTTGGCGATTTAGGAATTGGGTGGTACACCAATTTTCATCCAGATTAATGTCACCTGCAAAACAGATGGTAAAATCGTAGGGGTGAGTATCAATGGGTATTTGTGCCGGCTCCGATGATGGTTCAATCAAGACTTCTAAGGTTGTAGACTCTTGTGTTGTTTCAGCCGGCCTGGAAATTTCAGGGTTTCGATTGCATCCAATCATAACAGCGGACATTAGGATTGTAAGGACAAAGATACTTTTTTTCATAGGTATACGTCTCCTGTTTGTTAATTCATATACAACTTTCATATTAGCATAATTAGATTATAAAAAATAGTGGAATGTATGAATATTCGTGGTAAAATAAAGTTAGATACATTGGATGTGGAAAACACCGGGAAGGAGAGAATAACGGCGTGCAGGTAATTGCAAAAATTCATACAGATTTTCCTACAAAGTTTGGTATTCCCCGTCAGAGTGGTCTGGTCAGTGAACTTGTGGGTGAGATTGTTTTTGAACCGGAATATCGTAGAACTGAAGCACTGTTGGGGATAGAAGAATTTTCTCATTTATGGCTTATTTGGGAGTTTTCTAAAGCAAAAAGAGAGAATTGGTCTGCTACAGTTTATCCGCCTCGTCTGGGTGGTAAGGAGAAAAGAGGCGTTTTTGCAACTCGCTCCCCTTTTCGACCCAATTCTATTGGGCTTTCCTGTGTAAAGCTGGAACGTGTGGTGTGGGAGAGCGAGGATGGCCCCAAGTTGCTTGTGAGTGGCGCAGATTTAATGGATGGAACCCCCATATATGATATTAAACCTTATTTACCCTATGCAGATGCACATCCGGAGGCTCTGGGTGGTTTTGGAGAGGCTCACAAGGAGGATGGGATACAGGTTGTGTTCTCGGAGGAGTTTCTTAACAGATTGCCCGAAAACAAGCGTCAGGCGGTGCTTAGGGTATTGGAACAGGATCCTCGTGCCGCTTATAACAAACAGCCGGATTATGTATATGGTATGGAATTTGCAGGTTTTGACATTCGCTTTCAGGTGCAGGATGATATATTGACGGTATGCGATGTAGTTTCAACGAGCGGCGGAAATTGGGAAAAAATAAAATAACTGATTTCTGGGAGTTTGCCTGACGAATATTCTGAAAAAACACGGGATGCAGTTGCAGAATTACAGCAAATAATGGTATAATAGACACAGAATCGGAGTATCGATTCTGTGTTTTTTGCAACTGTCAATTGAAAGGAAATACAAATGAAAAGTATCATTGACAAGGCATATGGAGCACTTGTGGCTATATGTATGGTGTTACTTGTGAGTGTGCTGGTATCTTTCGGGAAGGATGTAACAGAACGAAGATTACTTAGCGGATATCAGGCATATGGGGATTGTGAATATAACAGAGTTGCAGATGTGCATGCTCCCATTGGATATAGGGAGGAGTATATCTTTAATTTTGATGTAATTGATGGTGGGTATCGTGATTTGTTTTTTTATACAGAGCATCGCAATGTGGATGTGTATGTGGATGGAGAGAGGGTTTATCACTTAAGGCCTTTTATTAACAATTCTTTTGGAAACACACCGGGATGTGTATGGAATGAAGTGGCATTGGAAGATGAGGAGGCCGGAGAGACTGTTCGTGTAGTATCAACTCCGCTTTATGAAAGCGTGAAAAATGAAACGCCTTTATTCTATTTTGGTGAGAAGTATGATATTGCAATGTCTGTATTGTTGGGACAGTTACCTACATTATTGTTGTGTCTGATTGGAATTCTGGCGGGGCTTTTATATGTGGCATATGCCCTTTATAATCATAGTAAATATGAGTTGGATAGGGGACTGTTAATGTTAGGGATACTGTCCATGCTTGTCAGTCTGTGGAAACTGACTGACAATATGGCATTATATATGCTTTTTCCCAGAATAGAGGGGTTGTATGTGGCACCGCTTCTATTTGTGCAATTGCCAATCATTCCCTTTGTTCTTTTTGCCAAGGAATTAAATGGCGGCGGAGAGGAAAAAGTATGGTATGCTCCTGTGTGGCTGACATTGGCAGGAACCACGGTGATTGTTGTGTTACAGGTTATGGAAATCTATGATATGCGAAACATGCTGTGGCTGGTTTATGCAGAGTGGTTTTTGTCAGCCATTGTTACACTATGGATGTTGTGTTACCGAGTGTATAAACATGGACTGGATTCCAAAAGACGGCGTAATTTGTTACTGTTAATACTCTGTATGGTTGTTATGGTTGCAGATACCGGAATAGGCGCTCTTAGCAGCGAAAACTCCTTTGTAGGTATGCTGGGTTTCATGGCTTATGTATTGCTTATGGGAATGTTTACGATAAAGGATGCCAAGGAATTGATGGCCATCGGTATTCAGGCTAAAAATTACGAGAAGAAAGCCTATCATGACCAGTTGACCGGTTTGTATAACAGAACGTCATATGCTGATTATATTTCTCAGGAAAACTTTGCGCTGGATAAGGCAATCGTTGTGGTGTTTGATTTAAACAACCTGAAAAAATATAATGATACCCTGGGACATGAGCGAGGAGACCAATATATTCAGGAATGTGCAAATCTGATACAGGCAGCATTTGGAGAAGTCGGTCAGTGTTATCGTATGGGCGGCGATGAGTTCTCTGTGGTAATGGAGCACACATCTCTTGAGGAATGTAAAAAGCGGGTGCGTATGTTAAAGGCTTCTGTTGAGGAGCGCAACAAGGCACATCCGGAAATGGTAATGGGAATCGCTTGCGGATATGAGCTTTATGATAAGCGGCTTGACCATGATATTAATGACACGGCAAGACGTGCTGACAAGATGATGTATAAAGAAAAGTATGCAATGAAGCAGACCAAACAGGCTTAGAAGATAAGCTGATGATTTTGGAGGATAAGAAATGAGACAACAGGGAATATTGATGCCGATTTCAAGTATTCCGTCCGCATATGGTATCGGAACCTTTGGTAAGGAAAGTTATCAGTTTGTGGATTTTTTACATAAAGCAGGACAAAAGCTTTGGCAGATTCTACCCCTTGGTCCTACCGGTTATGGGGATTCACCTTATCAATCCTTTTCGACCTTTGCGGGTAACCCGTATTTTATAGATTTGGAACTTTTGACAGAGGCAGGTTTTCTGACAGAGGAAGAGTGTGATGCCTATGACTTTGGTCAGGAAGAAGCTATTGATTACGAGAAAATGTATAAAGCCCGGTTTGCTATTTTGAAAAAGGCATACGAACGGGGTTTTCAGTCTGTGAAGAAGGCGCCGGAATATATTGCATTCGTAGAGGAAAATGCTTTTTGGCTGGATGATTATGCACTGTACATGGCGGTGAAGGATTCCTTGGGCGGTGTCAGTTTTGTAGAGTGGGATGCGGACATTCGTTTAAGAAAGAAGAGTGCGATTTCCAAATACAAAAAGGAATTGGCGACGGAAATTCACTTTTACAAATTCCAGCAGTATTTGTTTTGGGTACAGTGGGAAGCGTTAAAGTCTTATGCCAATAAAAAGGGCATTGAGATTGTGGGAGATATACCTATTTATGTGGCCTTTGACAGTGCGGATACTTGGGCGAATCCCAAGCTTTTTCAGATGGATGAGAAGGGGTATCCTACCTGTGTGGCAGGCTGCCCTCCCGATTATTTTTCCAAGACGGGACAACTGTGGGGCAATCCTTTATATGACTGGGAGTATCATAAGGCTACCGGATATCAGTGGTGGATGCAACGTTTTGCACACTGCTTTAAATTGTATGATGTTGTGAGAATCGATCATTTCAGAGGTTTTGATGAGTATTGGTCAGTGCCCTATGGTGATGTTACTGCGGAAAACGGTCAGTGGGTAAAGGGACCGGGTTATGAGTTGTTTAAAACCCTGCGAAAGGAGCTTGGCAAAAAGAAGATTATTGCGGAGGACCTGGGCTTTATGACAGACAGTGTGCGCAGATTGGTAAAACGCACCGGATTCCCCAATATGAAGATTTTGCAGTTTGCATTTGAGGCAAGTGGAGAGAGTGAATATTTGCCCCATCATTATGATAAAAACTGCGTGGTTTACACCGGTACCCATGACAATGATACCATGGTAGGCTTTTTAAAGCAGATGCCGGCAAAGGATATTCGGTTTACGAAGAAGTATTTAAAATGCAAGGATGAGAAGAAGCTGTGTCGCGAGGTAATTCGGGCAGGAGTTGCCAGTGTTGCAGACACGGTTATCATCCCTATGC
Source organism: Acetatifactor sp. (assembly GCA_045542555.1). Lineage (GTDB taxonomy): Bacteria > Bacillota > Clostridia > Lachnospirales > Lachnospiraceae > Acetatifactor. The sequence continues at coordinate 96,567 of JAZQLH010000032.1, read as the reverse complement.
AGGACTGGCTGGAGCTTGATAATTCGGCCCGCATCAATGTGCCTTCTACGCTGGGTGAAAACTGGAAATGGCGGATGAAGCCTGATGCGTTGACGGATAAGCTGGCTGAAAAAATCTACAAAATGGCAAAGCTGTACGGTAGGCTGTAGGAATTGCAGACTTCCGAGATGGGCCGCATATGTCCCACACGGACACGCTTCCGCTCCGATAAAAGCGTAACGGATGCTAAGCTTGTATCCAAATGAATTTGTATACAAGCAAGCACCGACGCTTTTATAGGGTCCGTGGTAGGATATATGCGGCCCATCTCGAAAGATTCAATACCAACATCTACAATACAAGACAAGTTTGATAGGAGAAATGTATGAAAAAAGGAAAGATTATTTTTTTGAACGGATTGGCAAGTTCCGGTAAAACAACTTTATCTAAAACACTTCAGTCCAAGTTGAATGAGCCTTATTATTGGCTTAATGTTGATGAGCTTATCAGATTTTCAGATGCAAATCCTCAAGAGCATAATCCGGTGACTTATTTTGAAAAGGGTAAAGATCCTGTTTCATTGTTTCCGCATGTGATTAAACTGTTTTCTGATTTGGGAGTAAATGTGATTGCTGATGCTGCTTTTGTAAAGGGAAAACGCAATTTGTTTTTGGCTGAGGAAACACTGGGGACATGTATTGAGATGCTACATGAATATCCGATTCTTTATGTGCATGTAACATGCCCGCCGGAGGAGATACATCGCAGGGAAGAAGCTCGATTTAATCGCAGTATTAAAAAAGATAAATCCGATTATGAGGAAGTAGGAACACAGAATATATATGATGTGACGGTTGATACATTTGAGAATACTATGGAAGAATGTGCTGATAAGATTATTGAGATGTTAAATGTGCCGGAAAAACATACTGCCTTTAAAACGCTTTGGGAAGAGAGAAAATAGCTTTCCAATTCCTCTTGTTATAACTGATTCTTAGGACGATAACGGACATCGAATATTTTGATTTTGCAAGGTGCATCTTGAACAAGTGGGAATTTATACGGGAAAGTAGAAAGTTCAGAATAGAATGTTGTAGATGTTTGATGAATTTAATAGAAGTGTCGGGTTTTAAGAGGGTATAGGAAATATAGTCGGCAATCTCTATGAGGTTGCGTTTAGCATGTTCGGTAAGGGTTATGTAATAGTTATTCATTGGCACCATACCTTTTTTCCAATTCATCGAAGGTGGTGTTAAAATCAAAAAGTCTGTTGTGTATTACGTCTTGCAGCCCTTCGTTGATATAGTTGCTAATTTCTTCTTTGGTAAGTTCTTCTTGGGAATAGTTGATAGTTACTTCCATAAAAGCCTTCCTTTTTGTTTGATAGAATTATGATATCATAATTGTTGGAATTCTACAATTGAAAAAATTTATAATTCAAATAAGGACCGTCCATATAGGGCGGTCCTCATACTTTGAATCAGTAATTAGTGATTTGAATAAGAATAGGAATAGTGAATACCGTCGGCCAATGAAGCGCCGCAGGCAATACAAATTATTGCAGTGATTATTGTAATAATCAATATTATCAACATAATGCAGAAAAAAGAACGTGCATAGTTTTTCAGGTTGATATTTCGGGTGCCACCCACAGCAAAGATGAACATAATGATGAAACCTACACAAGGAATGCAGAACAGTATATTCCAACCAACGTAACCCCAGGCAGAAATTGGTTGATATTCTGCAGGAACTACAGGTCTGGAAGGTGTGGTAGCCATTACAGGGTTGGTGTTATGCACCATGCCACAACCCGGACATACATTATTGTTTTCCATTTCAAAACCACAACGAGTACATTTCATTTGTTTATCCTCCGTGAATATGTGTTTATACTACAAATTGTTGAAAATATTTTATCATATTTTCCGGTATTTGACAATTGCAGTTATGATATCCTAAAAAGGTAGGACAGTAAATTGGCGGAGTAGTAACTCATGGCGCCGCTTCCGGGAAATTCGGTTGCTATACGCCAAACATACACCCCCATTGTCACGATGCCAATGACAGTAAAAATCGCCAGTGCTCCTTTACAGGGCTTTCCCAGAAGATATCTGCATACAATCAAATACAAAATACCGGCAATCCAAAGGCCTGCCGTAACATTATATTGAAAACTAGATTCAAACTGAAAGGCGAGAAATGCAAGACAACCTCTTACCAGTCCGCACCCGGGACAGGGGAGCCCTGTTATTAATTTGAAGGGGCACACCTGGCCGAAGATAAGACCGGTAAGCAGGAAATAAAGTGCAAGAATAGAAAGTGCCAATCGATTTTGGTAAATATCGATTTTTACCCAAATCCATATCTGACGAATGTAAGTCATAGAGTCACCCTAGATATTTTGCATGGCCATATGGGAATTGTGGTATTCTTTGAGGAAGGTTACTTCTTCGTCAAACCAGTCGGGGGGCAGAAAAGCTTCTGCGGCATCTCGGCTACCAAACTCTACCTCAGCCATAACAAGGGGCGCAAAGGGGGCATCAAAAACATCCAGCTCAATGGTAAGACTGTAATCAGCCGGAGGTTTGGGGAATCCTTCTTTGAAGCCCGGATTCTTCAAGGGAATCAGGTATCTTTTTTTGGAAATAATATTACCGTCTGCTTTCTCACGAAGGTGATAATAGGATTCCTTGGTGAGGGGCAGATTGGTCTCGGTGCGGGCAAGCATTCCGCTGCCCTTGTAGGTCAGATAGTATTGATCGTTTTCTTTGCGTACACGCACCACAGGGTCCACGCTTAAATAAGCCTGTTCAATATGCAAAAAAGGATATTGCTCCAAATCAGCTGGCATGGTCTTTATTGTAAATTTGCGTTCGATTTCCATAAGTAGTTACCTCAGAGTTTTAATAATATAATTATAGCATGTCCTGCGTAAAAAACAAATACATATTCATGTGAAAGGTTGAAAAGAACAGGGCATATGTTGTATACTGAAGCAGTAGATTCCATTCGATGGAAGGGTATAAGAGGAGGAAACGATAATGAGTAAGATTGCAATCTTTTTTGCGGAAGGGTACGAAGAGATTGAGGCACTGGCAGTGGTTGATGTGTGCCGCAGATTAAAGCTTGAAATTGATATGGTGTCCATTACGGGAGAAAGAACCGTGACAGGTGCGCATAGTATCCCGGTTGGTATGGACAAGTTATTTGATGAAATTGATTGTGCCGAGTATGATATGCTGGTGTTGCCCGGCGGTATGCCCGGCACGAAGAATTTAGAGGCGTTTGAGCCCTTGATGGCGCAGATTGATGCATTCTATGAGAGCGGCAAGTATATCGGGGCGATTTGTGCGGCTCCCAGTATTTTTGGACACAGAGGTATGTTAAAGGGCAGAAAGGCTTGCTGCTTCCCTAATTTTGAAAGTCATCTGGAGGGAGCTGAGGTTACGGCAGGTCCCGTGGAGATTGACGGCAATGTGGTGACTTCCAGAGGTATGGGAACTGCTATTGATTTTGGCCTTGCAATCGGAGGTCTCTTTGTGGACAAAGAACAGGTGGATGCATTGGCCAAGAGCATCATCCACAGACAGTAATATAAATTTGAGAAGGACAGAAATATGACGGACAAGGATTTGTGCAGGGGCTTATTTAAATTTATTGAGCAAAGTCCCAGTTGTTTTCATGTGATTGCCAATCTGAAAGAGAAGCTTGATAAGGCCGGTTTCACAGAGCTTCGTGAACGGGATGCATGGGAGATTGTGGCCGGGGGCAAATATTATGTGACCCGCAATGACTCTTCGCTGATTGCGTTTCAGGTTCCGGAAAGTGTGGTCAAAGGTTTTCATATGGTAGCTTCTCACAGCGATTCGCCTACTTTTAAGGTAAAAGAAAATCCCGAGAAGGAAGCGGAGAAACAATATGTATTGTTGAACACGGAAAAATATGGCGGTATGATTCTGTCTACATGGCTGGACAGGCCTTTGTCCGTGGCAGGTCGTGTTGTGGTGCAAGGTGAAAGCTTGACAACAAAGCTTGTGAATATTGATAAGGATATTTGTGTGATTCCGAATCTGGCTATTCATATGAATCCTGAAGCTAACAAGGGCATGGAATACAATCCGCAGGTGGACATGTTGCCGCTGTATGCAGGGTGTGCAGATTCGGATGGTACAAAATATTGGCTTCGTGAGGAGATTGCACAGGCTGTAGGTGTAAGGTCAGAGGATATTTTTGGTCAGGATTTGTTTTTGTATGTGAGAGACAAGGGGCGAATCATCGGAAGAGAGGGTGAGTTTATTTTGTCTCCCAAACTGGATGATTTACAGTGCGTGTATGCATCTATGGAGGCTTTCGTGCAGGGAAATCCCAAGGAGTTTATTTCTCTTTGCGCAGTGTTTGACAATGAGGAAGTGGGCAGTGCTACCAAACAGGGTGCAGCGTCTACATTTTTGGAGGATGTGCTTGAAAGAGTCTGTGACTGTCTGCCCACAGAATGTGTGGAAGGAGATAACAGGCATCTATTAAATCGTCTGATTGCGGATAGTTTTCTGATATCCGCAGACAATGCCCATGCAGTACATCCCAATCATCCTGAGAAAGCGGACCCTACCAACAGACCTTACCTGAATGGCGGAATCGTAATCAAGTTTCATGGTGGGCAGAAGTATACCACAGATGCAGTGTCGGCGGCCCGTATGCGAGAGATTTGTAAGAAGGCGGATGTGCCTGTTCAGACCTATACCAATCGTTCGGATATTTTGGGCGGCTCAACCCTTGGCAATATTTCGACTGGGCATGTGTCTGTATCTTCAGTGGATATCGGTCTTCCCCAGCTTGCCATGCATTCCGCAGTGGAGACAGCGGGTGTAAAGGATTTGGCATATGCTATAAAAGCGTTTGAAACATTTTTCCAAGAATAATAATTGTCCCCACAGATTGTCGCATAGATTATTATGACGGCAGTTTGTGGGGACTTTTTATGAATCAAAAAAGAGAAAATTTGCTGAATTTGGCACTGGAAACCGATGAGGCTCAACGTGCCAGAACAGAGGATTTGAATGTGGGATTTGATGTGACTACGGCCACATGGGAATTGATTGTAAAATACCATGGAGATTTGGAGGGAGCAGTGGCGACTGTCTCACAGAATATTGTGGTGGAGACCTTGATTGCGGGATATGCCATTTTGACCGTGCCGGAAAATCTTGTGGATGAGGTATCTGATTTGGAACAAATCGAATATGTGGAGATGCCGAAGCGTTTCTTCTATTCCCAAATGCAGAGAATTCAGGACAATGAGTGTTTTGCCACGGTAACTTTGGGTGAACCTTATCTGACGGGCAGGGGAGTATTAATTCTGGTGGCAGATAGCGGAATTGACTGGAAGCGAAATGTTTTTAAGGATAGGCAGGGGCAAACCAGGATTCGATATCTTTGGGACCAGACTTTGTTGCCTACGGAGGAGATGAGGCCGCCGGAGGGCTTTAATATGGGTGTGGAGTTTGATGCGGCACGGATAAATGAGGCTTTGCAGACTACGAATCCCGAGGAGCAGTTTGCTCTTTTGCCAAGCATTGATGTGAGCGGACATGGGACGGCCGTGGCAGGGATTGCGGCAGGTGCCGAGGTGTCAGCGGAGTATCTGGGGGCGGCGCCGGAGGCAGAGCTTTTGATCGTAAAGCTTGGCACGCCACAGGTGCAAGGGTTTCCTCGGACAACGGAACTGATGAGGGCAGTGACATGGGGATTAAATAAGGCAAGAGAGCTTCAGATGCCCATGGTGATTAATTTAAGCTTTGGCAATAGCTATGGGGCTCATGACGGGAGTTCGCTTTTGGAGCGTTTTCTGGATAATGCGGCAGAGATTGGGCGAACGGTTATCTGTGTGGGCAGCGGAAATGAGGGGGCGGCTGCCGGGCATGTAGCCGGAAGTGTGTTTGCGGACAGAAATCAGAATCGGCCTCAGACAGTGCGTGTGGAATTGGCGGTAGCGGAGTATGAGCGTAATTTGCGGGTGCAACTTTGGCAAAATTATAGTGACGAGTATCGTATTTATCTGATTGCTCCGGGCGGGCAACGTGCGGAACTTACGGCACCGGTTGAGGGTGGAAAGTTTACGTTGCAATTGGAACAGACGCTGATTTTGGCTTTTCAGGGGGAGCCTGCACCTTATGCGGTGGCCAAAGAACTGTATCTGGAATTTTTGCCTGTGGGCAGCGGTTATGTAAGTAGCGGTATCTGGACGATTGTGTTAGAGCCTGTGCGTGTGGTGACAGGACAGTATTATATGTATCTGGCAGACAGTGCCACCAGAAATGCGCAGACGGCATTTTTTGAGCCTACGCCGGAGGTGACACTGACCATACCCTCCACGGCGTCAAAGGTCATCACCGTGGGGGCCTACGATGAAATCTACGGTTCTTATGCAGATTTTTCGGGCAGAGGATATGCCGACGCAGACAGAACCATCGGTGTGATTACAGCCGGGCTTGTGAAGCCGGACATCGTGGCACCGGGCGTTCGGATTGTCGCACCGGATTTATATGGTGGATATGCACCCGTAACAGGAACTTCCTTTGCCACGCCCATTGCCTCCGGGGCAGCGGCACTTTTGATGGAATGGGGAATTGTAAGAGGGAACGACCCGTTTTTGTATGGGGAGAAGGTGAAGGCGTATCTGAGGGCAGGGGCAAGGCCCTTACGAGGAGAGTCACAGTACCCCAATGATCGTGTGGGATTTGGTGCGCTCTGCGTGGAAGATAGTTTACCTGTATAATGCTTCACTTGCTTTAAGGTGGAAAAAGTCTGAGTGGGGAACCGGGCGGGCCCTATACTCCCTAAAACGAGACCTTGGAAAACGTCGGCACTTAGACTGCGTCTTTTGCAGTCTTATGTGCCGCTACGCTTTTCCACGGAATGAAAATGTTCCGTTTTAGGGAGTATAGGGCCCGCCCGGTTCCCCGCTCAGACTTTTCATGCTAAAGCAAAGGGAGTTTATTCCTCGTCCGTAGCTTTGCGCACGGTGCGTACAGTAATACCATTCACCTCCACGCTTCCGTCCAGGGGGATGACCAGACATTCTCTGCCGTCGATGGTGCGGGTTTCGATTAAGTCGGTGCGGTCAGGACTTACCTTGACCACGACGTCAGGCATCTTGACTTCAAAGGAGCGGGTGTTGAACACATTGCTTGCATAGAGCTCGGTTTGTTCGCCTGCTGCAACATCATAATAGGCGTCAAATTCAGCCAGCTTGTCGTTGGCGACGCCGCTTCCTGCCAGAAGCGTCTTTACCTCATTTTTATCCAGAATAAGAGGGGTGGGCTCTTCTTTGTGTTCGGCAACCATTTCCTGGAATTTATCGTGGATATTTTTTACAAGCTCCAGCTCACAGGTTTCGCCCAGGGTTTCTTCAATAAGGGTCTGAAAGGTTTCTTTCTGGGCTCCGGCAGACATGGGAACGGGACATCCTAGGAGCTGGTCCATGAAGTTTTCTTTTAATTCTTCGGCATCCTTGGAATAATAGAGGCTTGCATGCAAATCAGCGCCTCTGTCATTAAATGCGGGGAAGAGGAAGCCTGTTTCGGGCATGCCAACAACCCAGTCACGCACACGGTTCTGGAAGGTGTTTTCTTCCGCATTGTAGGAAAGTCCGGGCTTGGATAAATCCACAGGGCAGATGCAGCAGAGGATGTACTCGTACACCTCGTCGGAGGCATCTTCCATGTCTATGCCGTCAGTTGCCTTGCCGGGCACGTCATAGGCATCGTGTACCAATAAAATCAGGTAGTTACCTACATATTCGTAAGTCTCGATGATTTTGTCGTAAAAAGCCTCTAAAAGCACATCATCCTTAAGCTTGCTGTCACGGAGTCTCAACATAAATTCCTGAGAGCCGCCATGGCTTTCGGACTGTAAAGGGAACTCCAGATTTAACAGGTTCTTGCCAAGGGAGCCGGAGAGGGATTTTCTGAAGATTTCAAAATATTTGAACATCTCTTCCTCGGGCAGTGCAAGAAATGCTTGCTTTAATTCGGTTTTTTTATTTTTTTCACCGTCCACATAGCAGCCGCAGATGCGGGTAATGGAGCAGTTTTTGATGGTAAAAAGTCTCTTTATTTCGGAAATTTCCTGTTTGGTCATTTTTGTATCCTTCCTTATCTGACGTTTGTTTTTAAACAAAATTCACAACTATTATCATACACCAAAAAATTGTTTTGAGCAACGCATAGATTTTTGTGTAGAAGGAAAGATTTTGCTGTAGAGTCGGCGAGGATTGGTGCGGATAATGGCGGTTGCAGGCGAAAGATGCGATGGGTTGCAGTTGATGTCAGAATGTATTTTATTTTATAATAGGCGGGTACGAAAAATGTGAAAATTAAAAAATATTTCGGACCGGAGGTAGTTTTATGGAGCAATTAAACATTACTACTGCAAAGGATAATGAAAAGGTGTACAAAATTTTGAATGATTTGATGCATGGAGGCAGAGAGTTTCAGATTATGATTACGGTTCCTTCCAATAAAGGGCCGGGAGCGTCAGAGAATGGCAGAGTGATGACGGAGATTCCTAAAAAAGAAGTTGTCCGGGATTTAGAGCAGGATGTGACAGATATGATTCATGAAATCGGTGTACCTGCACATATCAAGGGTTATCAGTACTTAAGGGAAGCAATTATGATGTCGGTGGAGGATCAGACAATGATTAGCTCCATTACCAAGATTTTGTATCCCACCATAGCTAAGCGTTTTCAGACCACTCCCAGCCGTGTGGAGAGAGCAATCCGTCATGCTATTGAGGTGGCATGGAGCAGAGGGCGTATGGAGACCTTGGATGCACTTTTCGGCTATACGGTGGACACCGGTAAAGGCAAACCCACCAACTCAGAATTTATTGCATTGATTGCGGATCGCATCCGACTTTCTTACAGGGATTAAAAACGAAAAAGCGGCTCTTGTCACAGTTGTGAAAGAGCCGCTTGTGTTAACTTATTTTTTGGATTCATGGTATGTTTTCTCGGTATTTACATTCCAGATGGCCGCTTTGTCGTTGGTGCCATGAAGGATATGTTCCACTGCCTCGAAAGCAGTACCCATGGAGTGATCCATGTTGTTATAGCGATGTTGGCCGTTTCGACCAATGCAATACAGATTATCGATGGTGTTGATATAGGAGACAACGGTATCAATTTCGCCATAAGTATCAAAATATGCAGGGTACGCTTTTTTGACTTTTTCGCGGTGAGAATCCAACACGTTATCTTCACTGTCTATGATACCCATGCTGATTAATTCCTTTATGGCAAAAGCAACGCATGTGGTATCATCCATGTTCCAGAATGAATCTCCCTCATTACAGAAGTATTCCAGACCAATCCAAACCGTATTATCCACATCCTTTACAAGGTAGGGGGACCAGTTGTTGAAAATCTGGATTCGGCCAAGCTTCACGCCGGTGTCCTGAACGTAAATCCAGCAGTCCGGAATTCTGTTTTGAATAGTCTTGATTTTTGTTTTGTTTTTCAAATTTAAATTGTTCAAAAGCAGTCCTACGGTTACAAAATCACGGTAGGGAAGGCCTTTGGCAACACGACACACCTCGGAGGGAATGTCGTTACCCATGCCGAGTACAAGGTCTCGAAGGGGCATGGAGGAAAGGAAAATATTACCTTCATAAGAAACGCTGTTGCCGCTCTTTGTGTCAACACATTGAATGGATTTTACCTGTTTGTTCTCGAGTGTAATCTGCTGGGCTTTTGTGTTAAAAAGAATTGTACCACCCATGGCAACAATCTCATCTGCCACAGTTTCCCAAAGCTGGCCGGGACCATATTTGGGATAGAGGAATTCTTCAATAAGGGAGGTCTCTACTTCGCGTTTTTTAGAGGGAATCAATTTGGAGAACATGTCCTTCAAAATGCCCAGAATGGACAAGCCTTTCACTCGCTGGCTGCCCCAATCTGCGGCAATTTCTCTGGGGTGACGTCCCCACAGCTTTTCGGTATAGCCTTCGAAAAACATGGAATACAACACCTTGCCAAAGCGGTTGATGTAGAAGTTTTCCAGAGCGTCCTCTTTCTTTTTATGTATGCAGGAAGCCAGATAACTGAAGCCTGCTTTGATTGTCTGAATAAAGCCCATGTTTATGAAGGTCTGGGGTTTCATGGTAATGGGATAGTCAAAAAACTTCTTTTTGTAATAAATGCGGGAAACTCTTTGACGGTTTAACATAACCCGGTCTTCCTTTTCCGGGTCAGGGCCGCCTGTAACAATTTCCTTTTCTCGGCCAAGCAGTTTGTCGTCATATGCCTGAGCACCCTGCATAGGCATCATTTTTTTCCACCACTCCATAATATGGTCATCCTTGGAGAAGAAACGATGACCACCGATGTCCATACGGTTGCCGTTGTATTTTACCGTGCGGGAAATACCGCCGATGACATCACTTTCTTCGATGATGGTCACGGTGTAGTCGCCGGATTGTTTTAATAATTCATAAGCTGCGGTCAGACCGGCAGGGCCGGCGCCGATGATTATAATGTTTTTTTTCATAATTGCTTCCTCTTATTGTTCAAAGGCATTGTACCGTTCGACTTCTTCTAATCCTAATTCATTTGCTAAATCGTTTCGAACCCGGAGAGAGACAACACTCGTCTGGGAGTTAATTTTCCAGATGCGTTCTTGGGTCTCATAATATACGAGAGTATAATCGAGATAGTTTAATTCCTCTGAATCCCAGAGCACATTGAGGTCTGGGCTCTGAAAAAGAACATCAGGATATCCCATTTCTTTCCATTTTGCAAGATTCCGGGCATTTTGTTCTTCGGTTGCCAGCTTGTGGGACATATAATTCAGGGAGTCTTCGCCATCCATAAAGTTATAAAAAATATTGTGTTCGAAATAAGGGGAAAGACTATCTGTATATACACAATGTTGTGTGTCCATTGCAGCAATCTCAGAGGTGTCTGAGTCGTACAAAACATCCCATTCGGCCATTATCTTGTAATCATCCAGATTATTTTCGGCTATAAATTTGGAAATGTTTCTGCCAACGGCGTAGTCTTTGTAAATATCTTGTATACAAGCTGTAATGTTCCAGGTTAAGGACATGAGCATGATAGCTGTTGCGGCAAAAACCAATAAATCGGTAATCAGCTCCCGGTTATTTTGTATAAAAGGAGCGGCAGGGGTATCGGAATCCGGTTCTTGTAGGGACGCCCAAAACCAGAATACAAACAGTAGTAAAACGATACCTATGTGATGTAGACATACATATACAATGGAAGAGAATACGCCAAACAATGTATAGGGGATAAAAAACAGTAGTGCTGTTTTCTTTTTCTTGCCGTAGCATGCAATCGTAAAAAGGATTAGAGCTCCTATAAAAAAGGAACAGATAAGACCTGTATATGAAAAATGGGTCGTCTTTAAAAAGCTATAATCCGAATACACATCTGTTATCAGGACATCAGATATGGATGACGTCAGCATATAGAAGAGTCGGATAACAAATCCGTTTCGGATTTCTCCTTCTTCCACAGGATTTAATGCATAGGTATCTTCTTTGGGCATAATCAGGGCAATCAGCACCAATGCAAATGCAAGCAGGCCGGCAAGGCAGTAAATGCGTTTGTCTTTAAGGCAGCTTGTGATAAAATCCTTGATTTTGCGGCGGTTCCAAATCTCCCATACCCATGCGATAGCAAGACCGCCGGCCATTACAATGCCATATGCGCTGGTCAGACACAAGAGCATCAGGCAGAGGGTGTACTTCCACGGTTGTTCTTTTCTGCTTTGGTATGTCATGGCCAGCAGTACAAAAGCGAACATCATCACACAGTAGGGACGTGAAATTACACCATATTGATAAAAGAAAAAATAGGTAAAGGGCAGTAACAGACGAATGATTCTGGGGAAAGGTGATTTCCAGATAATCAGGCCCACTGCCGCACCTGCAAAAATCAGACTGACAATAGTCAGTGACAGTTCATAGGGAGCCCCAAGCTTGGCAAAAGGTAAGAAAATCAGATGCCAGAGAGGGGGATGGCCCTCATAATGGGGAATTTCGAGTAATATGTCAGATACAGATGCACAACGGGCAATCTGCCATGCAACCGCTTCGTCAAACCAGGGTTCATGTACGATGGCCATCAGTATATGTGCAACAGCATAGAGCAGAGTCGCTATATATTCAAGAGTTTTTCCTTGAATATTTTCAACTGTGGATGTAAGATTCAAAACTTTTCCGGATATGCCGGATATCAGCGCAAGCAACTTGCCGTCTGATGAGTTCTTTGTTTTTGTTTTCACAATACTTCTCCCCCCGTGCATGCAATCGCATGTTATCAATAGCTCCACACTGCAATATCATATCACATTTGGAAATAGAAAACAATATTTATAAAAAACCTCTTCCCCGACATGAGAAAATGGTGTATAATTTAGCTATCATACACGGGAGGGTTTTCATAATGAAGAAAATTTTGTTTGCGGCATCAGAAGGCGTTCCTTTTATCAAGACCGGTGGTCTTGCAGACGTTGTTGGCTCTTTGCCCAAGTGTATTGACAAGGAATATTTTGATGTGCGTGTTATCATCCCCAAATATACCTGCATGAAGCAGGAGATGGCGGATAAGCTTCAGTATGTCACTCATTTTTACATGGATTTTAATTGGCAGAATGTTTATGTAGGTATCATGGAAGCTACAGTGGACGGTGTTCACTATTACTTTATTGATAATGAGACCTACTTTGGCGGCTTCAAGCCTTATGGCGATGATACGCTGTGGGAGATTGAGAAGTATGCATTTTTCTCCAAAGCGCTTTTGTCCGCACTTCCGCTTTTAGACTTTAGACCTGATGTAATTCACTGTCATGACTGGCAGACGGGACTTGTTCCTGTATACCTGAAGGAACGTTTCCACGAAGGCGACTTTTTCCGTGGCATCAAGTCTGTAATTACCATTCACAATCTGAAGTTTCAGGGCAAGTGGGATCCTAAGACAGTGCAGAGTATTACCGGCCTTCCTCAATATTACTTTACGCCGGATAAGCTGGAGGCCTATAAAGATGCCAATCTGCTCAAGGGTGGTATTGTATTTGCAGATGCGGTTACTACTGTTAGTGACACCTATGCGGAGGAGATTAAGACCACCTTCTATGGCGAAGGTCTGGACGGACTGCTTCGTGCCCGCAGCGGCGATTTGCGAGGTATCGTAAACGGTATTGATTATGAAGACTTTAACCCTGAGACGGATAAGCATATTGTGAAGCCTTACAATGCAGTGAATTTCCGCAAGGAAAAGGTGAAAAATAAGCGTGCATTACAGGAGGAACTGGGACTTCGTCAGGATGACAAGAAGATGATGATTGGTATTGTATCCCGTCTTACTGATCAAAAGGGCTTGGATTTGATTGCTTATGTGATGGACGAGCTCTGTCAGGATGATATTCAACTTGTTGTATTGGGTACCGGTGAGGAGCGTTATGAGAATATGTTCCGTCACTTTGATTGGAAATATGGTGACAAGGTATCTGCCAATATTTATTATTCAGATGCGTTGTCTCACAAGATTTATGCAGCCTGTGACGCATTCCTGATGCCTTCTTTGTTCGAACCCTGTGGTTTGAGCCAGTTGATGGCATTGCGTTACGGAACTGTGCCTATTGTAAGGGAAACAGGTGGTCTTAAGGATACAGTCGTACCTTATAATGAGTATGAGAGTACCGGAACAGGGTTTTCTTTTACGAATTACAACGCCCATGAAATGTTAAATACCATTCGCTATGCAGAGCGTATCTATTACGATAAGAAGCGTGAGTGGAACAAGATTGTTGACCGTGCTATGGCAGCAGACTTTTCATGGAATGTGTCAGCCGGCAAATATCAGGAGATGTATGACTGGTTGATTGGGTATTAAAAATGTCTAATAACAGAACTAACAAAGCAAAAGAAAACAATTTTGTCCTGCAGGCCGGGATTCTGGCAGCAGCAGGCATCATAAGCAGAATCATAGGGCTCCTTTACAGGAGCCCTCTTACTGCTGTTGTGGGAACTTTGGGAATCGGATATTATCAGGTTGCTTACAGTTTCTATACCATTGTGCTTTTGCTGTCTTCTTACAGTATCCCTTCGGCAATTTCAAAGGTCATTGCCCAGAAACTGGCAGTAAAGGAGTACCGCAACGCTCACAGAATTTTTAAGTGTGCGCTGGGGTATGTTCTTGTTGTGGGTGGAATTGCTTCCTTGGTACTATTTTTCGGGGCAGGATTGTTCTTAAAAGACGAGGCGGCAATTCCTGTGCTTAGGACCTTTGCACCAACCATATTTGTGTACGGAATTCTGGGTGTGCTTCGCGGCTATTTTCAGGCTCATCACAGTATGGCGCAGACTTCGGTATCTCAGATTTTAGAACAGATTATGAATGCTGTAGTCAGCGTAGGTGCAGCGATGCTTCTTATCAATGCGACCATGGGCAGCATGGAAATGCCTGCTGATGAGGCTTTGCAGGTGGAGCGGGCAACCGTAGGTGCAATCGGTAGTGCGCTTGGAACCGGGGCCGGTGTGCTGGTGGCACTCTTATTCATGGCAGGAATTTATGCATTGAACCGTAAGGTGATTTTAAAGCGAATTGCAAGGGACAAACATACGAATGTGGACTCCTATGGTGATTTAATTAAGATGATAACGATGGTGGTAACCCCTTTTATTATCAGTACCGCCATTTACAATTTCAGTGATGTGGTAAACAGTAAGCTTTATGTGGATGTGCTGCCGGATGTTTTGGGAAGGGACAGTACTGCGGCCTATAATGATTATGGTATTTTTTCGGGAATGGCTCAGACGATTTCTAAGATTCCCATTGCTTTTGCTACGGCGATGGCTTCTGCCATGCTTCCTTCCGTGGCAGCCCATGTGGCAGCGAAGAAATTTGAAGAAGCAAGAGAGAAAATAGGCGTTGCCGTGAAAAGTACAATGATTATTTCTATTCCTTGTGCTGTGGGACTGTTTGTTTTGGCAAAGCCTGTGACAACACTGTTATTCCCTTCACAGCCTGAGGAGACGCTGACCTATGCCGGACAGCTTTTGATGGCCCTTTCTTTATCGGTAGTGCTTTATGCGCTGTCTACATTAAACAGTTCCATTTTACAGGGATTGGGCAAGGTGAATGTGCCAATTATCAATGCAGCCGTTGCGTTGGTGGTGCAGAGCGGATTGGTGTATGTACTTATGCGCTATACAACGCTCGATTTATATAGTCTGGTGGTTGCCAATACGGCATATTCCGGCTTGATGTGTATTCTGAACCAGTGGGCTGTGCGAAGAGCAGTTGATTATAAGCAAGAGTTGTTAAAGACCTTCGGAGCACCGTTACTTGCTTCCATATTCATGGGAGGAATTGCATGGGCTGTATATCATGGAATTTATTTGTTGTCAGAATCTGTTGTACTGGCAGTAATTCCGGCTGTGGCGGTGGCAGTGGTATTGTATTTTATTCTATTGATTTTATTCCGAGGATTAGATGAGGAAGAGCTTCGAGGCTTCCCGAAAGGGTATCTGCTTGTGAAGGCAGCCAAGAAGATGCATTTATTTCAGGAGAGTTGATGGATACTGTAAGCCCCACTTCCTATTTTTGTGTTAAGTTTTTGCGTAATCGTCATGATACAAAGATATCCCGGCACGGGACCTCGAAAAACGTCGGCACTTAGGCTGTGTCCTTTACAGCCTTATGTGCCGCTACGCTTTTTCGCGGAGTGAAAACGTTCCGTGCCGGGATATCTTTGTATCATGGCGATTTAATTATATACATTACATACACAAACATAGGAAGTGGGGCTTACTGCTCAATCAACTCAATTCCTTCGATATCCCCGGCGGCCATCATAGAAAAGTTGGTGTAGTATACCACAAATCCCGGTTTTCCGCCACTGGGCTTTTTCACATGTTTTTTCTGAATATAATCGATTTCTACCTTGTCTGCTCCGCGTCCTTTGGAGTAGAAGGCGGCCAATCTGGCAGCTTCTTCAAAGGTGCGGTCAGGTAATTCATCTACACCCTCAGATTTGACGATAACATGGGAACCGGGCATCCCTTTTGCATGGAACCACCAGTCATTTCCTGTTGCAAACTGAAAGGTCAGCTCGTCATTCTGGAAATTATTTTTGCCCACATAGATGTGGAAACCGTCACTGCTTAAATAGTGGAAGGGTTTGCTGGTAATCTTGGGTTTTTTATTGGCAGTTCCCTTTTTGGAGCCTTTTTGTCCGAAGTCACGTCGGCGGATATAGCCGCTTTCGATAAGCTCTTCTTTGATTTCCACAAGGTCTTCTTCCTGCATAGCAATATCCAGAGCAGCACTGACGGATTCCAAGTGGTCGATTTCTTCTTTGACTTCCTTGGTTAATTCGGTAAGTGCCTCGTAGGTGCGCTTCATTTTATTATATTTTTCAAAATATTTCTTGGCATTGTCTGTTGCGGAAAGAGTTTCATCCAAGGGGATGGTCATAGGCTCATTAGTGTAATAGTTGATAACCTCGATGGACTTGTCTCCGGGCTTGGCACTATACCCATAAGTGTTCAGAAGCTCGCCGTAAATGCGGTATTTTTCACGTTTCTCGGTGTCCTGCATCTGACGTAACTGCAAATCATATTTTTTAATATTGCGTTCCAATGCTGTCTGGACAATGCGGCGCAAATCAGCAGATTTCTGGTGAATGCGGGTCAGTGCGTTTTTCTCTGCGTAATAGGTTTCCAAAAGGCCGGACATGGAAGGGCAAAAGACCAGACTTGTTTTATTGTCGTACAAGGTCAGGGAAACGGCTGCAAACTCTACAGGTTTCTTGCCATCATAGGCGATGCAGGGGGTAAATGCCTCTTTTTTGATTGTCTCTACAAGTTTTTCAAATTCCAGATACAGCTTATAAAAGTCAGCTTCCGCATAAGCTGCGGTGGAGGTTTCCCCATCCAGACCGGTGCGGTGGCAAAGTTCCTGTGCTAAGATGGGGGAGATGCCTGTGAAGCTGCCGTACAAAGCTTTGAATAAAGGCTGAGGTTTGGAAGCTACTGTTTGATAAAAAGTATTATAATCTGTAGTCAATACATCCAATTTATCCTGCGTCTCCGCCACAAAATAGGGCTTTCCGGGCAAAACCTCCCTAACACTTGAAACTGCTGCAGATACTCGTTTGATGCTGTCAATGATGCGATTTTCGCTGTCACAGAAAATAATATTGCTGTGCTTGCCCATAATCTCTACAATCAGGGTTTTTCGGCACAAATCTCCCATCTCATCCAGATGCTCAATATCAATGCGGACAATACGCTCCAGACCGGGCTGGGAAATATCTATAATGCGTCCGTTTTGCAGATGCTTTCTAAGGAGCATGCAAAAATTTGGAGCGGTGGCAGGACCGGGCTTGTTGTTTTCTGTCAGGTAAATCAGCGGAAGGGATGCCCCTGCAGAGATAAAAAGTCTTTTTTGACCGTCATTTGTCTTTATGGTAAGAAGCAGCTCATCTTCTTCGGGCTGGGCAATTTTATAGAGTCTGCCGCCCATGAGCGTATTTTTCAATTCTGATACTACGTTTGCGATGGTTACGCCGTCAAAAGCCATAATAAAACCTCTTTATAAATCTTTTTGGAAACAGTCTCATTGTAAGTCAAATCAGACTTTGGTGTCAATGCAAATATGCTTCTCAAAAAATACAAAAACTTGAAAGAAAAAACTTTGCAAGTAGATAAATATTTGGTACAATCATATTAATAATGTAAATCGTTCGGGTAAATAATAGTGACCGGACGGAAAGGGAGGAAAAATGAGATACTTTTTTGAATCTAAGATTGAGAAAAAAGACAAGGGTTATATGATTCCCATTCCTTTTAATATTTGGGAGGTTTGTAAGCAGAGAGAGGTAATTCAGGCAGATGTGGTTCTGGATAACGAGATTATCGATTGTGAGTTGCTTCCTCGTGAGAAGGGTAACTATGAAATCCATATTCCCGATGATGATGCAGTAAAAGTAGAGTTGGGCGTAACCCATAAGATTCTGCTTCATGTAAATGGTTCCCTGATTCGTATGGATCAGAACAGCCCTTACAGCTTCGAGAATCCTATTCGTAAGATTGACAGCATGGAAGTGATTATTCAGCCCGAGGACGGTCTGTGTGGTCAGGCTTGTGTAGCTATGCTGGCAGGCGTTACCATTGCTGAGGTTATCACTGTTATGGATTGCAGAGAATGGCAGGCTACTATGGGCCGTGTGATTTCTGCACTGAATTATTATGGTATTGATCATACCGACATTATCAACTACACTGAGGGTCGTGACGCAGTTCTGCCTAAGTGCTGTATCCTGATGGAGAAGATGGGTCGTTTCTGCCACTATCTGGTTCACTACGATGGCAAGTTCTATGACTCCAATCTGGGTGTAATGGAAGAGTACGATATGACCAAGCTTCTCGGTTATTTGGAGATTAAGTGCTAATTTTTGATTGAAAAGGTCTGATTGGAAGGAAGCTATCGATTTCGGTAGTTTCCTTCTTTTAGATTTATTATATCAGGGGGGAGAAGTAAAATGGAAGTTGAGGAGAAGACGCTGGTGAATCAGAGTATGGAAGAAAAATCCTGGCAACAGACATATTGGGAAGAACAAGAGCGGCAGGATAGAGAAATGGCTGCAAAGAAAATGCAGAAATGTGGTCTGATTATGCTGGTTACAGGTGCAGTGTTGCTTGTGGCGGGATTTGTGTGGAGTGCTTTCCGGGCAGGGATTTTTGGTGATGGTGAGGTTGATGTTAACAGAGCCGGGTATTCAGGGCAGAAGGCCTATTTTTATTTTAACTATATGTCAGAGGTATATGTATACGACGATGATGAGAACTATGAGTATCGTTTTGTTGCAGATGAATATGGTCAAATGGCATTTGTCTGTATTCATAAGGTAGATGCCAAAGAGTATGAAGATTACCAAAATGAAGATTATTGGTATGGGGATATATTGGAGGCGGCAAAGCTGGAAGGCTATGCGATGACCTACGATAAAGAGGACAAAGAGGTCCTTGGTGAATTTTTGGCAGAGATTTATCGATGTGATTTCGAAGATGTAGATGATGAAATGCTAAAGGAAAGTTTTGGCGAGTACTATCTATTGGTAGATGAATCGAGAGATGAGAAGGCCATTGTTTCAGTGATTGCTTTGATTCTAGGTATTGTGCTGAGTACAGCAGGTATTATAGTATACTGCAAAAAAAATAATTTTTAAAGTTTTGCAACTTTTAGATGAGCTAATTAGTGTTAAGTTTGAAGGGGACTAATTTTGAGTACAGAAAGCAGAGAACTCTCAGTTGAGGAACTGATTGAAAAATATACAGATATGATATACCGAACTGCGTTTTCCAGAACGCAGAATGTTTATGATGCCCAGGATATTACCCAGGATGTCTTTTTGAAGTATCTGAAATACACCGGGGATGGCAACACCTTCCGGGAGGAAGAGCATCGTAAAGCATGGCTTTTGAAGGTTGCAGTGAATACCGGGAATACTTTTGTGAAAACTGCGTGGGCAAGACATCGGGCCAGCCTTACTGAAGTCGGTGAGATGGCACAGTTTATGGAGGAAAAGAGCGAAGTTTATTATGCGGTGATGGAGCTTCCTGAGAAGTATAGAGTAATTATTCATTTATTTTATTTTGAAGAATTGTCAATTAAAGAAATCAGTAGCATTTTAAATTTGAGTGAAACGGCTGTGAAAACAAGATTACATAGGTCCAGAGAGATGTTGAAGGAGAAGTTGAAGGAGGCCGATTATGAATTTTAAAAAGGAATATCAGAAGGCGTTTGCGAATATCTCGGCAGATGAGGCGTTCAAAAAAAGCCTTGTAAATGAAATGAATCATCCAAAGGCCCCCCGCTCTAAAATAAAGCCTTATGTGGGGATGCTTGCCACAGCGGCAGTGCTGGCACTTATGGTAGGTGCAGTATATCGGACCGGGGTAACTTATGATACGAAGGAGCCTGTGCAGCCTGTGGAGGATAGTTCAACTGTGAAGCAGGACACTCCGGCAAAGGAAGAGCTGGAAATTCCTTCCGGAGTCAAGGCAGACGGTGAGCTTGCCGAATCTTTAGCGCAGACGTTCACGCCCAGAAGTGAATGGTGTTCGGATATGGAAAGTGATGCGGAAAAAATAGATATGTTCCTTGATTTAATTTCAGGAGAGGATTTGCAGAGCTTGTATCGTTCTGATAAGCAGGGGTTTGATGAAGGTGATGTGGTATCAGGTGAACAGGTTGAAGCTCTGACAGAAAAGCTTACGAAAATAGTTGCTACGGAATCTTCTGAAGAAAAAAATGTAACTTATTATAAGGCAGTTCTCAAGGATGGACAGGTAATTGTATTTCAGATATGGAATGAAGAATATCTAAGAATTGCCGGTGTTGATACAATATACAAAATTGAAAAGTAA
Source organism: Acetatifactor sp. (assembly GCA_045542555.1). Lineage (GTDB taxonomy): Bacteria > Bacillota > Clostridia > Lachnospirales > Lachnospiraceae > Acetatifactor. Next base: position 76,128 of record JAZQLH010000032.1, on the reverse strand, counting down.
GACTTAAAGCTCTGTGGTGTCGACATCACAGAGCTTTGAAATTTTTAAAAATAGGATGTAACCTTTCGGAAAAATAGATAGTGTTATTAGTGAAGGCCTGAGAAATGAATGAAGTAAATGAAAGAAAGGGTTAAAAAATGAAAAACAGGAAAAATAAAAGAATTTTTTCTTTAATGATGGCGACGGCACTGACGGTTTCTGCGTTTTGCGGATGTGGTAATGCTGCCGCTACGCAGGGAAGCAGTGCGGCAGGTAGTAGTGAGAGTGGTCAGGTTGCAGAAATTGGAACTACTGTGACTGCGACAGATGTTACCAAGATGGAATCCGGTGAGGATTTAATCAGTTTTCTTAAGACGAATTATGTAGCATCATCCGGCCTGGATGAGGATTACAATCAGCCTTTATATGATCTCCCGGCAGACTATGTATTTGAATTTGAATGCAGCGAAGAGGCAGGTAATGTTGCGTACAAAGCATTTAAGGTGTTTGACAATGCAGATTATATTGATATTACCGGTATGGTTTACAATACCAATACTTATGAAAATGGTAAGATTACCATTGCACCCGACGGGGCGCTTGCATTGGACGAAAACGGATGCAAAAATGTAGATGACGGAACTTGGGGTTCTATGAATAAGCTGTATCTGGTTCAGTATGTGGATCTGACTACAGGTGAGGATTTAGAGAAACCTCTGGTAACACCTTTTACCATCAAGCATGATTTGCAGACACCTGCGGTAACCCAGACATTGGATGAAAATAACAGCTATGTGCTTTCCTGGAATGAGGTGCCCGGTGCAGTTGAATATCGAGTGTATGAGCATTTTGGCGATTGCGCATATAAGCTTGAATGTAGTACAACTGATACATCTGTTTCCATAGAGGAATTTACAAGCCAGAAAGAATCTGAGGAATTGATGGATTTGGTTCATCAGGACTTGGGCTACGAGGCAGATGGTATCATATACATGAATAAAGCAGCCAGATTTGATGATGACATGAAAGACGGCTATTTTGTTGTGATTGCTGTTGATGCAGATGGCAAGCAGTCCGGTATGAGCCGTATCATTGATGTCAGAGACATTGCAAACAGACTGCCTTATACAGTTTGCAACCGTGTAGTAGAAGCGAATGTGGAGTCTCATACGGATATACCTGCCTATATTGATGTGGAAATGGCTGATGGTTCAGTACAGAAGATGGTTATTGACTATCATGGAGCGCAGCTTTATACATATCCCGGAAATGAAACGAAACTGAGCATTCGTGCGAAGGTAGCAAACACTCTGTTTACGCATGTTGATGTTGTGTTGTATGGCATGACTTATGACGAAATGGTAGAAGACGTTTCTTTTATCACCAAACGTCAGGATGAGCTTTTGAGTATGGTGGGAGATACTACACCTACAGATTTGGCACTGGTGGAAGTTCCTTCCGAAGATGTACCGGAAATTACTGTACCCGATGTGGAACCTTCCGTAGAGCCTAGTGTGGAGCCATCCGTAGAACCTTCTGTAGAGCCTTCTGTAGAGCCTAGTGTGGAGCCATCCGTGGAGCCGTCCGTGGAGCCTAGTGTGGAGCCATCCGTGGAACCTTCCGCAGAGCCCACCGGCGATATGAGTGAATCCAGGCAGTTGTTTAATGATATTGCCGTAAACGTGCAGCATAACATGGATGTCTTAGGTGCTGATTTGGTAAATACCGCTATGTACGCAGAAAACGATTTACAGGCATGGCTTGCAATGTGTCTGATTACACAGTCTGAGATTATTCCGGTACCTGTGGAAGTTTTTCCGGAAGCAGCAAACTTAGAGTATCTTTCCTATTTGTTGGTAGAGACCTATAGGCAGAATCCTACCTCCGGTCTTTTGTGCGATATGCAGTATGTATATGATGTTGAGACCCTTGTGGTGAAGTATGTGGAGGACCCTGAGACCCGCTTCAATAAAACCAAACTGGAACTTGAGGCAGCCAGCCGAATTGCTGACGAGGTAACAGATTCAAGTATGTCAGACTATGAAAAGGTTTTGGCAATCAATGAGTATTTCAGAATCAATGCATCCTATGATTTTGATTCCACAGAGACTCATATTGAAGATGTATCCACTTTGTCTGAAGCCTTCTTGGACGCACATGCACCTTATGGAATTATTTGCAATAATTATGGTGTGTGTGAAAGTTATTCTGAGGCATTTTGCCTGACCGCCCGATTTGCCGGTCTTGAGGCGATTTGTGAAATAGGGGCGCTGTATGGTGGGGGCCATGAATGGAACAGAGTAAAAGTGGACAATAGCTGGTGTGTGCTGGATGTTACCAACAATGATACCGATCTTATTATAAATGGTCTGTTTAATGTGACAGATGAGCAGATTGAAGGTGTGCTTGTGCCTGATAATTCCGCAATTATAGACTATCAGGAGTATGCAGCAAACGATCCAAGCAAGGAATATTATTATATGAACGGTATGTGTGCGGAAGATATGTCTGATGCAGCAGCTTTGCTGGCTGAACAGCTTAAGGATTCTGATATTGCATTTATCCGTATGCCGTCCGATACAACAGAGGCTGAGATTCAAGCGTGCCTGGATGAATTGGTAACGGAAAAAGGAACTTTGTGGGCAGAGGCAGGATGGAATATGGATATCCTGTTTGTAAGAAAATAAAAAGGATTTATGCTTTCCCGAGGGGGGAGAGTGTGTAAATAAGCAGGTGCATTGTATTCTGTGAGGAGTACAATGCACCTATTTTTTGTGAAAGTTCTAATTGACCGAGTTCTTTATAGCGAGGGATGACAATTTATAAACTAAATATAAAATATTTTGCTTCAAGGTTGTCGGAGAAAATGGGAGCAAAACAGAGAAAACGAGAGGAAAATACAGAAAACGCATCTACAAAAACCGTGAATCCGTTTGCAAACCCTCGCATATAAAACTAATATATGTTTTAGCGATTAGCACTCGGAAGACAAGAGTGCTAACAAGCCAAACATAAGACAGGAAATAATGTGAATATAAGGAGGCATTTTTTATGAAGTTAGTACCTTTAGGTGACAGAGTTGTATTAAAGCAGCTTGTGGCAGAAGAGACCACTAAGTCCGGTATTGTGTTGCCCGGACAGAGCAAGGAGAAGCCCCAGCAGGCAGAGGTGCTTGCAGTAGGTCCCGGCGGTATGGTTGACGGTAAGGAAGTGAAGATGGAGGTTAAGGTTGGTGACAATGTAATCTACTCCAAGTATGCAGGAACCGAAGTGAAGATGGACGACGAAGAGTACATCATCGTTAGACAGAACGACATACTTGCTATTATTCAGTAAATAAAATTTAAATTGGAGGCTTAAAAATGGCAAAAGAAATTAAATACGGCGCAGAAGCCCGTGCAGCATTGGAGTCCGGCGTAAATCAGCTGGCTGATACGGTAAGAGTAACCTTGGGACCCAAGGGCAGAAATGTAGTTTTGGATAAGTCCTTTGGCGCACCCCTTATCACAAATGATGGTGTGACCATCGCTAAGGAAATTGAGCTTGAGGATTCTTTTGAGAACATGGGAGCACAGCTTGTAAAAGAGGTTGCTACCAAGACCAATGATGTGGCAGGTGACGGTACTACTACCGCTACTGTTTTGGCACAGGCTATGGTAAATGAGGGTATGAAGAACCTGGCAGCAGGTGCGAATCCTATCATCCTTAGAAAGGGTATGAAGAAGGCTACCGATTGTGCAGTGGAGTCCATTGCTAAGATGAGCCAGAAGGTAAACGGCAAAAATCATATTGCAAGAGTAGCGGCTATTTCCGCAGGTGATGAAGAAGTTGGTCAGTTGGTTGCAGATGCAATGGAGAAGGTGAGCGGAGATGGTGTTATCACCATTGAAGAGTCCAAGACCATGCAGACTGAGCTGGATTTGGTAGAAGGTATGCAGTTTGACAGAGGTTATATCTCTGCTTACATGGCTACTGATATGGATAAGATGGAGGCAACTTTGGAGAATCCTTTGATTCTCATTACCGACAAGAAGATTTCCAACATTCAGGAGATTCTTCCTGTTTTGGAGCAGATTGTACAGTCCGGCAGCAAGCTTTTGATTATTGCAGAGGATGTTGAGGGCGAGGCTCTTACCACCCTTATCCTAAATAAGCTTCGTGGTACCTTTAATGTAGTTGCAGTGAAGGCTCCCGGATACGGTGAGAGAAGAAAAGCAATGCTTGAGGATATCGCAACGCTTACCGGCGGTGTTGTAATCAGTTCCGAGCTTGGCTATGAGCTTAAGGATGCAACCTTGGATATGCTTGGTCGTGCAAAGTCTGTTAAGGTTCAGAAGGAGAACACTGTTATTGTTGACGGTAACGGCGACAAGGCTGCAATTGATGCCCGCATCAATCAGATTAAGAAGCAGATCGAAGAGACTACCTCTGAGTTTGATAAGGAGAAGCTTCAGGAAAGACTTGCGAAGCTGGCAGGCGGCGTAGCTGTTATCCGTGTGGGTGCCCCTACCGAGACCCAGATGAAGGAAGCAAAGCTTCGTATGGAGGGCGCTTTGGCAGCAACCAGAGCAGCAGTGGAAGAAGGCATCATCTGTGGTGGTGGGTCCCCTTACCTCCATGCATCCAAGGAAGTTGCTAAGTTGGCTGAGACTCTTGAGGGCGATGAGAAGACCGGTGCGAAGATTGTGCTTAAGGCATTGGAGGCACCTCTGTTCCACATTTCTGCAAACGCAGGTCTTGAGGGCAGCGTTATCATCAACAAGGTACGTGAATCCGAGATCGGTGTAGGCTTCGATGCTTTGAAGGAGGAGTATGTTGACATGGTAACCGCAGGTATTCTTGACCCTGCAAAGGTAACCAGAAGTGCTCTGCAGAATGCGACCAGTGTTGCAAGCACCCTGCTTACCACTGAGAGCGTTGTTGCAAATATCAAGGAAGATGTACCCGCAATGCCCGCAGGCGGCGGAATGGGCGGCATGATGTAAGTCAGCTCCCGGCGATTGTATAATAAATTAAGTGAAAAGGGCAGTATGCTGTGAGAAAATACACAGTGTACTGCTCATTTTGTTATGTCAAATAGGAAGCCTTTTGTGACAGAATTTGAATAAGTATTGTTTTTGACGCTTTTAACAGTTATACTTAGGTAAATGACAAAAAAGCAAAGGAGAAGGTATTATGAGTACACGCAGAACTTATTCAAACCCCGTACAGAGAGGCTTTTTCCCGGATCCTTCCGTTATCAGAGTAGGGGATGACTATTATATGGTCAATTCCAGTTTTCAGTATTTCCCTGCGATTCCTATTTCTCATTCAAAGGATATGGTACACTGGCATATTATCGGACATGCAATCTGCAATCCTGAGTGGCTTGATTTGAGTGATATCAGGGATTCTCATGGTATCTGGGCTCCTGATATTGAATATGTGGATGGTAAGTTTTATATTTACGCAACACTTCGTCTGAATGCAGACGGTAAGCGTAATAATAACGTGATGCGTCGTCAGCTGGTGATGGTGTCAGATAAGCCTGAAGGACCTTACAGCAAGCCTGTTTGTCTGGAGGTAGATGATATTGACCCGTCTCTTTTTGTGGATGATGACGGTAGCAAATATATGATTATTGCAAAAGCGGCACAGACAGTGCCTTTGACGCCGGATGGCCTTGCGGTGGCAGGCCCTGTAAAGGTGGCTTGGGAGGGGACCGGAGAGCGTTGCTCTGAGGGCCCTCATATGATGAAAAAGGACGGCTATTATTATGCCATTGTAGCTGAGGGCGGAACGGGATATGGTCACGGCATTAATGTGGGAAGAAGTACTTCTTTGTATGGTGAATATGAGTGTTCCCCTTACAATCCTGTAATGCGTCAGTTAGATCCCAAGGCACCTATTCAGCGTGCAGGTCATGGTAAATTAGTACAGGACCAGAATGGTGACTGGTGGTGCTATTATCTGTGCGGAAGACCCAATGAGGGCAACTATACCACTGTGGGCAGAGAGTCAGCCCTTGATCCCGTTCGGTGGACAGAGGACGGATGGTTTACCATCAATGAGGGCAAAGGTCCCAGTGTGAGTCAGGTTGCTCCGGATTTGCCTGAGGTTGTTTACGAGAGAAATCTGTTTGATGATTTTGATGAGGACAAATTAAATCTGGAGTGGGAGTTTGTGCGTAATCCGGACAACGGTTCATGGTCACTGACTGAGAGACCCGGACATTTCCGCATCTGGACCAGAGACGGTCAGTTAAATGAGATCCGTTCCAAGAACACCCTGCTTCGAAGAGAGCAGGAGCTTTCCTATGTGGCGGAGACTAAGGTGGAGTATTATCCAGACAGGGATGGTGAGCAGGCGGGACTGACTTGTTATTACAGCACAGCTACCTATGCAAGATGCGCAGTGTGCTATGAGGGCGGTCGTAAGCTTCAACTGGTTATCAACCGCAATCATGGCGAGGAGCTAATGGCAGAGGTGGATAATCTCCCCGAACAGCCCATTTACCTGAAAGTGGTGGTTGAAAAGCTGACCAGAAGCTTTTATTATAGTCTTGACGGTCAGGATTGGAAGCTTGCCGGTGTGTTAGAGAATTGTATTTATCTGTGTGATGAGGGTGTGCCTGATGACCCTAAGCGTCACACCGGTACATTGGTGGGAATTTATGCCAACAACGGCGGCTGTGGTTGCCGTAAGGCGGCTGATTTTGATTATTTTAAGTATGAGGATTAACCGGAGGACAGGATATGTCACAGAAAAACGGTGCGTCTATAAAAGAGGCACTGCCGGAAATTGAAGAATGTTTAGAAATGTTATGCAAGGAAGTTGCTTTGCAGGAGATGCAGACGGTTTCTATTGAGGATGCTGTGGGCGGTGTGCTGGCAGAGACGGTGTATTCCGGGATGTCAGTGCCCCCCTTCCCAAAGTCGGCCATGGATGGTTATGCAGTTCGGGCGGCCGACCTTTTGGGAGCTTCCAAAGACAATCCTGTGATTTTGCAGGTAAGAGGAGAGCTTCTTGCAGGAGATTATGAAGAGATTCCCTATACGTCTATGTCCGCAGTTCGTGTGATGACCGGAGCATTTGTACCGGAGGGGTATGATGCGGTGGTTCGTCAGGAGGATACGGATTACGGCGAGACGCAGGTGTCCGTTTATACCGGGACAAAACCTTATATGAATTACTGTAAGGTGGGGGAGGATATTTGTCAGGGCGATGTTGTGGTGGCGAAAGGCAGCAGATTAAGCCCTGTGCATATCGGATTGCTTGCAGGTGTCGGCAAGGATAGGGTGCAGGTGTATCGCCCTGTGCGAGTGGCGATTATTTGTACCGGAACGGAGCTTTGTGAGGCGGGCAGTCCGCTTCCCAAGGGGAAAATATATAATAACATATCACATATTCTGGCAGCAGGCATTCGCAGAGAGGGGTTGCAGGTGGTATCCAGGCAGCTTTGCGCAGATGAGGAATCGGTGCTGACCAAGATGCTAAATGATGCATTATCGGTGGCAGATATTGTGATTACTACAGGGGCGGTGTCGGTTGGCAAGAAGGATATTGTGCCGGAAGTGCTTGAGGAAATCGGAGCAAAGATTTTATTCCGCAGAGCGAATATCCAGCCCGGTACACCTACTACAGCCAGTGTGAAGGATGGCAGGCTGATTTTGAGCTTGTCAGGGAACCCTTATGCGGCTATTGTTAATTTTGAAATTTATTTCTGGGCTTTGGTGGCACGGATGATGGGTCATGAAAGCTTTGAGGTGAAGAAGGAAACTGCAATTTTGCAAAGTGACTATGGAAAGGTGAATCGTATGCGCCGGTTTATTAGGGCCAAGGCTGAAAATGGCAAAGTGTATCTTCCTACTGGTGTACATGCGTCTTCTGTAATTCATAATCTCACGGAGTGTAATTGTTTTATTGATTTAGAACCCGGCCGAAGTGTGAGTGTGGGTGATGAGGTGCGCATCCGATATATTAAGGGAATGTAACATGGACAAGAGACTTAGTGTTGGCGTTCTTGCCGGAGGCAAGAGTAGCAGAATGGGACAAAACAAGGCTCTCATGGAATGGGAGTCCAAGCGGTTTATTGACCGCATCTGTGAAGAGATGAGTGGCTTTTCGCAGGTGCTTATTTCTGCTGCTTCTAAGGGCGAGTATGAGTATCTTGAGCTTCCTGTAGTTTATGACGAACACAAAGACATTGGCCCCATGGAGGGAATCTATCAGATTTTGCAGAATGCTTCCGAGGAGTATGTGTTCATCTGCGCAGCGGACATGCCCTTTATCAAAAAGGAATTGGTGGAGTACATGGCGGAATTTGTTTCTTCCGACTATGACTGCTATTGTCTGGTGGATGAGGACCATATTCATCCTCTATGTGCCATCTACTCCAAGAAGATGCTGAATGTGATAAAGGAGCAGATTGAGAGCGGGAATTATCGTCTTTTAAATGTGCTTCGTGCAGTGCGTACCAAATACATTAGTTTGGAGAAATCCTGCTTTGACAAGCGGGTTGTAAGAAATATTAACACAAGGCAGGAGTATGCCCGTCTGGTACTTCCCATTGTGTTCTGCGTAAGTGGTATCAAGGACAGCGGTAAAACAGGCCTGATTGTAAAGCTCATCAATGAGTTTATAAATGAGGCTTATTCGGTTGCGGTTATCAAGCATGATGGTCATGAATATGTCATGGATTACGAGGGCACGGACACAGAAAGATTTGCCAAAGCAGGGGCAGTGTGTACCGGGATTTTTTCGGGCACGCAGTATTCTGTCAACGGAAGAGGGCAGATTGACGAACAGGACCTTATGGCCCGGTGCGGTCAGGCGGACGTGTATATTTTGGAGGGACTTAAAAATTCAGCCTATCCCAAGATAGAACTAGTGCGAAAGGTGAAATCCCAGGCGCCGGTCTGTGACGAAGAGACTTTGATTTGTATAGCAACCGATGTGGTATCCCAGGAAGATGTGAAATGCCCGGTGTTTGGCATGGACGATGTTCAGGGGATTTTTTTGTGCGTGAAAAAATATTTTGGTTTGGAGTAAGACAGATGAAGCTGATAGAAACAAAGAATGCGGTGGGCCATGTGCTCTGCCATGATATTACACAGATTATTCCCGGCGTGGTGAAGGATGCTGTATTCCGAAAGGGTCATGTGGTAAGGGAAGAAGATATTCCTGTGCTTCTGTCCGTGGGGAAGGAACATCTCTATGTGTGGGAGAAAAAAGAAGGTATCCTGCATGAGGACGAGGCGGCCGCAGTTCTTCGTGATATTTGTATGGGAGAGCATATGTCGGCCTCCAAGCCTAAAGAGGGTAAAATCGAGATTATTGCCGAGACGGATGGTCTTTTAAAAATTGATTCCAAGCGACTGAATGTAGTAAATGCTCTGGGTGAGATGATGATTGCCACAGTGCATGGTGATTTCCCTGTGAAAAAAGGCACTAAGATTGCGGCTACAAGAATTATTCCTCTTGTGATTGAAGAGGAAAAGATGAATTGTGCCAAAGAGGTGGCAAAAGATGGGCCGCTGCTTCAGATTTTACCTTTCATGCATAAAAAGATTGGCATTGTAACTACCGGAAGTGAAGTGTTTAAGGGACGTATTGAGGATGCCTTCGGGCCGGCCATTCGCAGCAAACTGTCTGAGTATGACACAGAGGTTGTGGGACAGCAGATTGTGGACGACAATCGTGAGGAGATTGTGGCAGCTGTTAAGCGTTTCATAGAGCAGGGTGTGGATATGGTGCTTTGTACCGGCGGTATGAGTGTGGATCCGGATGACAAGACGCCAGGTGCAATCAAGGCAACCGGAGCAAGGGTGATTTCTTACGGCGCACCGGTACTTCCCGGCGCAATGTTTCTTCTGGCCTACTATGAGCATGAGGGCAAGCAGGTGCCAATCTTAGGACTTCCAGGCTGTGTGATGTATGCGAAGCGGACAATTTTTGATTTGGTGCTTCCAAGAGTGCTTGCAGGAGATATGCTGGAGGCGGAGGATTTGAGTGTTTACGGTGAAGGTGGGCTTTGCATGAATTGTGAAGTGTGCCATTTTCCCAATTGCGGATTTGGTAAGTAGAGGAGAAGTGACATGGGTGAATTTACACATTTTGATAAGAATGGCAACGCCATTATGGTGGACGTGACGGACAAGGCGGTAACTGAGCGTATCGCTGTGGCGGAAGGGTCTATTAAGGTAAATAGAGAGGTTTTTGATGCAATCAAGAATCATACTGCGGCAAAGGGCGATGTGCTGGGTACGGCCCGCATAGCGGGCATTATGGCGGCAAAGAAAACTTCGGATTTGATTCCCATGTGCCATCCGTTGATGCTTACGAAGGTTGCCATTGACTTTGCGTTGGATGAGGCCAATTTTTCCGTTAAGTGTATCTGTACTGCAAAGCTTTCCGGCAAGACCGGGGTGGAAATGGAGGCACTGACCGGTGTCAGCGTGGCACTGCTTACTATCTATGACATGTGCAAGGCGATTGACAAGAGCATGGAGATGACGCAGATTCGGCTTGTAGAGAAGATGGGCGGCAAGAGCGGACATTTTGTGAATCCGTCATGCAAAAAGTAAGCGGAATAGCTTATAAAGGAGTTTTTTATGGAACATGTTATGAAATTAAGACCCAATCCATTTTCCATGATAAAGAGCAGACAAAAGACTATAGAGCTGCGCCTGTATGATGAGAAAAGGCAATTGCTTTCTGTGGGAGATATAATACGTTTTGTAAATACAAAAGATGAGACGGATGTTCTACTGAAATGAAAAAATAGTAGTTTGAGAGGACAATAGTAGTAAATCTGCCCCCAAAGGGGGCTGCAAGGAGAGCAAGAATGCAAGAAAACGAATGCTGCATTTCAAACGGAGTATTATATGGGATAGGGGGCGTGTTTATGAACAGTGAGATTAAAATGAGTGTTTCTTCTATGACCCGTTTGGGAGATAAAAAAGGCGTATATGTATTGTTTGCAGACGGGAATTCCAGTGCAGAGTTTGTTGTCCCGGATTGTAAATTGATTCATAGTAGCGGGTTTAACGAAGAAGAACTTAAACAATTAAAAGATTATGTAGAAAATGAGCAGGATTCTATATTTAGTCTGGCAAAGGGGATAGACCCTATCAAAAGCTTTTTAGGAGATACAAAATAAATGATAAAAAATAGAATATTGAAACGGATGATAGTTTGCATGATGTTGATGGCAAGCTTGCTTGTTGTGGGTTGTGGTAGCAACGGTGCAAAAGGAGACAGCAACGCTTCAGCAAATAATGAAAGCGGCACTGAAAAAAATTCCGAAGCAACTGTGCAGGACGAACCCGTAGAACTCACCATTCTGGCGGCGGCATCCCTGACGGATGTGTGTAACGAAATCAAGGTAAATTATGAGGCCACTCATGAGAATGTGACCTTGCATTTTTCTTATGGCGGTTCCGGTGCATTGCAGACCCAGATTGAGGAGGGCGCGCCTGCAGACATTTTTATTTCTGCAGCAACAAAGCAGATGACGGCGCTGGATGAGCAGGGGCTTATGGATTCCGCATCCATCATACAGCTTCTGGAAAACAAGGTGGTCTTGGTGGTGCCGGCAAACAGTACGGCAGACCTTACTTCTTTTGAAGAGGTAGCTACTGATAAGGTAACTATGGTGGGCTTGGGTGAGCCCGGAAGTGTGCCTGTGGGTCAGTACTCTGAGGAAATTTTTATGGTGCTTGGAACTCTTGAAACAGTGAAGACCAAGGCAAACTACGGTTCTGATGTGCGCACAGTGCTTACTTGGGTTGAGACCGGTGAGGTGGACTGCGGTATTGTGTACGCAACGGATGCTTATACTACAAAGCTGGTTAAAATTGTGGCAGAGGCTCCTGACGGGTCTTGCAAGCAGGTGATTTATCCGGCGGGCGTTGTAAAATCTACAAAGCATGCAGAGGCTGCAGCAGAGTTTATGGCATATCTTCAGGAGGAAGAGACGCTTGCTTTATTTGAAAGTTATGGATTTAGCGCACTAAAATAATAAAAAGAGGTGCAAAGATGGATTATACACCCTTGTGGATTTCAGTAAAGGTGGCGCTTGGCGCCACGGTAATTACCTTCTTTTTGGGACTTCTGGCTGCAAGGCTGGTGATTAATATGGGCAAAATGAAGGGATTGGTTGATGGGATTTTTTCTCTTCCCATGGTTCTGCCGCCTACGGTGGTGGGTTTCTTTTTGTTGATTCTTATGGGCAAAAACAGTGCAGTGGGGCAGGTTTTGGAAAAGCTTGACGCCGGTGTGATTTTTACATGGCAGGGGGCAGTGCTGGCTGCTATAGTCGTGTCCTTTCCCATTATGTACCGCACGTCGAGAGGGGCACTGGAGCAGGTAGATGTGAATTTGGTGCATGCGGCAAGGACGCTTGGTATGACGGAGCTGCAGATTTTCTTTAAAATATTGCTTCCCGTGGCAAGGCCGGGAATCGTGGCTGCAGTCATTCTATCTTTTGCAAGAGCCTTAGGTGAGTTCGGTGCGACCATTATGATTGCAGGAAATATTCCCGGGAAGACTCAGACCATGTCTTTGGCAGTTTATACAGCCATGCAGAGCGGCAACAGGGAACTGGCCTATAAATGGGTAGCAATTATCATGACCATATCCATTGTGACCATGATTTTGATGAATGTTTGTGTAAAGGGTAAGTCCCACAGATGCAAAACTCTCGAAAAGGGAGGTGAGTGCTGATGGGATTATATGTTGATGTTGAGAAAAAATGTGGTGATTTCCACCTGAAAGTATCTTTTGAAACGGCAGGGGAAGTATTTGCCATTCTGGGGGCATCCGGTTGTGGCAAGAGCATGACATTAAAATGCATCGCAGGTATTGAGAAGCCGGACAAGGGTATTATTAAGCTGGATGACAGAGTTTTGTTTGACTCGGAAAAAGGTATCAATGTGCCTGCCAGAAAACGTCGCATCGGTTATCTTTTTCAGGATTATGCATTGTTTCCCAATATGACTGTTTTAGAAAACATCATGTGTGGCGTTAAGGATAAGAATGTGGCGAGGGAGTATATAAAGCGGTTTTATCTGGAAGGAAAAGAATCACTTTACCCGGCGCAACTGTCCGGAGGACAGAAACAGCGTGTGGCACTGGCCAGAATGCTTGCGGCAGACCCGGATGTGATTTTGTTGGATGAGCCCTTTTCGGCGTTGGATAGCTATCTGAAATGGCAGCTTGAGCTGGAAATTATGAAGGTGCTGGAGAACTATAAAAAGGATGTGCTGTTTGTATCGCATGACAGGAATGAGGTCTATCGCCTGACAGACCGGATTGCAGTGATGGATAAAGGGGAGATTGCAGACATTCAGGATAAGGAAGCCCTGTTTCAAAATCCGAAAACCCTTGCGGCAACATTGCTTACGGGCTGTAAAAATCTGTCCAGACTTAAAAAACAGGAAGACGGACGATTCTTTGCTGTGGACTGGGGAATTTACCTTGCAGCAGAAGAATCCCTTGAACAAATCAGGTATGTGGGATTTCGGGCACATTATTTTGAAACCACATCTACCATTGAGAAAGAAAATGTGATACAATGTAATATTGAAAGGGTCATTGAGGACACTTTTTCTACAGTGATTATGTTTAGGCAAGAGGGAAATCCGGAAAATGGCGACTGGTCTCTTATGCGGTATGAGCTTCCCAAGGAGAAATGGGAGACATTGAAGGATAAGCCCCTGTTTTTACGTATTCAGCAGGAAAAGTTGATTTTGATGACACAATAGAGTTTTTACATGATAGAAAAGTAGTTTAACTAACTGAAAGAAAAGAGGGAAAAAATGAGCAGATTGAGAATTCATACCAAGGATAAAGCCCAGGTTACAATGGAAACTCTTTATGCAGATTTGGAGAGGAGAATAGTGGCAAGTCCGCCGGGACTTTGTTCGGTGGATTTGGTAAGCTCTTTTATCAAGATGTGCCTTGCACAGTCTTGCGGTAAATGTGTCCCCTGCCGAGTGGGACTGGATCAGCTTGTAAAGCTGTTTGAAAGTGTTTTGAACGGACAGGCTACCATGGAGACATTGGATGTCATTGAACTGACGGCAACTACAATTTACGAGTCCGCTGATTGTGCCATCGGTTTTGAGGCTGCCCGCATGGCATTAAAATGTCTTGAGGGTTGCAGAGACGATTTTGAGGCACATATCAAAGAAAATCGCTGTGTATGTAACAGTAACCAGCCTGTTCCCTGTGTGGCACTGTGTCCTGCGGGAGTGGATATTCCCGGTTACATAGCATTGGTAGCACAGGAAAGATATGCGGACGCCGTGCGTCTGATTCGTAAGGACAATCCCATGCCTGTGGTTTGTGCTTTGATTTGTGAGCATCCCTGTGAGAACAGATGTAAGCGTACCATGGTTGATGCACCTGTGAACATTCGCGGACTGAAGCGTGTGGCAGTAGATATGGCGGGGGATGTGCCCATTCCTGAGTGCGCACCTGTAACAGGTAAGAAGGTTGCTGTGGTGGGCGGTGGCCCCGGCGGCTTGAGTGCGGCTTATTATTTATCCCTGATGGGACATAAGGTAACCATTTATGAGCAGCGTAAGAAATTGGGTGGTATGCTTCGTTACGGAATTCCCAACTATAGACTTCCCAGAGAGCGCCTTGATAAAGAAATTGCATCCATACTTTCGGCAGGTATCGATGTGAAGACGGAAATAAGTGTTGGTAAAGACATTTCCATGGTGGATCTTAGAAAGGAATATGATGCAATTTATATTTCCATCGGTGCCCACACTGATAAGAAGGTTGGTATGGAGGGCGAGGATGCCAAGGGCGTTCTTTCCGCAGTTGAAATGCTCCGTGAAATCGGTGATGACAAGATGCCTGATTATTCAGGCAAAAAGGTGGTTGTCATCGGTGGAGGAAATGTGGCAATGGACGTTGCAAGATCCTCTGTGCGCCTCGGTGCAGATAAGGTAAGCATTGTTTACCGCAGATGTAAGACAGATATGACAGCTCTTCGTGAAGAGATTGAGGGAGCTGAGGCAGAGGGTTGTGAAATCATGGAACTTAAGGCTCCTGTCCGCATTGAAAAGGATGCAGAGGGTTGTGTGAAGTCGCTTGTGGTACAGCCTCAGATGATCAGCACCATCAAGGGCGGAAGGCCTTCACCTAAGAAGGCAAATTGTCCCGAGGAGCATATCGAGTGCGATTTGATTATCGTTGCTATCGGACAGGGAATCGAGTCCAAGTCCTTTGAAGACTTTGGTATCAGCGTAAAATGGGGTGCTATTGACGCCCTCGACAGCAGTGAGATTGCAGATGTTCCCGGAATCTTTGCGGGCGGTGACTGTGTAAGCGGCCCTGCTACGGTTATTCGTGCAATTGCTGCCGGTAAGGTTGCGGCTGCTAATATTGATGAATACTTAGGATTCCATCACGAGATTGTGAGCGGAGTGGACATCCCTGCACCGGAGTTTAACGACAAGAAGCCATGCGGAAGAGTGGAGCTTCCTTTCAGAGATTCCGGTGAGAGAAAACAGGATTTTGAACCCATAGAGTTGTCTATGTCCTGCGAGGAAGCTTGTCAGGAGGCAGGCAGATGCTTAAGATGCGATCACTATGGTTACGGTTCATTCCGGGGAGGTAGAGTAGAGCGATGGTAAATTTGTATATTAATGATATTCCGGTTCAGGCAGAGGAAGGAGCTACCATCCTTGAGGCTGCCAAGTCAGCGGGCATCAATATTCCAACATTGTGTTTTTTGAAAGAAATCAATGAAATCGGTGCCTGTCGTGTATGTGTGGTTGAAGTGGAGGGCATGGAGCGCTGTGTCACAGCCTGCAACAATGAAGTAAAAGAGGGCATGCGCATCTTTACCCACAGCCGTAAGGCGAGAATGGTCAGAAAGACCAATGTGAAGCTGATTCTTTCCCAGCATAATTTCCAGTGTGCAACTTGTGTGCGCAGCGGAAACTGTGAATTGCAGAAGTTGGCAACAGATTTGAATATTACAGATATGCCTTATGAGATTCATCCCGAAGAGAAGCCTGTGAACAAGGACTTCCCACTTATCAGAGACAGCAGTAAGTGCATCAAGTGTATGAGATGCGTACAGGTCTGCGATAAGATTCAGGGAATGAATGTATGGGATGTGGTCAACACCGGTGCCAGGACTACTGTGGATGTGGCGGGCGGCCAGACCATAGAATGTTCCGATTGTACACTGTGCGGACAGTGTATTGTAAATTGTCCCGTTGGCGCTTTGAGAGAGCGAGATGATGTAGGTAAGGTTTTATCTGCGGTGGAGGATCCTGAGAAGATTACGATTGTGCAGATTGCTCCTGCCGTGCGTACTGCATGGGGCGAAGAGCTTGGTGTAGACAGAGAGATTGCTTCTGAAAAACGTCTGGTAGGAAGCCTTAGAAAAATTGGTTTTGATTACATATTCGATACGAATTTTTCTGCGGATTTGACTATCATGGAAGAAGGAACAGAGTTCTTGACAAGACTTCCTGAGATTCAGGAGAAGAAATTCCCTATGTTTACCTCCTGCTGTCCCGGTTGGGTAAGCTTTCTTCGCACGAAGTATCCTCAGTATGTGAGCAGACTTTCCACGGCGAAGTCTCCCCAGCAGATGTTTGGCGCTATTGCTAAGACTTATTATGCAGATATGTTGGGAGTTGACCCTTCCAAGATTTTTGT
This sequence comes from Acetatifactor sp., assembly GCA_045542555.1. Taxonomy (GTDB): domain Bacteria; phylum Bacillota; class Clostridia; order Lachnospirales; family Lachnospiraceae; genus Acetatifactor. Next base: position 59,478 of record JAZQLH010000032.1, on the reverse strand, counting down.
GGTTTCCCTGATGCCTTGTGTAGCCAAAAAACGTGAGCGTACACTGGAGGGAATGGACAGCGCAGGTACAGGAAGTGACGTGGATGCAGTTCTTACCACAAGAGAGGTGGGAAGACTTCTTAAAGCTTATTATATCAAACCTGAGACTGTTGCAGAGGAAGAGTTTGACGGACCCTTGGGCGTACATTCCGGTGCGGGCGTGATTTTCGGCGCAACCGGCGGTGTTATGGAAGCGGCTCTTAGAACTGCCTATAAGGTTGTTACAGGTGAGAATCCTCAGCCTGATATGTTCCAGTATGTCCGTGGTCTGGAAGGACTTAAGGAGGCGGAGATTGACCTTGCAGGCAATAAGATCCGTATTGCGATTGTAAGCGGTCTTAAGAATGCCGAGAAGCTTATGGAGCGACTTGATAAGGGCGAGGTCACTTATGATTTCGTGGAGGTTATGGCATGTCCCGGAGGCTGTGTAAACGGCGGTGGTCAGCCCATTCATGAGGGCGGTGCAGATGTTGCGGAGCGAAGCAATGTTTTGTATGATTTGGATGTGCAGAATGCAATCCGTTTCTCTCATGAGAATCCGGAGATTGATGTATGTTACAAGAATTTCCTTGAGAAACCCTTGTCACACAAATCTCATGAATTATTGCATGTGTCCTATGAGGGTAAACATTAGTCTTGGAGTAGTAAAATGATAGACGGTTTTGGAAGAACCATTGATTATCTGCGAATATCAGTAACAGATAAGTGTAATTTAAGATGTAAATATTGTATGCCCGAAGGCGGTATCGAATTGATGCCACATGAAGAGCTCCTCTCTTTGGAGGAGCTCTATCGTGTTGTGCGGATAATGGAAGGACTTGGTATCAAAAAGGTACGTTTTACCGGCGGAGAGCCGCTGGTGCGCAAAAATTTGATAAAGCTTATCGAAGATGTGGGAAAGCTTCCGGGAATAAAAGAGATTGCCATGACCACCAATGGTGTGTTGTTCGGGGACAAGGCATTGGAATTAAAAAAGGCAGGACTTACCGGAGTTAATATTAGTCTGGATACCCTTGATAAAGAGCGTTTTAAGGCAATTACCGGAGTGGACGCTGTGGATGATGTGCTGAATGCCATTAGTAAGGCACGGGAAGCAGATATTAAGGTGAAAATAAATAGTGTACCTTGCAGGGAGTTGAATGAGGCAGATATCGTGGGACTGGCAGCAATTGCCATGGAAAATGACGTGGATGTGCGGTATATTGAATTGATGCCTTTGGGTTGCGGCAAGGATTATCACGGACTGTCATCAGATGAGATTTTGGCAAAGCTTGAGGTAGCATATGGGCAAGGGATGCCTGTGGAGATGCAGTGCGGAAATGGCCCTGCAAAATATTATGAATTTGAGAACTTTAAGGGACGGATTGGTTTTATCAGCCCTATGTCTCATAAGTTTTGTAGTGAATGTAATCGTGTGAGACTGACGGCAGAGGGAAGACTTAAGCTATGTCTGCATTATGACACAGGTATAGATTTAAAGCCTCTTTTGCGAGGCGGTTGTTCGGATGAGGAAATTCGTACAGCAATATTGGAGGCGTTAAAGAAAAAGCCAAAGGCACATCATTTTGAGAAAGAATTGACACCCTGTGAGGTGGAGCATTCGGACAACAGACGTATGGTACAAATCGGAGGATAAAATGGGAAAAGTAGTGGCAGTATGTATCAGTGAAAAAAAAGGAACCGCCAAGCAAAATGTTGGTTCTGCTAAATTTATAGAGGACTGGGGGCTTGAAAAGGACGCCCATGCAGGTAATTGGCACAGACAGGTGAGCCTTTTATCCCATGACAGAGTGGAAGAATTCAGAAAAAGGGGAGCAAATGTGGCTGACGGTGCATTTGGAGAAAATCTCTTGGTTCAGGGATTCGATTTTAAAACCTTGCCTGTGGGAACTATTTTTCATTGTAATGACGTGATTTTAGAGATGACGCAGATAGGTAAAAAATGCCATTCCGAGTGTGAGATTTTCCATCAGGTGGGTGACTGTATCATGCCAAGAGAAGGTGTGTTTGCCAAGGTGATTAGGGGTGGCATAATCAGTGTGGGAGATGAACTTGTGATTGTCAGTCATCCGGAGGTATGAAAATGGACAAGAAATTTCGGGCAGGAATTATCACTGCCAGTGATAAGGGAAGTGTTGGAGCACGAGAGGATTTAAGCGGCCCTGCTATTCGGGAAATGATTGAAGCTGCTGGGTATAAAGTTGTTAGCATGAAGGTGCTTGCAGATGATGAGGAGTCTCTTTATCAAGAGATGATACGTCTGTCAGATGAGGAAAAGGTGGATGTGATTTTTACCACCGGAGGAACGGGGCTTTCGCCCAGAGACAATACGCCGGAGGCAACGTTACGTGCAGCAACCAAGAGAGTTCCCGGTATTGCAGAGGCTATCCGTGCGTATAGTCTGAAGATTACACCCAGAGCCATGTTAAGCCGTGCGGAGAGCGTGATGCGAAACAGGACATTGATTATTAATTTGCCCGGAAGTCCCAAGGCGGTACGGGAAAGTCTGGAGTTCATTCTGCCTACGTTGGAACATGGACTTGAGATTATGAAGGGCGATGCAGGAGAGTGCGCAAGATGATAAAGGTAATGGAATACATGGACAATGCCCATACCCAAAAGGCCGGTGCAGTGAAGGTATCAGCAGATGGAAGTGAATCAGTGGTAGTCAGTGAACTTTTGCAGGAACACCGAATGGAGCTGTGGGTAAATGAAAAGCTCATGGCAAGGCTTGTGTGTACTCCGGAGAATCTGGATGCCTATGTGGTGGGACGACTGATTACAGAAGGCCTGATTCAAACCACGGATGATATCGATATGTTGCATATTACCGAAAATGGTAAGGTTGCAAAGGTCGCATTACAGGTAAGAGAGGAATTGGGAGAAGAACCTTCAGAGGAGCAAACCAGTGTATTGGGCAATCAGGTTTTGCTTCGTCCTAAACAGGTTGCGGGAATCGAACCCATCACCCCTGTGGCATGGCAAAAAGAGTGGATTTATAATATTGTGGATGTATTTTCCAAGGATTCCAAACTTCATAAAACCACCGGAGGCACCCATAGTTGCGTGCTTGCGGTAGCGGATCAAATTATTCATGTGGTGGAGGATTTGGGCCGTCACAATGCAATGGACAAGGCAATTGGTTATGCTGCTATGAATGAAATTGCACCGGAAAAATGCATTCTGTTTACCACGGGACGTGTGCCTGTGGATATGGTAAGTAAAGCAATCCGTGCAAGGATTCCGGTGCTGGTGTCCAAGTCCATTCCAACTTTTGAAGCGGTGGAAATGGCGAGAGGGTTGGGACTTACGTTGATTTGCAAGGCGTGGCCGGATGGTTTTGAAATCTATGGGTAATTAAGCATAAGAGCCAATAAACAATATAGGAAAGGATGATGTTTCTTATGAATGATTCAATGGTGCTATTTGGCAATTTTATTATTGGAGTTGTTGTTATGCTTTTGATATTCGGGATTATCAAAGCCTTTATTAACAATCAGCCTATTATGATTGACCAGTTATCGAAAAGCGATGGTTTTGTTTTAAAAACATTTAAAGAGCTTGCTATGTCAATGGTTGCCAGTGAATTTCATAAAATAGGTAAACCAACGCATACGCAGAAAGGTGCCTATCGAGCTGATTATCTTAAAGCTGTCAATAAGAAACAAAATGATTTGATAAATGCATGTTGTTCTAATGATTGTTTTAGTGATGATTTTTGTGCTTATGTGAATGCTACTTATCCATTACCTGTCCGAAAAGATTTATATACTATAATCGATAAATATTTTCGTCATAGGAACCAAACCATCACAAAGAATTTTAATAACTTCATCAATTCAAATTCTGCTATTACTCCTAAAGAATTTTTTGCTATCAAAAGTAGACAAAGTGGTGATGTTGTTGGGGCTTATATTATCTACAATAAAACAAAAGATATGTATTATATCGGACAGGCAAAAAGATTGTTTTTCAGAGTAAATCAACATTTCACAGGACATGGAAACGGTGACGTGTATGCTGATTATAAGTATGGTGATGATTTTACAATTCAAATCATTAAATTAAGTGATAGTGGTTATTCAGACTTGGACAAGTTGGAAAAAGATTTGATTGAAAAATACGATGCATTCAATTTAGGTTATAATAGGACAAGTGGTAACAAATAGGGTCATAAAGCAATGAACAATGTTATGAAAAAGACAACAAATTTTATGAGGGCAGTAACAATTATTGATTCAGCTGCTTATTGCATAGGTGCGGTAATAATGGTACTGGGGGTGCCGTTTACAATGATGTTTTGTGAAGATGAAATTGCTTTTCCGTGGTTTATAGCAACATGTTTAGCTGGTGTTAGTGCAATCCCCTTTTTGATTCAAAATATCCTTGCGATTCTGGGCTTTAAAAATGCGAAAAAGAATTTTGCAAAGGCGAATGGTTTGTGGTTTGGAAGTCTTATATTTTCGATAGTAAAAACGGCAAGTTTATGTATAGCTACATTACCGTTGTATTTAATATATTTACCAATATTGAAAATGGTAATTGGATGGATATTATTATCCTATTTGATAATAGGTATCATCATAATTATAAAAATTGTAATGATTGTGAAATTAGTCAAATATGAAAAAGCGTTAAACGGATAAATCTTTACAAGTTGAAGATGTTGATGATATAATTCGGGTACGGAAAGGAGGTGGGATATATGACGGATAGCAAGAAATTAGACTTAATACTTGAAAAAATGGATTGTCTTGAAGGAAAAGTGGATTCGCTTGATGGAAGAATGGATTCCCTTGAAGAAAGAATGGATTCCCTTGAAGGAAGAATGAGCTCACTTGAGGGTGAAATGTTCAAATCCAAGGAACAAGTGACGAAATCCACAGACGAGTTAAAAGAAATGGATGAAATGATATTGAGTGAAGTAGCAAGAGTTCATCGTATTTTGGATAAACATAAAGCAGATCAAACAGTGCATATAGCATAAAGTATCTGGCAGAGTAATAAACGTAGAATGAAGTCGACACAATCTAAGCATGTATATGCTGTCTGGAAGCGTCAGCCGGTTCTGGCTAAATCTATTTCAATATTTTGTGGTCATGGTAAAGAATATATGATAAAATGCGAATATATTCCTTTCATGAAAGAGATAAATATATGATTCATAACAACACAATATATACAAAAGAAGATTATTTATATATGGCAAAGCTGGAGATGCGAAAACCTAACAATATCTTATTCGCTGTAGTTGAGTGGGGGTTGGGGCTGCTTATTTTGCAGGAGGCGATTCCTTTTTTGAAGATTACCTTTTTGTATGATGTCATATTGAATACGGAGCAGATGTGGTATATGATATTCTGCCTGATATTTGGGGTGGCGTGCATTGTATTTCCATTTCTGATGCCCCACATAGTAGCATTCAAAACCTATCGGAAGTCCGATAAGGTAAATCCCACGGAAATGACCTTTGGAGAAGAGGATATTTATGTAAAGAATTCCAAAGAAGGGATTACAACGGAACACCATTTTGTTTATTCGATTATAGATAAGATTATTGAAAAAAGTGGTGTGGTATATTTAAGGATTGCAATTGATAAATCCAAAGTATATCTTGCGCTTCATGATGAGTCCTATTTGGAGGGAAGCCGGGAGGAACTGCTTGCACTCCTTAAAAGAAAAGAGATAGAAGAGGTATAATCATGTTATTAAAAATACTACTACTGCCATTCAAATTCGTTGTTAAGGTTGTGGGATATCTGTTTGTGGGTATTTTGAAATTGATAGGATTTTTGTTTGAAGCTTTGGCCAATGCCTGTGGATGGGTTACCAATCTAATTGGAAGTATTATTACCTTGCTTGGTGTTGTGTATCTTGTGTGCGGCTTTTTGGGTGTGGCCAATCTGAACACCATTGAGTTGTGGTGGGTTGCCGGAGTGACAACCGGTATTGTTGGAATTGTAATCGCATCTATGGATTTGTGGTGTTATGCTTTGGGAGATTTTTTGATTGACTGTGGGGACGATTTGGCGACAAGATTGAGTATGATGAGCTTCTTTTCCTGAAATGGTGCATTGTTAATTATTGTTAAAATATTATTTTAGTTGTCAGTACCCCTTGCATATAGTATGATAAAATGTGACAGGATTAGAGTCAATTAGGAGGTTTTCATGTACAAACAGAATGTATTGCACACTAATGAAATGAACGAGAAGACAACAAAGTTTCTTGATAAGTTCATGAAGCGTGTGAAAGCAAATCCGCCGGGAGTGTGTCCCATTGCGGTACAGCTTTCTTTTCTTCAGAGCTCAAGAAGCCAGACCTGTGGTAAGTGTGTTCCTTGTAGGGACGGACTGGAGCAGGTAGAGAATATGATGCGCCAGATTCTGGAAGGCAACGCAGATATGGACACCTTTAACAATATGGTGGAGCTTGCTGAGATTATTCAGGATACGGCGGATTGTGCAATTGGATATGAGGCGGCTAACATTGTTCTGCAGAGTGCCCAGCTGTTCCGTGATGAATATATGAGTCACATTCAGAACCACAGATGTCAGGCAGAAATCGGACAGAAGGTCCCCTGTATTTCCTATTGTCCTGCCAATGTGGATATTCCCGGATATATTGCGTTGATTGGTGAGCACAGATATGCTGATGCCATTAATTTAATCAGACATGACAATCCTTTTCCTACGGCATGTGCGTTTATCTGTGAGCATCCCTGTGAGGAGAAGTGTAGAAGAGATTTGATTGACAGCCCTGTAAATATCAGAGGGCTTAAGAAGTTTGCCGTTGACCAGATTGCGGCAGATCAGGTGAAAGTGCCTGAGTGCAATGTTTCCACCGGTAAGAAGGTAGCTATCGTAGGTGGTGGTCCTTCCGGTCTGACCACGGCTTATTATTTGTCCCTCATGGGTCACAAGGTTGTGGTATTTGAGGAGAGAGAAAAACTGGGTGGTATGCTTCGTTATGGCATTCCCAATTATAGACTGCCCAAAGACCGTCTGGACGAGGATATCAATGCAATCCTTTCCACCGGCAATATTGAGGTGCGTTTAAATACTGCAATTGGCAGGGATATTACCATGGATGAGCTTAAGGAAGAGTACAATGCAATTTACATTGCAATCGGTGCTCAGGTTGGTAAGTCAGTTCGTGTTGAAGGCGTAGAAAGTAATGGCGTGTATTCTGCTGTTGACATGCTTGGCGAAATAGGTAAGGGCAACTTGCCTGATTATACCGGCAAGCGTGTAGTTGTTGTGGGTGGCGGTAATGTTGCCATGGACTGTGCCCGTTCTGCAATCAGATGCAACGCTAAGGAGGTAACTGTAATCTATCGTAGAAGACAGGTGGATATGACAGCCCTTCCCACTGAGATTCAGGGTGCTATCGAGGAAGGTGTTGAGCTTCTCACACTGAATTCTCCTGTGCGCATCAAAGCTGACGAGAACGGTAATGTTTGTGCATTTGTAGCACAGCCCCAGATGATTAATCTGTATGACAGACAGGGCAAGCCTTCTGCAATCGATGCCAATAAGGACGAGATTGAAGTTCCCTGTGAAGTGGTACTTATGGCAATTGGTCAGGATATTGTATCCGAGCCTTTTGCAGAGTATGATGTAAATCCCCGCAGAAAGACCTTTGAGACAGAAGATACCACCAAGCTTAAGAACTATGACAAGATTTTTGCCGGTGGTGATTGTGTATTTGGTCCTGCTACGGTTATCAAGGCTATCGGTGCCGGTAAAATTGCGGCATTGAACATAGACGAATACCTGGGATATCATCATAAATATTTGGATGATATCAATATTCCTGAACCCAAAGAGAACAATCGTAATCACTACGGCAGAGTGCATCTGACTGACCGTTCTGCAAGAGAGCGTAAGACCAATTTCGAGCCTATCGAAAATGGTATGTCTTATGATGAGGCAATGCAGGAGTGCGGTAAGTGCTTAAGATGTGACCACTTTGGTTGTGGAGTAGTGGAAGGAGGTAGGGTATAATGGCTATGGTAAACCTTACAATTGATGGTGTAACAGTTTCCGTGGACGAGTCCCTCACTATTCTGGAGGCTGCTCAGAGCGCGGATATTAAGATTCCCACACTGTGCTATCTGAAGGAAGTCAATGAGATTGGTGCCTGCAAGATGTGTGTGGTTGAGGTAGAGGGCAAAAATAACCTGGTTACCTCCTGTAATACAAAAGTAAAAGAGGGTATGGTGATTCAGACCAAATCCGAGAAAGTGGTGAAGAGCAGAAAGCAGATGCTGAATCTGATTCTGGCAAACCATGATGTGAGATGTTTCTCCTGCGGCAAGTCCGGTGACTGTCGTCTTCAGGATTTGTCCAATGAGTATGAGATTACCAAGTCTTGTTATAAGGGTGATGTGGTTCACGCTGAGGCTAAGAAGGAGAATCCATTCCTGACCTATTATCCTGAGCTTTGTATCAACTGTCAAAGATGTGTAAGTACCTGTAACAAGGTTGCAGGAAATGGTGTCCTTCACAATGGCAAAATTGGTACAAGAACTTTGATTGATGCGCCTTTTGGTCCTGACTGGAAGGAGACAGATTGTGAGTCCTGCGGTAACTGTGCAAGAGTGTGTCCCACCGGTGCATTGGTTGCCAAGAACCGTAAAAAATACCATGTTGGTAAGGTAAACAAAGTGTTGACTACTTGTCCTCACTGTGCGACAGGATGTCAGTATTATCTGGTGGTTAAGGATGGAGAGATTGTGGATGTTGAGCCTGCGAATGGTCCGTCCAACAAGAATCTTCTGTGCGTAAAGGGTAGATTTGGTTCCTTTAATTTCGTACATTCTCCTGAGAGATTAAAATATCCTCTCATTAAGAATCGCGAGACCGGTGAGTTCGAAAGAGCAAGCTGGGATGAGGCGCTTGATCTGATTGCTGCTAAGTTCAAGGAGATTAAGAAAGAGTACGGTTCCGATTCGCTGGCAGGCTTTGCATGTTCCCGTTCCCCTAATGAGGACTGCTATATGCTCCAGAAGATGGTGCGTTGTGCGTTTGGTACCAATAATGTAGATAACTGTGCAAGAGTGTGTCACTCTGCAACGGTAGCAGGTTTGGCTATGACCCTTGGCTCCGGTGCAATGACCAATCCTATTGAAGATATCACAAATGATGTTGACGTAATCATGCTGGTTGGTTCCAATCCTGAAGAGGCACATCCCGTAATTGGTATGCAGATTCGTCAGGCTGTTGCAAGAGGTACCAGACTGATTGTGGTTGACCCCAGAGATATCGGGCTCTCCAAGAGCGCAGATATTCATTTGAAATTAAAGCCCGGCACCAATGTAGCGTTTGCTAACGGTATGATGAATGTAATCATCAACGAGGGTCTGGCTGATGAGGAATTCATTGCAAGCAGAACCGAGGGCTTTGAAGAACTGAAAGAGATTGTAAAAGATTATACCCCTGAAAAGGTTGCTGAGATTTGTCACATCGACCCCGACCATTTGAGAGAGGCAGCTTTGATGTACGCAACCGCTAAGAAAGCTCCCATTATTTATTGTCTGGGTGTAACAGAGCACTCCACCGGTACCGAGGGCGTTATGTCCATGTCTAACATGGCAATGCTTGTTGGTAAGCTGGGTCGTTCCGGTTGTGGCGTGAATCCTCTGCGCGGACAGAATAATGTACAGGGTGCTTGTGATATGGGTGCGCTTCCCGGTGATTTCCCCGGCTATCAGAAGGTAACCAACCCTGAGGTTGTGGCAAAGTTTGAGAGAGCATGGGGCGTGAAGCTTTCCAATAAACCCGGTATGCATGCAACGGATGTATTTGGCGCAGCTATCCGCAAGGAAATCCGTGGTCTGTTTATCTTTGGTGAGGACCCTGTGGTAACCGATGCGGACCAGAACCATATTAAGAAGGCGTTGGAGAGTTTGGATTTCTTTGTAGTTTCTGATTTGTTTATGACGGAGACTGCTCAGTTTGCAGATGTGGTATTGCCCGGCACCAGCTACGCTGAGAAGGAAGGTACCTTCAGTAATACCGAGAGACGTGTACAGAGAGTCAGAAAGGCTGTAGAGCTTGAAGGAGAGATGCGTCTGGACACCGATATCTTCATTGATTTGATGAACAGAATGGGTTATCCTCAGCCGCAGCTGACTTCCGAGGAGATTATGGATGAAATTGCATCTGTAACACCTATTTTTGGTGGTATCAGCCATAGAAGACTGGATAAGGGAGAGTCCATTCAGTGGCCTTGTCCTGACAAGAAGCATCCGGGCACCCCTATTTTGCATGTAGGTAAGTTCTCCAGAGGACTTGGTTGGTTCTATCCTGCAGAGTATGTGCCCAGTGCGGAACTTCCGGACGAGGAATATCCTTTGCTTATGATGACAGGTCGTGTTTTGTATCACTATAACACCAGAGCAATGACCGGCAAGACTCCCGGACTCATGGAGAGAGAAGGTTCTTCGTTCATTGAGATGAATACTGAAGATGCTGCAAGACTGGGCATTGAAAATGGTGAAAAGGTAAGAGTTTCCTCTAGACGTGGCAGCATTATCTCCACTGCAAGGGTGGGAGAGAAAGTATCTCCCAAGGAGACATGGATGCCGTTCCACTTCCCTGACGGAAATGCGAATGTGCTGACAAATGCAGCTCTCGATAAGTATGCCCGTATCCCTGAATATAAGGTTTGTGCGATTAAAGTGGAGAAGATAGAAAAGGAAGAGGAGTAGAAAAATGCGTTTTTTCATTGATACCGCAAAGGTAGAGGATATTAAAAAGGCAAATGACATGGGAGTTATCTGTGGTGTAACCACCAATCCTTCCCTCATTGCCAAAGAAGGAAGAGTGTTTGAGGAAGTAATCGCAGAAATTGCTTCCATTGTAGACGGCCCCATTAGTGGTGAGGTTAAGGCTACCACCGTGGATGCGGAAGGTATGATTGCAGAAGGTCGTGCCATTGCAAGAATCCATCCCAACATGGTTGTAAAAATCCCCATGACAGTGGAAGGTCTTAAGGCGTGTAAGGTGCTTTCTTCTGAGGGTATCAAGACCAATGTAACGTTGATTTTTTCTGCCAATCAGGCGCTTTTGGCAGCCCGCGCAGGTGCTACTTATGTATCACCTTTCTTGGGACGTCTGGATGATATCAGCTGTAGAGGCGTGGATTTAATTCGTGAGATTTCTGATATTTTTGCAATGACTGATTTGGATACGCAAATTATTGCTGCAAGTGTAAGAAATCCCATCCATGTGACTGATTGTGCATTGGCAGGCGCAGATATTGCAACTGTTCCTTATTCCGTAATTGAGCAGATGACCAAGCATCCATTGACTGATGCAGGAATTGCAAAATTTCAGGCAGATTATAAGGCTGTGTTTGGTGAGTAGTCTTTCAGACCCGGAGTATGGAGGGTGAACGAAGTAAGACATAATTAAAACAGGCAGGTTGATAAACAACCTGCCTGCTCTTTTGGCGGGGAGCCGAATTACTTCATGCTCTCTTCCTGCTTCTTGATCATACGACGAACCATCTCACCACCGATGGAACCAGCCTCCTTAGAGGTAAGGTCACCGTTGTAACCCTCCTTCAGGTTTACACCAAGCTCAGATGCAACCTCAGTCTTGAAACGATCCATAGCAGCTTTTGCCTCGGGAACTTCTACTCTATTACTTCTACTTGCCATTTTGTTTCACCTCCGAAATACATTTTGTTTTTTTCTTTTTTATATTTTTAAGACAAACAACGAACTTCGTCGTTCATCTTGGTGTTAGTATTAGCGAGGTTGAAATTTTTATGAGTAAAAATGATTGGTAAGTTTTTCATGTAAAAATAAATATTAATATACATAAAGGAGATTACTAAAATGAAACTGAAAAAAATAGTTCGCAACTGTCTGGCAGTGGCAGTTGCTGCATGCTTTGCACTCACCGGCTGTGCATCAAGAGTTGCGTCAGATTTAGCGGCAGAAAAGTCGTTGGAATCTTCTATAGAAGAAAGAAGGACAACAACAGATAACGCAGAGAATACTGCAAGCGAGTCTGTGGAGCAGTCTCTGTCCATAGATTTGACGGGTACAACCCTGCGAGTTGGCTCTATGAAGGGACCTACTTCCATGGGACTTTTGTATTTAATGAATGATGAGTCCATAAACGAAAGTGGGATTAACTATGAGTTTACCATGGCTACCGGAGCGGATGAGCTTTTGCCTTTGATGTTAAAGGGAGAGCTTGATATTGCACTTGTGCCTGCCAATGTGGCAAGCGTACTCTATGCAAAATCAGAGGGCGCTGTCAGTGTAATTGATGTGAATACCTTGGGGGTGCTCTACATGGTATCCGGCAGTGATTGCGCGAGTGTGGAGGATTTGAAGGGTAAGACTATTTATCTTACAGGCAAGGGAACCACGCCCGATTATGTACTACAGTATGTTTTGTCGCAAAATGGTTTTGCAGAGGGTGATTGTGTGCTGGAATACAAGTCCGAGGCTGCGGAAGTAGCGGCGGTTCTTGCGGAGAATCCCGATGCCATTGGTCTTTTGCCCCAGCCTTTTGTGACTGCGGCATGTACACAGAACGAAGCGCTTAAAGTTGTGCTTGATATGAATGAAGAGTGGAACAAGGTTCAGGGTAATGGCATGGTAACAGGTGTAACGGTTGTGCGTAATGCTGTGCTTTCAGAGAATGAGCCTGCAGTGCAGGCGTTTTTGAAGGCTCATGAGTCAAGTGCAAAGGCAATCAATGAAGATCCTGCAACCGGCGCAACTTATGCGGTAGAGGCCGGAATTGTTGCAAAGGAGCCCATCGCACAGAAGGCTATACCTAACTGCAATATCACCTGCGTTACGGGTGAGGATATGAAAACTGCAATCAGTGGTTATTTGCAGGTTTTGTTTGAGCAGAATCCTGAAGCAGTAGGTGGAGCACTCCCCGGAGATGAATTTTATTATGTACCTTAATTAAGGAATATACAATGAAGAAAAAAGCTTTTATTATTCTGTTTTGGTTGTTGGTTTGGCACCTTTTGGCATTTTGTGTGGACAATAAAATACTTTTGGTAACGCCAATTCAGGCGGCTGTTTCGCTGGCGAATCTGATTGTAACCGCTGATTTTTGGCTGACGGTGGCAGGTTCTCTTGTGCGAATAGCGGCAGGTTTTTTGCTTGGCTTTGTCTCAGCGTGTGTTCTGGCCGCATTAGCAGCACGGTTTCAGTTAATAGAGGACTTTCTGGCACCGGTAATTGCACTTTTGCGTGCGGTTCCCGTGGCCTCCTTCGTGGTGCTTTTGCTTATATGGTGGGGCTCTGCCATGCTGGCGGTGGCAATCTGCTTTTTGATTGTGTTGCCTGTTATCTATATCAATGTGCTTAAGGGCCTTAAAAATGCTGACCGAAAGCTCTTGGAGATGGCAGCTGTGTTTGGCATGAGCCGCACAAATCAGTTTTTTTACATATACAGATCTGCACTACGTCCTTTTTTGGAAAGCGGTTTGAAGCTGGCTCTCGGAATGTGTTGGAAATCCGGTGTGGCTGCGGAAATTATTGGTACACCGGATTACTCCATTGGTGAAAGATTGTATATGTCCAAGATTTATTTGGATACACCGGGGCTTTTTGCGTGGACGACAGTAGTGATTATGTTAAGTTTGGGATTTGAAAAGTTGTTCATGGCTTTGGTAAAGGTATTCATGAATTGGAAGCCAAAGTATAAGGTGGTAAAAACAAAGATGGATGTGAATTCATCTTGCAAGCTGGCATGCAAAGGTGTTTCCAAAGCATATGGTAATTTGCAGGTAATCAATGATTTTGATGCAGAGTACGAATCAAATGAAACGTATTATTTTAATTCACCTTCAGGTAGCGGTAAGACCACATTGTTTCGCCTTTTATGCGGTCTGGAGAAAGCGGACGGTGGTGTGATAGAGAATGCTAATTTGCGATTCAGCTATGCATTTCAAGAGGACCGGCTTTGCGAGGATTATAGTGCAGTGAAAAATATAGAACTGGTGGCAGATTGCGACGCAAAAACAGTATTGCGCAATTTGCTTCCCGAGGAGGCAATTTACAAGCCATGTAGTCAGTTGTCAGGTGGTATGCGTCGCAGGGTTGCAGTGGTAAGAGCCATGGAGGCAGAGTCAGACTGTGTGATTCTGGACGAGCCCTATGCAGGATTGGATGAGGAGACAAAGAAGCAAGTGGAAGACTATATCCATAGCCGCCGAAGGGGAAGGATTTTGCTGATTGCAAGTCATGTCATGACCTGAAAAACCGTATTTTATGGGAAAAATTGAATTGTGGCACTTGCAAATGAATCAGAAGTTTGATATAATTGCAAAATGACTGTGACTATGTCCGGCGTCAAGAGTGTGATGCCGATATAATGATATAGAACCGACACAGGTATAAGGAGGAAATGAAACAATGAGTTTACAGGTAGAAAAACTGGACAACGGTATGGCGAAGCTGACTATCGAGGTGCCCGCAGAGGAGCTTGATAAGGCGATTGAGGTTGCATATCAGAAGAATAAGAACCGCATCAGCATTCCCGGATTCCGTAAGGGTAAAGCACCCCGTAAGATGATTGAGCAGATGTATGGTAAGGAAGTATTCTATGATGATGCAGCAAACGAGCTGGTTCCCGGAGCATACGAGAAGGCTCTTGAGGAGTGTACAGAGGATATCGTATCTGCTCCCAAGATTGTAATTGAGCAGGTTGAGGCAGGAAAGCCTTTCATTTTTACCGCATTGGTTGCTCTGAAGCCTGAGGTTACTCTTGGTACCTACAAGGGCGTTAAGGTAGATGCAATGGATTTAACTGTTACCGATGAGGAAGTAGATGCTGCAATCGCAAGAGAGCAGGATTCCAATGCTCGTACCATTAATGTTGAAGATAGAGCTGTTAAGGACGGCGACATGACTGTTATTGATTTCGAAGGCTTCGTGGATGGCGTTGCATTCGAGGGTGGCAAGGGTGAGAACTATCCTTTGACCATCGGTTCCGGCCAGTTCATTCCCGGTTTTGAGGAAGCACTGATTGGCGCTGAGCTTAATAAGGAAGTAGATGTAAATGTTACCTTCCCCGAGGATTATCAGGCAGAGGAGCTTGCAGGCAAGCCCGCTGTATTCAAGTGTACCGTGAAGGAGATCAAGGAGAAGCAGCTTCCTGAGCTTGATGACGAGTTTGCAAGCGAAGTATCCGAGTTCGACACCATGGCTGAGTACAGAGCAGATGTTAAGAAGAATCTGGAAGAAAGAAAGCTTTCCGCAGCAAAGGATGCTAAGGAAGAGGCTGTTATCGAGGCAATTATTGCTGATGCCAAGATGGATATTCCCGAGGCTATGGTTGAGACCCAGCAGAGACAGATGGTTGAGGAGTTCGCACAGAGAATTCAGTCTCAGGGCCTTTCCATGGAGCAGTACATGCAGTTTACCGGTGCTACTCCCGAGATGTTGATTGAGCAGGTTAAGCCCCAGGCTATGAAGAGAATTCAGTCCCGTCTGGTTCTCGAGGCTGTTGTTGCAGCAGAGAAGATTGAAGCTACCGATGCTGACTTTGAAGAGGAAGTTAAGCTGATGGCAGAGGCTTATCAGATGGAAGAGGATAAGGTAAAAGAGCTTCTTGGCGAGAACGGTGCTAAGCAGGTTAAGGAAGATATCTGCATCAAGAAGGCAGTTCAGTTCGTAGTTGAGAACGCAAAGGAAGCAAAGGCTACCAAGTCTAAGGCAAAATCCAAGGCTAAGAAGGAAGAGGCTTCCGAGGAGTAATCCGTTTTACAGATGATTAAAATGTTTGATAACGATAGTTGTACCTGAGAATATCGGGTACAACTATTCGTGCTTATAAGTTTTTGATTAACTTTTTCTTAAATCATCGACAATTCGTTGAAAAATATTATTTAATGGGATAAGATGGTATAGGAATTAAAAAATGGGAATGCTTTTACAGGATGCATTCTATATACAGGAGGAGATTACATGAGTTTAGTACCTTACGTCATTGAACAGACCAGCAAAGGCGAGCGGTCTTATGATATTTATTCCAGACTTTTAAAGGACAGAATAATCTTTCTTGGAGAAGAGGTAAATGAGACTACCGCAAGTATTGTTGTGGCACAGCTTCTGTTCCTTGAGGCAGAGGATCCCGAGAAGGATATTCACCTTTATATCAACAGCCCCGGTGGCAGCGTGACTGCAGGTATGGCAATTTATGATACCATGAATTATATCAAGTGTGATGTTTCCACCGTATGTATTGGTATGGCTGCCAGTATGGGAGCATTCCTTTTGGCAGGAGGTGCCAAGGGCAAGCGTTATGCACTCCCCAATGCAGAGATTATGATTCATCAGCCTCTGGGTGGTACACAGGGTCAGGCAACTGAGATTGAGATTGCTGCCAAGCATATTTTGCGCACCAGAGAGAAATTGAACCGCATGCTGGCTGAGAATACCGGAAGAGATTACGAGACTATCTGTGCAGATACTGAGAGAGACAACTGGAAGAGCGCACAGGAAGCATGTGAGTATGGTCTGATTGACAAGGTAATCAGCTCCCATGCTGCACAGGATAACAAATAATTTTTCAGGAGTATTGAGTTATGGCAGGCAAAAATACTGACAATAGTGTTAGATGTTCTTTTTGCAATAAGGCTCAGGGTCAGGTTCGCAAGCTGATTGCAGGACCCGGAGGAGTATATATCTGTGACGAATGTGTAGACATCTGTGCAGATATTCTTGAGGAGGAGTTGGAAGACGAGGAACTGGAGGAGACCCAGCGTGCAGAGATTAATGTGCTTAAGCCTCGTGAAATCAAAGGCTTTCTGGACGAGTATGTCATTGGTCAGGAGGCTGCCAAGAAGGCTCTTTCCGTAGCTGTTTATAATCACTATAAGCGTGTAACTGCACCCAAGGATTTGGATGATGTGGAGCTTCAGAAGAGTAACATCATCATGGTTGGTCCCACCGGTTCCGGTAAGACCTATCTGGCGCAGACTTTGGCAAAGATTATCAATGTGCCCTTTGCCATTGCAGATGCAACCACACTGACCGAGGCAGGCTATGTGGGCGAGGATGTGGAGAATATTTTGCTTAAGCTGATTCAGGCAGCAGATTACGATGTGGAGCGTGCCCAGTACGGCATCATTTACATCGACGAGATTGACAAGATTACCAAGAAGGGTGAAAATGTATCCATCACCAGAGATGTATCCGGTGAAGGTGTTCAGCAGGCGCTGCTTAAGATTATTGAAGGTACTGTTGCAAGTGTTCCTCCCCAGGGAGGCAGAAAGCATCCTCATCAGGAGCTGATTCAGGTAGATACCTCTAATATTCTCTTTATCTGTGGCGGTGCATTTGTTGGTCTGGATAAGATTATAGAGACCCGATTAGACAGAAAGTCCATCGGTTTTAATACCGAGGTGACTGCGAAATCTACCAAGGAGGCAAGCGATCTTTTACAGGAAGTAACCGCACAGGATTTGGTTAAATTTGGTCTTATTCCTGAGTTCGTAGGTCGTGTGCCTATCTGTGTATCCTTGGAGGGCTTGGATAGAGATGCGCTGGTTCGTATCTTAAAGGAGCCCAAGAATGCTTTGATTAAGCAGTATCAGAAGCTCTTCGACATGGATGATGTAGAACTTACCTTTGAGCAGGACGCAATTGAAGCCATTGCAGATCAGGCTTTCGAGAGAAAGACCGGAGCCAGAGGTCTGCGTGCCATCATGGAGAGTGTTATGATGGATACCATGTACGAGATTCCCTCTGATGAGAGCATCGAGGCATGTGTGATTACAAAGGAGGCTGTGGAGGGAGGAAATCCTCTTACCATCCACAAGGAACCCGCATGATTATCAAAAACGTAAGTTTGGAAACTGTATGTGGAATTACCAGCAAATTGCCCGAGAACGTCTACCCCGAGGTGGCGTTCGCGGGCAAAAGTAACGTGGGCAAATCATCTCTGATTAATGCGCTTATGAACCGAAAGTCTTTGGCACGCACCAGTTCCCAGCCCGGTAAAACCCAGACAATCAACTATTACAACATTAATAATGAGATGTATTTTGTAGATTTGCCCGGTTACGGATATGCCAAGGCCAATGAGAAGGTCAAGGCTCAGTGGGGCAAAATGATTGAGGATTATTTGCACAAATCTAAGCAGCTAAAATGTGTGTTCCTGTTGATTGATATCAGACACGAGCCCGGAAACAATGATGTGATTATGTATGACTGGATTAAGCGTCATGGTTATCAGCCCATCATCATTGCCACTAAGCTGGACAAGATAAACCGAAGCCAGATACAAAAGCATCTGAAAATGATTCGCACAAAGCTGCAGGCGGATAAGGATACAATCATGATTCCTTTTTCTGCCCCCAGTAAACAAGGCAGAGAGGAAATTTACGAGGTCTTGGACGGTATTTTGGAGGCGGCCAATGAAGAAGTACATAAAAGCACTGATTAACCTAATAATAGCACTGGTAAGCTTGGGGCTGATTTTCTTTCTTGCCCCGAGATTGCTGGTGTTTTTTGCACCCTTTGTAATTGGCTGGATAATTGCTTTAATTGCAAATCCTTTGGTGCAATTTTTTGAATCAAAACTTAAGATAAAGCGAAAAGCCGGCAGTGCGGTGGTGATTGTACTGGTAATCGGCTCGGTGGTGTTTGCCCTTTATTTGGCCGGAGCAAAGCTGATAGAAGAGGGTGTAGGACTTGTGAATGATCTTCCTGTTATGTGGGAGGGGGTCAAGGCGGACTTCGATGACATTTCTAAGAATTTCAGTGTTATTTATAATCGCCTGCCCAAGGATGTCAGACAGGCGCTTAGCGGTATCGGTGGTAAGCTGGGTGATTTCTTTGGAAGCATCGTAAGCAATGCGGGGAGTCCTACCATTGAGTATGTAGGTAATTTTGCCAAGCAGGTTCCCACCATTGTCATTGGTATTATCATGGCACTTCTGTCTTCCTATCTGTTTGTAGCAGAGAGAGAACAGATTCTTTCCTGGTTAAACAGACATATGCCTCAGGAGCTTGTGAAACGGTGGGGCGTGGTTCGCCGTAGTCTGGTAAAGGCTGTGGGGGGCTATCTGAAGGCACAGCTTCGCATCGAAGTATGGATGTATTTACTTTTGGTGATTGGTCTGAGCATTTTGCGGGTGGATTATGTGCTTTTGATTGCGCTGTTAATTGCGTTTCTGGATATTATTCCTTTTTTTGGAACGGGAACAGTGCTGGTGCCCTGGGCTATTATCAAAATCTTAAGTTCAGATTATCAGATGGCAATCGGACTATTGATTATCTGGGGTGTGGGGCAGTTGGTTCGTCAGATTATTCAACCCAAGATTGTAGGAGATTCCATCGGTGTTGCACCTATTCCCACGCTGTTTTTACTCTACATAGGCTATAAACTGGGTGGCGTTGTGGGCATGATTGTGGCAGTGCCTTTGGGACTGATTGTGTATACCATGTATGAGGAGGGGGCTTTTGACACCACTAAGAACAGTATTTTGATTCTGGTAAACGGTTTGAATCGTTTCCGTAAGTTGCAACCGGAGGATTTAAAAGAAGCCGGTATAATTGACAATAAAACTAAGAAAACCGACAAGGAGGAGCCCCATGCGTAATATCAGGGTGACTTTGCAATATGAAGGAACAAGATATCAGGGCTGGCAAAAGCAGACATCCACAGATAACACCATTCAGGGAAAACTAGAAACCTTACTTACCCGCATGTGTGGAGAACCCATTGAAATTCATGGTAGTGGCCGAACGGATGCCGGTGTCCATGCGCTGGGACAGGTAGCTAACTTCCATACAAACAGTGAGATGTCCACGGAAGAAATGCTGGAATACATCAATCGCTATCTGCCGGAGGATATTGCGGTAGTGGCCATTTCTGAGGCGGCCCCCAGATTTCACAGCAGATTAAATGCATGCGGGAAACACTATGAGTATCGTATTATCAACAGTGCCATACCCCATGTGTTTCACAGAAGATATGCACTGGAAGTGCCGGAAAAACTGGATATTCAGGCTATGAAGCGGGCGGCGGCATATCTATGTGGAGAGCATGATTTTAAAAGCTTTACTTCCGCCAAAAAGGGCAAGAAATCCACGGTGCGCCGCATTGATGAGATTGCTATTACTAAAGAGGGGGATATACTTATTTTTTCTTTTAAGGGTAGTGGCTTTCTTCACCATATGATTCGCATTCTTATGGGTACTCTTTTGCAGGTGGGCAAGGGAGAGCGAAGCCCCGAGAGTATCCCGAAACTTCTTGATGCCAAGAAGCGTGAACTGGCAGGTCCCCTTGTCCCTGCTAAGGGCCTGACGTTAGTGGATGTATTTTTTTAAATACAATTGAAACATTTTACCCCTCAAAATCGTCTAATATTTTGAGGGGATTTTCATTGGAGTTTATAAAATCTTAAGAATTACTTTGCAAAAAGTATGCACGGCTCTGTTAGACTAAAGTTGTTACTTGGTAAAGTGGGGCAAACCATGTAGATTAGGAAGCAAATGAGGAACAATTATGGATAGAAAAATTGTGGTATATAATGACAATACGGGTGTTTCCCGAAAGCTGAATCCGCTTTTGGCAGGGGAGGATATGACACTTGTGGTGGCATCTTCTGAGGAAGAGTTGTTTTTGCGGTTGCAGGAAGAGCGTACAAAGATTATACTGATAGATGTGGAATTGAACAAAATGGCATGGGAAAATGGTGTGGACTTGATTGGCAGACTCAGAAAGACTACGTATATTCCCATTATCGTGGTTTCTGCACAGGCTTTAGAGAGTGCAAAAATTATGGCGTTGAATGCCGGAGCTGATGATTATGTGGTGGATGGTTGCAATCCCTTGGAGCTATTGGCAAGAATCAAATGCCAGTTACGGCGCTATAATCAGCTTGTTAAGGTGCAGGTCAATATGGACGGTATCTATAAGGTGGATGGTCTGGAAGTGAATGATATGTATCGTAAAGTGACCGTGGATGGCCGGGAGGTAAAACTTACACCCATTGAGTACAAGATTTTGAAGTTGCTTGTGCAGGAGAGAGGCCGGGTAATTTCCGTGGACCGCATTTATGAGTCTATCTGGAAGATGCAGGCAATCGGCGCTGACAACACCATAGCTGTACATATTCGCCATATTCGGGAAAAAATCGAAAATAATCCCAAGGATCCCCGTTATCTTAAGGTAGTTTGGGGAACCGGATACAAGGTAGGTTAAAATGACAGAGGAAGTTTTAGGGAAACAATCCGGCATAAGTGCCGGTATGCTCAAAATAATTGCGGTTGTAACAATGCTTATAGATCATGTTGCAGCCGCTGTTTTGGTTCGATATTACTATGCAACATGGGATGTAGATATTCTTCCGATTTATACAATTATGCGTCAGATTGGCCGGATCGCATTTCCGATCTATTGCTTTATGTTGGTGGAAGGGCTTGAACGAACCCGCAGCAGAGGTAAATATCTCGCCAGAATGACAGGCTTGGCATTATTAAGTGAAATCCCTTTTGATTTGGCTCTTAGTAGTCAGGTGTTGGAATTTGGTTATCAGAACGTGTTTTTTACGCTTGCCATTGCATTGGTGACGATGATTGTTCTGGAATGGATTCGTATTAAAAACATACATCCCATTTTTAAAATATTTATGAATGGTTTGATTGCATTGGGTGGTATGATTTTAGCCTATATTATGCAGACGGATTATGATTGGCGTGGGGTGGCATGTATTCTGCTCATGTATTTTTTGAGGAGAAATCCTCGTGCTAAATTAATGGTATCCTATATAGCATTTGTGATTCTTCTGGAAGAATGGGCTGCGTTGCCGGCGTTTGTTTTGTTGGGCTTTTATCATGGGCGTAAAGGCTTCTCCAATAAATTCTTTTTCTATGGATTTTATCCGGTACACTTGTTAATTTTATATGTTGTATGCATGGTTATGGGTACTGCAATGATCCCGGCAATATAATTTTACGAATCTTATAGAAATTTTGTAAAAATATTGTAAAATTTGTTTATTTTCATGAAAATACGGTGTTTTTGCGTTGACTATTTATGCAAAATCGTGTAAAATAGACCTAAGATTTATGAATTTATAGAATAATGGAGGAAACCCCATATGCAGATGCCTATTTTCGAGAAGTATATTGATGGATTGATTGAGAAGAGTACTTTGGATATTCCTGCATGGAATATTGAGGCGGCGAGACAGGGTAAGGCATCCGGTTGGAACTATATTGACGGATGTATGATTCTTGCACTTCTTGAGATTTATAATGCTACCGGAGAGAAGAAGTATTATGAGTTTGCAGATGCTTATATCAATCACAGAGTAATGGACGACGGTTCCATTAAGGGTTATTCAGTTGATGAGTACAATATTGACAATGTGAATGCGGGTAAGACCCTGTTTGCATTGTATGAGCTTAATGGTAAGGAGAAGTACAGAAAAGCAATTGATTTGATTTATAGTCAGGTACAGACTCAGCCTCGTACGGACGAAGGTAACTTCTGGCACAAGAAGATTTATCCCCATCAGGTATGGTTGGATGGCATGTATATGGGACAACCCTTCTACATGGAATATGAGACCAAGTTCAATGACAAGAAGAACTATGGAGACATTTTCAACCAGTTTGCAAACGTTGTAAAATATCTTAGAGATGACAAGACCGGTTTGTATTTCCATGCATACGATGCTTCCAAAACGGTATTCTGGTGTGACAAAGAGACCGGACTTTGCCAGAACTACTGGTTGAGAGCACTTGGATGGTATTCCATGGCGTTGTTGGATACGCTCAATAAGTGTGAGCCTGGTGAGGAGTGGAAGGATGAGTATGAGAATCTGAAGAAGGTATTCATTGACCTGATTGATTCCATGTTGAAGTTCCAGCATGAGAGCGGCTTGTGGTATCAGCTTCCTGCACGTGGTGGTGAGGAGCCCAACTACCTTGAGACCAGTGGAAGCTCCATTATGGCATATTGTATGCTGAAGGGTGTTCGACTTGGAATTCTGCCTGAGAGCTACAGAGAGTATGCGTTGAAGGCGTTCAATGGCGTATGCAACATGTATCTGAAGGAGAAGGACGGCAACTTAAGTCTCGGCGGTATCTGTCTTGTAGCAGGTCTTGGTCCTGAGTCTAACAAGCGCAGAGATGGTTCTTTCGAGTATTACATGTCCGAGCCAATCGTAGAAGATGATGCAAAGGGTGTTGGTCCTCTGCTTCTGGCTTACACCGAGATGAGAAGACTTCCCGACTAAATTACATAAAGGATATAATGCAAGAGAAGGTATATATCATAGAAGGTGCCCGGCCAATGGTCGGGCACCTTTTTTAGAGAAATGTGCAAAAATACATTGACTTAGTACACAAAACGTACTATTCTGCAGAAGAGAAAGTTCTTAGTTGATACTAACAAGGAGGAGAATGAATATGTTAACTGAAAAAGAATATTTGGAACAATATAATCCCAATGATTTTGAACGTCCTTCCGTGGCTGTGGATTTGTTGGTTTTTACTATTGAAGAGGACAGATTGAAAATTGTATTGGTTGAGCGTGAGGAGCATCCTTTTAAAAATAAACTTTCCTTACCGGGTGTATTTGTTGGAATCAACGAGACCTTGGATGAGGCAACGGTGAGAGGCATCAAGGAGGAAACCGGGCTTCAGGATTTGTATTTTGAACAGTTATATACATGGGGAGATATAAATCGAGACCCCAGAATGCGAATTATTTCTGTGTCATACATTGCCATTGTAGATATTGAGAAGATTCATTTGTTGGCAGGAGAAAGAACAACATCTGTTGCTCTATATGACGTTGATGAATTAATTGCCTCGGATATGAAGCTTGCATTTGATCACAAAAAAATAATTGAGTATGGCAGGGAACGTATTAAGAATAAAGTGGAATATGCTCCTATTGCATTTGAGTTTTTAGCAGAAAAATTCACATTGCCGGAACTCCAGCGAGTATATGAGATTCTTTTGAATAAGAAGCTGTATAAGGCAGGTTTTAGACAAAAGGTTGCATCAATAGTAGAAGAGACCGGAGAAATGACATCAGGTGATGCACACAGACCCAGCAAATATTACCGGTTTGTGGCAGATAAAGAAGCGAAATAACGATTTAACGGAGGAATAACATGGCTAAGAAGAATATACCAACAGTCGCAGAGTTAAGAGAATATTGCAAGTGCATCACATGCCCCTGTAACCCAAAAAGGAATATGAGAGAATGATTCCTTTTGCAGAAAAGGGATTAATGATAGGAGAGTAAGATAATGCAGATGGACAATATGTTTTTAAAAGCCTGCCAGAATGGCCAAAAGGGTGTAGTAGAGTCCTTTTTGAAGCGTGGCGGCATTCACGTAAACCGTGTGGACAACAATGGCTTGGCGGCCTTGCATTTTGCCTGTGACAAGGGTTCCAGAGATATCGTGAAAATGCTGATTGCCAACGGAGCAGATGTCAGTCTTGCGTCCAACAAGGGAATAACACCTCTTCATATGGCAGCTAAGACAGGCAACAAGGATATTATCAAAATGCTTGTAGAGCAGGGGGCAGGTATAAATTAATGAGGAAACAAGAGAGGCCCGGGCCCTTGTAGATCAACAAGTACTATGGGCAATGTAACGATTCAAGAAATTTGTAAAGTATCAGAAAGGAAGTAAAACAAGAGAAATTATGGTTAACGGGGCAAAATTAACCAAACATTACAACACCATATCCGAAAAGTTGAAAGAGATGATTCCTTGTGAGTGGGATAACATATATATGTATGGTGAAATGTGGGATGATTCCCGAGAAGTCTACTTTTACTTTAAGCCTGCAGGCGAAGACGAATTTGTGTATGGGCATGATATTCCCGATACATATGGTGTAGATGAAGATGCATATGACGATGCACTATTTGAGTTGATGGATATTGTAGCTGAATTGTACAATGAATATTCTGACGGTGCAACATGGTGGACAAGCATTACATTCTTTTTGGACAATACAGGAAAATTCAAAGCAGACTTTCGTGGTTATGATATTTTGAATAGTCCCTTTACATCGGGGGAGAGACAGATTATATGGGAATATGAGGTATTGGGATTGGAGCCGGATGAAGGTATCAGTAAATGGTACAACGATATCTGGAAAACAAGGAAAGACTCTATGACCATAACAGAATTGTTACACTACAAAATGAATGACGAGGAGTGTGGAAAAGCAGCCACAGCAGATAGGATGTTAAAAGAATATAATGCTTCCCATAATCCGCCACTGTACAAGGGTATTGTGGGCAGAGAGCGTGTGGCACCGGAAGGTTGGGGAGAGGAATATGTGTATACCATATATATCAATGAGGTTGGTTATATATGTGTGAATGAACGTGATGATGTCCCTTATAGGTGTTGGTCTTCCATAGAAACGCCACAGATGGAGTTGGAGAAGTATATTCCTATCGCACTTGAACGGATGAAAATAAGAGATAAATAGGAGACAAATTATATGGGAATGAGATGCATATTTGTTGTTTTGAGAGGAATGGCATAGAAGGTGATTTGAGGAAAACTAAAATACAGCCTTGTATTTCTATGCACATTGTGTTATTATCATTTCAAGCAAAGATTTATGATTCTATTAATCTAAATTTCTAAGATTTTCTATTTTTCAATTAATTCAAATCCTTGCTTAAATCCCTTAAATGAGCAGGGAGTGAGGCTCTTCCTGCAACACAATTAAAGACAGGAGGAGTAGTATGGGTCAAAAAGATTTGACAGAAAAGAGTCTGGAGCAATATCCGGATGTATTTGCGGATATAGTAAATGCGTTGATGCATCAGGGAAGGCAGGTTCTAGCGGAGAATCATTTGCAGTCGGCGCCCACGGAAACCTTGTATCCGGGCACAGAGGGACGATTGCGCAATCAGTTTCATGATGTGAGTATGTACGAGATGCAGGCTGGCAGAATTCGAGCACAGTACACGTTGGAGAATGAAACGAAGATAAATCGGAAGTTGGTGTTGCGCAAGGCTGGATATTTGGGAGCAGTGTATCGAAGACAATATGACGATGGGGAGGTCTATCCGATTGTAAGCATGGCACTTTACTGGGGGAAGCGACGTTGGAGCGGACCGAGGAATTTGAGTCGGTTGGTGTCTCCAAAGAAGGAACTGTCTGAGTATGTGGACAATGTACGGTTGCATGTGTACGAGATGGCACGACTTCCGGCAGAGGTTCGGGCAAGGTTTCAAAGTGACATGCGGCTGGTGGTTGATTTTCTGGCAGAAGGAAAGGATTATATGCCCACGGGGCAGAAGATTGTACATGTGGAGGCGCTTTTTAGAATGTTGAGTGCGTTGACGAAAGATGAGCGTTTTGAGGAGCTGATTCCTAAGACGTTGGAAATTGAGAAAACGAAAGGAGAAATTACAATGTGTGAGTGGCTTGATAAGTATGAGAAATTGGGTATGGAGAAGGGTATGGAGAAGGGTATGGAGAAGGGCATGGGGCGCGTCAATGCATTGATTAAATGCTTATTTGGAGATGGGCGTGGTGATGAGATTATAAGAATGGCTTCTGATGCAGAATATCAAAGTCAGTTGATGGCTGAATATGGATTGTAAGACAATTATTATTAAGAGACAAAATGAGAAAAGGGCCAACCCATATGGGTCGACCCTTTAAATTCGTTTAACTGTTCTATTAAGCTACTACAGTAACATTGGTAGCGCGAACCTTGCTGCTGTTCTGAGGATCGCTCTCGGTATCAAAAGTAACCTTCTGATTCTCCTCAAGAGACTTGAAGCCCTCAGCATTGATAGCGGAGAAGTGTACGAAAACCTCCTCGCCGGTTGCATCGTTGGTGATGAAACCATAACCCTTCTGAGCGTTAAACCATTTAACTGTACCGTTGTTCATAGTGGTACCTCCTTCTTTTGGGCAGTGCCCGTTTTAGTATTAGTGATTCTAAAACGTAGGACAAAAAAATCACATATTTTTGTAAATCATTCTTAACTTGATGGAAACAAAAGAACAATGACTTACAAAAATATGTGAGTTCAATGACTTTCATTTAGAATACGTTGTAAGTATAGCACTTATTTTGTGCCGATGTCAAGAATATTTTTGTGCAAAATTGCAAAAATTAACGACAGAGGTGAGTGATATGGATATATTTGTTATAGGTGCTGTTGCTGTGCTGGCTGCAATGGCCGGATTTTGGATTGGAAGAAGCCTTAACTGGCAGGCTGTGGAGGCGGAAACTGTGGCTGCGGTAGGACACGAAGGTGTTGTGGAAAAACCTGTGCGCAGAGGGCAGATTAAAACAGTTTCCCGTTATCGGGAGATTGGTGCTCCGGCAGGCGGAGAATTAAATGTGTTCGAAGAGAATGGCCATAAGAAGGTTCGCATTCAGCCCCGTCAAGGTAAAATATATGCTCCTGCGTCCGGGAAAATTACACATTTATATCCTATGGGCAGTGCAATGTTGTTGCAGACAGATTTTGGGGCAAGGATACTACTGCGCGTGGGAAGTCACGTGGACGAGATGAGTAGCGAGTTTTATCGCTGCCGAGTGATGGAAAATGAGGTAGTGCGTAAGGGTGCGTTGCTTCTGGAGTATGACCCGGAGGGGATCCGGGCAAGCGGTGGCGAGGCTGAGGTGATTTTGGGCATTGAGAATGAGGAGGAGCTGGGGGATTTGACCTTGTCATCTGGCACTCACACCAAGGCCGGAGAGCCTATTTTATATGTTGCTTGCGATATTCATTCGGAGTCATCTGATAAGCGTCTTTAAATTCCCTGAAAAAGCTTCGGGAGCTGCCGAAGCCTGCGTCCAGTGCGATGTTGGTTACGGACTCGTCGGTGGTGGACAAAAGCTCCCGGGCGTATTCTAAACGCTTGGAGGTTACATAGCTGGGGAAACCGGTCTTAAGTTTTTCTGAAAAAAGCCTTGATAAGCGGAAGCGGCTGATGCCGAATTCCTTGGATAAGTGTTCTAGGGACAGTTCTTCCGCAAAGTGCTCGTCCAGATAAATGAGTACACGCTGTTCCAGCTCCAAATCCTCATCACCGCTTTGGTGTTGCAGGTGAAATGGATTGGTTGAGGAGGGGGTAAACAAATCTGCTAAAAGCAGTGACAGATAACCTTCTGCCAGACTGCTGATGTAGGTCGGAATGGGGGCTTTTCGGTCAAAGGTTTCTGTAAGGGCCAGAAGCTGTTCTGCGGCCAGTCGGCTGTGGGGGGACAAGGTGTTCAAATCGAAATTGCTTTTGTCAGGAAGGTAGCTCTGGAAATATTTGCGGTAATGGGGGCAGAAATCCGGTTCAAAAATGCACAAAAGAACATGGCTGCCGGTAGAAACATCTGTGTAGAGACTGTGCAGACGGTTGGGAAACACAATGATTCCCTGGCCTTTGTTTAACTTGTGTGGTTTCGAGTCTGCTGTAACAGTCAGATTTCCTTCCAACACAATAACCAATTCAACCTGTTTGTGTAAGTGGGAAGCAAAGGTATTATTTTTTGAGGTATAAAGACGCAGACGTTCTCGGCTGTTTTGGTAGAAAATACTCATGATTTTCCCCCTTTCCATATCATCTGAATGTGCAAAAAATGACATTTCTAATCCTATTTTACCGTGATATCATGCGGATTTCAATATATAACTGCAAAAAATGACACAAACCTGTTTCTATATGGCACGCAAGCTGATTACATGGGATGCTATACTTAATTTGTAATTGAAAAACCCAAATATAAAGGAGGCTAATATGGATAAAACAAAGATTACCCCCATGTGGATTGCAGACCAAGGTGATGGTACTTTTACAAACCCCATTTTGTATACGGATTATTCCGATCCGGACGCCATTCGTGTAGGTGAAGATTACTTCATGATTGCATCCAGTTTCTGTAATTCTCCGGCAGTGCCCCTTCTGCATTCCAAGGATTTGGTAAACTGGAAGGTGATTAACTATATTATCGATAAGCTTCCTTTTGAACGATATGAAAAGCCCATCCATGGCTGTGGTACATGGGCACCTGCTATTCGTTATCATGAAGGTGTTTATTATGCGTTTATCCCTTTCCCGGATGAAGGAATCATGATGTGTAAGACTACGGATCCTTGGGGCAAGTGGAGTGAGCCTTCTTTCGTGCGTCAGGTAACTGGTTGGATCGATCCTTGTCCTTTCTGGGATGATGACGGCAAGGCGTACATGGTAAGTGCTTTTGCAAGAAGTCGTATCGGATTTAAGAGCTTTTTGTATATGTCTCCCATTGAACCGGATTGTTCCGGTGTGTTGGATGATGGACAGTTTATCTATGACGGTCATGCCACACAGCCTACCATTGAAGGACCCAAGCTTTACAAGAGAAACGGTTATTATTACATATTTGCTCCTGCGGGCGGTGTAAAACCCGGTTGGCAGACGGTACTTCGTTCTAAGAATATTTACGGACCTTACGAAGAGAAAATTGTGCTTCATCAGGGCAATTCTCCCGTAAACGGACCTCACCAGGGCGCCTGGGTGGATACACCTACAGGAGAGGATTGGTTTATACACTTCCAGGATGTGGGAAATGCGGGACGTATTTTGCATTTGCAACCTATGCGCTGGGAGGATGACTGGCCTGTAATCGGTGTGAATGATGTGGACGGTTGCGGTGAGCCTGTTTTACATCATAAAAAGCCGGATGTGGGTGCAGAGTATCCCATCTGTGCGCCGGAGGATAGTGATTTCTTTGAAGACGAGAAGCTGGGTCTTCAGTGGCAGTGGAATGCCAATTATAAGGATGAATGGTATGATTTGCAAAAGGGTCAGTTGACCTTGTATGCACAGTCAGTGGAGAAGAATTTACAGCTCTGTGACGTGCCTAATTTATTGATTCAGAAGTGGCCTGCGCCGGAGTTTCAGATTACCACATGCCTGCATCTTGAGGATATGCAGGATGGTGATGTGGCAGGTATAGTGTCCCAGTGTGGTCATTACACGGGACTTGCGGTGGTAAATGATGGAGGCAAGCTCTATTTAGAGCAGCGTACCGGTAACTGGACTAAGGCGGATGAGGTGCGCAAGAGACTGGGAAGTCTTGAGGCGCTTGAATTGGATGGAGATGCGTTGTATCTTCGCATGAAGGTTCGCAAGGAGAATTATGTGTCCTTCGAGGCAGGTGTGTGTGAAGCGCAGTTTAAGTCTGTTGGCGAGGTTGTTGAGGCTACACCCGGACGCTGGGTTGGCGTGAAGGTAGGACTTTTTGCCATTAACGAGGAAAATGCAAAGGGCGGTAGTGTGGCTTGCGATTACTTTGTATTTGAGAAGTTAGACAAATAATTTGAAGGCGGTAAACGCCGACAATGCTGCGGGAGTGCAGTGTTGTCGGCGTTTCTTGTTAGTTTATTTTTGTTTTACGGGAATCCAGATTTCGCAGTAATAGTTCTCGTCCTGAGTACCTTTGGCATACTTGGTGGGATCGTCATAATATTCCACACAATATCCGGCAGCAAATTCATAGTCCTTCAGTGCAGGGAGCCATTCGGAGAAAATTTTCTTATTTACATCCTGTAAAGCAGTGGGCATGGCTCCTTTGCAAGGGAATACTGCCCAAGTGAATGCCGGGATGGTTCTAACTTCAAATCCGTCAGGTACATCCTTTGTGGGATTGTAGGGATCAGCAATCAGATACTCAAAGGTGTCAGACCCCATCTTGGGGTCTAGGTTGATGCCGAACACGCCCATGACAGTCTGTCCTTTTCCCTCTTTATAGTGTTCCTGCCAAAATAGGGGAACAACCTCCTTGGCACCTTCATAGGAAAAGGTTTTGGCGTTTGCAAGTACTTTAAATTCTTCTTTTTTGACAATCTTGTAGTCCATAAGATAGCCTCCTTCTAATGTGAATTTGATTTTCAGCGGGGCGAAGGATTTGAGGGTAACCTGTTCTTTCCTTGCCTGTGAAGGAGTAACGCCATGGAATCTTGTAAATGCTTTGGCAAAGCTGTCGGGACTCTCATATCCGTATTTGAGCGCAATGTCGATAATTTTCTCATCGCCGGTGGCACAATCATTGCCGGCAAGAGCCAACCGCCTGTTGCGCAAATAATCTGTTAGTGTAAAACCGCAGAGCATGGCAAATCCTTTTTGAAAATAAAAGGGTGAAATATTCACATGCCCGGCAATATCATCCACTGTCATATCTTCCAGAATATGTTCTTCCATGTAACTGACTGCTTTACTGATTGATTCCATCCATTCCATAAAATATTACCTCCATCCGCTATGTGCATTCTAGCACTTAGAAAGAGCGACTTCCCGACTTTTTTTGCCATCATTTGTCTTTAGTATAGCATTGAAGGTTTGCATGTGCAATTCCGGAAACTGGAACTTGACATATACCCTGCGGGGGTATATTCTAAAAAGAAATAGATACCCCTGTAGGGTATGTTGGTATTGTTTTTAGAAGGGATGAAGTGAGTACTATGGAAGATAATAATTGTGTCATCTGTGAAAACTTAGAGAGTGGTGAGGTGGAAAGTTGTCAGGCATGCAAGTGCAAGGCCACACCCAGAAGTGCTTCAGATTTGAAGAATCTGAAAAATCGGCTGAGTCGTATGCAGGGGCAGTTAAACGGCATCGGACGGATGCTTGATGAAAACCGTTATTGCGGTGATATTCTGGTGCAGATAGCGGCGGTGGAGAGTGCTCTGACTTCTTTCGGACATCTGGTTCTGAAGGAGCATATGGAGACCTGTGTGCAGGAGAAAATTAAGCAGGGCGATGAGGCTGTAATTGAAGAGACATTGGAATTGATTAAGAAATTGAGGTAGAGAAATGAAGGAACGTTATCATGTGACGGGGATGACCTGTTCGGCCTGTTCTTCCCGTGTGGAGAAGGTTGTAAATAAGCTGGAGGGTGTGGAGAAGGCATCGGTAAATCTCCTCACAGCCAGTATGGATGTGGTTTATGATGAGAGTGCTTTGCAGGCCGGAGATATTATTGCGGAAGTGGAGAAGGCCGGGTATGGCGCAAGCCTGATGGGGGGAAGCGCTGGCAGTGACAGTACGAATAACAGTTGCGCTGTTAATGGTGTTTGTGGTGGGTCTGAACAAAATGCGAAACAGGCTTCCGGCAGAGACGCCGTGGCAAGAAAGGCTTTAGAGGAGAGCCGTGCCATGAAGTGGCGTCTGGGTATTTCCATCGGATTTTTGATTCCTCTTATGTATGTGGCAATGTATCACATGTTTCATGATTTGACGAAAATTCCTGTGCCGGGATTTATGATAAAATGGTTCCATGGCAATGAAAATGCAGTGATTTTTGCATTGACACAGTTGCTTTTGGTGCTGCCGATTTTGTATATGAATCGAAAATTTTTTGCAGTGGGATTTAAGACATTATTTCATCTGTCTCCCAATATGGACAGTCTGATAGCGGTTGGAGCGTCAGCTTCCCTTGGCTATGGTGTTTTTGCATTGTATCGTATGGCCTACGGACTGGGGCATGGGGACATGGCGTTAGTGGAGCACTATTCTCATGATTTGTATTTTGAGTCGGCGGGTATGATTTTGACACTGATTACCGTGGGCAAATATTTGGAGAGTCGTTCCAAGGGCAAGACCAGTGAGGCTATCACAAAGTTGATGGACTTATCGCCCAAGATGGCGGTGCGACTGAAAGAGGATGGCAGCGAGGAGGAAATTCCGACGGAAAGCTTACGGGCGGGAGATGTTTTCATGGTAAAGCCCGGAAGTCTGGTACCTGTGGACGGTGTAGTGCTGGAGGGCAGTTCCGCAGTGGACGAGGCTGCTATCACCGGTGAGAGCATTCCTGTGGAGAAAACAGTGGGTGACAAGGTGGTTTCCGCCACCATGAATAAGGCCGGGTTTCTTAAGTGTCGGGCAGAACGTGTGGGTCAGGATACTACACTGGCTCAGATTATTCATCTGGTGGAGGAGGCTTCGGGAAGTAAGGCTCCCATTGCCCGGCTTGCAGATAAAGTGGCCGGTGTGTTCGTGCCTGTGGTTATGGGGATTTCGCTGGTTACCCTGATTGGTTGGTTGCTTGCCGGGGCAGAGGTGGAATTTGCTATTTCTACTGCCATTGCGGTGTTGGTGATTTCCTGTCCCTGTGCGCTGGGACTGGCTACCCCTGTGGCCATTATGGTTGGCACGGGTGTGGGTGCAGGCAACGGTATTTTGATTAAGTCGGGTGAGGCTTTGCAGAGAGCCAGAGACGTGGATACGGTGGTGCTGGACAAGACAGGAACACTTACAGAAGGCAAGCTTCGTGTCATGGGTGTGTATAGTTATGCAAAAGGATTTTCACCGGAGAATCTATTGACACTGGCGGCGGCTCTTGAAAGAAAGAGTGAACATCCTCTGGCAGAGGCGGTTATCAAGGAGGCGGAGAGTTTCAAATGTCCTGATTTGGCAGTGAAGGATTTTAAGGCTGTATTTGGCAGAGGTATCGAGGGCGTGACAGCGGAGGTCCTGAAAGGGGAGAAGGATATAATTCCTGCAGATATCAAGCTTTATCTGGGTAATCAGACGTATTTGTCAGAGAATGGAATTGAGTTAAATGACGCTCAAAAGGAAGCTTTGAACAAGGTGGCAGATGAGGGCGAGACGCCCCTTCTTTTGGCTGCGGACAAGGCGTTTTTGGCCATTATCAGTGTGGCGGATGAGATGAAGAAGACCTCCCATGAAGCGATTAAGGCATGGCAGAAGATGGGTGTGCGAGTGGTGATGCTTACCGGAGACAACAAGCGTACCGCTGAGGCTGTAGGCAAGCGGCTTGGGCTTTCTGAGGTGGTTGCCGAGGTGTTGCCTCAAGATAAAGAGATGCAGATTCGCAAGCTACAACAGGAAGGTCGCAAGGTGGCTATGATTGGTGACGGCATCAATGATGCGCCGGCGCTTGTGTCTGCAGATGTGGGTATGGCTATTGGCGCAGGAACGGACGTAGCCATCGAGAGTGCGGATATCGTGCTTATGAAAAATGATTTGCGGGATGCGGTGACAGCCATGAAGCTCAGCCGCCAGGTCATCCGCAATATTAAGCAGAATCTGTTCTGGGCGTTTTTCTATAATTGCATTGGTATTCCTTTGGCAGCAGGTTTGTGGTATCCTATGTTTGGACTGAGACTTACACCTATGTTTGGTGCGGCGGCCATGAGTATGAGTAGTATTTTTGTGGTGAGCAATGCGCTGAGACTGAAGGGATTCAAGAGTGGATTTAAGAATGCCAAAGGCGAGGTTGTTGTTGCTGAGGTTGAGAATAAAGAAAATGTTGAAGGAGGAACAAGCATGAAAAAAGTAATTACAGTGGAAGGTATGATGTGTGGTCACTGCACAGGCAGAGTGCAGAAGGTTCTGGAGGCTGTGGAGGGTGTCGCTTTCGTAGAGATGAGTCTGGAGAACAAGACTGCTACTGTAGAGCTTAGCGCAGATGTGGCAGATGAGGTGCTTAGCGGCGTGATTACAGAGGCAGGTTATGAAGTGGTTGGAATTGCATAAGCAGTTTTGGCGGAGTCTGTGGTAAGAAATAAAAAAGTTGTGGTAAAAAGGGAAGCGGCGTAGTATAATGAACTATATGCAGATGTAGTTCATCGGTAGAACATCAGCTTCCCAAGCTGAGGAGGCGGGTTCGATTCCCGTCATCTGCTTGCAAAAAACGATACCTTGAGGGTATCGTTTTTTGTTAGAAAAATATTTAAAAAATTAAAACCTAATACAAGCGTTGTGCGTAATATAAGTAAATGAGTTGATTGTAATCGATTTATTTGTGAGAAGAATCTGCGGCGGAAAGGACATTTTTCCTATTGGTGCGTCCAACCAGATAATCAAGATTGACCTGGTATAAATCAGCCAGACTGATTAGTATTTCGATAGGTACTCCGCGGGTGCCGGCTTCATAATGCGCGTAAGAGCGCTGGGATATATTTAAATATGCACCGACCTGAGCTTGAGTTAAGTCGGCATCTTCTCTTAGGTTTTTTAAACGTGGATAGTATTTCATAGGTAATCCTTTCAGATATTTATAAATTTAGTATATCCAGCCCGTTATGTTCTATTGCAAAATAGAACAAAATGGGCTACAATAATTATGTTTTTTTTAAAACCTTTTAATAATTTTGTGCGTAATATAGCTGAAAAAATAATTTAGAATGCAAAGGAGTAACAATGAGGGAACTAATTGACAAAATCAAAAATGATGATGTAAGTGCCGTGGAGGAGTTGTATCAACAGGTTTATGCAACAGGAATGAAGGTTGCGGTATCCTATGTGGGTAAAGAGGGGCTTGAGGAAGATATGTTTCATGATGCTTTTATCAAGGCTGTTCAGAATCTTGACAAGTTCGACGCAACCCGTCCGTTTCAGGCATGGTTTGACGTGATTGTTGCAAATACCTGTAAAAGCTATTTGCGAAAGAAGAAACCGGAACTTATGCAGCAATCTGAAGAGGAGACAGATGAATTTCTCAATGAAATCAGTGATATGGGCAATCCGGAGACCTGTTGGGATCAAAAAGAAGTTCGTCAGATAATTAAGAACATGTTGGACGAACTTTCCAAGGAGCAGAAAGAGGCAGTGATTTTGCATTATTATCAGAATATGTCGGTGGCTTGGATTGCAGAATATCAGGCTTGTAGTGTTGAAACGGTAAAAAGCAGATTGTTTCAGGCTAGAAACAAGTTGAAGGCTGCTGTTGAAACCTATGAAAAGAAAACGAATACGAAGCTACATACTATTGGTATTACAATTGCAATGTTTCTGTTCTTCAAGTCGAGTATGGGAAATGCATATGCTTGCGAGATGGATATTAAAATACAAAAGGGAAAAGGAGATTTTAAAGTGAATGATGGAATAAAGGCGGAAGGAATGAAGCTATCCACAAAAGTGGCAATCGGTATTGTGGCGGCAGGCGTGGTGGCCGGAATCGCTGCATTCGGAATTGCAACTACAGAAAACAAGGTGGCATCATCCGGTAGCAATCAGACGAGTGAAGAGGTTATTGCAGAAAATGAAAGCGGTGAGATGAACGAAGCAAGTAGTGGTGCTGAGTCTTATGAGGTGGCTTATAAAGTGTCCAAAAGCACCACGGCTTTTGTGGATGAGGCTTTCTTTGCAGATTGTTTGACAGGTGTGCAGGAGTGCGGCATGAATCAGATAACACCCGGCTGGGCCTGTACAGAATTTTATGATAAAAATCAACAGGCCTTGGCAGATGGAACTATGAATGGTTTGCAGTATTTTGAGGTCAATGGGATAGCAGATATAAGCCAAGTTACTGAGTATACCTATGATGAGGCAGGCAATTTGGTTGGTGAGGTTGTTTCCGGTAGAGATCCTTTTGCCTTTGCATACAGTGGAAATCTTGCAACGAATACTATCAATAGAGAAATGGAATATGATGAAGCTGGCAATGTAATCCGAAAAGCGGAGGATATTAATGGCGAAAAGACGACATACGAGTATAGTTATGATCAAAATGGCAATTTGATAAAAATAAACGAAGATAATGGTATACATGAACTCATCTATGATGAGAAGGGTAATTTGCTTAAAGAGGCATATTTGAACAGTTGGTCTAACGAATATGAATATGATGAATCAGGCAATGTCATTAAGGAAATAAATGTTGATAGATCATGGGGGGATCCTTGGACCACTGAAACAAATTATGAATATACCTTTGATGATGTGGGAAATGTGGTATTGAGAACATGCCGTAGCACAGATCTTTATGGGGACAATGTAAGCAGTGTTGGTTATGTTTACAACGAGGTTGGTAAAGTAGTACAGGAAATATCCTATAATTCACAGGGGAATAAGAACGATAGTACGGAATATGTTTATGATGAAGCTGGTAATATGGTACAGGAAATCTTTTATGATTCAGAAGGAAACATAGGTGTTCTTACAGAATATGTCTATGATGAAAATGGTAACAAGATAAAGACTGATATTCTTGCCGGATATAGCTTAACTTCTGTGGAACATACCATAAATGGTCTCTTTGTAGAGAGCAAATTGCAGGGAGAGGGTGGCTTTCCGGAGGATGCAAACCCGTCAGGAGATTGGAGAACCACTGTTTATCTGGGTGGTTGCGTTCCTGTATATTATTCCTATTCTGACAACAATGTAGTACAGAGTGAAGTGGGTAAAAATATCAGTTTTTATGGTGCTTTAAGCTGTGTGTGTGTGTACGATGAGGCAGGTAATGTGATAAAAGAAATCTGGTGTAATACGGAGGGCACTCCCGTGGTGGAAACTACATATGAGTATGCAGAGGTGAAGGTTTTGGCGCAGTAACAGAGCAAAGGAAGGATATTTTATTAACATTCATTGCCATTTTTTTAGTAGGGTGTGCTGGTGTTGCGGATAATTGTTCTCTTATTGTAACTTTTACATCAAATATACAAATAAGTTAACTCGTGAAGGATAAGGCTGGGTTCCCGAATGGGAGTAGGTCGCAAGACTTAGAATTCTTTTGCCCCTGGGGTTAGCTTATTTTTTGTCCAGAGGTTTGTGCTTTGTTAGAAAGTCGTTAGTTCATTCCGTAGCATCACTTTGCAGTTTAAATCCACGCTTTAGCGTTTGCTTCCTGGTGCGGTATAGTTCTCATAGTAGAATTTGCGGTATCAGGTTCGGTTTTTTCGCATTTGATATGGTTACACATTCGTTCCAGTGTTGGTAGCACTGGGGTATAGATTTTTCTAAGCAAAATGTTGACAAAGATAGCTTTTTTTTAGTATATTTTAAGTGAAAAATGAATATCGTAAATAAGACGTTGAACGTTGCGAATACGTGGCAGGGTGCAAAACCTTCGGGACACTTGGGAGGAAAGGTTCAGTGTCTTTTTTTATGTCCAGTTCCGAAATAACAATTAATATATTTGTATCTTTTGAATAGTTGAAGAGGTAAGGAGAAGTATTGCTCCAATATTCGAGAATTGACATTGTACGATTTTATACAGTTCGATGCTGAAGGGCAGATGAGTCATAATGAGAACGGTACGAATCGTACATGGTAGAGTAGAAATGATTGTTTGATAGGCTTATTTGTCATTGGGGATAGGAGATTGGGCGTGAACGGGGGTTCAGTAGTATACAGGATAGCACTTGATTGTGGTAGCGGACAGAGTGCTAAATATGTACAATTTCTCCTAACATGTTGCAAAGTGCGCGATGATTGTGTATAATCATATTATAAGATACAGGAGATAAAGGGAATGAAGGATTTTTTTGATAAACCGCAAGTGAAAAATGTTTTGTTGGCTATTCCGGGTGTGCTAATAGGTTTTTTTACTCCCGATTTTAGCAATAGAGCAAATGATAATTACACATTTTGGATAAATGTTGTTTTGTGTATCGTTCTTTTTGTAGTATATGTTTTCTTACTTATATACTACAGTACTGCAGAAGTGAATGAAAGAAGAATAAAGAAAATATTAGAGGAAAGAATTAGAGCATATGAAGAAATAATGATGGGCGTCGATAATATATGTAAGGAAAGTGCAAGCGGTGTTAATGCAGTCATACATAGTATTGTTGAAAAAGGTAGTTTTAATCCTAGTATTTGGAATTTTGATAAGGCGTGTATGTTAGTTTGTTCTCAATTATACGCTTTGCTTTGCCATTTGAGTGGTGGCAAAAAAGATTTTAGAGTTAATTATGTTCGCTTAGAGGAAGATATTCATCCAGAAGTCGAAATTAGAATGAGTGGGTTTGCAAACCAAAACATGCAGAAACCAACTATTTTCGGAAAGAAAAGACGGATAGATAGAGATGATGATAATAATTACCATGATGTAGAATTGTTTCGTTTAGGGAAAGCGGATATAGAGGTTGTGCTAGGTGCAAATAAAATTGATGATTCATTTTCTTATCCTACTAAGGAAAGTAGAAAAAAGAACAGAGGAAAGTATAACCAATATGTAGCAATCCCTGTGTTTTGCAATGACGCTAAAATGGTTGGGCTTTTGCAAATAATGAGTTTAAATGATGTGTCAATAGGCCAAAATGAAAAGGAAGTTATGGAATTAGCATCCAAATATTTTGTACCATATTCATATTTAATGTTACTATTGCATAAAGTAGAAAAGGCAGCGCTTGCAAAACCAGCGAATGGAAGAGAAATCTAAGGCTATGGTGATTATATGAAAAATAGAACAAAACAGAGACGGAAAATAAATCAGAAGTCAAATATAGTTGACATGTCATGTCGTAAAAATATGAATGTCAAGGTTGAAAAAGTATACGATGAGGAGGAAATGCGGCTGCTAATTTTAGAGTTAGAAAAACAGATGAAACAAATGAAAGAGATGGAACAAAGGTATTATTCTGTAAATGCACATATAGAAAGAATAAAAGATAGAAATTTTATGGATATACTTTGTGAAAAGGTTGACTCACTATTTGGTAAGCTTAGGTTTAGAAGGATATCAAAAAAATATTTGCGGTAATGATATGCGTTCATTGAAGAAAAAACAAAATCTATGATACAGCACTTATGCTGACCAGATAACTATATATCAGCGAGACGAGAACGGCGAAATCGTCTACATTGATGAAGAGAAAACGGTACCAAAAATCATTGCAGAAGGGGCAGGTTATAACAAACCTGTCTTTTTGATGCAAATGTTTCTGTAAGCAAGGAAACTGCAGAGGAAGATGTATTTGGTAAAGACATAGATTTTACTCGGACAATCAGCATCACGAACTTGACGTTATCTATTGACTAATTAGGTATTGTGTGGATTGAGATCCAGCCTAATTATTTGGAAGATGGCACAGTAGCCCTGAAAAGTGCAGATTATAAGGTAATGTCAAAACTTGCAAAATCTTTGAAGCAGCTTATGATTGTACATAAGGCATTGCCGAAAGGTGATAGTTGATATGTATTAAAGCAACGAGAGGTTGAACGATTCTTTGCGCAGGAAAGTGCTAGAAGGGCGAATTAGAAAAGAGTGCATAAGAAGCAGGAGAATTAATATTTTGTAATTTGATTGGCTATGCATTCCATTTTAGGCAATGGTGTGATATACTGATAGCAGAGAGGTGAATATATGGCTAATACTTGGTTCTGTTATGGATGTGATGAAAATATAGGGGATAATGAATATTGTCCATATTGCGGAATGCATCGTTCTGGCGATAAGCCTATGAGCAAGAAAGATGCGGAACATATGTTGGCAAAATTCTTTAGAAGACAGCCAAAAGCAGAAAAGCAACCGATATTTTCTACAGAAGAATGTTTGATATATGGGATTTATCCAAATGATGAAACTTACCGTAAGACCATGGAACTTGAAGTGTTGAGCAAGAATTATAAATAGCCAAAGCCGAATATATGGATTTTGTTGAAAATCCCCTTTGTGTATGGTAATATAGTAACATCATGCACAAGGGGGATTTTAAATGGAAAACAAGAAGCAAAGTGGATTTGGAATAGCTGGACTTGCACTTGGCTTGATTGGAATGTGTACAACGTGCGTATTTTTTGGCATTTTCCCTTGTATTATTGGGTTGATTTTTTCTATTATAGGGTTGTTTTGTAAAAATAGAAAAAAGGGAGCTGCAATAGCAGGTATGATATGCTCTTTAATAGGTGTATTGATATTTGGCGTTATAGTAGTTGTAGTAAATTCACCAGATGAGATAGAAGAACCACAAGTAGTTATAGAGGAGACGATTTCTGACTCTATACCAG
Source organism: Acetatifactor sp. (assembly GCA_045542555.1). Taxonomy (GTDB): domain Bacteria; phylum Bacillota; class Clostridia; order Lachnospirales; family Lachnospiraceae; genus Acetatifactor. The sequence goes on along the minus strand of JAZQLH010000032.1, from coordinate 18,753 downwards.
ATTCAGATGAAGAGATTGTTGAGATGCCGGAAACAAGCGAAGAAATTGAAAGTGAAGCAGAAGAGTCAACAGAGGATGTAGTTGAAGCGATTGAGGAATCCGAGGAAGAATACAAGGCAAGATGTGAGGAGATGTACTATGATGAAGTTTTCTTTTCGAATGACATCTATGTTGGTAAATATGTAAAACTACATCTCTTTTTGTCAGAGAAGTATTTCTTTACAAGCGATGATTTGCTTTACAATGATACGGCGAAAAGTCTGTATAATGACAACAATCTTTACAGGGATTTTTATAAGTGTTGCGTATTAAGAGAGGGAACCAATAGTTATGTAGGACAGCAAGTAGATGTGTTTTTCTCACAAGATTTTGAGTGGAATCCATCCGATTATGAATCAGGGCAAAAAGTTGTGATGTATGGTCAAATCATTGATTATGCCACGGATACTTGGAGTGGATATAATTCGGTATATTTTATACCTAGATATATAGAAAAAGAAGAATAGAGTAAAATGTTTTGAAATAAAGCACTTACCTTCGAGTAGGCGCTTTTCTTTTTTTGCCAGAATGTTCCGAACGTCTGCGCAAATCATAGCTAGGTGGTGATGGAAGTTATGGGAGCAGAAATTGATAGACTTGAGGTGCAAGCATAAACGCGAGCAACAAAGGCAAATAATGGAATTGATACGCTTGTATACAATATAGAAAATCTAGGGGTATCCTTAGTGTATATCAATGCGAGTGGCTTGACTGGTTTGTGACCTATGCCGTGGAAAATGACATAGAGCAATTCAAGACCACTGTATATAGTGAAATCCTGAAGAAAGAGGTTGAGGTTATAAATTTTGATAGAACAAATGCGATTGCCTGCAAGGTCGGAAGTGAGTAGGGAATGGAGAGATTTATAACTAACAAAAAATATTCGATATGGGTATGTATGAATTGGCACATAATGAGTGTTATTACAAAGATGGTAATCGTTTTCTTAGAATCTGTTTTTTATAAAAATGGGTTTTATCCACTCAATTTTTCGCTATGGGTATTAGATACAAAATAGTTGGTCATATGGCGTATAAAGGCTTATGCTGAATACAAAGCTTCCAGACCGAAATGGTAGTAAGATAAAAGTTATTTTGTTTGATGGAATAAATTTTAAATACCTTATGTATATTTTAAATGAGGAGTGGCAATATTAATCTCGTAGCCGAAATACGGCTTACAAATCCGAATAACGGAGGCACGAGATATGAATATGAAGCTCCCTAATATGAAGCTTTCCTTTCGCTGGTACGGGCAGGATGATAAGGTTCCTTTGAAGTATATTGCACAAATTCCCGGAATGAGTACAATCGTTACGGCAGTGTATGATGTGCCAGTGGGAGAGGTGTGGACAAGGGAAAGCATCGCCAAGCTGAAGCGTGAGGTGGAGGCGGCAGGGCTTGCTTTTGAGGTGATTGAGAGCATTCCTGTTCATGAGGACATCAAGATGGGAGCGCCCGCAAGAGAGCTGTATATTGCTAATTATTGTGAGAATATCAGACGTGTGGCGGAGGCCGGAATCAAGTGTATCTGCTATAATTTCATGCCGGTGTTTGACTGGACCAGAACAGAGACGGCTCATGTGTTGCCGGACGGTTCTACTACTCTTGCCTATTATGAGGAGCAGGTGGAGGCGGTAAATCCCTTGGACAGCGAGAGTGATTTGACTTTGCCCGGCTGGGATGCCAGTTATTCCAGAGAGGAGCTTAAGGATATTGTAGCTCGCTACCAGCAGATTGATGAGGAGAAGCTGTGGGAGAATCTGACCTATTTTCTTAAGCAGATTATTCCGGTGGCTGTGGAATGCGGTGTGAATATGGCAATCCATGAGGATGACCCTTGTTTTAGTATCTTTGGTCTGCCCCGCATTATCACCAGTGAGAAAAATCTGGATCGGTTTTTAAAGATTGTGGATGTACCCAACAATGGTATTACGTTGTGTACCGGTTCCCTTGGCTGTTCAGGACACAATGATGTGGTGAAAATGGCTGCAAAATATGCTGCGATGGGAAGAATTCATTTTGTGCATATGAGAAATGTTGCACTGCTTCCTAATGGCTTTGAAGAACGTGCCCATTTGTCAGCTTGTGGAACTCTGGATATGCATGCCATTATGAAAGCCTTGTACGACAATGGATTCAGTGGCTACATTCGTCCCGATCATGGGCGTATGATTTGGGGAGAGACCGGCAGACCGGGATACGGCTTGTATGACAGAGCGCTTGGAGCAACTTATTTGAACGGTTTGTGGGAGGCCATTGACAAACAGGCGCAGAAATCATAAATTTTCCATTTTTCTTGGTTCGATGTATTGACTTTTCGCACCAACATAACTATACTTTATTTTGTAATCTTTTTCCTCGATAGCTCAATGGTAGAGCACTCGGCTGTTAACCGAGTTGTTGTAGGTTCGAGCCCTACTCGGGGAGCGTTCCGGGGAGTCTGTGGACTCCCCTTTTTTATAATATAATTTTGGAGGTTATACATGGGCGTATTATCAAATTTGGAACCGAAGAAGGTATTTGAATATTTTGAGGCGATTTGCGGAATTCCACACGGTTCAGGGAATATTGACCAAATCAGTGATTATCTGGTTGCTTTTGCCAAGGAGCGTAATCTTTTGGTAATCCAGGATGAGGTAAAAAATGTCATTATCATCAAGGAGGCAACTCCCGGTTATGAGAGTGAACCTACTGTGGTTTTGCAGGGACATATGGATATGGTTGCGGTAAAGAAACCCGATTGCGATATTGATATGAAGACGGAAGGTTTGAGACTGGCAGTAGACGGTGATGATGTCTATGCGCAAGGGACCAGTCTGGGCGGTGATGATGGTATTGCGGTGGCTTATGCACTGGCGCTTTTGGATTCTGATACCATCAAGCATCCTCGGCTGGAGATTATTATTACTGTAGATGAAGAAGTGGGTATGGACGGTGCAATGGCAATTGATTTGTCAATGCTTAAGGGGAATCGATTGTTGAATCTGGATTCCGAGGATGAAGGGATTTTTCTTACAAGCTGTGCAGGTGGTGCAAGGGCGGCTTGTAAAGTCCCTCTTTCCATGAGCGAGCAGAAGGGCTTGCTTGTGGAGCTTGTCATAAACGGACTTCAGGGCGGACATTCCGGTGTAGAGATTCATCATGAGCGAGGTAACTCCAACTGCCTGATGGGAAGAGTATTGTGGAGTTTGCAGGAGAAGATGCCTGTTTGTCTTGTAAATGTGGATGGTGGTCTGGCGGACAATGCCATTCCCAGAGAGACGAAAGCGGTAGTCTTGATTCTGGAAGACAGTACATTGTGTAAGGAGTTGCTTCAAGCACCTACAGAGCCCACTGTTTTGGAGAATACGCTGGAAGATTTGATGATGGATATTTCAGATGAGCTGGCAACCAAGGATCCCGGATTTACCATGAGTTGGAAACGTGGCAATGAGATTGTTTCAAAGCTGGCTGTTTCTGTAGAGGATACGACCAAGGCTGCGGCTTTCCTGATTGCGATGCCGAACGGTGTTCAGAATATGAGTGCAGATGTGAAGGGGCTTGTGGAAACTTCTTTGAACATGGGTATGCTGAAATTGCATGAGGCGGACGAGGCGTTGGAGGCTGTATTTGCAGTAAGAAGCAGTGTGGAAAGCGCCAAGGCGGCACTTCTTGATAAGCTGGCAGCAATTGTAAAGCTGACGGGCGGTACTTGCAATGTTGCAGGCAATTATCCCGGCTGGGTATATCGTGTGGATTCGCCTCTTCGTGATAAAATGATTGCTATTTTTAAGGAGATGTATGGAAGAGAGCCCAAGGTTGAGGCTATCCATGCAGGTCTTGAGTGCGGAATCCTGGGCAGCAAAATCAAGGATTTAGATTGTGTTTCTATTGGTCCTGATATGAAGGATATTCATACCACTGAGGAGCGTTTGAGTATTTCCTCCACCAAGAGGGTATGGGAATATTTGGTGAAGGTACTGGAGACTAGGGAGGCATAAGAGTGATTTTATTTCAGTGTGATTATACCGAAGGCGCTCATCCTAAGCTGATGGAGCGCCTTGTGGAAACCAATATGGAGCAGTGGAGCGGGTACGGTGAAGATGATTACTGCAAAAGTGCGGCAGACAAAATCCGCAAGGCCTGCAAAGATGAGAGTTTGGCAGTGCATTTTCTGGTAGGAGGTACGCAGACCAATATGACAGTGATTGATGCAGCGCTTCGTTCCCATCAGGGCGTACTTTGCGCAGATACCGGACACATCAATGTCCATGAGACCGGGGCTGTGGAGTCTTGCGGGCATAAGGTGTTACCTTTACCAAGTGATGACGGTAAGATTACAGCGGCGCAGGTGGAAGAGGCCTATCTGGCTCACAAATATAATGAAAGCTATGAGCATATGGTGCAGCCCAAGATGGTCTACATATCCAATCCAACAGAGCTTGGTACAATTTACAGTAAGGCAGAGTTAAGTACTTTGTATGAGGTGTGTCAAAAGCATAACTTATATTTGTTCTTGGATGGTGCAAGATTGGGGTATGGCCTGATGGCGCCGGATAATGATTTAACACTGGCTGACATTGCTGCACTGACGGATGTGTTTTACATAGGCGGTACGAAGGTTGGAGCATTGTTTGGCGAGGCGGTGGTAATCAGTAGTGAGTCACTTAAGACGGATTTTCGCTATATTATGAAACAAAAGGGTGGAATGTTGGCGAAAGGACGACTTCTGGGTGTGCAGTTTGATACCTTGTTTACGGATAATTTGTATTTTGAGATATCAGCCCATGCTATCGGGTTGGCAGAGCAAATCAGGGAGGCATTTGCAAAGAAGGGATACGAGTTTGTGGCTCCCAATCATACCAATCAGATTTTTGTGAAGATACCGGATGCTCATTTAAAGAAGCTGAAAGAAAAATTCGGTTACAGCTATGACCATCAGGAGGATGAGGCGCACAGTGTGGTGCGTTTCTGCACCAGTTGGGCCACCAAAGCAGAACATGTGGATGAATTGATTGCTGCTGTGGAAGGCTTATAGGGGAGAAGGAGAATTAAAATGCAGGATAACAATAATATGCAGGAACATGATGACAGATGGAGTAAAGGAAAGATTCGTCAAATGAGAGGTCTTATGGTGTTTGCGGCACTTTTGGTGCTGGCTTTGATTTACAGCAAAAACCTTTATAACGGAAGCTTGCTGCTTTTGGAGATGTTTAAGCCCTTTTTGTATGGCGGAGCCATTGCTTTTGTGCTGAATCTTCCAATGAAATGGCTGGAAGAGAAGCTTCTGGGTAAATGGAGAGGCAAGGCTGCGGTCAAGTTGAAGCGCCCCATCAGTATCGTTGGAGCCATTGTGTTTTTGGTATTGATTATTACGATTGTGGTAAGAACCGTTATTCCCCAGTTGACAGAGGCAATAGCCAAACTTGGTTATGCAATTCCGGCATTTTTGCAGAGAGTAGCATTGATTTTGCAGCATTATAGTGAACAGTATCCAGAGCTTAAGACGCAGGCGGAGCAGTTGCAGAACCTTGATATAAACTGGCAGGATATAGTAGGCAAAGTTGCAGGATTTTTAAAAACCGGCGTCAGCAGTATGCTGGTTTCCACCTTTAGCGTGGCAGGTAGCATTATTGGCGGTGTAGTAAATTTCCTGATTGCTTTTGTTTTTGCTATTTATATTCTCAGCCAGAAAGAGAAGCTGGCGGATCAGGGGAAGCGGATTTTGACGGCATATTTGCCTCCTAGTGCCAGCAAGCAGGCCTTGAAAGTATTCTCTCTTTTGCATAAGAATTTCAGTAATTTTATTACCGGACAGTGTCTGGAGGCTGTGATTCTTGGTCTGCTTTTTGTGATTGCGATGTCCATTTTTAAAATGCCCTATGCGGTGATGGTGGGTGTGCTGATTGCATTTACTGCCTTGATTCCCGTGGTGGGTGCATTTATTGGTTGTGCGGTTGGTGCATTCTTGATTTTGCTGGATAATCCGGTGATGGCTCTGTGGTTTGTTGTGTTGTTCTTTATTATTCAGCAGATTGAAGGAAATCTGATTTATCCGAAGGTAGTGGGCAACTCTGTGGGCTTACCTTCCATCTGGGTGCTCATGGCAGTTAGTCTTGGCGGTAGCCTCTTTGGTGTAATAGGTATGTTGCTCTTTATTCCTTTGTTGGCAACGGCATACAGTTTGCTTCGTGAAAGTGTAAATAAGAGAAATGGGGTAGCGGTATCAGAGGTAAGGATGCAGCAACCTGTAAAAGGACAAAATGTACAAAAAGCACCTGTACAGGCGGCAAAATCACAGAAGCGAAATCGGAAAAAGCCTGTAAAATAAAGGGTTTCAAAGGAAAATAAAAAAATGTAGAAATTTTTTAAAAAAACTATTGCATTTTTGCAAAACACGAGTTATAATACTACTTGTGTTTCGGGGTGTGGCTCAGCTTGGTTAGAGCGCCGTCTTAGGGAGGCGGAGGTCGCGAGTTCGAATCCCGCCACTCCGACGAGTAGAAACCACGAGAATCCCACCGGGGAGTCTCGTGGTTTCTTTTTTTCTTTTGTGGTTTGTGTGTTGTAAGGGCTTGTAGATATTGTTTTCTGAACGAGCTCCCGAATTAAGAATCGCTAATATTCTGCGGGACGGTTTATGTAATTGACGCACACGTGGCTAATGCGCATCCATGCGCAGTAGCCCCTAAATGAGCCATCCATGGCTCATTTGTGCTGTAAGTGGATGCAGAATATAAGCGTTTCTAAATCCGTACGCAATGTTCAGAAGAACAATACCTACAAGTCTTTACAACACAATACTACAAATGTAAAATAGAAGAGATGATGTAGTGGTGGGATTTAGTTGGTAGAGAAAAAAGGCAGGTTGCATGAGGAATGATTAGGTGCAGGATAGGGATTTAGACGAGAAGTTGATATATTTGCCGCAGGTTGAGACGGCGAAGGATAAGAAACAAGCCAGGCTTTTAATTGAGCAGAGGGTGGCTCATTATGCGGGGATTATGGGGATTGCTTACGGGCGGATTTCCATGCGTAATCAGAAAACCCGGTGGGGGAGCTGCAGTAGTGACGGTAATTTGAATTTTAACTGCAGATTGTTATATGTGCCATTAGAACTTTTGGATTATGTGGTGGTACATGAGCTGGCACATAGAAGACATATGAATCATTCGGCGGCGTTTTGGAGTGAAGTTGAGAAGTATCTGCCGGATTATAAGGAGCGCAAAAAGCGGTTGAAGCAATATCGTGTAGAGTAGCGGAGTGATTAAGATGGCGACGGAGAGAAGGCCTCAAAAGGTAAATAGAAATACAACAAATAAGAATAATGTAAAAAGTTCGATTTGCCCTGTGGCAGGCAAATGCGGCGGTTGTAAATGGATTGATAGAAAGTATGAGGAACAGCTTCAGGAGAAGTCCAAGGAGTTTTTTAAGCTGATGGCGCCTTATTGTAAGCCGGAGGCAATTATCGGTATGGAACATCCGGCTCATTACCGTAATAAGGTCCATGCGGTGTTTGGCGAGGATAGAAAGCACAATATGATTTCCGGTATTTATGAGGCGGGAAGTCATCGTATTGTGCCTGTAGACAGCTGTTATATTGAAGATGAGAAGGCAGATGCCATCATCGTGACTATTCGTGAGCTGGCCAAATCCTTTAAGATTCGTGCCTACAATGAGGATACTGGGTATGGGTTGCTTCGTCACGTGCTGATTCGCACAGGGCATGTTACCGGTCAGATAATGGTGGTGCTGGTGCTGGCATCTCCTATCATGCCCTCTAAGAATAATTTTGTGAAGGCGCTTCGGGACAGGCATCCGGAGATTACCACCATTGTGGTGAATGTGAATAATCGCGGTACCAGTATGGTGCTTGGCGATAAGGAGCAGGTTATCTATGGCAAGGGATATATTGAGGATGTACTGGGCGGTAAGACCTTCCGCATTTCTCCCAAGTCCTTCTATCAGGTAAATCCTGTTCAGACCGAAAAATTGTATGCCAAGGCATTGGAGTATGCAGGACTTACCGGTAAGGAGACTGTGCTGGACGCCTACTGCGGAACCGGTACCATCGGGATTTTGGCTGCTGACAAGGCTGGTCAGGTTATTGGTGTTGAGCTAAATGGTGATGCGGTGAAGGATGCCCGCATTAATGCCAAGCAGAACAATGTAAAAAACATCAGTTTTTACCAGAATGATGCAGGAAAGTTTTTGGTGGGAATGGCTTCCGAGGAAGGCAAGACGGTGGATGTGCTTTTGATGGATCCGCCCAGAAGCGGAAGTGATGAGGCGTTTTTGTCTTCCATTGCGAGAATGAAGCCGGGGAAAGTGGTGTACATTTCCTGTAATCCCCAGACTTTGGTGCGGGATTTAAAATACTTAACGAAGCAAGGATATCAGGTAAAGAAGGCTGTGGGAGTGGATATGTTCCCTTTCACAGATTCTACGGAGGCGGTATGCCTGCTTGAAAGGCGATAAAATATGTTGGCAAATTTGGTAAGCCCCAGATGGGTTGAAATTTTCATAGATTCCTTTTGGAAAATTCTGTTGCCGGGTCTTAAGATTACCATACCATTGACGGCAGTGTCTTTTGTATTTGCACTGATAATTGCGGTGGTGGTTGCTTTAATTCAGTTTGCAGAGGTTCCGGTGTTAAAGCAGCTTGCACGCTTCTATGTGTGGGTGATTCGAGGTACTCCCATTCTGGTGCAGCTTTTTGTGGTATTTTATGGTCTTCCCGGTGCGGGGATTTTGATAGACCCGATTCCGGCGGCGTTGATTGTTTTTTCCATCAATGAGGGAGCATATGCTTCGGAAACCGTGCGTGCGGCATTGGAGTCTGTACCAAAAGGACAAATTGAGGCCGGATATTGTGTAGGCATGTCATGGCTTCAGATTATGTGGCGAATTGTGCTGCCCCAGGCTATGAGGACGGCGTTTCCGCCTTTGTCTAATTCCTTAATTGGACTTTTGAAGGAGACTTCCCTTGCGGCTAACATCACAGTGGCAGAGATGTTTATGTCTACACAGAGGATTGTGGCAAGAACCTATGAACCCTTGCTTTTGTATCTTGAGGTGGGTTTCATTTATCTGATGTTCTGTACGGTTTTGACGTGGCTTCAGCGCATCGGCGAGAAGAAGCTGCAGCTTAAGGAGACCAAGTCATGTTGACGGTGAAAAATATTCGTAAGTCCTTTGGAGACACAGAGGTCTTGAAGGGAATTGATTTACAAGTAAATAAGGGAGATGTGGTGGCAATCTTGGGTCCCAGCGGTTCCGGTAAGACCACGTTACTTCGGTGCTTGAATTTCTTGGAAAAAGCAGATGAGGGAAGTTTTACATTTGACGAGGAGACTTATTCCTACAAAACGATTTCTAGGAAGGCTGTGGCGAAGATTCGCAAGAAAACAGCATTTGTATTTCAGAACTTTAATTTGTTTGCCAATAAGACTGCGCTTCAAAATGTAACAGAGGGGCTTATTGTGGCAAGGAAGATGTCAAAGAAGGAAGCAGATGTTTTGGGAAAGCAGGCCCTTGATAAGGTAGGGCTATCTGATAAATATGATGCCTATCCCCATCAGCTTTCCGGAGGACAGCAGCAGAGAGTAGGTATTGCCAGGGCTATCGCAACCAATCCGGAGATTATTTTTTTTGATGAGCCTACATCGGCACTTGACCCGGAGTTAATCGGAGAGGTGCTTTCTGTAATGCGCAAGCTGGCGTCGGAGGGTATGACGATGCTTGTGGTGACTCATGAAATCGGATTTGCCAAGCAGGTCTCCAATCAGGTGATTTTTATGGATGAAGGAACAGTGCTTGAGGCGTCGGAGAGCAGCACATTTTTTGAGAAGCCCGCTACGAATCGGGCGGTAGAATTTTTGAAAACAATATCGGGAGGTAGTTATGAAAAATAAGTTGAGAAAGTTGGTTTTGGCAGTGACGGCAGGGGCACTTCTTTTGGCAGGGTGCGGTGCTGCGAAGGAGCCTGTAGGCGAGGCAGAAGGACAGGATCAGTTAGCCCGCATTCAGGCGGAAGGCAAGATTACCATTGCAATGGAGGGAACCTGGGCGCCTTGGACCTATCATGATGAAAATGACGAGTTGGTAGGATTTGATGTGGAGGTGGGCAAAGCCATCGCCGAGAAGCTTGGTGTAGAGCCTGTATTTGTGGAAGGTGAGTGGGACGGTCTTTTAGCGGGCCTTGAGGCCGGTCGCTACGACATTATGGTAAACGGTGTGGAGTATACCGACGAGAGAGCGCAGAAATACGATTTTTCGGAAGCCTACGGATACATTCGTACCGCCATTATGGTAAAGGGTGATAATACAGAGATTCAGTCCTTCAAGGATTTGGAGGGCAAAACCACGGCTAACACCATTTCCAGTACCTATGCACAGCTTGCGGAAAGTTATGGTGCCACTGCAACCGGCGTGGATGATTTGAATCAGACCATGGAGCTTTTGCTTCAGGGAAGAGTGGATGCAACTTTGAATGCAGAGGTAACCTTTTATGATTATCTGGCAGTGCATCCTGATGCGGATGTGAAAATCGCGGCGCTGACGGAGGATGCCTCCCATGTGTGCATCCCCATGAGAAAGGGTGATGATTCTGCATCCTTGCGTGAGGCCATCAATCAGGCCATTGAGGAGTTGCGCGCAGAAGGTGTGCTGGCAGAGATTTCCAAGAAGTATTTCGGAACGGATATTACAGCAGTTCCGGCAGAGTAAAATAAAGTGAGAATGAACAGCTGCCCTTTTGGACAGCTGTTTTTCAAAATATGAAAAAGGATACACAAAGGATATATCTGTTTTTTATAATACACTCATCACAACAAATGATAAGGGAGGAAAAACGGTGTTTCATATTTTGCTTGTGGAGGATGATGCTCAGATTAGAGAGGTCATTGAAGATTATTTTGCATCAAAAAGCAACGGCGAGATTCAGATTCATACGGCGGCAGACGGAACGAGTGGTCTGGAGGCGGTTTATGAGCGTGAATTTGATCTGTGCATGCTGGATGTGATGCTTCCCGGGACCAGTGGCTTTGAAATTTGCCGCAGCATCCGACAGAAAAGTATCGTGCCGATTGTGTTCCTCACAGCCAGAGGGCAGGAGGAAGATGTGCTCTATGGTTATCATTTGGGATGTGATGACTACCTTATAAAACCGTTTTCGTTGGCGGAGCTTTATGCCAAGACTCTTGCGCTTTTAAAGAGGGCTAAGGGGATGGTTGTCTCGGCAGAGATGATCTGTGGGGATATCGCTTTGAATCCTGCAAACTTTACTGTGAAGGTTTGCGGGGAGGAGGTGGATTTGCCACCCAAGCAATATGCCATTCTCAAATATCTCATGGAGAACAAAAATCGTGTGATAGAGCGAGAACTTTTGTTGACACGTATCTGGGGATATGAGTATGAGGGCAATGAGCGTGTGGTGGACAACCATATCAAGAAGCTTCGCAAGGCCCTGGGCAGTGCCGGCAGTCAGATAAAGACGGTTATTACAAAGGGGTACAAAATATCTGATGAGTGAAGGAGATAGTGATTTTATGAAAGTAAGGAAGCGCAAGACCTTTGCAAAGGTCTTTTGGGAAAAATGGCTGCGGATTTTGGTGATTTCTTGTATTGTTTATATTATCGTGATATCAATTATCACACAACAGGCAAAGAATAGAGTCAAATCGGATTTTTATGGGTGTTGGAGTCAGATTGTAAATAATGTAAACGAAGATGAAAATCTGCTAAAGCAGGGTTGGATTAACAATCAGCGGATGCGGGCGGCAATGTATGCAGAGACCCGGGGGATTGCCACGGTATTATATGATGCGGATTCCAAGGAAATTCTGGCCGGATGTGAGGAACAGATTTTCATGATTCGGAAAGGGCAGGAGGGGGAGAAAGCCACCGCTTATACCTATTATACAAGTGAGATTCCCGGCTGGGAGGAACATCGGGCCCAATTGGGGACTTATAAAAAAGCGTTTACATTGTATTTTGAAACAGTTGATATGCCCTATCTTTATACCAATGGAACAGATGTAATTCCGGGGCCTTTTACAGTGACTGTTACTGCAACCGGTTTGTATCCGACGGAAAAGGAAGCTTTGGTGGATGAAAATGGCAATGCCCAATTATTTGTCAGTGAGTTTGGTGAGCCGCAGAATATTCCGGAAGGATATGAGAAGGTAGAAGTGACAGAGGCTACTTTTTTTAATCCTTTGATTTGCGGTTATAGTACAACCAATCCCTGGCTCTATCAGCATCCGTCTGTGGACTGGTCCTATGAGCAGTTGATGAGATGCTATGAAGAGGATCAGAATCCCGAGGATCTGATTTTTTCTGATGAGACGGAATCCTATTTCACAGTAGTATTGGAAGCGGGTAATTATGTGTCTCTTGAGGATTCACGGACGGTGAAAATTCTGTCAGTATGTTGCTATGATGTGTTGGATGAATGGGGGATTGTATTTTCGATTTTGGCTGTGGTGCTGTTGGTTGTTGGATTGTTGCTGGCGCTTGTTCTGGCAAAATTATCTCATACCAAGCTAAAGGCGCAGTATTCCATGGAGGATTACCGTAAAAATCTCATGAACACCATGGCCCATGATCTGAAGAGTCCTTTGATGTCCATTTCCGGATATGCGGAGAATCTTGAAAATAATATGGCTCCGAGGAAGCAGGAGCATTATGCCCGGGCGATTCAGGATAATGTAAAGTACATGAATCAGGTGATTGAGTCGGTGCTTGAGTTGTCTAAGACGGAGAAAAACGGAATCGTTCTAAATAAGGAAAATATCAATTTAAAGCTGTTATTAGAAGAGGCACGACAAAAATACAATCTGCAAATGAAGGAGAAGAATATTGCCCTGGAGGTGGAAGGTGAGATATCTGCTAAAGCAGATAAAAACCTTATGTTGCAGGTGCTGGACAATCTGCTGGGAAACGCAGTGAAGTATGCTGTGCCGGGGAGCGTTGTGAATGTGACAATGGGTAGCGGCAAACTACAGATGAGTAATCCTTGCAATGAGGACTTGTCGAAGGTAGTGAATACCCTGTGCGAGCCTTTTGTTGTGGGAAGTAAAAGCCGAAGCGGCAAGCAGGGCAGTGGTCTGGGACTTGCTATTGTGAAAAATATCTGTGAACTTCATGGGTATCAGTTGCAGGCGGATTATCGGGAGGGTTGTTTTGTAGTAACAATAACCAATTTATAAAAAGAAGGACTAAGTCTATGGTGACTTAGTCCTTCATCATTATTATACTTATGCGTTTGCAAGTGCAGACAATTCAGCCAGCATCTTGGGCATCTCGGTATCCATATTCTCGTTGGAGAACTGGCAGGTGCCTACCTTCTTGTGGCCACCGCCGTTGTACTTGAGCATCAGGCTTCCTACGTCTACGGTAGAAGTTTTGTTCAAAATGCTGTAACCAACTGCGGCGGAACAGCCCTGACCGCCACGTCCGCTAACAATCCATGCGGAGATATTCTGCTCGGGATACATGCTGTAAATGAGGAAACGGTTACCGGAGTAGATGGGGTCAACACCTCTCAAATCAGAAATGATGAGGTTTCCGTCTACACGGGTATATTTCTTAACCATCTCCATGAACTTTTCGGTCTGCTCATGATATACGGCAATACGTTCCTGAACATCGGGAAGGGCAAGAATCTCATCGGTAGTCATGGTGCGGCATGCATCAATCAGCTTCTCCATGAGCTGATAGTTGGAGATGGTGAAGTTGCGCCATCTGCCAAGTCCGGTTCTGGGATCCATGAGGAAACCAATTAAAATCCAACCTTCGGGATTTTGAATCTCTTCAATAGTAAGGTTACCGGAGTCAACCTTGTCAACAGCCTCCATCATATCGTCAAACTGGGGAAAGCGTTCCTTACCGCCGTAGTATTCATAAATAATACGTGCACAGGAGGGGGTAATACGGCTTTCGCCTTTGTATTTACCTTCGAGTTTAAGTCTCTCATGTTCACTGGAGTGATGGTCAAACCACAGTCCGCAACCTTCTACATAAGGAACATTAGCAAGGCAATCGTCCTCTGTAACTTCTACCAGACCATCCTGCAAATCCTTGGGATGTGCAAATTTCCAATGATCAATAATGCCGGCTTCCTTTAAAAGAGCACCACATGCAAGACCATCAAAATCAGAACGTGTAATTAATCTCATGGCAATCTCCTTTGTATAATTAATATATATTTATATTCTCGTCAAAACGAAAAGTGGAGATAGTGGGATTCGAACCCATGACCTCTTGCATGCCATGCAAGCGGTCTCCCAACTGAGCTATACCCCCTAAAATGCGACCAACCTTATTATAACATAATACCTCCAAAAAGAAAAGAAAAAATATGTTGTAAAAATAGTTGACAAATAGTTTTAGAGTGATATAATTTGAAAGACAAAGTAAAATATTTGATTTTCAAAATATTTCAAAGCGAAAATATTATACCAAAAGCAATGGAGACAGATTATGACTGGAAAAATACTTGGAACAGGTTCTTGTGTACCTGCAACCTGCTGGGATAACAACAAACTGGCTGAGATGGTAGACACGAATGATGAATGGATTAAAGAGCGTACCGGTATCGCTAAACGTCATGTAGCCGGCAAGGAAGAGACCACAGCTACGTTGGCTGCCGGAGCATGTAAGGCGGCACTGGAAAATGCAGGCGTGAGTGCAGAGGAGATTGATCTTTTAATAGTAGCAACTGTTTCTCCCGGAATGCTGGTTCCCTGTACTGCATGTGAAGTACAGAGCATGATTGGTGCAGACAATGCAACTTGTTTTGATATGAATGCAGCATGTACCGGATTTTTGATGGCACTTAACACCGCACAGGCTTATCTGGCTCAGGGAATTTATAAAACTGCTTTGGTTGTGGGTGCAGAAACTCTTTCTAATCTGGTTGATTGGAGCGACAGAGGAACCTGTATTCTGTTCGGTGACGGTGCGGGCGCAGCAGTGCTTCGTGCAGAGTCCGAGGATAAATATGCACAGGTAACACATTCGACCGGAGCAAAGGGTGGAGTGCTCACTTGCGCAAGTGCTAATATAAACACTGCTGTGAAGGAGATGCCTAACACTCATATTCAGATGGATGGCGGCGAGGTGTTTAAGTTTGCGGTGTCTAAGGTTCCCGAGGTAATCGGTGAGCTTTTGGCTCAGGAGAATTTGACTGCTGAGGATATAGACTGTTTCGTATTGCATCAGGCTAATGCGCGTATCGTAGGTTCTGTTGCAAAGCGTATCGGCGGTGACGCTGAGAAGTTCCCTATGAATATTGCAGAGCATGGAAATACGTCTTCTGCAAGTATTGGAATTTTGTTGGATCAGCTCAACCGTGCAGGAAGACTGAAAAGAGGTTCCAAAATTGTACTGGCAGGCTTCGGCGGCGGACTTTCCTACGGTGCAAGCCTTATAACCTGGTAATACGGCCTTTGGGTCTATGTATTATAAATTAAAAAGAACAAATAACAAGAAAGTAAACAAAAAGGAGAACAAAACAATGATGGATCAGATTAAAGAAATCGTAGCAAAATCTTTGGGCGTAGACAAGGACGGCCTTACCGCTGAGACTTCCTTCAAGGACGATCTTGGTGCAGATTCCCTGGATCTTTTCGAGCTGGTTATGGCTCTTGAGGAGGAGACCGGTGTTGAGATTCCTTCCGAGGAGCTCGAGAACATTAAGACCCTTGGCGATGTAGAGAAGTATCTGAACGCATAATTGTAGACTTTAAAATCAACAGAAACTCGACATAAGAGAGGTAAGAAGAATGAAAACAGAAATCACCAGATTACTTGGAATTGAGTACCCCATTATACAGGGAGGAATGGCATGGGTTGCAGAGCACCATCTTGCAGCAGCAGTGAGCGAGGCCGGAGGCTTGGGCCTGATTGGTGCGGCAAATGCACCTGCTGAGTGGGTGCGTGACCAGATTCGTGCGCTGAGAGAACTGACTGATAAGCCTTTTGGTGTAAATATCATGCTGATGAGCCCCTATGCGGATGACGTTGCAAAGGTTGTGGCAGAGGAGAAAGTTCCTGTGGTTACTACCGGTGCAGGTAATCCCGAGAAGTATATGGCAATGTGGAAAGAGGCCGGTATCAAGGTGATTCCTGTTGTCGCTTCTGTTGCACTGGCAAAGCGTCTGGAGCGTTGCGGTATTGATGCTGTTGTTGCAGAAGGTACCGAGGCGGGCGGACATATCGGTGAGATTACTACCATGGCACTGGTGCCCCAGGTAGTTGATGCAGTAAATGTACCCGTTATTGCAGCAGGCGGTATTGCAGACGGCCGTGGTATGGCAGCAGCATTTATGCTGGGCGCACAAGGCTGTCAGCTTGGTACCCGTTTCCTTGCTTCTAAGGAGGCAGTGGTACATGAGAACTATAAGAATTGTGTATTGAATGCAAAAGATATTGATGTAAAGGTAACCGGAAGAAGTACCGGACATCCCATCAGAGTAATCCGTAACAACATGGTTAGAGAGTATCTGAAGCTGGAGTCTCAGGGTGCAGGCCTTGAGGAGCTGGAGCTGATGACCGTAGGTGCTCTTCGCAAGGCTGTTGTGGAGGGTGACGTGGAGAACGGAAGCCTTATGGCAGGTCAGATTGCAGGTATGATTAAGGATATTCTTCCCTGCAAGCAGATTATTGAGAATCTTGTAAACGAGACGGATGCACTGATGAAAGGAACCAATATTTATGAGTAAGATAGCTTTTGTTTTCCCCGGACAGGGTGCCCAGAAGGTGGGCATGGGCAAGGACTTTTATGAGCAGTTTGAGTCTGCAAGAGAGGTTTTTGACAACGCCAATGAATGGCTTGATATTGATGTGAAGGCTCTTTGTTTTGAAGAGAACGATAATTTGAATCTCACTCAGTACACACAGGCAGCGATGGTAACTACTTCCATGGCTATGGTACGTGTGCTTGAGGAGAAGGGACTCCGTCCCGCTATGACCGCAGGCCTTAGCCTGGGTGAGTACTGTGCGATTGCAACTGCAGGTGCCATGAGCCTTAAGGATGCAATTGTTACCGTTCGTAAGAGAGGAATTTTGATGGAGCAGGCAGTTCCAGCAGGAGAGGGTGGTATGGCCGCTGTTCTCGGCATGGAAGCTGCTGATATTGAGGCAGTTTTAGCACCTATTGATGGTGTGAGCATTGCTAACTACAACTGTCCCGGCCAGATTGTAATTACCGGTGTGAAGAGTGCGCTGGTAACTGCTATGGAGAAGCTTAAGGAAGCAGGCGCTAAGCGTATTGTTGAGCTTGTTGTAAGTGGACCTTTCCATTCCGCAATGCTTACTGAGGCTGGTGAAAAACTGGCAGGGGAATTGGCAAATGTTGAGCTGGGAGAACTTAAAATCCCTTATGTGACAAATGTTACTGCTGATATTGTAACTGATGTTGCAGATATCAAGGGGCTTCTTGCAAAACAGATTTGCGCATCAGTAAGATGGCAGCAGAGTGTTGAGAAGATGATTGAAGAAGGCGTAGATACCTTCGTGGAAATCGGACCCGGCAAGACTTTGACCGGATTTTTGAGAAAAATCAACCGCGATGTTACAGCTTATAATATTGAAACTGTAGCGGACATGGAAGCGGTTTTGGAGCAATTATTATAAGATTAGAAGAGAAGCAGGAGGGTTGACATGGAGACATTAGAAAAGATGGATGTGTCCGGTAAGGTTGCTGTTGTAACCGGCGCTTCCAGAGGAATCGGACGTGCCATTGCAATAAGACTGGCTCAAGAGGGCGCTTTTGTAGTATTGAACTATAATGGTTCTAAGGATGCGGCTGAAGCTGTGAAAGAAGAGATTATTGCGGCTGGCGGAAATGCTGTTACATATTGTTGTAATGTGAGCGATTATGCGGCATGTGAGGCATTCTTCAAAGAGGTTATCGGTGCATACGGACATGTGGATATTCTGGTAAACAACGCAGGTATCACTAAGGACGGTCTTTTGATGGCAATGTCTGAGGAGGATTTCACCAAGGTGTTGGATGTTAATCTGTGCGGAACCTTTAACTGCATCAAACAGGTGACAAGACAGATGCTCAAGCAACGCAGTGGTCGTATTGTAAATATCACTTCTGTGGTAGGTGTTCATGGTAATGCAGGTCAGGCAAATTATGCGGCATCTAAGGCCGGTGTAATTGGTTTGACCAAGAGTGCGGCTAAGGAGCTTGGCTCCCGCGGAATTACCGTAAATGCAGTGGCACCCGGCTTTATTGAGACGGATATGACAGCAGTGCTTTCCGATAAGGTGCGTGATGCATCAATAGCAACGATTCCCATGGGTCGTTTTGGTGCACCTGAAAATATTGCAGATGCAGTGGCATTTCTGGCATCAGACCGTGCGTCCTACATCACCGGACAGGTGCTTAGCGTAGACGGCGGCATGGGCATGTAAGTAAAGGAGATATAGAGTATGAAAAGACGTGTAGTTGTAACCGGTATGGGTGCAGTAACTCCTCTGGGAAATGATGTAGAGTCCTTCTGGAACAATGTAAAGGAAGGAAAGCTGGGAATTGACAAGATTACCCGTTTTGACACAAGTGATTACAAGGCAACTCTGGCTGCTGAGGTTAAGGATTTTGATCCCAGCAAGTATCTGGATGTGAGAGCGGCAAAAAGACTGGAGCTTTTCTCGCAGTATGCTGTGGTGGCTTCCATGGAGGCTATGGAGAATGCAGGTCTTGATATGGCGAAGGAAG